>JBFXGM010000018.1:0-98952 GCA_050178015.1 Mangrovibacterium sp.
CCCGAAGGTCGCTGCCCTTGCCTGTTCCGAAAACGGTTCCTATAAAGCATTTGGATGTTGACAACAAAAAAGTAAATTTGAGTTATCTAATAAAAACAACCAGACAGAGTTTGCTTTACACTCCCTTTTTCTATTAGGTCGTCTGAGTTTAAGCCTCTTTCAACATACGTGCTAGTGTCAATGTCTGGAATATACACCTCATTTTGGCTATTGTCCGGACTGGATTGTGGTTGATTAATTTCTTCGTCACTCATAATCTGTAGTATTTAATTCATTAATATTGGAGTGTATAGTAAAGCCTGACAGCCCGCTCAATGTTTACATTACGTAAATGTACAAATTATGCGATGATTGTGAGTGCCCCTGCATCAACCCGTATCCCGAAAAATCCGGGACAGGCTGTGAAGTTTTACCGGCTCATCCGGATTTACAGAAACGGGATTCAGCACATGTCCGGAAGAGCTGGATCGAAGTCGATACTGACCAGGTGACTCCAAGTCACCTGGTCAGTAAGATCCTATATTCACACCGACCCATCGGGATTTGCAGGAAAGTCATTCAACTTGGCTGGATCGCCATCCTCTCTTTGTCGTTAAAAACGACCACCAGCTTGCTCCTCGTCACCGCTTCGCTAAGACGAGGAGGAGTTCGGGGCTTTGTCGTTGCAAAAGCAAAACCGGGTTGCCGGTTGCCTGGAACAGGCCGCCCAAAAGCCGGAGGATGACGCCCGGCAGCCAGACGATGGTGCTCAGTCGCCAGACGAACTCAGCTACCCGCCAGACGATGCCGCCGAGCAGCCGGAAGCATTCGCTTGGGCGCCAGACGAAGTCGGCGAATGCCAAGAAGTCTGTCCGGCAGAGCCAGACGAAGTTAGCGGGGCACCGGACGAACTCTTCCGCTGGCAAAGGGCCTGTACCCATGTTTTGTTTTGAAAAAGCAACCGTTTGCCCTGATTGACAAGGAACTGGTTAAAAAATCGGTGTCAGCTTGAGGGGCGGCGCCGGAGGGTGAGCTAAAGGCTTCCGATTGATCCAGTCAGGCTGCCTGGCAAATTGATGCCGGAGGCATCGTATGGTTATAGGAAGAGGAGATAATCGAGATCGATTCGACCCCGGATGGGGTCGCACCTTTGCTGCATGCGCCTATTCTATAAACATCCAAACCCTCCGGGTTTAATGAATGAAAGCGACCTAAAACCAAACCATATGGCTGACACATTCTCTCAAATTTACATTCAGGTAGTTTTTGCCGTGCAAAATCGCAATGCCCTCATCAATCCCGGTTGGGAAGAAGAACTCTACAAATACATAACCGGAATCACCCAAAACAAAGGGCAAAAAATGCTTGCAATCAATGGCACATCCAATCATATTCATTTCTTCATAGGCATGAAGCCAACCTGTTGCTTGTCTGATCTGGTGCGTGAAATAAAAAAATCGTCCAATACTTTCATCAAAGAAAAGCGATTTACGAAGCACCATTTCAAATGGCAGGAAGGGTTTGGGGCTTTCTCATATGGCCATTCACAATTAACCGATGTCATCCAGTATATTGACCGACAGAAGGACCAACACCGAAAAAAAACCTTTAAGGAAGAATATCTGGCATTTTTAAAGGCGTTTGAAATTGAATCTAAGGATGAATATTTATTTGAATGGATTGAGGATTAATTAACTTTTTTAGTGCCGGAGGCATCGTATGTTTATAGAAAGAAAGGATGTCTGAGCGAAATTCCACCCCGGACGCGGGGTCGCACTTTTTCGGGGTTGGCCGATTCTATAAACATGTAAACCCTCCGGGTTTGTAAACCCCGCTATTCAGGATATATCGAAAGCTGGCGGCAGTTGGACCAGATATGATTGATGCCGGAGGCATCGTATGGTTATAGGAAGATGAGATAATCGAGATCGATTCGACCCCGGACGGGGTCTCGCTTTTGCGGGGGTACGCTAATTCTAAAAACATCCAAACCCTCCGGGTTTGGAAGAACACCAATCGTGCCCGAAGATGCCGGAGGCATAAAAAATAGAAGAGGGCCCCTCATTCAGAGAAGCCCTCTACCGGTTTATTTCGCGGGGATGTTTTTCAGGGTTTCCACCAGGAAGTTCCAGAATTTGCCGACGGTGGCAATGTTCACTTTTTCGTCGGGCGAGTGCGGGAAGCGGATGGTGGGGCCAAACGAGATCATGTCCCAATGCGGGTATGTTCCGCCCAGGATGCCGCATTCCAACCCGGCATGGATCGCTTTTATTTCGGGGATGTTGCCATACTTTTCGTGATAAACCGACTGCATGGTTTTCAGGATGGGCGAATCCATGTTGGGTTTCCATCCCGGGTAGGCGCCGGTCATTTTCACCTGGGCGCCAGCCAGGGTAAACACGGCTTCAATGCGGCGGGCCAGCTCTTCTTTGGCCGAGTCCACCGAACTGCGCATCAGACTGGCCAGGGTAACGGTTTTGGTGGCCGGGTCGGATTTTACGATCGCCAGGTTGGAGGAGGTTTCCACCAGCCCCGTCATGCTGTCGCTCATGCGGATGACCCCGTTCGGACAAGCCATCACCCCTTTGGTGAGGTTCACCTGGGTGGTTTCATCGATCAAGACAGCAGGCATTTCGGTTTCAACCAGTGCCATTTTCAGATCGGGCTCGGTAGCCGACAATTCTTTTTTCACCAGGGCAAATTCGGCTTCCAGCGCACTTTTCACGGCAACAACTTTTTCGGCAGCAACGGTGATCACGCCAAACGCCTCGCGCGGAATGGCATTGCGCAAACTTCCGCCGTCAATAGCTGCCAGCCGGGCGCCGGTTTCGCGGTGGGCTTCATCCAGCAAACGGAAAAACACCTTATTGGCGTTGCCACGCTGCAGGATGATATCCATGCCCGAGTGGCCGCCCTTCAAGCCAGTTATATCCAGTTTAAAGGCCGTTGAACCAGCCGGAACAGCAACTTCGGAATAGGTGAATTTCACATTGGCATCTTCGCCACCGGCGCAGCCCACATACAGTTCGCCTTCATCTTCCGAGTCGGTATTGAGCAGGATTTCGCCCTGCAACACACCGGCTTTCAGTCCTTCAGCCCCGTCCATGCCAGTTTCTTCGGTGGCGGTAAACAACGCTTCAACCGGGCCATGCACCAGGTTCTTCGAAGCCAGCACCGTCATGGCGGCGGCCACGCCAATGCCGTTGTCGGCGCCCAAGGTGGTTCCGTTGGCTGTTACCCACTCGCCATCCACAAAAGCTTCAATCGGGTCGTTCACAAAGTCGTGCGCTTTGTCGCTGTTTTTTTGCGGCACCATGTCGAGGTGGCCTTGCAAAATCACCCCTTTCCGGTTTTCCATTCCGGGCGTGGCCGGTTTACGAATGATGATATTGCCGGCCTCATCTTTGATGGTTTCCAGACCCAGGTTTTTCCCAAACTGGTAGATAAAGTCCTGTATCCGTTCTTCGTGTTTTGAAGGACGCGGGATTCGCGTCAGCTGATAAAAGTTTTCCCACAGCGCTTGTGGTTCGAGGTTACAAATTTCGTTGCTCATTACGTTTTTATTTTATGAATGATTATTCCGTCAGAATTCCCTAAAAATACAATTTTACCCCCCAACTTGTTCTGACATTCGTCAGCCGAAACAAAAAGCCCCGCATCCAGAATAAATGCGGGGCCGATTTTATTTCATCATATTTTTCTCTTTTTGAGCTACTTTGCCTCAACGCCGGATGGCAGTTCCAAGCCATACTTATTTTGCTTGTCGGCGCGCAACAGCATAAAGGCGAGGAAAATCGAAATCACCCCGCAGATCACCAGCGTCAGGATGGGGATGGTATAATCGTACATTTTTTCGCCTGCTCTGATGGCATCCAGATCAGCGCGGTTCACGAAGTCGAGCAGGGCGCCAATCCCCCAGAAGAAAAGGCCGAGCCCCCAGTTTTGAATGGTGAACATGGACGAGTAAGCTGTTCCCAGCCGGTTTTCGGCAACGATCTTGGCAACCGAAGGCCACATGGCGGCAGGCACCAGGGCAAAGGCAACCCCCAGTGAAACCAATCCGAGATAGCCCAGCGTAACGCTATTGAACAGCGAAAGGGAAACGTGGGCAAAAATCAGCAGGAAAGCCCCCAGGATCATCAGCGAAGCCGCTTTACCTTTTTTATCGACAATCGATCCAAAGATAGGCGTGAACAAGATGGTCCCCAGCGGGATCAATCCAGTAACTTTGGGGCCGTTGTGGAATATGGCGCCAATCTTTTCGAACAAAGTCATCGACGACAAATCGGGCAACTGGTAGGTGAAGCCAAACTTATTCACCAGCAAGTCGGGCGCATATTGAATGAAGGGAAATACCGCCGAATAGAAAGCCACGCACAGCAGGGTGATATAGACAAAACCTTTGTTGGTGGCCAGTTTCACCAAATCGCTGAACTTGAAATCTTCTTCGGGCTCACCCCCGTCCTTTTTATTGGCTTGCACTTGCTTGTCCAAGCGAATGTCGAAAATCAGGTAGGCCAGGAAGAGAATAAAACCGAAACCAATCAGCGAGGCGGCAAAAGCAACGGCCGGGGCCACATGCCCGCCCCCAATCTCAACCGAGAAAGCGGTGCCGAAAGCCGTACCGAAACGACCGAAAGCCACGTTAATGGCCATGGCCAGCGCCAGCTCATATCCTTTAAACCATTTTACAGTGGTACGGGTCACAATCACACAAATCGACTCCAGACCGATCCCGAACAACATACGTCCGGCCATCATAAACTTCATCATCGTTCCGGGGTCATCGCCAAAAACACCGTAGGTGGCCAATGCCGTGATGGATGCGCCCAGCGAAGCCACAATCCCGAAAACGACCCCGGCCACGCGGATGCCCCACTTGTCGAGAATAATACCGCCTACCATGATCATCCCCACCATGTTGGCCCAGGTGGTGGAACTGATAATCAAGCCAAACTGGCTACTGGTGATCCCCAGCTCCGACATCATCAGGCCTTTCAGCCCCGACATGAAATCCTGAAACCAGTAAGTTCCGAACATGAACATGGAGATAATCACCAAAACAAGCCACCGGATGGCTGCCGAATCTTTTAACGTCTTTTTAATCGCATCCATAATAAAATTGATCAGTATTTGTAAGTTTTTGATTGAAGCCCGTAAAAATAAGAAAATCAGGCAGCCTGCCAACTGACAGAAATCAAAAAAGAAGCTATCCAAAAAGTAAAGACTCAAGTCATCCTGAATTTATTTCAGGATCTGTCCCCGGTTGATTGAGATCCTGATCCGGCAACTGCCGGACAGGATGACAGCTCCCGGGGAACCCTCTACTTTTTGGACAGCTTAATTGGCGGTTATTTCAAAAGGATACTTTTTATCCCTCCTGTTTTCGGGTGAAAGACGATCTGGTGTGTTCCGTCGAGCAGTTCCTCCGGAAGTGGTGCAACGGTGCCGAACTGGGCAATATCGGCCCGGGTAACCGCCATCAGGTTGATGCCGTTCTGGATGCGGATTTCAGCTCTCCCCGGAATGCGGTAAAACACGCCGCTTGCCCCACCGGCCTGCGACTTTTGTTTTTCCTGTGCCGAAGCGAGGTCGTCCAGCTTTTTCAGGTCCACCACCATAGGCTTCCCGCTCAGATCGGTTTTGGGCAACACGCCTTTGGTTTCGGAAAAGCGGAACACCACTTCGCCCGACACCGAGTTTTCGCCCGGAATGAAATCAAAACAATAGTCGAACGACTTTTTATAGGTTTTGCCCACGAATAAGGCAACATACTCCGCTTCCAGTTTTCCCAGCTCGTCCACCATCAGCTCGTAAGCACGGCCGTCGGGCAACTGTTCCTCATAACCGTTGGCCAGCGATTTAAACCGGCGCTTGCGCAACTTGGTGATGGTATGGGCCGCTTCCTGTGCTTTTTCTTCCAGCGATTTAACAATCAACACCTTTCTGCTGGCAGAGTCCGGTTTTTCAAAGAACGGGTTCAGCGACAAATCCGAAAACGGATATTCCGGTGTTTTTGTATCGGCCAGAAAAGTAGCTACCGGCGCAATTTCTTCTTCACTGTCCACCGCTTTGTTGATGCCGGCCAGCACGCCCGAGGAGGTCAGACTGACCAAGGCGGCGCCTTTTCCCTTCGCTTTGTGTACTTGCTGCGGATCGGCCTCGCTGAAGGTTTCGATGCGGATATCGTTGATGGTCCAGCTCTCCCGGTCCGACGAAGCAGCATCTTTCAGTCCCAGCATGGCTTCGGCATACTGAAAATACGGGCCGTTGAAGAATTTTTCCTGCGTGGCTTTCACATAAACACGGATGCCGGTGCGCGGCAGGCTGTAAACCACACCATCGGTTATCACCGGCAAAGCTGCGTCGTCTTTGGAACGTTGGGCAAAAATGCTCACGCTGGTAATCAGAAGCATAAAAGTTAAAACGTATCTGGTTTTCATGTTTAATTGTTTTTTGTGATTGGTTTCAAAATTAATGAATGTCGGGGCAAAAGCTGACAACTTCGGCTAAAAATAACTGTCGAATGGCAAAAGTCCCGTTCCTAAAACCGGAAAGAAGCTTGTTTTATTTTGTGAGCTGCAAAAATGCTTTCCCGAAATGATCAATCAAATCGCCCGCGATCAGCGCTTCCTGTCCAAACTCATTCATGGCCAGGTCACCGGCCAGCCCGTGCAGGTAAACGCCGAGCAAGGCAGCTTCTTCGGGAGAATAGGGTTGGGCCAGCAAGCCCAGGATCAAGCCGGTAAGCACATCGCCACTACCAGCCGTGGCCATCCCCGGATTGCCGGTAGTATTAAAATATACCTGCCCGTTTGGGAAAGTAATGCACGTATGGGCACCTTTCAAAACCACAATTACCCGGTGGTTTTTCGAAAACCATTGCTGCAACAGCAGTCGCGACCACGAGTCGGTGGTTTCGCCGGCCAGCCGCTCAAATTCTTTGGGATGAGGGGTGAGAATGGCGTTTGCAGGAATCAGTCCGTACCAATCTTCATGCTGCGAAAGAATGTTCAGCGCATCGGCATCGATCACCAGTTTTTTGGGGCCGGCCTCTAATAGTTCCTTCAGCGCCTGGTGTGAATTGGATTTGCAGCCCAGGCCCGGGCCAACGCCCACGGCAGAAAACTGCTTCAAGTCGGGAAACTCGGTAAACATCAAATCCGAAGCATCGATCGAGCACATGGCCTCGGGCACACAGCTTTGGATAAAACCATACCCCATGTGCGGAACATGGCTGGTAAGCAAGCCGGTGCCCCCGCGCAAACAAGCTTTCGAAGCCAGTACTGCCGCGCCCATTTTGCCGTACGAGCCTGCAATCAGCAGGGCATGTCCGTAAGTTCCTTTATGCGAAAACTTGCCCCGTGGTCGGATGAGCGTTGTGATATATTCTTCCGTCAGAAAATAAAAAGGAGTTGGCGTATTTGAAATTACTTCCGGGTGCAAACCAATCGGCAGCACTTCCCAGCTGCCTAAAAGTTGTTCGTGTTCATGAAAAAAGAAGCTCAGTTTGGGGAATTGGAACGTGAGCGTGTGGTTGGCCCGGATGACCTTCGACAGGTCGTTCTGCGAATTATCCTCGCCAAACAAGCCGCTGGGAATATCGACAGCGACCACCAAGGCTCCCGAAGCATTGATGCGTTCCACCAACATAGCAGCCAGCCCGTCCAGCTGACGGGTCAGTCCCGAACCAAACATTCCGTCGATCACCACTGCATCAGCCGGTATTTCGGGGAAGTCTGCTTCCGAGGCAATTTTAACCAGTTTCGCCTTGCCCTGTTCTTCCAGCCGCTGCCAGTTGATGGTCGGCGAGCCTTTCAATCCCTTGCCAAAATCAAGCAGGTAAACTTCGCAGAGATAGTCGCAGTCCGCCATTTGCCGGGCAACAGACAAGGCATCGCCGCCGTTGTTTCCCGGCCCGGCAAAAATGATCAGCTTCCGCTCATTCGACAAGCGATGGATCAGCCAGTTTACAACCTGCAACGAAGCCCGCTCCATTAAATCGACATCAGCAATGGGTTCACGCTGAATGGTATATTGATCAATTTCAGCAATCTGTTTGGTGGTAAAAATCTTCATATCCTGCATTTTTATACCGAATTTACGAAAAACTATCTTTCCCGACCTGATATTTATCAAACTTGCAAAGCCAAAAAGTTGACTATATTTGCCAGTCTTGCAAAACTTTACAACAAAAAATTTACTCATTAAAAAGATCAATTATGCTGAAAGGACATCCCAAGGGGCTATTGGTGGCATTTTTTGCCAACATGGGCGAACGCTTTGGCTTTTACACGATGATGGCGATCCTGGTACTCTTTTTACAGGCCCGCTTTGGCCTGACCGAAGAAGTTGCCGGTGACATTTACAGTTGGTTCTACTTTGGAATCTACGCATTGGCGTTGGTGGGCGGTATCGTTGCCGACTTTACCAAGAAATACAAGCTGGTTATTTTTGTCGGCATCCTGGTCATGCTGGCCGGATATGGCATTTTGGCCATCCCAAACATGTCGCTGTTTATAACCGTGGTTGCCCTGTTTGTGATTGCCTTTGGCAACGGATTATTTAAAGGAAACCTGCAAGCCGTTGTGGGGCAATTATATGACGATGAGCGCTACTCGAAAATGCGCGACTCGGCCTTTATGATTTTCTACATGGGTATAAATGTGGGCGCTTTCTTTGCTCCGTTTGCCGCTACCGAAGCCCGCAACTGGTGGTTGAAAATGAATGGCTTTTTGCACGACGGCAGCCTCCCGGCACTTTGCCACCAGTACCTGAACGGAAATGTGACCGACACGACCCAGCTTTCGCAGCTGGCCAACAACGTAAGCCTGAACGGGCCGGTAACCGACCTGAACGCTTTTGCCCAAAATTACATCAACGTTTTTTCGGTGGGCTACAATTATGCTTTCGGCATTGCCGCCGGGGCCATGATTATCTCGTTGCTGGTTTATGTCGTATTCCAGAAACTTTTGCCCGGCAAAGAAAAACACCTGGCACACAAAGCAGCCGCCTCGGCTGAAAATATTACCCAAACCCGCAACCAGTCAAAAGGCAAAGCGGTAATAGCAGCCCTGGTAGCGGCAGCGATCGTCACCCTGCTCACCGGTTTGGTTTTGGATTATAAGACAGGGATGGCTTTTGGCTTGTTTGCCGCCTTTGTAACCTGGATTACCTTATCGGCCTCGAAGGAAGAAAAGCCCAAAGTAAACTCCCTGATCCTGGTATTTTTCGTAGTGATCTTCTTCTGGATGTCCTTCCACCAAAACGGCCTGGCCATGACATTCTATGCCCGCGACTATATTGTCAAAGAAGTGGGACCGTTCACCAACCTGTTCTTTACACTTGAATCGATCCTGTCCGTTATTGGAGCTATTTCGGGCTTGGTGATGCTGCTGGGCAAGCGCAGTACAAAAACCAACCGTCTGATTGGTGCAGCCTTGTTGCTGGTTGGCGGCGGCCTTTCAGCCTGGTTCGTGATGAACAACGAACCGTCCAATGCGATTGCACCCGAAGTATTTCAATCCTTCAACCCCTTATTTATCGTGTTCCTGACCCCTCTGGTGATGGGAATTTTCACGTGGCTGAACCGCATCGGCAAAGAACCTTCGACACCGAAAAAAATTGGCTACGGGATGATTATCGCCGCTGCCGGGTTCCTGGTGGTGCTGGTGGCCTCCATCGGCCTGATTTCCCCCCACGAGCTGGGAGGACAAGCCGTACCCGACAGCTCCCGTGTTTCGCCTTATTGGCTGATCAACAGCTACCTGGTACTGACCATCGCCGAACTGTTCCTCAGCCCGATGGGCTTGTCATTTGTTTCGAAAGTGGCGCCTCAACGTTTCCAGGGACTGATGCAGGGAGGTTGGCTGTTGGCCACAGCCGTTGGAAACAAACTGCTGTTTGTGGGCAGTTTTTTCTGGGGGAAACTGGACTTGTGGCAGTTGTGGCTGATTTTTATCGTCTGCTGTCTGATTTCAGCGGCCTTCATTTTCGCCATTATGAAGCGGCTTGAATCGGCAACAAAATAATCGACGCATCGCGCAAACTAATTGAAGAGCATCCAAACGGGTGCTCTTTTTTTTACGACCTATTCCTCTAACATAAACAGAACCAGGTCTTCCCATGCAATTTTTGCCTAAATTGTTTCGTAAACGTGCATATCAAACTTAACACTTCTGCATTATGGCAAAAGTTCTTGTGTTGGGAGCGGGTATTTCGGGGCACACCGCAGCCTCCTTTCTGAAAAAGAAGCTGGGGAAGAACCACGAGGTGACGGTGGTTTCACCCAACCGGTACTATCAGTGGGTACCCTCCAATATTTGGGTGGGAGTTGGCCGGATGACAGTGGATCAGGTACGGTTTAAACTGGAAAAAGTATATCGCCGCTGGGGTATTGTTTACAAACAAGCCAAGGCAGTATCGATCCATCCGGAGGGCGACCGGGAATCCGGCACTGCTTATGTGACGATTGAATATGTTTCGGAAGAACGTAAAGGCGAGGTGGAAAAAGTTCCCTATGATTATTTAGTGAATGCCACCGGCCCCAAGTTGAACTTTGAAGCTACTCCCGGCCTCGGCCCCGGGAAATACACCTGCTCTGTATGCTCGTACGACCACGCAGCGCACGCCTGGAACGAACTACAAAAATGCATGGCACAACTGAAGCAGGGCAAAACACAACGGTTTTTGCTGGGCACCGGCCACCCTTCAGCCACCTGCCAGGGAGCAGCCTTTGAATATGCCCTGAACATTGCCTTCGAACTTAAACGCAAAAAACTGGACCACTTGGCCCAAATCACCTGGATTACCAACGAATACGAGCTGGGAGATTTCGGCATGGGTGGCGCATTTATCAAACGTGGCGGGTATATCACCCCCACCAAAGTATTTGCAGAATCTGTCCTTACCGAAAACAACATCAACTGGATAAAGCGGGCTGGAGTTACCCGGGTGGAGCCAGGTGTGGTCCACTACGAAACGCTGGCAGGCGAACAAAATACGGTAGCGTTTGATTTTGCCATGCTCATTCCCGCGTTTAAAGGACAAGACCTGAAAGCCTTCGACCAGTCGGGAGCTGATATTACCCCGAAAATTTTTGCCCCAAACGGTTTTATGAAAGTGGATGCCGACTATACACCCAAACCTTTTGAAGAATGGAGCGTGAGAGACTGGCCACAAACCTACCAAAACCCGGCCTACCCAAACCTGTATGCTACCGGAATTGCTTTTGCCCCGCCTCACCCCATTTCAAAGCCGATGCAAAGTCCGACCGGGTTGTCCATTACGCCCGCGCCCCCGCGCACGGGAATGCCCTCGGGTGTTACCGGAAAAATCGTTGCCCAGAACATTGCCCGGTTCATCAAAAACGGGGCAACCGAACACAAACACACCGCCAGCATGGGACGCATGGGCGCTGCCTGCATTGTATCGGCCGGTTTTAGCATGACCAAAGGGCTGGGCGCCACCATGACCGTATCGCCAATTGTTCCCGACTGGGAGAAATACCCCGACTGGGGCCGCGATATCGATGCCACTGTTGGCGAAGTGGGTCTGGCCGGCCACTGGATCAAGCTGTTCCTGCACTATATGTTCATTCACAAAGCGAAAGGATACCCGTTTTGGTGGCTCCTACCCGAATAATCAATTATAGAATACCATGGAAAAGAAACACGAAATAAGAGGGTACAAAGATGAATTTTATCCGCCGGTACCAACCCGTGCCACAAAATTCTGGCGGACCAACTTTTTCTTTCAACTGTACAAGTTTTTTCGGCTGAACTATAAAATCATGCGGATTGTGGTTCGGGGGCACTCCTAATCCGGTCGAAAGCCTGCTGCAATCCCCCTGTGCTTATGCCAGTTGCGCCTGAATAAAACGAAGTTGTTTTTCGAGCATGGCCACTTGTTTCATCGCGAAACCGGCTTCGGCAGCCTTACTCACCGGATTGGAGTAGATCGCCTCGATTTCCATGGGGCGTTTGAAATCGAAATCCAGCTTCATGCTTGGCGCATAGGGCGCCATTCCGGCAGTCATGTCCAGCATTTTCCGGGCAAAAGATTCTTCCAGCTTCACCCCGCATTGGTTGGCCGCTGCAACCACTTCCAGCATCAGTTCAAAAGCCAGTTCCCGACTGGAATGGTTAGCCATTATCCGGTCGGTGGTGGTATTCAGCACCACTGTCAACCCATTGAAAGGCACGTTCCAAACCAGCTTTTGCCAGCGCGAAAAATACAGGTCATCCGACATCTGACAAGGCACTCCGGCTTGTTGGAAATCCCTGCAAACCTGTTGAAGGACTTCCGGTTGAGTTACCTTGTGCGCACCCAGCACCAACTTTCCCAAATCGAGATGCCTGATGTGCCCCGGGCCAATTTTGTTGGAACAAATAAAAGCCAGCCCCCCGGCAAGCTGGATGTCCGGCAAGTGACTTTCAAGCGTCTCCTCCAAACCTAAACCATTCTGAACCAACACCACCAGTGTATTCGCGTGTAGAATTGGCTTCAGCAGTTCCGGCAACAACTGATTATTGGTTGTTTTCAGGCAAACCAGCACCACATCGCAAACCGGCATGGCAGAAGTTGAATTATAGGCACTCAATTTTGAAAGATGGAAATTACCGCTCACCGAATCAACCCGAAAGCCATTCTCGCACACATAGCGGTAATCGGTGTTGAACAGAAAATGAACATCGCTGCCTGCCTGGGCCAGCCGCCCGCCGTAATAACCACCCAAGGCGCCAGCGCCAATAATCGCGTATTTCATAGTCATCTTGCCTGTTTGCTTATTTCACACAAAAATAAGCGCAAAGCCCAGCCACCCGGTTCTCTCCCGTATTCCTGACCAGATTCATAACAAAAAAGTCACAAAAAAAAGGAGCCGCGCCGGACTCCTTTTCTTCTATTTCATGAAATTGTCAACTAAGCTTCAATGGGGCTGAGCGTGTCAACACCAAGTGTACCGGCCAAATCAGCCAGGTAAACCGGCGATGAAACCTCTTTCAGTTTGGCCTTGGCAACTTTTAGCCGTTCGGGAAGCGCCAGACGGACTGACGTGTCAGCAAAGTTTCTGCGGCTGATTACCTCTTCGATATAAGCCACATTTTTCGTCCATTGTTCAACGTCGCGATGTTGCTTTTCAACTAAACGCTGCTTGTACCAGTCGCTGTTCAGCACCGCCTCGCGGGTAAACATAGCGCGGATGTCCGGATGATTGCGTCCTTTCCCCTCGTATGAACCTTCAACCATAATGTGAATGAGGGCTTTCAGTGGCGGGCAAAGCAAGTCAACCGTTCCGTCGCGCATGTAACCTTCGGCCACGCGTTTTTGGGTAATCGACAGGTTTTCGATGGAAGCCACAAACATATCCAAATCTTGTTGTTCCGGCCGAAGCATATCTTCGCTGAAAACCGCATCCGGTTTACTGAAGATACGGGCCATAAAGTGAGTCACGAAACGCAGCGTTATCCGGTAGCCCAACAAACTGGCATCAACTTCTTTCCCGTTGTGGGTGAAGTTTTCAACCCGTTCGAGATAGCCGTTTTCAATCAGGAATTTAGGATCGCGTTCCTCAACAGACATGCGGCACCAGATTTCCGGGACCAGCAGGCTGATATCGTGGTCAACTTTATATTTCGGTCCCACATAACCGGCGGCAGAAGAGAAACCATCGTAACCGGTCAGGATGTACGACAGGAAAGCATTGTTCAAATCAGCAGCCGGCAACAGGTTATTGAACGGACCTTTCGTCAAAGCGCCTTCGGAACCAAAACCAGTTGTAGAAGGTGATTTTCCGGTGATACTGCAAATGAAGTCGATGAAAAGTTCCGGCAACTCCTGGTAGTGGATTGGGTTGTAAACGGCCAATGGCGGCACGTTATTTTCCGGTTCGGACGGGTTATTGCGTCGTCCTGGCAATACCGCATTCACCGGCGAATACACGGGCTTACCGAGCGGTACTTTTCGGAAGATGCGGGTTCCAACTTCCGCAACATACTTAGCGACCGGATCAACCAGGTCGGGACGTACCTGCAAGTAGCGCTGGTTCTTCGATTGAATACCGTTAACCAGACGAGGTTCGGAAGGCACTACCAGAAATTCGGGGCTTTCGCTGGCCAGAAAGTTATTGATCAGGTCTTTCACCGGTTGGGTGTAAAGTTCGAAGCCGATGGCATCATCCTTAATTTCCTGTACCTGTTTGCGGGTCAGCGGTTCAAAGTTCGACAGGAACGTGTTGGGGCTCGACAGATCTTTTTCGCCCTGCTTGTCATACCCTTTGATCACACAGTCATCCGGCCGCTGGAACAAGCGTGATTCGCAGTTTTTCACGATTTTCACGCTGGGATTGTTATATTCCGGGTTCAGGTTCTCCAACTTTTTGGCATCCAGAACTACCGAAGCGGTAATATCATCTTCAAACTGCACTTTGCTGGATGGGTTGTAATCCTGCCGTGTCAGGAAAATACGCCAGGAGTTATCGACATCGTGACCAACCCGCAAGTAACTTGTCAGCAGTTTATTCGACTGAAATTTCAGTTCATTCCCCGGTATCCCGTTTACTTGATCCACCGAGAAATACTTCCGCCAGTCTTTGTCCCAGTCCTGACTATAATTCCCTTTAATAATATAAATCAACACTTTAATGCGTTGCGGGAGCGACCGGAGCCATTCGTTGTACTCGTCGGTGTACTCATCGGCAGGGGTCAGCAATTTAATTACCGATCCGAGTGAACGGCGACGGCTCAGGATGTGGCGCGGTTTCTTTACCGAATAGTCAGCCGGCACTTTAAACCGCTTGGAATAATCCTTGGACATGATTTCTTCTACCATATCCAGATCGGCATGCAGGTCGGTCACAATCACCGAACCCTGGATCATCGCATCCTGGATCGACTTGGAGATTTCAGACTTTCCGCCACCCGACACCGTGCAAGGTTTGTGGCAAAGCGTTCCTTCAGCCATTGTCCCTACCAAATGCCATTTGGGGCCTTCCAGCCGCTTTTTCATTTCCACCTTGTACCCGTTCGGATAGATATAATATTTGTATGGCAACAATTTAATCACCTGCTTTTTTCCAGCATTTTGCCAGGTGATGGTTTGTTTCAGTAAGTCGAAATTGGCATCTTCGGGCACATAAATTACATCCCGGAATTTTTTATCCACTGCGTAACCTTCTTTTTTCAACTCCAGCATGTCGGCAAACAAGTAAAGGAACGAAGCAAAGTTTAAGCCGTTGTCCGGGAGCCTTTCATCGAGATAGCACTTTTCACCCAGGTTATAGCTACGGAAAGCGATAGCGCCGCCGGCATGTTCTTCTTCGGCCAGCCCATAGAGGTTGGCCGAGTAGCCGATCATGGTTTTCACTTCTTTTTTACAGTAACCGTAATAGTTGTCAGCAATAAGGGTAACCACCACGCCCCGTTTGTCGCGCGCGGTAATTTTGAAGGCGCTGCCATCGTTATATTTTTCATCCTCCTTCTTCCAGCACATGCCATCCCGCTTCTGGCGTTCGGTGGCATTGTCGTAGAACGGAAGCCCAAGCTCCTTTTTTGTTAATCCGGTTAAATGAGTGGCCAAGATAACACAGCCAGTGTGCCCGGTCCAAGAGTCCGGGTTTAGAGCTGCATCGTTTTCGGGCAAGAACGGGTCGCCGGCATTGCCAAAGATCGACTCCACAAAGTCGAGGTTCGAAACCAGGCTGCCTGGCGCCAGAAATTTAATTTCCATTGATTTTTCGGTCATCACACCGGGAACTTCCGGCACCACGATGGGGCGGAGCATCAGGCTGACAAACAGTTCGGCGCCTTTTTCCTGGTTAGCCGTAAACGGGAGTCTCATCAGCTCTTTGGGCGGATTTAATGCATGTTGCAACAATTTGCAAAAAGTAATTTTGGGCACCGCCTTTTTATCATCCGGAATGGGCAGGCCTCCTTCCGCAATATGAAAAACACCTTTTGTGGTCCGACGGTCCTCTTTTGGATTATTCAGAATACCCTGTGCGGTCCGGTACGAACGGATAATATCACTTTCGAAATAATCACCGTCAGCGGGCAACGAAACCATCCGGGCCAACCCGTGACGGTCGAGGATAAACGGATGGTCGGGGAAACTAAAAGAATTGTCGCCCGGCACATCGCTTAAATAATCGCGAAGAAAGTTTTGCACACGCTGCCCCAGCGGGGAAGTTTGATTGGCCAGCAAGCGGGATTTGATGTTGTAGCTATCCAACAAGGGTTTGGCAATCTCCAACAAGTCAGATTTTGTCCCTGCCATACAAGTAGGATAACCATCGGCAGCAAGCTTCAGGTTGATATATTGGATCTTCTTTTTGTATGAAACCTCAGGCTCATTGCTATCATTTCCTATCCCAAAAGTTCTGTTTACTGTCATAATTTGATTTTTAAATGATTAGGGATGAACATTTACGTTAAAAAGCGGTAACCAGTTTTTAATTTGTACCAATTTCTTTTCCTAAACCTAGTACAACTTCGATACGAATTGGATCGGACACCTGTAGCCGGAACAGATTTTCCTATCTAATGACAAAAATAGACAGAATTCCCCTCCCCGGGCGGATTTGACAACGGTTTCACAGAAGTTTAACACAAATATTACAAGTGGAAGAAAAGTGAAATAACCGTCCATCTTTATGTGATATTTCTTCTGTCGCATCACGTTCACTTCGAATTCCTCGAAACTGACCGGCACATAACTTGATTCGGCAAGCGCTTCACGTCATGTAAACGACCAACCCGACGGGCAAAAAGTCCACCACCGGAACCTGCATGGGGACAATAGAGGAACAAGATGATTTAAAACAGATTCCTCTCCTTTGTGAACCGAATGCTTTTTGTATTTTTATCACCCAAAATCAGAGCCCTGCAATCGTGTTAAAAGCTTATCTACACAGCCTACTTTTTTTCATCTTCGTACTTGGCACTTCAGCCCAAACCAACATCTCTTTTCTTCATTACGGAATTGAAAAAGGATTGACTGAATCGAAAATTAACGGAATAGCACAGGATTCGATTGGCTTCATTTGGCTGGCCAGCGATAATAGCCTCACCCGCTTCGATGGGAATCATTTTAAAACATATAAAAACACCGACGAAAAACAACCCGCCCTTCCGGTCCACCAAATCAATACTGTTTTTTCTGATTCGAACGGGAAAATCTGGATCGGCACCGAACATGGCGCATGGTACTATGATCATTTCCGCGACCGTTTTCTGCCCATGGCGCCAGGTTGGGACCGAATTCGGGTAACTGATTTTGCGGAAGGGGTCAGCGGTGAATTTTGGATCGCCACCGACGAAGGCTTGGCCATGCATAACCGAAAGACCGGAGAAACGAACTGGTTTACCGACACCGGAACGGTAAAAACTCCTGGCAACGACATCCTGCCAAACAGCAACATAAATCATATATGCCGCCAACCCGACGGAGATATCTGGCTGGCAACCTTCCCCAACGGGGTTTACCGGCTTAACCCGCAAACACGGGAAATAACCGCATTCCGAACCTTGGGACAAACCAACCTCGACCAACTCCATATTACCAACCTCCGGTTTTCAGAAGGGGAGCTATTACTGAGCACTTTGTTCGATGGATTTTTCATTATTGATCCCAACAAAGGGTTGGTGAACAATTACATTTTTGAAAACCTGACCCAAGATGTACACCACTTTGACCTCGGCCGGGATTCCATCATCTGGCTGGCCTCCAACAGCGGATTGATCCGGTTCGACCGCAAAAGCAATACCGCCCGGCGCTTTACCAACGTGCCGACCGATCCATTCAGTCTGGAACGGACTGCCGTCATTTATGTATTTGCCGACAAGGACAACAACCTGTGGACTTCATCCGGCATACGCGGCATTAATTACGGATTGAACAACATTCCTTTTCAGCATTTTCTGTTCGACGATGGCACACCCTATACACTCACCCACAAAGAAGTTACAGCCATTAGTTTCGACCATGCAGGTAACATGTGGCTGGGTTACGAAAGCGGACTGATCGAGCGGCACAGCTCTGGTCCGTACCGAAGAAAGTCGTACCGGCTGAAAACGAATAGAAAAGACAACAGCTCAGGCGCCATCTTCAAGTTATTTGAAGACAGCCGCAACCAACTATGGGCGCTCAGCTGGTCGGGAGGACTGCAAAAAATGAACGCAGAAGGAACTGATTTTACCTGGCCCCCTGTAAAACCCGAAGCGGCAGCAGCTGTTTTGCATACTGCCGACATCCGCGATATTGTTGAAGACGCCAACGGCAACCTTTGGCTAACATTGCATGGCAAAGGGCTCTGGCGCTACCATCCCGACACGCATGAAGTCAGCGAATTCCGCTATAACGAAAACGACATCGAAAACAGCTTGTCGAATGATTACATCTTCGACCTGTGCCTGGATACCAATCAGGACCTTTGGATCTCAAGCAGCCACGGGGTTTCACGACTCAACACCAAAACCGGACGATTCACCAATTACTTTCACAACGAAGGCAATCCCAGCAGCCTGGCAAGCAACACCATTCAGACGATTTACTGTGATCATTCAGGCGTTGTGTGGGCCGGTACCAACAACGGGTTAAACATTTTCATGAAAGAAACCGGTACTTTTCTGCCGGTACAAAAAGGGCACGATATCGCCTATTTAAATATCTCGTCCATCCGGTCGGTTAAACCCGGGGAAATCTGGGTGAGTACAAAATCCGGAGTTTTCAGGCTAACGTATTCCGGGGCAACGTCGTTGGAAACACTGGATTATACCATTGATTATTTCAACCAGTCGTATGGGCTGATCTCTTCAATCTATTTCGAACGTTCGGCAGCGGTTGACGGGCAAGGAACGATTTATTTCGGCGGCAACGAAGGCGTTGATTTCTTTCACCCAAACCAGGTTCCTGCCAAAAAACATTCCGGTTCCGGGGCGATTCTTACCGAAATTGCCGTGTACGGAAAACCAGTCCTCGCTCGCCCCAACGAAGAAGACCGGAATATACCCGTTGTAGAACTGGACTACAATCAACAAATGATTACCTTCCGGTTTACTTCGTTGAATTTCGTCAACCCGGGAAAGCAAAAATACCGCTACAAGCTCATCGGGTTCGATCAGGAATGGGTTTATACCCAGCAGGAACAAGTAGCGACCTATACCCGGTTGAAGCCTGGCACCTACTTTTTTCAGGTTGAAACCACCACCCCAACCGGACAATGGGACAACCGCTCATCGCTGGTCAAACTGAAGGTCCACCCCCCGTTTTGGATGACTTTTCCCTTTTTGGCAATTTCGCTGATCGTGCTGGGCGGCTCATTTTTCCTCATTCAACATGCGCATACGCGCCGCCTGATGAAGCGACAGCATGAACTGGAAAAAATCATTGCCAAGCGTACCCGCGAACTGGTGAAAAACAATCAGGAACTGGTGAAAGCAAACCTGACGAAGAACAAACTCTTCTCCATCGTATCGCACGATTTGCGCAGCCCTTTTTCCGGATTGCTGGGCATGCTGGACCTGCTGACCAGCGAAGATGAAACCAGCCCGGATGAACAAGCCAACCTGCTTAAGTTGACCAACGACACGGCCATCAACATTTACAATCTGCTTGACAACCTGCTTTTGTGGGCCAACACCCAAATGGATAAAATCAGTTACCGCCCTGCCCGTATCAACCTAAAAGATATTGTCAATGAAAATATCCAACTGGTCCGTGAGCGGGCAAAGCTCAAAAGCATTCAGATTGAGGAACAGTTGCCGCGCGAATTTTCCGCCTTTGCCGACTACAACATGATCAACACGGTGGTGCGGAACCTGATGAGCAATGCGGTAAAGTTCACTCATCCCGGCGGAACTATTTCCATACTGGGCGAAATACGAGGGACCGATGTGCTGGTCAACATTGCCGACTCGGGCATTGGCTTGTCACCCAAACAGCTTCAACATTTGTTTGAATTGGGAGAAACCAGTCGCGACGGCACTTCCGGTGAAAAGGGCACTGGCCTGGGGCTGCTAATCTGTCAGGAATTTATTGCCAAAAACCACGGGAAGATCTGGGCCACCCACAATTATCCGCAAGGAACAGTTTTTCACTTTACCATCCCGACAGAAGAACAGAAAATTCCGGCTGGCAGCTGAACGGGCTTATTGACAGACGGAAAATCCACATCAGCATAAAAAATAACCGATCAGCAGCAAAGTACGTTATACCGTCTAAAGACCTGCATCATGAATACACAACAAACAGCGCTTGTAGCCGGGGCCACCGGCTTGGTTGGCAAACAACTGGTTAACACCCTATTGGCGGATAATCGTTTTGGCGAGGTGATTGTCTTTACCCGGCGAAAAACCGGATTTATACACCCCAAACTAACTGAACACCTGATCGATTTCGACAAGCCGCAGAGCTGGGCCGAACGGGTGAAAGGGGATGTCCTGTTTTCATGCCTGGGCACCACCCTGAAGGCCGCCGGGAGCAAAGAAAAGCAATACCGGGTAGATTTTTCCTACCAGTACGAGCTGGCCAAAGCCGCATCAACCAACAAGGTGGGTGTGCTTATCCTGGTTTCATCGGCCGGGGCCGATCCAAATTCCCGGATCTTCTACAGCCGGATGAAGGGCGAACTGGATGAGGCTGTTCAACAACTAAACTTCAAAAAGACAGTTATTTTACGACCATCGATTCTGGATGGCAACCGCCAGCCCAAGCGCCCGACCGAAGCTTTTTCGCTCAGCCTGGCCCGGGTGCTTACCCGTTTTGTTATGAAAAAATACCGGCCTGTTGCCGACAAAACAGTTGCCCGCGCGATGGTAAATTCGGTGTTCTCTGAAAGCAAAAAAACGATTTTCGAACTGGATGAGATCTTTGCCCTGGCCGGTGAATAATCCATCGCCGATTTGTGCTTGAACCAAAATTATAGTCCAAAATGCAACTTTCGGAAAACCAAACCGGCAGGGAAATGTTGTTACAGGTGATCTAAAATTTTAAATCATGTATATCGGACTATTACACCTGCACAATACTCTTCGCTGGCTCATCCTGCTGATAGCCCTGGTTGCGTTGCTGAAATATTTCATGGGCTGGTTCAGCCGGCAAAACTGGAAGAAACCAGACAACACACTAAGCCTTGTTTTCACCGTACTCATGGATATTCAACTGCTCACTGGCCTGGTGCTTTTCTTTTTCGTCAGCCCGGTCACCAAAGCGGCCTTTCAGGATTTCGGGGCGGCCATGAAAAATGCGGATCTCCGGTTTTACGCGGTTGAACATTTGGTAATGATGCTCATCGCTGTTGCCCTGGTACACGTTGGACGGGTACGGGCAAAAAAGGCTGCCAGCAGCCGGGCAAAATTCGGTAATTCGCTGGTTTTCTTCGGCATCGCCTATGTGGTTATCCTGGCCGCGATCCCTTGGGATAGAGTGTTTTGAATGATGATTGATGATTGATGATTGGGGATTGAAAACCAGCCATCAGTCATTGATGATCATTCGTTGTCATTTTGAATGCTATAGCTTGAACTTTTTCAGCAATTCATTCACATCAAAACGAAGGCTTACTTTGGGGAACCGGATGCCGTTGCCGCCATTGTTCGATTTCGAAACGGCATAGATATCGTCGATCAGCGCTTTGTATTTTTGGGCAACAAAGTTTCGTTTCAATTTCAGCGTGGGCGATAATTCGCCGCTCTGCGGGGTCCAGTCCTCGCACACCAGGCGAAACCGTTTGATTTCTTCGTGTTGCCCCAGCGTTTTATTGATCAGGGCCACTTCTTTCAGGTACTGCGAGATCACTTCTTTCTTTTGCACCAGTTCTTCGTTGTCGCGGAAATGAATTTTGTGATGCGAGCACCAGTCGTGCAGGTATTCGAAATTAGGCGAAATCAGGGCGCTGGCAAACTTTTCGTTTTCGCCGATCACCATGGCCTGCTCAATAAAGAACGATTCCTTCAGCTTATTTTCGATCATTTGCGGCGCAATGTACTTGCCCCCCGACATCTTGAACATTTCCTTTTTGCGGTCGGTAATTTTCAGGTATTTGCCCTCTTCCAGCATGCCAATGTCGCCGGTATGGAACCAACCATCTTCGTCAATCACTTCGGCAGTCAGTTCGGGCGCTTTGTAATAGCCTTTCATCACCGAGGGGCCTTTGCAGAGGATCTCGCCGTCATCGGCAATTTTCACCTCTACCCCATCCAGCACCGGCCCCACGGTTCCAATTTTCATCTCGCCTGTTGCCGGATTATTTACCGCAATTACCGGCGAAGTTTCCGTCAATCCGTAACCTTCGAGGGTTTGCATGCCCGCCATTCCCAACACGCGGGCAATGCGCGGCTGTAAGGCGGCTCCACCCGAAACAATATAAACGATATTGTTGCCCAGCGCCTCGCGCCATTTGGAATAAACCAGTTTGTCGGCCAGCTTGATTTGCATACGGACAAACAGGTTGTATTTTTTATTGTATTCGAAATGACGGGTAAGGCTGAGCGCCCAAAAATAGATGACTTTTTTGAGGCCGGTAAGCTCCTGTCCTTTCGAGACAAAACCATCATACACACGCTCCAGCAAGCGGGGGACCGAGTTGAACATGTGCGGTTTGATTTCCTTGATAGCCCCCACGATCTGCCCCAGGTTTCCCACGTAGTAAATTCCCATTCCTTTGTACTGAAAATGATAATTTACGCTGCGTTCGTACACATGGCACAAGGGCAGGAAGCTGATCACCCGGTGTTCGTGCCCCAGGTGGTGCATGTGGGAATGGGCCACAAAGTTCGAAACCAGGTTCCGGTGGGTGAGCATCACCCCTTTTGGAACGCCCGTAGTCCCTGAAGTATAAATCAGTGTAGCCACTTCATCCGCATTTACCGACGCTTTTATCGTTTCCAGTTCGTCCGAAAGTTCCGCCTTTTTGCTTTCGCCCAAATCCAGGATTTCCTGGTACGATGGGCAGCCCGGAATTTCTTCGAACCCGTAAATCCCCTTCACGGTACCCAGGTCAGCCACAATCGGACTGAGCTTTTCGAAAAGCTTTTTGTCGCCCACCAACAGATACTTGGCTTCGGCGTGTTCGAGAATGTAGCGGTATTCCTCATCACCAATCGTCGGATAAATGGGCACATGTACCAGGCCGGCCATCGCCAGGCCCATATCGGCAAAGTTCCACTCCGGCCGGTTGGTGGTTACGGTAGCCACCTTGTCGCCGCGCTGCAAGCCGAGGGCCAGCATGCCCAAGGCGAATAGAGTTGATTTTTCTACATATTCGGCGGTAGAGTATGTGTACCACTTGCCATCAGTAGCTTTTCCGCCAAGTGCATCTTCACGGGGAAACTCAGCCTGGTAACGATCCAGTATATCGAACGTGCGGGTTACGGTTTTGCGCATCATTTTCAATTCAATTTAGGTTGAAAAACCGGCCAAAGATAATATTTCCTATTTACTGAAGACCTGCCGCAAAACAGAACGGGCTTCCGCTTCCGATGTGCAACCTTCCGCCTTCGGGGAAAAGGCTTCCGTGTGCGTGGAGGAGCTTTCCGCTTCCGTTTTTTTTGTTTCCGTGTGCGTGGAGGAGGCGTCCGCCTTCGTGGTTTTGCTTTCCGTGTGCGTGGCGAACGTGTCCGCAAGCGTAGAGGACGTTTCCGCATTCGCGGGGAAGGTTTCCGCCTTCGCCCGGAAGAGTTCCGTCAGCGTGGCAGAGGTTTCCGCCAGTGTTGTTTGTCGTCTTAACCCTGTCAGGTTTTGGAAACCTGACAGGGTTCTTTCATCCCAATCACTCGTTACTTTTGCCAACAGCAAACTTTTTATATTTCGAATACGACAGAAAGATCAACCCAATAACCGCAATGGCCGATACATACACGGCCCAGTGCAGCCCGTCCACGCTTCCTTTGCCGTAAGAGTGCATCCCGCTCAGGAAATAGTTCACCCCAAAGTAGGTCATCAACACCGACGTGAAGCCAATCACGGTGGCCAGGTTGAAATTAAAATGGCCCCGCAACGACGGGATAAACCGCATGTGTACCACAAAAGCATAAACCAGCACCGTAATGAGCGCCCAGGTTTCTTTGGGGTCCCAGCCCCAGTAGCGCCCCCAGCTTTCGTTGGCCCAGATGCCACCCAGAAAGGTACCAATGGTGAGCATGTACAATCCGAGCGTGGCCGACAATTCGCTGATCGTTGTGAGTTGGTCAACAAAATGAGCGACATTCTGTTGGTTTTGCTTTTTCATCAGGGCGTACAGGATCAACACCAGCAGCCCCAGAAAAGCGCTCAGTCCGATAAAGCCGTAGCTGGCCGTAATCACAGCCACATGAATGATCAGCCAATACGACTTCAGCACGGGCACCAGATTGGTAATTTCGGGGTTCATCCAGTTGAGATGGGCAACAAAAAGGGTGATTCCCGAAAGAAAAGCAGCCGTGCCCAACACCAGCGGGTATTTCCGTCCGAAGATAAAGCCCGAAAGCATAGCCGCCCAGGCCACATACACCATCGATTCGTAACCGTTGCTCCAGGGCGCATGCCCCGATATGTACCAGCGCAACACCAGCCCCGCGGTATGAACCAGGAAAATCAACAAAATGATTCCTGAAAAAATAAGCTTTACCGGCCTGCTAACCGGTTTCAGCCTGAAAATATTGACGAACAAAATGACCAGCAACACAAACCCCACCAGCAAATACCAGGGAAAAACCCGCTTAAACGGTTGAAAATTGTTGTAGGCCATTTCGGCAGCCTTCTTTTGTGCCGAAGGAAGGATGGCGGCCCCAAATTTTTCCTGAAAACCCGCTATCGTTGCAAAAATCTGCCGCGGAGCAACATCGCTTCCCGGGGCAAAAGACTCTTTCAGCAATTGGAAACTGCGGTTCACAAACAGCGAATCGGCCTGGGGATAGCCGGTTGGTTTGCTTCCGGCAGCATGCCAGGCGCCACTTGGATCAATCGGCGGGAAGAAGGTGAAGAAATCGCCGTTAAAAATCATGAAACAAATATTCACCCGCTCATCCACGTAAATCAGCTCTTTGTCGAGCTGGTCGCGCATGGCCGGCATCTTGCCGTAGGCTTTTTGCACCGGTTCCAGCATCCGGTACTGCCCATTCGCATCGAAGAAATCAACCGCAGCGGCATATTTCCCCTGAATGCCCAGCAAATTGGCCACCCCCTTTTCCACTTTAATCAAGGGCACGGTGCGCCACAGTTCGGGGTACAGGTTCATGCTCAACACCACTTCGTCGGCCGATTTTCCCTGGAAAGCAGATTTGCGGGCAACTTTGCGCAACAGCTCGTTCGACAAGGTTGACATCGGCTCGATGCGCCCATCGCGGCCATGCACCCACAGTTCGGAGAAATCGCTGACCAGTTCTTTTTCAAGCGCCGGAATGCCGGCCACCTCAGCGCCGCTTGCCTTGGCCTGACCGGAAGCCAGCATGAAAACAGCCAGCACCGCAGCAACCTTCAGCTTGTTCAATTCTTTCAAATGGCGCACCAGGTGCTGGAAGTATGAATTTTTATTGATCAGGGAAAGGATCATGCCCAGGGTCATCAGAAAATAGCCCAGGTAAGTTACCAGGGTTCCCCAAAAATCTTTATTTACGGAAAGGACCGTCCCCAGTTCGTCCTGGTCGTACGACGACTGATAGAAACGGTAACCGCTGTATTTCAAGGTATTGTTCATGAAAATGCGCACATCGCGGTCCACGCCCCGCTCCGGATCGGTCAGCTTGATTTCGCTGGCAAACGATGAAGGGCTTTCGGAGCCAATATAGCGGTCGAGCTGAAAATCTTTCAGGTGCAGTTCAAACGGCAGGTAAATCGGCTCTGAGCCGTAGGTGAGTTTCACGGGGGTATTTCCGATGTTATACGTTACCGGCTCGCCCGTCTGGCCGCTGCGGCCAAACACATTGACGATGTTTTTCCGCTGCCCGTCGGAGATTTCCAGCACCACGGCATCCTCGCCCGAGTTGCCCGCAGGGTCGCGCGTAACACGGATCAGCGCGGTGGGATAGAATTTTTTCACTAACAACATGTAGTTATCGAAAGCATAAAGCTGCATCGGCTGCACCTCGATGCGTGAACCGGCAGCCACCGGTTCGGGCTCGCCCCCGGCCATCGAACGGATTTCCATCTCACGGTCGGTTTCCAGGTAGAGCTGATCGCCTTCCTGAACAAAACGGATATCCGCCGCGGGATTAAACCCGACAACTGCTGCGCCCAGATCGATTTGTTCGCCCTCTTGAAACGAAAAAGACTGCATCCCCTGACCTGCAGAGATTACAAAATCCACCAACGGTGAACCAGCAGGGTGTTCGACCGGAGTGCGCACGGCGTTTTTCACAAAACCCACCGACTTCACCTTCACCTTTTGCCCTTCAATTTCGAGGCTTTCGCTAATTTGACCGTAGCTGAGTTCCGAAAAAAGCACTTTCTCCCGAACCTGTTCATCCCCGGCTTCAATGGTAAAATACGAATCGGTGGAAACAATGGAATTGGAGCCTTGCCCCTCACGAATGTGCATCATCCCTTCAAAACTGATATAACGGGTAATGGCCGCGCCCAGCACAATCAGGATAAACGACAGGTGAAAAATACCGATCGTCAATTTCTTAGGCGTATATTGTTTATATCGGATAAAATTGACCACCAAACTGATCCCCAACAAGATGAAAACCAACTCAAACCAGTGTGCATTGTAAATGATTGCTTTGGCGGCATCGGTGCCCCAACTGCTTTCAACAAAAGTGGCAATGGCCATCGAAAAGGCCAGGACCAACAACAGAAATCCCATAAATGGCATGGAAACAAGGAACTGATACAATTTCTTCATGAAGGTGTTTGTTTAGAATTGTGCTGAAAATAGCATTTTTGATCCCAACAAAAAAACGGTTCTTTCATAACCGTAAGTACATTAACACTTGTTAGGCATTTTGGTTGAAAGAGCCGCTGACCACGAAATTCAAAATCACCTCGTCGCCAACAAGATAGCCCGATACAAGCCATTCGGCCCCGCCTGATTTCAACAGACATGGAAACCTGTCATTGAATATCAATCGGGAAAACGGTATCTTTTGCTGAAAATAACTTTAAACGATATCCCTATGACAACAGCAATTGCACTCATCCATGCCGACCAGAAAAAATTGAATGCCGTGGGCGAACAACTGGCCGGCATTCCGGGCATCACCGAAGTTTACTCCGTAGGCGGACAATTTGATTTTGTGGCAATTATGCGGCTTCCCGATAACGAATCGCTGGCTGAACTGGTTACCGAAAAAATCACAAAAATTGAAGGCATCAGCAACACCCAAACGATGGTAGCCTTCCGGGCATTTTCGCGCTACGATTTGGCCAGCATGTTTGATATCAGCTAGCCTAACAGGCAGAGAAAAAAGCGAAGAATCAGGCGGAAAACGGACGATCATCGTTCGGAACTCACGAAAGGTATAAAACCCAAAACGAACCCCATCAAAAAGGGGAGCCTAACAGCTCCCCGGGGTATCCTTTATCAAGTTTAATTCTTTAAACGTTAACTCTTTCCGGGCCTTGGACTGCTCTATTTTATCAAAAGTTTGCGCACAGGTAATGCCCCGCTGTTTCATGTGCTTATTGCTGCCAATATGCAAATTCGGGAATTTACCTTTCTTTTCGAGAAGTATTTTAATGGCCAACCCTGCAAAAGCAACGGCGACCAACACGAGCGCGATTAAAAATAATTTTAAAAATTCCATCGTTTTCCCTTTCAATTAATTGCTGCAAAAATATCCAAAATATCCGGATCAGAAATTATCCTGCTGTCAGTATTATAAACAGACGAAGCAAGTTGTAGTTTACCGACCGGATAAGTTTTGTAACCGGCATCGGTCAACACCATTTCGGCGCCAACCCTCTCATGCAGGGAAACAGATTAAAGTTATCCGGCCTCATGCAGCTAAAATTCATCCATTCTTTTTAATTTTAAACAAAAAAATCAACTCATGGAAAAACACATCAACATTGTCGGTATTTTGCACATCATCATGGGTGCTTTAGGGATTCTCACCGGGTTGCTGATTTACACCATTCTGCATCTGATCGGTGATTTCTCGGACGATGCACAGGCGAATATGGTGCTTTCGATTGTTGCCAATGTATTGGCCGCCATCATGATTATTTGTTCCATTCCGGGCATCATTGGCGGTATCGGCGTAATGAAGCGCAAACAATGGGGCCGCATCCTGATCCTGATTATTTCCATCCTGAACCTGGTGAACTTCCCGTTTGGCACAGCCCTGGGGGTTTATTCCATCTGGGCATTGGTGCAACCCGAAATTGCCGCAGAATTCGAACGGAAACCACAACAACCTATCGTCCATTGAACCATAAAAAGGCTTTCCACATTGTATTGACCGGCCGCGTTCAAGGGGTCGGATTTCGGCACTTTGTCCAAAAAACGGCGCTTACGCTCCACCTGGAAGGCTGGGTGCGCAACAAGGCCGACGGCAGTGTTGAGCTGGAAGTGGAAGGCCGGGAAGAAACCATTCAGATTTTTCTGGACCTGGTGAAACGAGGAAACAGCTTCAGCCGGGTGGACCGCATGTTTAAAACCGAACTACCCGAAACATCCGGCTACCAATCCTTCTTCATCAAATACTGACCACATCGGCCATTAAGCGCCATTGCAACTAACACGAATTGCTGACATGGAAAAGAATTACCACATGACCCCTGACCAATTCAGGGAAGAAGGGAAAAAACTGATCGACTGGATTGCCGACTATTACGAACAAGTGGAAAATTACCCGGTATTATCAACCGTCCAGCCGGGCGATATCCACAAGCAATTACCACCACAAGCGCCGGAAAAAGGCGAACCGTTTGATGCCATGCTGAGCGATGTGGACAAGCTGATTATGCCCGGCATTACGCATTGGCAATCGCCCAACTTTTTCGCTTATTTCCAGTCGAACACTTCCGGCCCGTCTATTTTGGGCGAGCTTCTGTCGGCCGGGCTTGGCGTGCAAGGTATGCTGTGGGCTACCAGCCCGGCCTGCACCGAACTGGAAAGCCAGGTGATGGATTGGCTGGTTGACCTGATGGGCCTTCCTGCGCATTTCAAAACAACGGCAAGCGGTGGCGGGGTCATCCAGGACACGGCCTCGAATGCAGTGCTGGCGGCTTTGCTGGCAGCCCGCGAGCAAAAAACCAACTTCAGCAGCAACCTTACCGGCGAAAGTTCCCGTCTGGTAGCCTACGTTTCCACCCAAACCCACTCGTCTGTTGAGAAAGGGATCAAGGTGATGGGCATCGGCACCAACAGGTTGCGCAAAATTGAAGTGGACGAACAATTTGCCATGCGCCCCGAAGCGCTGGAAAACCAGCTAAAAGAAGATCTAAAGAATGGCTTCATCCCGTTTTTTGTTTGCGGCACCGTTGGCACCACTTCTTCCAACGCCGTGGACCCCTTGCGGGAAATCGGTGAAATTTGCAGAACGTATGACATTTGGTTTCATGTGGATGCGGCCATGTCGGGAACGGCCGCTGTTTGCCCGGAGTTCCGGTCACATTTTGACGGATTGCAGCTGGCCGACAGTTACGCTTTCAACCCCCACAAATGGCTATTTACCAACTTCGACTGCGATTGTTTTTATGTGGCCGACAAAACCGTATTGATTAAAACATTGAGCATTTTGCCGGAATACCTGAAAAATGAAGCAACCGAAAAAGGGGCCGTGATCGATTACCGCGACTGGCATGTGCAGCTGGGCCGTCGTTTTCGTGCGCTGAAGCTGTGGTTCGTTATTCGCCATTATGGCGCCGAAGGCTTGCGTTACCACATTGGCGAACATATCCGCCTGGCCCGTGAACTTGCCGGTTGGATAAGAACTTCATCTGATTTTGAGTTATTGAACGAGCCACCCTTCAACCTGGTTTGCTTCCGGCACAAGGCAGGCGATGAGTTCAACAAAAAGCTGATGGACAAGCTCAATAAAAGCGGCCGCATTTACCTCACGCACACGGTCCTGAACGGCACTTTTTGGCTACGCATGAGCATCGGCCAAACCCAAACCAAGCAGGAGCATGTTACTCGGGCCTGGGAACTGATCCGGGAAATGGCAAAACAATAAAAGTTTCGGGTTTTGGGTTTCATAAACAGTTTTTGGTATTTCGCTACGTAGCGAATGACGGTTAGTCATTCCGAACTTGTTTCGGAATCTGTTGTTTGTGATGAGATGCTGATCCGGCGGTTGCCGGAAAGCATGACGCTCAATGTTTCAATCGTAGCACAAGGCTGGTTCAACTTTGCATCCCGCCAGCTATGGCCTCCTTCAATTGACTGAAAGCTTCCTCCAAATCCTGAAAAGCATAAAACCGCGGATGGCTGAAGTTTTGAAATTTCAGGATTTTAAAGGCATTGAAATATTGGTAAAATCGTTTTTCAAAGGTTTTGAAAGAAGAGCTGTTCTTATTGATTTCGGCCAATGATTCCGGAAACCGGTCCTCGACAAGAAAACGGCGCACCGCGTCACTCACCGGTAGCTTTTCCAAATCAGGCCAGCAAACCGTTGTTTTGTAGAAATGGGGAAGCAACCCCAGAAAGTTTTTCAAATCGAGGAATGACTGAAAACGATACGTCTGCAGCAAACGATCATCCCCATTCACCCATTTTTGCAAGGCCGGGCCGGTACCAAAAGGCACCCGGTCGGACAAACGCGCTGACGGATAAACACAGGTTGAATTTATTTCTGCCACGGTCCCCACTTGGGTTAATTTGTGCAGAAAGTAAAAATCTTCGCCTGCCTGCCGCTTGCTCATGCCACCTTGCTTCACGTAAGCATCGGCACGCACGGCAAAAGCCGATCCAACCGTATAAATGGCATGAGGGAAGCCGGTAAAAGCCAGCGCCTGTTTATAATAATGGAGGTATTTTTCGTACAACTGCATACCGGCAAGATGCCGCTCATCAGCAATTTCGTCGAGCCGGTGCTTAAATCGAATGGTCGCGCCCACTGGCTGTTGATCCGAAGCAAAGCACTGTTCAATTTCTACCAGGTAATTGGTCTCAACCAGCGTATCAGCATCCAGCGACACCAAAATTCCGGCAGGATGATCCACTTGCTGAAACCGCCGGATAGCTTCGTCCATACCAGTTTTGCGTGCCAGACCGGCGCCGGCATGTTTCGTTGGAAATGGCCGGGGACGAACCGGATATAAATTGAACAAGGCCTGCGGGTTTCTGCTTTTCCAGGCAATTAATTCAGCCAGGGAACGGTCATTTTGATGCCGGATTTCCACGGAGCAATCTTCCGCCTCATTGATGAGCACCACCACCTCCACAGAACCGTTTGGAGAGGTACAGCGTGAAAGGGAGTCGATCGTATGCAGCAAATCCGGTTCGCAACAAGCCGGAATGACGACCACCATGGCCAAGTCCGGAGCAGGCGGCTCCGGGATGAAGGTCTCCTGTGAAATGTTTCGTTCGATATATCGCCGGGCAAATGACATGGCCGAAAATTACGGATAAAAAAAATCCGGGCAAAACCCGGATTTTCAGAATATTTGGATACGAAACTTATTTTTTGGCAGCATATCGTGCATTCAATGCTTCCAGCACATCTTTGGTAATGTTGTGGGCATCATCACCAATCAGGATACCGCTGGAATTGAAGATGTAAGCATATTTTTTTCCGGCATTGTAAACTTTCAGGTAATTCATCAGGCTGTCCACCAGTTGTTGGTTGTTGGTGTTTTGCAGTTCGGCCAGCTTACCGGAAAGTTCCTGGTCAAGTTTCAGGATTTCCTGTTCTTCGCCAACTAACCGGTCGCGTTCCTGAACGGCGCGTTGTTCGGTCAGGAACCCGCCACGTTGAACTTTTTCCTGAAAGGAAGCAGCCTCTTGTTCAAATTTAGTACGTCTGGAGGCATACTCTTTGGTATAGGCTTCCTGATTTTTTGTAAACGAATCGTGTAATTGCTGGGCCAGATCATAATTCACAATCACCGAATCAACTTTCACATAGGCAATTTTCAAATCGCCCAATTCGCCAGTTCCGGAAACGGCACCTTCGCCGGCAACGGGTTTATTGCCAGTTGAAAAATGCAACACATAAATAACAATTACAGCAACCAGTAGAACCAGGTTCAGGATCAAAGAAGTATTTTTCATACGTTTAACTTTTATTTTTTTAATGGCCCGGCAAACGTCCCATTTCATGCGTAAACTTCAGTTACTACGCGCTCAACTGTTCCGCCTGCTTTTAAAGGTAATTCAATTAATTCGAGCCAAAAATAAAAATTTATCCTTAGGAATACATCCTGATTACGGATATTTTTTAAGAACACCACAATCCTGCCCATTTCGGCGGAAACCTGCGCAAAATCATACGATCACGCTGATAAACATCATTGAACGCGCGGCGGTACCGATTGTATTTTTACCGTAAGTTGAAGTGTGTAACCAAATCATTGAGCACTCATGAGTATCAATAAACTAATTGCCAACATGCTCCCGCACCTGCCCCAAAGGCTGATCTGGATTTTCTCAAAACGATATATCGCAGGCGAAACCATTGACGACGGATTGAGAGTTGCACGTGAACTGAATGCTCAGGGAGTAGAAGTGACCGTTGATGTGCTGGGCGAATTCATTACCAGCCTGGCCCAGGCCGAAGGTTATAAAAACAAGTACCTGGAAACAATTGACCGTTTCACTTCCGAAAATATTAAGGGCAATTTTTCCTTGAAACCATCGATGTTTGGGCTGCTGATTGATAAGGAGGCTTGCTACAAACACCTGTACGACATTATTGCCCTGGCTGTCGAAAAAAACAGTTTTGTGCGGATTGACATGGAAGATTCACAATGTGTTGATCCGGAAATGACCCTGTTCAAACAGCTGAAAAAGGAGTTCCCCGGCCATGTGGGATTGGTCGTGCAAGCCTACCTGCGGCGAACGCTGGACGACCTGAACAACCTGAACAACCTCCCGGCCAACGGGCATCCGCTTAATTTCCGCCTGTGCAAAGGCATTTATGTAGAACCACCTCATGTTGCATACAAAGAGTACCAGGAAGTGCGCGAACATTTTCTGGAAGACTTGGAATACATGTTTAAAAACACGATGTATGTGGGGATTGCCACACACGACAAATACCTGATCGACCAAGCCAAAATACTGATCGAAAAATATGAGGTCCCCAAAGATATGTATGAATTTCAGATGCTATACGGTGTTACTCCCGAGCTCCGGAAATCGGTTGTGCAGGAAGGCCATAGAATGCGGGTTTATGTTCCTTTTGGTAAAGAATGGTTCGGCTATTCTACCCGTCGTCTGAAGGAAAACCCGAAAATGGCATCACACATTATCAAAGCGCTATTTTTTAGGGGTTAGTAAAAAAGGGTAACCAAGAGGGCAGCTTACGGGCTTCCCTTCTTTCTTTATTTTCGAAGAATCAGTTCATTCAGAGGGCGTTTGGGAACGTGATGCACGTCGTCCGCATCGCGCCAGTATTTACAGTCATCACCTTTCATATCTTCCAGCACCACTTTTTCGGCCGGCCGGCCCAACGCCAGCACCTGAATAATCTCGAAGCGTTCGTCCAGGCTTAACAATTCGCGAAGCCTGGCCCGTTGTACAGATGCGATAATACAGCCGCCATACCCCGACTCAACAGCTCCCAGCAAAATACTTTGTACGGCAATACCGTCGTCGCAATAATAATTGGTTGAAATGTTACGGTCGTTCAGCATCACGAGGTAAGCCGCCGGACGCTCACCGGGTTCCGGTCCCTGCCAATCCTGAAGGTAACCAGCCCACCCCAACAGCGGAAAAACCTGGTGGCAAAGGTCCCTCTCAGTAACCAGGATATACTTCAGCGATTGGGCGTTCCGCCCGCTGGCCGAAAACCGGGCCAATTCCACCCACGCTTCCAACTGACTGGCCGAAAGCCGTTCTTCTTCATGAAACCGCCTGTAACTGCGGTTTTTAAGAATTAAATCTTTTAACATGTGCTTGATTTTCCTTCAATATTACAAAATTTCTTTCGTATGTTTGCACAACAGAACAGAACACCCACTTATGAGCAAATTCACCTTCAAAATCGATCCGCTGTCCAACCAACTGAAATTTCAGCAGTTAATTGATGCCGTCATTGATGCTATCAGCCGGAACCTGTTGCAGATTGGCGACATCCTGCCATCGGTAAACCAATTAGTGAAAGAAAGTTCGCTATCGCGCGACACCGTTTTTAAGGCTTATGCTGAACTGAAAAACCGGGGAATCATCGAGTCGGTACCAAACAAAGGGTATTTTATCGCCAAAGCCACCACCAAGGTTTTTCTGTTTCTTGATACGTTTAAAGCCTACAAGGAAGTGCTTTACGGGTCCTTTCTCGATAATCTTCCGGAAAATATATCGGTTGACCTACATTTTCATCATTACAATATTGATGTATTTGAAAAGATAATTACTGAAAGTTTGGGAAAGTACTCCAAGTATATCGTGATGAACTTCGACCACGAACGTGTGCCGGAAATTATCCGTCAAATCCCAAAGGAAAAGTTACTGATAATCGACTGGAACATTCATACTACCCCCGACATGTCGGTGGTTTACCAGGACTTTGGGCAAACCTTGTACGATACGCTCGAAACCAGACTCGAACAGATCCAAAAATACGAACGTTTTATTCTTCTTTTTCCTGAATTCACGTATCACCCCAAAGAATCGATCGGCTACTTTGAGAAATTCGGACAGGATTTTCATCTGAATTATCAAGTACTACAAAATTCGAAAAAATTTGACGTACAGAAAGGCGACCTGTACTTGTTGGTGAGCGACCGCACACTGGCCCGTTTTCTCGATCAGTGCTCCGATAAAAACCTGGTGCCAGGAACAGATGCAGGCGTAATCTCGTACAATGAAACCCCGATGAAGAAATACGTTAAAGATGGTATTTCGGTGATCTCCACCGACTTTGAGCTGATGGGCAAAAAAGCGGCCGAGTTTGTGGTAAATGGTGACTCCATGCGCATTCAAATACCATCCGCACTCAAGGTTCGAAGCTCCATGTGAAACATGTTATAAAACACAAATTGTGGCTTTGAAATCGCGAGCACACCCTCTAAATTTGCAGAGCATACCAGAACAGAACGGACAAGTTAATCTAAACTCAAATAATAGCATGTACCTACTCGGATTTGACATTGGAAGCTCCTCGGTAAAAGCTTCCATCATTAACGGCGAATCGGGCGAATGCCTGGCATCGGCGTTTTACCCCAAACAGGAAATGAAAATCACGGCAGTTCAGTCCGGATGGGCCGAACAAGAGCCGGAACAGTGGTGGGAAAACCTGAAACTGGCCGTTGCCGAAATCATGGACAAGACGAAAGTCGATCCGGCCAATATTGATTCGATTGGCATTTCGTATCAGATGCACGGCTTGGTGTTGGTTGACCGAAACCAGCAGGTTTTGCGTCCTTCCATCATTTGGTGCGACAGCCGGGCAACCAGCATCGGCGAGAAAGCACTGAAAGAAATCGGGGAACAGCGCTGCCTCGAAAACCTGCTCAATTCACCCGGAAACTTTACTGCTTCAAAATTGAAATGGGTGAAAGACAACGAACCTGAGTTATATGCCCGGATTGACAAAATCATGCTACCCGGCGATTACATTGCCATGAAACTGAGCGGCGAGGTAAAAACAACGGCCAGCGGTCTCTCCGAAGGTATCATGTGGAACTTCAAGGAAAACAAGGTTGCCAGTTTACTGCTCGGCCACTACGGTTTTGAGGAAAGTTTCATCCCGGAAGTTGTCCCAACCTTCTCAGTACAAGGTATTGTAACTGAAAGTGCAGCCAACGAAATGGGACTGGCACCGGGCATCAAAATCAGCTACCGCGCTGGCGACCAACCCAACAATGCCCTGTCGCTAAACGTACTGAACCCCGGCGAAATTGCCACCACGGCAGGAACTTCGGGCGTAGTTTACGGCGTGAGCGACGAAATTAAATACGACCCCAAATCACGTGTAAACACCTTTGCGCACGTGAACCACACAGCCGAAGCCAACCGGCTTGGCGTGCTGCTCTGCATCAACGGCACGGGAATCCTTAACTCCTGGTTGAACAAGCAAATCGGAGGTGGCGCCATTTCGTATGAAAAAATGAACGAATTGGCAGCAGGCGTTCCAATCGGGTCCGAAGGAGTAAGCATTTTGCCTTTTGGCAACGGCGCCGAACGGGTGCTGGAAAATAAAAACCCGGGATCGACCCTTGCCGGCATCAACTTTAACATGCACACCCATGTGCATCTTTTCCGTGCAGCACAGGAAGGTATCGTTTTCTCGTTCAAATACGGAATGGACATCATGAAAACGATCGGCATTGATGCCAAGGTAATCCGCGCCGGAAAAGCCAACATGTTCCTGAGCCCGATTTTCCGCGAAACGCTGGCCGGGATTACCGGCGCCACCATCGAACTGTACAACACCGACGGATCGGTTGGCGCCGCACGTGGGGCCGGTATCGGCTCGGGCTACTACAAATCGGCCGGAGAAGCCTTTTCGAACCTGAAAAAACTGGAAACAATCGAACCCAATGCGAAGGCCGCAACGGCTTACCAGGAAGCTTACGAAAACTGGCTAAATCAATTAGCGAAAGTAATGAGAAGCGAGTAGCGGGCCGTGAGTGGATTCCAGTATTTTCGACTCAGCAACAACATAGGTAATTAAATATCAAACAATAAATTGACATCACTTAAAAAATAAAACAATGACTGTATTTAAAGGTAACAAAGAGTATTTCCCGGGTATTGACAAGATCAAATACGAAGGACCGGATTCAAAAAATCCATTAGCATTCAAATGGTACGACGAGAACCGCGTGGTTGGCGGAAAAACCATGAAAGAATACCTGCGCTTTGCCGTTGCTTACTGGCACACGTTCTGCGGTGACGGTGGAGATCCATTCGGCCCCGGAACACAAATTTTCCCGTGGGTGGGCGCTGCCGATCCGATGGAAGCTGCCAAAAACAAAATGGACGCTGCCTTCGAATTCATCACCAAAATCGGCGCTCCGTTCTACTGCTTCCACGATACTGACGTAGTAGGCGACGGTTCAGTTTTCGAAATTGAACAACGTTTGGCCAACATCATCGACTTCGCCAAGGAACGCCAGGCTGCTACTGGTGTGAAACTGCTTTGGGGAACTGCCAACGTGTTCTCGAACCCGCGTTACATGAACGGCGCTTCAACCAACCCGGATTTCAACGTGATTGCCAACGCAGCTGTTCAGGTGAAAAATGCCATCGACGCAACCATCGCGTTGGGCGGTACCGGCTACGTGTTCTGGGGAGGACGTGAAGGCTACATGAGCTTGCTGAACACCGACACCAAACGCGAACTGGACCACCTGGGACAATTCCTGACCATGGCAAAAGATTATGGCCGCAAACAAGGATTCAAAGGTTCGTTCCTGATTGAGCCAAAACCGATGGAACCAACCAAACATCAGTACGATTTCGACACGCAAACGGTATTGGGCTTCCTGGCTAAAAACGGCCTGAGCAACGATTTCAAGATGAATATTGAAGTGAACCACGCTACCCTGGCTGGCCACACATTTGCACACGAGCTGCGCATGGCTGCCGATGCCGGTATGCTGGGTTCGATTGACGCCAACAAAGGTGACTACCAAAACGGATGGGACACCGACGAATTCCCAACCAACATTTATGAAACAACCGAGGCCATGCTGGAAATCATCAGCGCAGGCGGTTTCACACACGGCGGCATCAACTTCGACGCCAAAACCCGTCGCAATTCAACCGACCTTGAAGATATCTTCATCGCTCATGTAAGCGGTATGGATGTATTCGCCCGCGCACTGGTTATCGCCGATAAAATCCTGAAAGAATCAGATTACCTGAAACTGCGTAAAAATCGGTATGCATCTTTCGATTCGGGCAAAGGCGCCGAATTTGAAGCCGGCAAACTGAACCTGGAACAATTGGTTGCTGTTGCCAAAGAAGTTGGAGAACCGAAGCAAATCAGCGGTAAACAAGAAATGTTTGAACAACTGATCAACTGCTACATCTAATCTCCAAACTTCAAATCTAACTAAATGAAAGGTCAAAATTCACTCTATATAGTAGCCATCACTTTGGTGGCTACTTTAGGTGGTTTGCTGTTCGGATACGACACTGCTGTTATATCCGGAGCTGAAAAATCTGTTCAAGCCTACCTGATTAATGGTCTGGGACTAAGTTCGTGGTCCCACGGGGCCACCATCTCCAGCGCACTGATCGGTTGTATTATCGGCGGAGCGCTTTCCGGTATATTGTCATCTCGCTTCGGGCGAAAGAGATCGCTCATGCTGGCAGCCGGTTTATTCTTTCTTTCGGCCCTTGGTTCCGGCAACCCCGAGTTTCTCTTTTTTACCAAAGGGGAACCTACCATGGGCTTGCTGTACATGTTCAACTTCTACCGGATAATAGGTGGTATTGGTGTGGGACTGGCATCAGCCGTTTGCCCCATGTACATCGGTGAAATTGCACCGGCCGGCATTCGCGGGCGCCTGGTTTCCATCAACCAGTTTGCCATCATTTTCGGGATGCTGGTGGTTTACTTTGTGAACTGGGGCATTGCCAACGGCCAAAGCCTGGAATGGATCAACACCATTGGCTGGAGACGGATGTTTACCTCAGAAGCAATCCCAGCAGGTATTTTCGGTGTACTGCTGTTTTTTGTTCCCGAAACGCCCCGCTACCTGGCGCTAAACCACGAGGACGACAAAGCGTTGAGCATCCTTACCCGTATCAATGGCATCGATCAGGCAAAAATCATCCTTCAGGAAATTAAAGGGACGGTTGAAAAATCGTCGGCCAAACTGCTCTCCTACGGGGTAACCATTATTGTGATTGGTATTTTACTCTCCGTTTTCCAGCAATTTGTCGGCATCAATGTAGCGCTCTACTATGCACCGCGCATCTTCGAAAGCATGGGCGCCGAAAAAGACGCTTCGATGCTGCAAACTGTGGTGATGGGGCTGGTAAATGTAATCTTTACAGTAGTAGCCATTGTTACAGTTGACAAATGGGGCCGCCGCCCGCTATTGATGGTGGGCTCAGTGGGGATGGCCATCGGGATGTTTGCCATTGGAGCCTTGTCGTTCATGAAAGTGATCGGTATCGGAACCTTGGTGTTCATCATTATCTACACGGCTTCGTTTATGATGTCGTGGGGTCCGATCACCTGGGTATTGATTTCGGAGATCTTCCCAAACAAAATACGCGGGAAAGCCGTAGCCATCGCTGTTGCCGCCCAATGGGCAGCCAACTATTTTATCTCGTCAACTTACCCGGCCATGATGGAATTCAGCGGGGGAATGACCTATTCATTTTACGGTTTGATGAGTGTGCTGTCCTTCATTTTTGTTTGGAAGATGGTGCCCGAAACCAAGGGCAAAACACTGGAAGAAATGGAGCATTTACTGAAAAAATAAAAGACAATTGCCCATCCGGATTTCAAATAATCATGAGTAACAAAAAAAATACGGATAGGTTAATTTTCAGTTGATTGAAGAGCATAAGCATGACTCGCAAAAAAAAGGGGCAAACGCCCCTTTTTCTATTTTGCCGGTTCCCAGGCGCAACGCACCGGGGAAACAATTTTACCTTCCTTTTTGAGCTGGTTCATCGCTTTGTCAACTTCCTTTTTATCTAATCCCAAAGCTTCGGCAATTTCACCGGCTTTCATTGGTCTTCCGGCAGCCTGCATAGCGGCCAGTACTTTTTCTGCACTCATAGGTTATAATTTAATTTTTCCTTCATGCCGAACTCGTTTCAGCATCTGTTGATTTATTAATAGAGATCCTGAAATAATTTCAGGATGACTTTTCCTTAACTGCTGTATGAACAACTCTGATTAAAACCGTTCCTCAACAACTTTCCAGTCCAACACTTTCCAGAAATCCTCAATATACTTCGGACGCAGGTTTTGTTTATCGAGATAATATGCGTGTTCCCACACATCGCAGGTCATCAGCGGGGTAAGGCCGTCACGTAAGGGGCATCCGGCATTTCCGGTTTGCACGATGCTCAATTTTCCGGCAGCATCCTTAACCAGCCAGGCCCAACCCGATCCGAATAAAGTGGCAGCCGCTTTTGTAAAGGCTTCCTTAAAAGCATCAACCGAGCCAAACGAAGCTTCAATCGCTGCTTTCAGCGCTCCGGAAGGCTCGGTGACCGAGCTTGCCGAAAACTGGAAAAAGTAAAAGGTGTGGTTCCAAACCTGGGCGCCATTGTTGAAAATACCGCCTTCCGATTTTTTCACGATCGTTTCCAGATCGGCATTTTCAAATTCCGTTCCCGGAATCAGATTGTTCAGGTTGTTCACATAAGCCTGGTGGTGTTTGCCATAGTGAAATTCGATGGTTTTCTCACTGATATAGGGCTCCAGTGCATTTTTAGCGTAGGGTAACGCAGGTAATTCAAAAGCCATAATTCGATTTTTAAAAGTTAGACGTTTTTGGATTTTGTCTTCTAAACATGAATTACGGCCAAAAAGTTTGAGAAAAAAAGGGCAGGCTGCCTATTTAAAAAGAATCCAGATAATACATCACTGTAAACATAATCAGAAAATAATAGGCAAGAAAAACCCCGAAGCCTCTGCCTCGGGGAAAAAAACCAAAAATCAACTAACCTTTAAACCGTTTGGCCACTTCGTCCCAGTTGATTACTTTCCAAAAAGCATCAACATATTCAGGACGCCGATTCTGGTACTTCAGGTAGTATGCATGTTCCCAGACATCGATTCCGAGGATGGGCGAACCTTTCACTTCGGCCACATCCATTAACGGATTGTCCTGATTCGGCGTGGACGAAACCACCAAACTATCACCCTGTTTTACCAGCCAGGCCCAACCCGAACCGAAACGGGTAAGGGCAGCTTTGGTAAAAGCTTCTTTAAAATTATCGTATGATCCAAATGAACTGTTTATAGCTTTCAGCAAATCGCCTTCCGGCTGCGATGCGCCACCGGGCGACATAATCTCCCAGTAAAGATTGTGATTGTAGAAACCGCCCCCATTGTTGCGCACAGCAACCGGCAGTTTCGAAATAGAGGCAAACAACTCTTCGATGGATTTCCCATCAAGCTCGGTTCCCTGAACAGCGTTGTTCAAATTAGTGGTGTATGCCGCATGATGTTTGGTATGGTGAATTTCCATCGTGCGCGCATCGATCATTGGCTCTAAAGCATCGTATGCGTATGGTAATTTGGGTAATTCAAATGACATAAAATTGAAATTTATAATTATGAGACTTTCGTATCTTTTTATGCAAATTTAAACCCTATTTGTACTCATTCCAAATAATATCTGGTTTCTTTTTATCGAAATTATCTATTAGGGATAGGCATACTCAATGGGCCGATCGATCGAAAAGCTTTCAGCTCACGGCGAATTTTTATTTACTTTGCAGCCAAAAATCAGTGAATAAGAAGATTCTGCACCTTGCCCTGCCCAACATCGTCAGCAATGTAACTATCCCGTTGCTGGGACTGGTTGACCTGGCCCTGATGGGACACCTCAAGTCGGACATTTACATTGGCGCCGTCTCGCTGGGGACAGTCCTCTTCAACTTTATCTACTGGGGGTTCAGCTTCCTACGCATGAGTACCAGCGGATTCACCGCCCAAACCTACGGGGAGAAAAATCAACAGGAGAGCTTTAATATCCTGGCGCGGGCCATGCTCATTTCCACGCTTATCAGTTTACTGATCATCCTGTTTCAGGCACCAGTGGAATGGCTCAGTTTCAAAGCCATCAACGGCAGTGCGGAAGTAGAAACGCTGGCCCGTGAGTACTTTCGCATCCGGGTGTGGGCAGCGCCGGCTACCTTGGGACTGTATGCCCTGAACGGCTGGTTTTTGGGCATGCAGAATGCCCGCTACCCGATGATCACCTCTATTCTGGCCAATGTGTTCAACATTGCTTTCAGCTTTGCTTTTGTGGTTTTCATGAAGATGAATTCGGCTGGCGTGGCGCTGGGTACAGTGATCGCTCAATATCTTGGCCTGGCTACCGGGCTTTATCTTTTCTACCGGAAATACCGCCAGCTGACAACCTTTTGGAATTGGAAAGCGATTGCCGACCTGCCCGCCCTGAAAAACTTTTTCCGGGTAAACAGCGACATTTTCATCCGCACCTTTTGTGTGATTGGCGTGTTTACCTTTTTCACGTCCAAATCGGCCAGCATGGATGACCACATATTAGCCGTAAACTCAATCCTGATCCAGTTCCTGCTGTTCTTCTCGTTTTTTATTGATGGGTTTGCCTTTGCCGGCGAGGCCATGGCCGGAAGGTACCTGGGCGAGAAAAGTAAAGACCAGTTTCACCGGCTCACCCGCAAATTATTTCTGTGGGGCGCATCGCTGGCCGTGGCATTCAGCTTTCTGTTCCTTTTCGGGAGCGGGCTGATTCTCCGGCTGCTCACCAATCAGACAGCCTTGATCGAAACGGCCCAACACTACAAATTCTGGATTATCTTAACACCGCTCCTCACCTTTGCCTCATTTATCTGGGACGGAATTTATATCGGGGCCACCGCCTCGCGCGAGATGCGCAATTCGATGCTTGGAGCGACTTTGCTGGTCTTTGTCCCGGCTTATTATTTTTTACACGAAAGTATCGGAAACCATGCCCTTTGGATGGCCATGATGCTGTTTATGCTAGCCCGCGGCGCTTTTCAAACCGTTTTGTTCCCAAAAGTACTTCGCAAAAGCTTCCGGTAAACGAAACAGAAAAGAAACAATTTCCGAAACTCGTGCCCAGAGGCATTTGATTGTCATCCCGTGTCATTTATCGTTTTTGCAAACAATGACCATAGATGACCACAAATGACGCAAATTCAATTCAACAAGGCGAGATACCGTGCTTCTGTAAAAATCTCCCGCTAATACCGGAAACTACTGCCGCCCAAAAACTCCCGAAGTACAGATGTCGGGGGTATTTCCGTGTCGTCGATATGGTGGAAATAGCTAAAAAACTTGAGCAGCCGGTTGGCCTCGCAATGTTCTTCAGAAACTTCAGGAACGGCTTTCAATAAAGGTTCAACATATTTTTTCAGCACGGCCAGCTCGTAAATCAAAGCCGAGTTGAACATGACATCGGCATTCTCCTGATAGGGGAAAATGTTCTTTTCTTCGCCGCTGCGTACGCTCGGCCAGCGCTTAATGGTTTCGGTGGCCGGGTAACCGCGATATTTGGCATCGCGGATCATGCGGCGGATCAGCCGGTTGTCAGTCGTGGAAATGTGGTTGTGGTCGTCGAGCGAAATTTGTGTGAGCGCCGAGAGAAAGATCCGAAAGCTGCGCCCGTTTTTCACGTGCGGCATCAGCCCGGGGTTCATACCGTGGATGCCTTCCACCACCAGCAAATGCCCTTCGCCCAGCCGGAGCTTGGTGCCCGATGCTTCCCTTCTCCCCAGCAAAAAGTTGAAGCGGGGCAGTTCCACCTCTTCACCCTGAAAAAGTTGCATCAACTGCTCGTTAAAAAACTCGACATCGATGGCTTCCAACGACTCAAAATCGTAATTACCCTGCTCGTCCAGCGGCGTTTTTTCGCGATCCACAAAATAGTCGTCCAGCGAAATCAGGTGGGGCACAATGCCGTTGACGGCCAACTGCACGGCCAGCCGTTTGCTGAAGGTAGTTTTCCCCGAGGCAGAGGGACCGGCACACAGCACCACTTTCACATGGTTGCGGCGGGCATCGATCATGTTGGCGATCTCGGCGATCTTCTTTTCGTGCAGCGCCTCCGAAATTTTGATAATCTCGCCGCCCCGTCCGGTTTCGGTGTATTCGTTCAACATGCCCAGGTTCGGAACATTCATCAGCTCTGCCCGCTTTTTGTGTTCCTTGAAGATGCCAAACAGCTTCTCCATAGTTTCCACCTCGTTCAACTCATCAAAGTTGTCGGGCTTGGGCACCTGCAACAGGATGCCATCAAAATAAGGCACAATATCAAACGAGGTGAGGTAGCCGGTTGACGGCACGTGATGCCCGTAAAAATAATTGCAATAGCCGTTCAGGTAATACAGGAAGGAAAACATCATGCCCTGTTGGTCGAACAACTTGGCCTTTTCTTCCAATCCCTGAGCGACCAGTTCATCTACGGCGTCACGGGTCAACAGGCCTTTCTTTTCGAACGGGATATCCTGTTTCACCCAATGTTGCATCTCATTTTTCAGCTCGAAAATGTCCGATTCATCAATGGGCCGCTCGAGACCGATCAGCTCGCAATAATAGCCCTGGCTGATGCCGTGCATGATTTTCAGTTTCACCTGCGGAAAAACTTCACGAGCCGCCACGTAAAGCAAAAACAACAACGAACGCACATACAGCCGGCGCCCGTCGATATGGGTGTAGTCGATAAACTCAACCTGCTTGGATTTCACCACCGCAAAGGATAGCTCTTTCACTTTGTTGTTTACCAAGGCCCCGCAAATCGGATTTTCCAGTTCAATCTGCATATCGTCCTTGATTTCTTCGAGGGTGATACCCAGCGGGTAGGCTTTTACGGTGTGGTTGTTTTCGCAGTAAATATCGACTGTTTTCATACGTTTCAGGATTGATTGACAATAACGCTCATAAAGCTAATTCATTTTTCAGATACCTGGCGGTGTAGGACGACTTGTTTTTCACCACTTCTTCGGGCGTGCCGGTGATGAGCACCTGACCGCCACCCCGGCCGCCTTCCGGTCCCAGGTCAATGATGTGGTCGGCCACTTTGATCACATCCATATTGTGCTCGATCACGATCACTGTATTGCCTCGGTCAACCAACTGGTTGAGCACTTCGAGCAGCACACGGATATCTTCGAAATGAAGGCCTGTAGTAGGTTCATCCAGGATATAAAGTGTTTTGCCGGTATCCTTTTTCGCCAGCTCGGTGGCCAGCTTCACCCGCTGCGACTCGCCACCCGACAAAGTGGTGGACGATTGGCCCAGGGTAATATACCCTAAGCCAACTTCCTGCAAGGTGCGCAATTTATGAGCAATAGAGGGCAGGCTTTCGAAAAACTCCACGCCCTGGTTGATGGTCATATCCAGCACATCGCTGATGGATTTGCCTTTGTAGCGCACTTCCAGCGTTTCGCGGTTGTAGCGTTTGCCGTTGCAGGTGTCGCAATGCACGTACACGTCGGGCAAGAAGTTCATCTCGATCAGTTTCAACCCGCCGCCCTGGCAATCCTCACAGCGCCCGCCCTTCACATTGAACGAGAAGCGCCCGGGCTTGTAGCCGCGTATTTTGGCCTCGGGCAACTGGGCAAACAGCGCGCGGATATCAGAAAACACGCCGGTGTAAGTCACCGGGTTCGAGCGGGGCGTGCGTCCCAGCGGCGACTGGTCAACCTGTACCACTTTGTCGATATGTTGCAGCCCTTCAATTTTCTCATAGGACAGCGGGTCTTTCAGCGAGTTGAAAAAATGCTGGCTCAAAATGGGCTGCAGCGTACCATTAATGAGGCTTGATTTACCGCTGCCCGAAACGCCGGTCACGCAAATCAGCCGGCCCAGTGGGAACGACACGTCCACATTTTTCAGGTTGTGCCCCTTGCAGCCAACCAGTTTCAACTGCTTGCCGTTGCCCTTGCGGCGCTTTTCGGGCACTGCAATCTGATGTTCGCCGGTGAGGTATTTCGAGGTAAGCGTGTTGGCTTTCAGCACCTCCTGCGGGGTTCCGGCTGCCACTATTTCGCCGCCGTGCCGCCCGGCAAACGGGCCCATATCCACCAGGTAATCGGCCGAAAGCATCATGTCCTTATCGTGTTCCACCACGATGACCGAGTTGCCCGTGTCGCGCAGCTTTTCGAGCGAGTTGATCAGGCGAAGGTTATCGCGGTGATGCAGGCCGATACTGGGTTCATCCAAAATGTACAGCACATTCACCAACTGCGAACCAATTTGCGTGGCCAGGCGGATCCGCTGTGACTCGCCACCCGAAAGTGTGGCCGAGGCCCGGTCGAGCGACAGGTATTCGAGCCCCACGTCCAGCAAAAAGCTGATGCGGGTACGAATTTCCTTAATCACCTCGGTGCCGATTTTACGCTGGCGGTCGGTGATACGGTCTTCCAACCCGTCAAACCAGGCTTTCAGTTCGGCAACATCCATCTGCGCCAGTTCCGAAATATTTTTATCGTCAATCTTAAAATAAAGCGATTCCTTTTTCAGGCGATGGCCGTGACATTCGGGACAAGCCTGTTCGCGCACAAACTGGTTGGCCCATTTCTGCGCGGTTTTCGAGGGGTTGTCGTCACGCTGGCTGTCGATATATTTCACAATCCCTTCGTAGCTCATCATGTAATTGACCGAGCTGCCCAGGGGAGAATTTTTCAGGGTGATGCGTTCACTGGTGCCGTACAAAATAGCATTCATTGCCTCATCGGGAATGTCTTTCACCTGGGTTTTCAGTGTAAACCCGTATTTGTCGCCCAAGGCTTCAATTTGCCAGAAGATGAGCGTGTTTTTGTGCGGACCAAGCGGAGCAATCCCGCCTTTGGCAATACTCAGCAGGGGGTCGGGCATGATTTTTTCCAGGTCGATTTCGGCAATTTGCCCCAGGCCGTTACACTTGTGGCAAGCCCCCTGCGGCGAGTTGAACGAGAAGTTGTGCGGCGCCGGTTCGTTGTACGAAATGCCGGTAGTGGGGCACATCAGCTGGCGGCTGTAATATTTCACTGTTTCCGTCTCGTGGTCCATGATCAGACAAACGCCGTGCCCCTGTTTCATGGCCATCTGCACCGAATCTTTCAGCCGTTTCATGCTTCCCTCTTCCACCGCCAAGCGGTCCACCACAATCTCGATGAAGTGGTTTTTGTAGCGGTCAACCCGCATGTTGGGTTTCAGCTCGGTCACTTCGCCATCAATCCGGGCATAGAGGAAACCTTTTTTCCGGGTCTGCTCAAACAATTCGCGGTAATGCCCTTTTCGGCCACGAACCAGGGGCGCCATAATCAGAATGCGCTGTCCGGCAAACTGTTCGTTTATCAATTTCAGGATTTGCTCGTCGGTGTATTTCACCATCTTTTCACCCGTTTCGTAAGAGAAAGCTTCGGCAGCACGGGCATACAGCAAGCGCAGGAAGTCGTAGATCTCGGTGACCGTGCCCACCGTGGAGCGCGGGTTTTTGTTGGTAGTTTTCTGTTCGATGGAAATCACAGGGCTGAGGCCGGTGATCTTGTCCACGTCGGGGCGCTCCATGTTGCCCAAAAACGAACGAGCATAGGCCGAAAACGTTTCGATGTAGCGCCGTTGCCCTTCCGCATAAATGGTGTCGAATGCCAGCGACGATTTCCCGCTGCCGCTCAAGCCGGTAATTACCGTAAGCTTGTTGCGCGGAATTTCAACATTGATATTCTGAAGGTTGTGTACCCGGGCGCCAATCACCACAATTTTTTCTTCCTGATCGGTCAACTCGTCCGTCAATTCCAGTAATTCTGTCTCCTGCATATCCATCAATTTGTTTTCGTCCGGAACCCTTCAGCCGGTATTTTAAGGGTGTACGTTTTGCCTTTGGCGTTGGTGAGGTAAGGTTCGCGCAACCAAGGGTTCAACATCTTCAACAATTTATAGTTGGTGCCGTGGGCCTTGGCAAACTCTGCAAAATCCTTAATTGGCGTATTGATGTCGATGGTCCGGACATCCCAGGCCGGGTATTTCTCACTGTCGGCAACGTGAAAACCATAAGTTTCCGGGTCTTCCAGTATCAGTTTGAGGGCCAGTATGCGAAATACGTACCGGTTGGTTTCTTCCCCCAGCAACAGATCGAAATAGTTGCTTTCGTGCTGGCGGCCAATTTGCTTGTCAACAGCGGCACGGCCGGCATTGTATGAGGCGGCCACCAGGGTCCAGCTCCCGAATTTCCGGTACGATTCTTTCAGGTACTGGCAGGCAGCGCGGGTTGACCGTTCGATGTGGTAGCGCTCGTCCACTTCGCCGTTCACCTCCAGTCCGTAGTCGGTGGCCGTTCCTTTCAAAAACTGCCAGAAGCCCACCGCCCCGGCGGGCGACACGGCACGCGGGTCGAAACCGCTCTCGGCCAGGGCCAGGTATTTGAAGTCAACAGGAATGGTGTCGGCCAGCAAAATCGGTTCGATGATCGGGAAAAAGCGCGGCGCCATTTTCAGGAACCGGATGGTTTGTGAATGAAAATAACTGTTCACCAGCAACTCGCGGTCGAGGCTTTCGCGCACATCGAAATATTCGAGGGGCACCCGTTCCCCGACAAAAGTCAGGCTGTCGGGCAGTTTCACCGGGCTATGCAACACCACCTCGTGGGGCGGGCGGGGTGTGCTTTCGGGATAGGTTGACGACTCCAAAAAATGATACCCGCCAACCAACAGGGCCAGCAGGACCAAACTCAACAATAAACGGCTAATTATCTTCTTCATACCAAATCATTCATCTAATCAGACTAAACGGCAAAAATAATGGTTTTGGTCTTGGCATTCAATGAAGTTGGCGGATAAATTTTTACGACCGGGTGCGGCGATTTTCAATCGCCGGTTTTGGGTGCCGCGGTTTTCAATCGCCGGTTAAAATTACGCGGTTACAAACCGCGCCACCCGGAAACAAGCGAGGGCTTGACTTGAGTCAAACCCTCACATTAAGCTTGCCCGGCCGGAGCCGGACCCCTAAAATTGAATAAACACGTTTAATTTTCTGACGATGAAACAGGGATCGTTGACAGCAGTTGTATGTTTTGCAAATCGCTGTAATCGTAGAGATAAAAACCGGCATCGCCAATCATGAACAGGTAATTGTTTACCGGAATGACGTCGTAGGTATTGATGTCGGGGAACTCGGCAATTTTGTGCGACGAGATCGTCAGCGGGTCGGAGGCATCGAAAATCTTCAGCCCCGCGCCGCCGTCGCAAACAAACAGCACATCGCCGTCGATGCCCAGCCCGTGCGGGTTGGCCATGGGGTACGAAGCAATCATGGTAAGCTTGGTGTATTGGTCCGACATGCGGATCACGTCCAGCCGGTTGACCGAGCGCCCGCACCAGCCGCCATCGTGCAGGGTGACGTAAGCCAGGTCGTTTTGCACCACCACCGGGTCGCAGCTGGTAATGTGGTTGTACTGGTTGATGTAAGTCGGATTTTGCTCAATCTCCAGGCTGTACACCAACATGCCGGAGGTCGTGCCCAGAAACATGTGGTCATCGTACAGAAACATGGTTTCAATATTCCAGCCAATGCTTTTTGCCCCCAGGTCAACCGGGCTTTCCAGATTGGAAATATTGAAGACATAAAGCAGGGTATTATCCACGATGTACAGGAAATTTTTGTACAGGCCGAAACGGGCCATCGATCCGCCAATGCCGAAGGTGGTGCCGCTGCCGCCACCCACCCCGCCCGAGGCAGAACTGAAATTGGCCATATCCATCGAGAGCTTTTCGGCATACGAGCGGTAATAATAAATGGGGTAATAATCCTGCTCTACTTGCTCTTTCACCTGTTTAAGCTCCCACTCCACCACCACGCCTTTGTCCTGGTCCACCTCGGCCAGCCGGTATTCGGGGTCGTATTCCGGAACCGTATAGGGAAAGACATCCTCCATGCGACCAACTTCCCTTACATCATTCAGGTTCGATACGTCAATAGCCACCAGATCGACGTAGCTATCGGCATACAAAACATCTTCTTTGATGGCAATGTCCACATTTCCGGGGATGTTGATAAACGTTACCGGGTCCGGGTTGGCAGGGTCGCTCACATCCAGCACATGCACGCCCTGCATGGTTTCGTTCACAAACAGGTAATTGTCTTTGAAATAGATTTTCCCCGGGTTTTCAATGGCGCGTACCGGTTCTTTCTGCACAGCCGAGCGCAACTCCTCGTAGGTCATGTACACCGGCGAGTTGGCCACAAACGACTCGTAAATCTTGTCCTGGCAGCCCGACACCAGTAACAGGGCGAAAAAAACCAGGCTTGAGTATATCGATCTTGTTTTCATAGCTTTCCTAATTAAAAATGATACCCAGTTTGATGGACAAACGGTTGTAGTTGGTTTCCAGCTCGTAACTATTGTCGCCGGTAAACGTCACCTGACTGTAACGGTAGCCAAACGACAGGGAAAAGCCCAGATTGTCGTTGACCTGACTGATAAACCCCAACGACGGGTTAAACATCAGGCCGCCCTCGTTATCGAGCGTTTGCGACTGATAATAGGGCCAATACGAAGAATACGGCATGATATCGTAATAATAGTAACCTCCGTGTGTATTTACCTCGCCGTCAAGCGGGAGCAGATAGCCACCCTGAAAAGCAATGAACGGGGTAAATCGGGAATCGCGGAACCGGTATTCAAGATTGACAAAAGCCGGAAGATATGATTCCTCCAGCAAGTCAAGGCCTGCACCCAACCCGGCATACATGTTCCGGAAAAGCCGAACGTTCAGCGAAGCATCAAACGAGAACGGGCTTTCCCTGGTATTGTCCGACCCGCCGGGTAACACGCCCACACTGGTTTTGAAAAACCAGGTTTTGGCACCATCTGAAGTATCCGTTTCACGCAACCATTTGGAAGTAACCGTATCAATCTCGGCCTGATTGAACACCCAGGTGTTCCGGGCCGAACGAACGACCACTTTTTCATCGTCCACCTGCACGAGTTGGCCTTTTACAACCGAACCGTTTTTCAGGTAGATGACCTCCTTTTTTATCCGCTGAGCAGAAACGCCGCACACCAGCAAAAGAAGGACACCCAGCAAGGCAATTTTTTTCATCTTGTGTGTTTTTGGTTTTTACAACTGGCAGATGCTCTCCTCTCGCAAAGGGTTGCGTGCCGAAAAGCAATCAGCTAAAATATTTCTCCGGGCAAGACAGAATTTCCAAAACTCCCCTATTTTTGTTCTCCAGAAACTATTTCATCATGGACACGACTGAAATCCTCATTACGATCCGAAAAATTGTACGCTCAATCAACCTCGAATCCAAGAAAATCCAGAAAGAACACGGTGTGAGCATCCCACAGGTTTTGTGCCTGAGCTATCTGCACGCGTCTCCCAATTTTCAGTCCACCCAAGGCGAAATACGCCAGTTTCTGAACCTGAACTCCAGCACCATCAGCGGCATTATCGACCGGCTGGAAGCCAAAGGTTTCCTGGCCCGCCTGCCCAAACAGGGCGACAAGCGCGTGGTCAACATCATCCTCACCAACAAAGGGGCAGCACTGCTCCAGGCCATTCCACCGCTCCTGCACGAACAACTGAACCTAAAATTGCAGTCGTTGCCCGAAACCAAACTCAACCAAATGAAAGAAAGCCTGAACACGCTGGTTTCATTGCTGAATATCGCTGGGTTGGAGGCAGCTCCCATGCTTACCAGCGAAGATCCCATCCAGGCAAACGACGAAGATTGACAGGAATTCGTAAACCATTCCTTTAAAAACAACTACCTACCCGAACAGAAAGCATCCGGCCCTGCTTATTTAACACCGTTCTAAACAACAACTACACTCCCTTGAATATCTGAAACATAAACCCAACACAACTTTCAACTCAGCCGCGCTTTACACAATCAAATTTTGAATTCCTTCCGTTTTGCAGTAATTTTGTTCGCATAGAAACTATTTGAAGAAATTATGGACATTTTTAACGGAACACAGCAAGCGCTTGCTAACCGAATTAAATCAGACTCGACTATTTCGAACTGGAAAGATTGGCAATGGCAATTAAAAAACAGCATCCGGACGATCGAGCAGTTCGAAAAACTAACCGGCATCCGCTTTCCGGCAGAAGAAAAAGAAAAACTCAACGAAACACTGGAAAAATTTCCGCTTTCCATCACCCCGTACTACGCATCGCTGATCTCGAAAGACAACTATAAAAACGACCCGGTATTCCGGCAATCGTTTGCCAATATCCACGAACTCACCGTGCTCGACAATGAGCTAAAAGACCCGCTGTCAGAAGAAAGCGACAGCCCAGTGGAAGGGATCACCCACCGCTACCCCGACCGCGTGCTTTTCCATGTGAGTAACATTTGTGCCATGTACTGCCGTCATTGTACGCGAAAGCGCAAAGTGGGCGACATCGACTTTGTACCTTCCAAAGAACAACTCAGAAAAGGCATCGACTATATTAAAAACACACCGCAGGTACGTGATGTGCTGCTTTCGGGCGGCGATCCGCTCATGCTCCCCGACAGCCAAATCGACTGGCTGCTGAGCGAACTGACCGCGATCCCTCATGTCGAAATTGTTCGTATAGGAACCAGAATGCCGGTCGTTTTGCCTTACCGCATCACCGACGAGCTGGTCAGCATCCTGAAAAAATACCAACCGCTGTGGATCAACACCCACTTCAACCACCCGCGCGAAATTACAGCCTCGGCCAAAGAAGCGCTGCGCAGACTGGCCGACGGCGGCTTTCCACTAGGCAATCAAACCGTGTTGCTGGCCGATGTGAATGATTGTCCGCGTATCATGAAAAAACTGGTTCACAAGCTGGTGGCGAACCGGGTGCGCCCCTACTACCTCTACCAGTGCGACCTTTCGGAAGGGTTGTCACATTTCCGCACGCCCATTGGCAAGGGTATAGAAATTATGGAAAGCCTGATTGGCCACACCACCGGTTTTGCCGTGCCCACCTATGTGATTGACGCCCCCGGCGGCGGTGGGAAAATCCCGGTGATGCCCAACTACATCATCTCGTGGTCAACCAATAAGGTAGTGCTTCGCAACTACGAAGGGGTGATAACCACCTACAAGGAGCCCGACCATTACGACAATAAATTCTGCGACCGCAACTGCGCAAGCTGCAACCTGGAACTGAACCTGGAAGAAAGCGACGAAATCCAATCCCTGGGGATTGAAAAGCTGCTTTCGGATGACAATGATTCAATTTCGCTGATCCCGGAAGACAATGAACGGTATAACCGGAGGGAAGAGTAGAATGGATCGTATAGACTATATCGGTAAAAGCTGCATCCAGCACGGGAAAGACAACAACCGGATTTATCTGCTGAAATACCGGGAGGAAGATGGCAACGGCCTACTTCCTCGACTGGATGAAATGGCCTGTGAAAACGGCTATGGCAAAATCATCGCCAAAGTCCCGGCTTCGGCACAGCCGCTCTTCCTTCAAAACGGGTATCAGCCGGAAGCCTATATTCCCGGCTTTTTTGATGGGGTGGAAGGCATGTTTTTTATGGCTAAATATACGGACACAGGCAGAATGACAATACCAACGGAAGCCTTGTCGGTCCTGGCCGGTTTACTTTCGTCGCCAAACGGGAATGGCGTTTCCAAGGCGAACAAACTCAGCACGGGCATCTTGAACCCGGAACAAACAGGGGAAATGGCCGCCTTGTACCGTCGGGTATTTAAAACGTACCCCTTTCCCATCACCGATGCGGCCTACCTGAAACAAACCATGACCGAAGAAACGGTAATCTATTACGGTGTTTGGGATGGTGCCAGGCTGATTGGCCTGTCGTCGGCCGAACTGGACCGCGATGCCCGGAATGCCGAAATGACCGATTTTGCCGTGCTGCCTGAATACCGGGGACAAAACCTGGCCGGCCTGCTGCTAGAAGCAATGGAAGAAGACATGGCAAAACTTTCTTTCAAAACGCTTTACACCATTGCCCGCCTCAACAATCCCGGGATGAACAAAACCTTCATCAAGCAAGGGTATCATTATTCGGGCTTGCTGAAGAACAATACAAATATCTCGGGACAGATAGAAAGTATGACTGTATTTTATAAAAACCTGATGTTATGAACGAACTCAGACACTTGGGCAAGCTATGCCCCTATGCAGGCGCATGCCCGGTTTACCAAGAGGAACTCCGGATTGGAAAGATTTCGCCCTTCCTGATAAAAAATGTGTTTTGCAACCGGGGAATAAAGGGGTGGAAAAACTGCGAACGCTTTAAACTGGCCGAAAACGGACAAGCCATTCCCGGTACGGCCACACCATATCAACCACAATAAGCATGAGAGAAAAAATTGAACTCGAAAAAATTACCGACGAAACCGAGCGCGGCATCATCCTTCTTTTAAAGGAAAAAGAAAAATGTATGATGGGCGATATTTTGATGCACATGAAACTGAGCTACCGAAAAGGTAAGCAGCACGTCAACTCGCTCCTCCGCAAAAACTGGATCAGCAACAAGGAAGCGGCGCCTTTCTTCACACTCACCATCGACATTGACTGATGCACTGGATCGACCTGACAATTTTCACGGTTTATCTGGCTGGTATGCTCGGGGTGGTTTTCTTTTTTCTGAAGAAAAATAAAACCACCGATGACTATTTCGTGGGTGAAAGCTCCAAAAGCTGCCGGTAAATTATATTTTTTGGCAGCAGATTTATCCCTACTTTTGCCCCTCGAAATTACCTGGGGAAAATGAAAAACAAAACCACTCAATACTACGGGGCAGCGCTGCTGGCCATGTTCTTCTGGAGCTTTTCCTTCGTGTGGTTCAAAGTGGCCTACAAAGCCTACGACCCCATGACGGTGGTGCTTTTCCGGCTGTCGCTGTCAACAGCCATCATGTTCGTTTTCGCCAAACTGATTGGCAAACTGCAACCACTGAGAAAGAGCGATTTGGGGCTGATGGTGCTGCTTTCGTTTTTTGAGCCGTTCCTCTATTTTATGGGCGAAAGTTATGGGTTGAAATATGTGTCGCCGACAGTTGCTTCGGTGATTGTTGCAACCATTCCGCTGTTCACCCCAATGGCCGCCTGGTATTTTCACAAAGAAAAAATCAGCTGGGCCAACTTTGTCGGCCTGACCATTTCATTTTTAGGCGTGTCGCTGGTAGTGTTCGACCGCACGCTGGGGTTCACGGCGTCGCCGTTGGGAGTGTCGCTCGAATTTGTCGCCGTGCTGTCCACCATCGGGTATGCCATTCTCCTGAAACGCCTCACCAACCACTACAACGGCTACACCATCATCAGCTATCAAAACCTGTTTGGCTCGTTCATGTTCCTGCCCTTCTGGGCAATTTTCGAAGCCGAAAAGACCTTTCAAACGCCTTTCCACCCCGAAGCATTTGGCGCCATTGTCAAGCTGGCCATTTTCGCTTCTATCCTGGGATTCATCTTTTTCACGTACAGCATCCGCCACCTGGGTATTAACAAGTCGAACATGTTCATCAATGTGATGCCGGTTTTTGTGGTCATTTTTTCCTATTTTATTTTAGGGGATGAAATTAACCTGCAAAAGATTGTGGGGGTAACCGTCGTAATTGCCGGCCTATTCCTGGCACAGTTGAAACGAAGAAAACGCAAAAATGGAGACTATCCGGTATTTCAAACCTGACGAACTAAAAGCCATGACGGCCAACCGCAAGCAGGAGTTCTCTGCTTTGTTTCAAAAACTGAAAAAGAAAAAGCCGAAAAACCTGGATGATGTGGTCCACCGCCTGCACCGGGAAGCGTTTGAGCAGTTCGACTGTTTGGATTGCGCCAACTGCTGCTCCACCATCAGCCCGATTGTGACGGACAAGGATGCCGAACGCCTGGCCAAAAGCCAGAAAATGAAACCAGCCGATTTTATTGGCCGGTATTTGTATGTGGACGACGACCACGATTACGTATTTCAGCAAACGCCCTGCACGTTTCTGCTGGCCGATAATTATTGCTGCGTGTATGAAAACCGTCCGCGTGCCTGCCGCGAATACCCGCATACCGATCGCAACCGCTTCTACCAAATCCTGAACCTGACCCAAAAAAACTGCGAAGTTTGCCCCATCGTCTTCGCCATCATAAACGAGCTGACAAAAATGGAGTGGTAAGTGGGCATTGGTAACTAGACATTGGCAATTGGTAATTGGCTATTGGGCATTGGCTATTCATATTTTTTGCTGCCGGAAAATAATCGGCAATTTGAAAATCGCCGCCCGCCAAAACCGTTTTCTGATTGAAATAAACCTATAACTTTGGGAACCCGACAAAAGTGGATTTTTGCAGCATGAAGCTCAACTACCTCATTTTATTTTTCTCCCTGATGATGGGCACGAAAGCCAACGCGCAAATTGGCGGGGAATCGACCTACGAGTTCCTCAACTTGGTGAACTCTGCACGGATGGCCGCGCTTGGAGGCAACCAAATTGCCCTGAACGACTCCACCGACCTGAACGTGGCTTACAACAATCCGGCGCTGCTCGCCCCAACTATGCACAACAAACTGTTGATGAACTATGTGGCCTATTTTAGCGGCATCAATTACGGCTATGCTGCTTTTGCCCATGATTTGAAGGAAAAAGGAACGCTGGGCGTGGGCATTCATTACATTAATTACGGCGAATTTATCAAGGCCAGTCCCACCGGACAAAAAGAGGGCACCTTCACGGCTGCCGAATATTCGCTGAACCTGAACTGGGCAAAAACGTATGGCCGTTGGCAGGTGGGCACCACGCTAAAGCCCATCCTGTCGTCCTTCGAATCGTACCAATCAGTTGGCCTGGCTGCCGACCTCGGGGTAAATTATGCCAGCCAGGACCGGCTGACCAACTATGCGCTGGTCGTCCGGAACATCGGCACCCAGCTTACCACCTACTACGAAAACGGGGAACGGGAAAGCCTCCCCTTCGATCTTCAGCTGGGCTATTCGAAACGGTTGGCACATGCCCCGCTGCGGCTGTCGGGCACCCTGCAACATTTGCAACGCTGGGACCTTTCGGCGCCCGACGAAAACGAAACAGGAACAGAAACTATTTCGGGAAAAGAAGGATTTGGAAAACTGTTTCTGCGGCACCTCATCCTGGGAATGGAGCTGCTGCCTTCGGAAAACTTCACCATCCGCGCCGGATACAACTACCAGCGCCGCCAGGAACTGATGTTTGACGACAAGGCCTCAACCGTGGGTTTTTCCTGGGGATTCGGTCTCAAAATCAACCGTTTCCATTTCGATTACGGCTCGGCCCGTTATCACCTCGCCGCCTCAAGCAACCACATTTCGGTGGCCATCCTGCTGGGACCCGGCTTTTAGTAACCCATTACAGGTTAACCTGACGTTTCTGCCAGCTCATTCCGCAAAAACCGGGCAAGTTTAAATTCAAAAACAATATATTTGTTGGCATGAATAAAACGACGGACCCAAAAATTGTGATTGCCATCGACGGGCATTCTTCGTGCGGAAAAAGTACCGTAGCCAAAGAACTGGCCAAAGCGCTGGGGTACATTTACCTGGACAGCGGCGCCATGTACCGCGCCGTAACCCTGTTTGCCCTGCGAAACGGGCTGGCAGCAAACGGCCAGGTAAACGAGCCGGAATTAACCGCCCGGCTTTCGGAAATTACGATTGAGTTCCGGCTAAACCCGGGTTCCCTCCAAAACGAAACCTACCTGAACGGCGAAAACGTGGAGGAGGAAATCCGCCAACTGCCGGTTTCGGCCCATGTGAGCCCGGTGGCCACCATCCGCGAAGTGAGAGAGGCAATGGTAAAGCAACAGCAGGAGATGGGCAAAAACAAAGGCATCGTGATGGATGGCCGCGATATTGGCACGGCTGTTTTTCCCGCTGCCGAGCTGAAAATCTTCATGACGGCCAGCCCCGAAGTGCGGGCACAACGCCGTTACGATGAGCTGACCGGCAAAGGTCAACAGGTGAGTTTCGAGGAAATCCTGCACAATGTTGAAGAACGCGACCGCATCGACTCGGGCAGGGAAGTCAGCCCACTTCGAAAAGCTGACGACGCGCTGATCCTGGACAATTCGTACCTGAACCGCGACGAACAACTCGATTGGGCACTGCAGAAGGCCCGGGAAACCATTCAGCAGACAAAGGTGTTAAATGAAGGATGATGTGGATGGTAATGGTCATTGATTATTAGGTCATTGGCTATTAGGAAATGCGTTCCCTGGAATTTGAAACCTGGAACTTGAAACTCGAATCCGGCAATGGCCGGAGTAAACACTTGAAATTTGAAACGTGAAGGATGGCACAGTTTAATTACGAAGATATTGGTCTGAAAGACTACCAGGAGTGCTGGGACTACCAGGAAAAAATTCTGGCTGCGGTGCAGAACGACAAAAAAGAAAAAAAGGCTCCTACGGAAATGAACCGCTTTCTGCTGGTGGAGCACCCGCATGTTTATACGCTGGGAAAAAGTGGCGACGAACACAACCTGCTGGTTCACGGCGAATTTCTGAAAAAGATTGAAGCCACTTTCTACAAAATAAACCGGGGCGGCGACATTACCTATCATGGTCCCGGCCAGCTGGTGGGCTACCCCATCATCGACCTGGAATATTTTCACATCGGGGTGCGCGAATACATCGAAAAGATGGAAGACGCGATCATCGCCACGCTTGCTCATTACGGACTGACCGGCGGACGCAAGGAAGGCGCCACAGGCGTTTGGCTCGATGCCGACATTCCGGCCAAGGCCCGGAAAATCTGCGCGATCGGCGTGCGCGTGAGCCGCTACGTAACCATGCACGGTTTTGCGCTGAACGTGAATACCGACATGCGCTACTTCAACTACATCAATCCCTGCGGGTTCCTCACCTACGGCGTCACTTCGCTCGAACGCGAGCTGGGGCACTCCGTGGATATGAACGAAGTAAAAGAAATCGTGAAAACGAAGTTTAATGAAATGTATTGAGTACATAAGTGCATGAGTTCAGAAGCTAGCAATTTGATCTCATTATCAAGCTCATATATAGACTCGGGACATATGTGCTTTCTTGAAAACAATTCAGAAAAACAAATTATAAAAAAAATACCATGATTGACTTGGATACTCTCGATGAAAAATTCAGCATTGAAGGCGAAGTTGGCTTTGCCGAACTGGAAAACGACTTGGTTTTCCTCACTATTTCGAACAAATATGCCGATGCCGACATCTGCCTGTACGGCGGACATGTTACCAGTTTCCGTCCGCACAAAACCATGGATCTGCTGTGGATGAGCCCCGATAGTATGTTCGAAGTGGGTAAACCCATCCGCGGCGGGATCCCCGTTTGCTTTCCGTGGTTTGGCCCACACAAAACCGACGCGCAAAAACCGCAACACGGTTTTGCCCGACTGATGTACTGGAACGTGGCCGAAACCGCCTCCACCCCAACCGGCGAAACACGTGTCAGGCTGCAACTGTCCTCTTCCGAAGAAACCAAAACTTACTGGCCTTTTGATTTCGAAGCGGAACTGGACATCACTATTGGTTCCAAATTGAATGTGGAGTTGAAAGTGACCAACACCTCCAACGAACCTTTTGAATATGGCAGCGCCCTGCACTCGTACTTTTACCTGTCGGGGATCGAGAACATTGGTATTGAAGGCTTGCAGGGAACCACTTTCTTCAACCAGCTCAACCCCGGGAACGAAGTGCAGGAAGTACCGGTGCTGCACATTCGCGAAGCCTTGACTCGTCATTATCTGGACACGGATTCAGCCGTTGTAATTTCCGATCCTGTTTTCCGGCGCCGCATCCTGGTGGAGAAAACCGGCAGCAAAGTTACCACCGTGTGGAACCCCGGGCAAGAAGCTTGTGCTACGATTGGGGATCTTCCGGAGGATGGCTACGAAAGCTTTGTTTGCGTGGAAGCGGTAAATGCTTTCGATAACCTGATCAGCCTGGCCCCCGGCGAAACGCACAAAACATCGGCCATCATCGGACTGGAAGAATAAAATTCCAACCATCCCAGATTTGAAACGGGTGACTGGTCGCTGGTGAACTCGTTATTGGTTATTTGTCATTGGTCATTTTTAGTTTTCAACTTGAAACTTGTCCGCCAGCTGGCGGATGAAACTTGAAACATGAAACTTGGAACTTCTTCATGAACATTTTTGCTGAAAAAGATATCGCGCAGGCCTACGATGCTTACTACCAAAGTGAGCAGGGCCGCGCAATTGATGGGTTGGAAAAACAAGCCACCCTCCAATTGCTGAAGCCGGTAACTCCGGGCGAAATGTTGGAAATCGGCTGCGGAACCGGCCACTGGACTGCGTTTTTTAGCGAGCATGGTTTCCGCATTACGGCAACCGACGTGGCCGACGAGATGATGAATTTGGCAAAAGAGAAAGCCCTGCCCGATGTGCAATTCCTGACTGCCGATGTGCGCCAGCTGCCCTTTGCTGATCATTCATTCGACCAGGTAGCCGTCATCACGGCGTTGGAATTTTGCGGCGATGTTGAACTGGCCTTTACCGAAATAAAACGGGTGCTGAAACCCGGCGGATGGCTGATTGCCGGTTGCCTGAACGCTAACTCAACCCTCGGCAAAAACAAACACTTGGATCCGGTATTCCGGCATGGCAACTTCATGACACGCGACCAGTTGACCAAACACCTACTGAAAATTGGCGAACCAACCGTGTTGGAGTGCGTACACTTATCTGCCGATTTCAAATTAATGGATAATACAGATGAAAAACACACGGTGCCCGGTGTTTTTTTGGCCGCCGCCGTACAAAAAAGAAACTGATGCAAATCACTGTTGAAATAAGCTATTACGCGCTGATCGATCAGTATGATAAGCCGGTGCTGGAACTGCTGGAGCTGTTAAAAAACCAATCGGGCATCCGGGTGGAAGTTGGAACCATGAGCACCTTACTTTCGGGCGACTACGAGTCGGTAATGACATTGGTAAACAGCCACATGAAAACGATGATGAAGCAATATCCCTCGGTTTTTAACCTGAAAATTGCAAATGCATGTGCGCTTAAAATTGGTTGAACTTAACTGACATTTTCCAATGCCTGACTGACCAACCGTTTCAACCTGGCATTTCCGTTTAAAACGCCAACAGAAACCGACAACAAGATAATTGGGTTGGCAATTTTCAGAACATCCAGCCAGTAGAAACCATTCAGCCACGAAAACAACACCCCGATTGTACCACCAAACAACCAGCAGACCACAATGTGCTTTAGATAACTAACGCGGCAAATAATCTGCCCGGGAGAATCATCATCCAAATAGATTTGCCCGGAAGTAAGCGACCGGAACAATTCGGTTAAAATTTGAAACCGTGAAGCAACAGGTGAAACTTTTCGTTTAAAAAGCAACCGGTCCCCGGTTCGTTCAGTACCGTATCGGCTTTGGTTCAGCTCCAGCTCCAACAGCGAAAGTAAATCGTCTGCCGTTAAGTCTCGGGGGATGTCTTTTCGGAAGGTATAGTTCATAAGGTCCGGTTTGGTATATTTTGAGCTCAGTATATCCAACGGTATGTATCCGAAAATCCGTCCCGAACACATCTAATAACAAACATCTAAAGGAAGGATTTGCTGTTTTCTGTTAATCACAGCCGGTTCGAATCGGATGGCAACTCATTGCGCTTTTGACAAAAGCCCAATATAATAAGCAAAAGTCAATAATCCACCAAGATGCCATCATTTTTCCAACACAAATGTGGTTGGAATTTCTCAATGGTTTTCCTGACAATTGAACTCCTACGATTGATAAAATGCCAAAAGCATCCGTAAATATAGGGTTACCGGTTGTCGATTTTCTCCGGGTTCAGGTCGTGATTTTGCAGGCGATACCAAGCCAACTGCTCATATTTGGTACCGGGTTGCCCGTAATTGGCATACGGATCGATGCTGAGGCCACCGCGCGGCAGAAATTTCCCCCACACTTCGATGTATTTGGGCTCCATCAGTTTTACCAAATCTTTCAGAATGATGTTGATGCAATCCTCGTGAAAAGCGCCGTGGTTACGGAAACTAAACAAGTACAATTTCAGCGATTTGCTTTCCACCATTTTTCCCCCGGGCATGTAACTGATATAAATGGTCGCAAAATCGGGCTGTCCGGTAATGGGGCACAAACTGGTAAATTCGGGTGAGTTGAACTTCACCCAGTAATCATTTTCAGGATGTTTGTTGTCGAACGTTTCCAATACATCCGGCGTGTAATCAAACAAATAGTTCGTTTCGCCTCCAAGGTGTTTCAAGTTGTCCATGCTTCAGCGTTTTATCAAAACCTCTTAAAATTGAGTCACCCTGAATTTATTTCAGGGTCTGACTTTGTTACGGATAAAAGATCCTGAACCAAGTTCAGGATGACTTTCATTTTCGTTTCTGCAAATACAATTCCAGCCCGTTGCGGCGCAATTTGCAGGCCGGGCAATGTCCGCAACCGTCGCCAACGATGCCGTTGTAGCAGGTGAGCGTTTCGGTGCGCACCAGGTCGAACACGCCCAGTTCATCAGCCAGCTGCCAAATTTGCGCCTTATTTTTCCACATCAGTGGCGTATGAATTTCGTACGGATAATCCATCGACAGGTTCAGCGTTTGGTTGAGCGAACGGATAAATTCGTCGCGGCAATCGGGATAGCCACTGTAATCGGCCTGTCCCACCCCGGTTACCAGATGATGGATGCCTTTCGATTTGGCATACACCGCCGCGTAGGTCAAAAACAGCATATTGCGCCCTTCCACCAGCGTATTGGGCGGACGGTCGGCGGGTTTGTTTTCTTCCACCTCCATGTCGGGATTGGTAAGTGCGTTGCAGGTAATTTGCCCCAGCAAATCCAGTTTATATATATGAAACGGCACATTGGCTTTTGCGGCAATCGCTTCGGCCACCTGCAATTCCAGCCGGTGTTTCTGTCCGTAATCGAACGAGATGGCCTCAACCTCATCAAATTGCTGTTTTGCCCAAAACAGGCAGGTCGTCGAATCCTGCCCGCCCGAAAATACAACCAACGCTTTTTTGACTTCCTTCATTTTTAAGGGAAAAAATATCATATCTGATTTAAACGGAACGGATTGTACGAAACGTCCTCATCAAACGTATCCACTCCTTCGATTTCCTTTACCTTTTTCACCACCAACATGGTGAATGGAAGGATGATGATTTCGTAAGCCGTTTTCAGCAAGGCCTGTGTCACGATCATCCCGAGGATGACCGGCAGCGGGAAAATACCCGTAAAAGCAACGGTGATGAAGATCAGCGAGTCGGCGCCCTCGCCCACAAGAGTGGAAACCACGGCCCGTAAAGAAAAGCCTTTGCCACGCGTGAGCAGTTTGAATTTGCTCATCACGAAAGCATTCAGGAACGAGCCCACCAGGTAAGCCGTCAAACTGGCCAGCACGATGCGCACCGAGCTGCCCACAATCATTTGAAAAGCTTCCTGTCCCTCGTAAAACGGAGCGGCAGGCATGGCAATGGCCAGCATAAAGAACAGGGCCGCCAGTAAGTTCACCCCAAAACCGGCCCAGATAATCAGCCGCGCTTTGGCATAGCCCCACACTTCGGCAATCACATCGTTGATGATGTAAGCGATCGGAAAGATCAACACACCCGCCGGCGCCGCCCACGGCCCGATCATGATAATCTTGGAAGCTAAAATGTTTGCGATTAGCAGGGAGGCAGCGAAAAGCACTCCCGTCAACAGGAATAATACAGAAACTTGATTTTTCATTTCACTTGTTTTTTACGTGGTTACCAAGCACACGATGTTAATAATGGCGCAAAGATAATATTTTTTTGAGTTCCAAATCTCATCCCCCAGCTGGCGGGCAAGTTTCGAGTTCCAGGGCAAGCATTTCACCAATGACCAATGGCCTAATGACCAATACCTGTGACCATTCATGCTCCTCAAAAAAAAAGCATAACGTACCCACATCACATTTTCTGCCGAAAAAATGTTACTTTTGTGGCATTGAAACAGATAGAGCATCTCCCGCGAAGGCAAGCTTCTCTTTTCTGATAGTTTGAAATACATTCCTGCACATTATATGAAGTTTCACGAATTTGATTTACACGATGATATCCTGGATGCCCTGCACGATATGGGTTTTGACGAAGCGACCGAGGTCCAGGAAAATACCATCCCCATTATCCTTGAAGGACATGACCTGATTGCCAGCGCCCAGACCGGGACCGGCAAGACAGCGGCATTCATGTTGCCGATCATTGAAAAAGTTTCGGCCATGCCGTCGGGCCAAACCCACGCGCTGATTATTGTCCCCACCCGCGAGCTGGCCATCCAGATCGAGCAGCAGGTGCAGGGATTCTCATATTATGCCGGCACCACCTCCATCTCGCTGTATGGCGGTGGCGATGGAAAAGAATGGGAAGTGCAGCGCAAAGCGCTGGAAAGCGGCGTGGACATTATCGTCGCCACTCCCGGCAAACTAATTTCCTTTATCGACAACGATATTGCAAAACTGGGACATGTAAGCCATGTGGTTTTGGACGAAGCGGACCGCATGCTCGACATCGGTTTCTACGACGATATCATCCGTATTTTCAGCAACCTGCCGGCCCACCGGCAAACCGTCATGTTCAGCGCCACCATGCCGCCGAAAATAAAAGCACTGGCCTCCAAAGTTCTCACCAACCCGAAAGAATTCAGCTCGGCCATCAGCAAACCCGCCGAGGGTGTGTTGCAGGCCGCTTATGTATGCCACGAATCGCAAAAAATACCGCTTATCCAAAGCCTGATTACCGGGAAAGACGACTGCCAGAGCATCATTATTTTTAGTTCCACGAAAAGGAAGGTGACCCAAATCGTACGCGCCCTGCAAAAAAAGAAGCTTGACGCGCAAGGCATTTCGTCAGATCTGGAACAAAAAGAACGCGAAGAAGTACTCATGAAATTCCGGGCCCGCCAAACGCGCATCCTGGTGGCCACTGACGTTCTCAGTCGCGGAATCGACATCAAGGACATCAACCTGGTGGTCAATTTCGACGTGCCCGGCGATGCCGAAGATTATGTACACCGCGTTGGTCGTACGGCACGCGCCAATGCTACCGGCATTGCGCTAACCTTCATCAACGAAGATGATATGTACAAGTTCCAGCAAATTGAAGAGCTAATCGAAAACGAAGTATATAAGGCCCCCCTTCCCGCCGAACTTGGGCCTGGCCCCGAGTGGAAGGTATCGACCCGGAAAAAAGGCGGCTACAAAAAGAACTTCAAGCGCAAACCCAACGGAGGGAGCGGGAGAGGACCCCGCAAGTAAATCCGGTTTAACCGGAAAACATCAGCCGGACCAGGCTCGTTTATTTTTCGTAAACCAGAACCATGAAGTTTTCCGGACCATCCACAGCAATCAAACAAAAAGCCCGTGACCTGGGCTTTCTCGGATGCGGTATTTCCAGGGCCGGTTTTCTGGGCAATGAAAAAAGCCGACTCGAAAACTGGTTGTCGCAGGGAATGAACGGCGAAATGGGTTACATGGCCCGCAACCTCGACAAACGCCTCGACCCGCGATTATTGTTCGAAGGCGCAAAATCGGTCATTTCTGTCTTGCTGAATTATTTTCCCTCACAACAGCAAGAAGATCCCGGCGCCCCTATCTTATCAAAATACGCATATGGAACCGACTATCATTTTGTACTGAAAGACAAGCTGAACGAGCTGCTTTCATTCATCCAAACCGAAATTGCCCCGTGCAACGGACGCGCTTTTGTGGATTCAGCGCCGGTACTCGACAAAGCCTGGGCTGCCAATGCCGGACTGGGTTGGATCGGCAAAAATACCAACCTCATTTCGGTAGAACACGGAAGTTTTTTCTTTATCGGCGAACTGATCATTGACCTGGAGCTGGAACCCGACGACAAAATCGTTCGCAACCATTGCGGTAATTGCACCCGCTGCATCGATGCCTGTCCCACCGGCGCAATTGTGTCCCCCTACGTGGTCGATGCCCGTCGCTGTATTTCATACCAAACCATTGAGAAGAAAGGCGAAATAGATGAAAACCTTAAAGGAAAATTTGACGAACGGTTTTTTGGTTGCGACATTTGTCAGGATGTTTGTCCCTGGAACCTGAAATCAGAACCGCACCATGAGCCAGCATTTGAGCCTCATCCAAGCTTATTAAAACTTTCACGTAAGGAATGGCAGGAAATGGATCAGCCACTCTTTAATGAACTCTTCCGCAAATCAGCCGTTAAACGAACCAAATACAGCGGACTAAAGCGGAATTTGCAGTTTTTGTATGACACAGACGAAACAAAGGACTATTCATCTGCCGGTCAACAAACACCAGAGGAATAAAACCAGATCATAAAAATACATGCAACCCAAACGCTTTCAATACAAAACCAATTTATTTTCTATGAAACGCGGAACGAACGGAGTTTGGGCTGGTTTTCCTTTTGATGTGCGCACTGAATTTGGCACAGGTGGTCCTGTGCGAATCCTATGCTGGATCAATGGAGTACAAAAGACAGGCAGCCTGGTACCTATCGGGAACGGCGAACACGCCATCTCTATCCGAAAAGAAATACGGGAAGCAACTGGCAAAGATGAAGGGGATGAGGTAGAGGTTGTGGTGGAGCAAGACCTTTCCCCGCGAAAACTGATCGTCCCAGACGATTTTCAATGGCTACTGAACGAAGACCCGGAATTGAACAAGCGCTTCGATCGGCTTTCTTTCTCCAATAAAAGCGCCATTATCAACTACATCAATGAAGCGAAACGGCCCGAAACCCGTGCAAAACGAATCCATCTTTTCATTCAGCGTATCCTGGCTGGCTTTTTTCCGGGACAAAAATTGTGAGTGGCCAAAATATTTTCACCAACGGATTTGAAAATATATTACATTTGCCCTTGCAAAATCAACGCGGGAGTAGCTCAGGGGTAGAGCATCAGCTTCCCAAGCTGAGGGTCGTGGGTTCGAATCCCATTTCCCGCTCACTGAAAGCCAGTAGTCATATAATTATTTGACTGCTGGTTTTTGCTTTTATGACACTTGAACCGGTTAGTAACCCGACCCGGCACCAAACGGGAAAAGCGGTTTTTCGGAATCATACGGAACATCTTCTTTTTGTCGTAAAACGGCATCCATCGACGAGGGAATTTCGAAAGGCAGTTTGGCCACGGGATTAAAATCGCCGAAAACAACATCCAACACAGCATCATCCTGCGCGCCAAAATCGACCAACAAGCCTTTGCTAAGCGCCTTTATTTCGGGAATAACCGCCGGGCGGTCCATATAAACGCAAACCACGGTTGGCTTCTGCGCCATCATATTCACCAGGCGGCTGAGTTCCGGCTCCTTAAAATCAAGAGCTCCCTGGTGAAGCAGACTTTCCATAAAATCGCCCGACCGTGGCTCAAAAGGGGTTTGCAGGCGAAACAAAGCCACATCCGCTTCCTGCAGCCGGTCAACAACTTTAGCATAGTTCGCTAACTCGTTTTTATCGACATTCTCAGCATACACCTTCACTCCTTTGGTCAAAGGAAGAAACGATTTTCCTCCGGTTTGTTGCTGATTTTTCAGCAACACGATGGATTTCCGTTGGGCCAGCTTTCCTTTGGCTTCAAACTCCTTATTATTGACAATCCTGACGGCCTCATCCGGGTCAACATACGGATGATCAAACAAACCCAACAAAAATTTAACCCGCAGCAATCTTCTGGCCGATTCGTCAATCCGGCTTTCGGGAATATCGCCCCGGCGCACCAGCCTCAGCAGTTGTGCCGTATTTGTATTGCCGCCAAACTGGTCGATCCCCGCATCAATAGCCTTTCTGATCCGTTCCTCCACCGGGAGCTTTTCTACTCCCCAGTTCTTGGCCCCCATTACCTCATATCCCAAAAATGAAAATCCTTCAATTATCCCCCAGTCAGAGCATATCACGCCATCGTAACCATATCTGTCCCGAAGCAATTCTGTTATAATTTCCCGGTTAAAGCCCATACCCACGTTCTCGCTGGTTTGATCAAGTGCAATGCCGTAATAGGGCATCATCATGGCGGTGTTTGCTTTCATGGCCGCTTCAAACGGGATTAAATGATAATTGAAATTATTGCCGGGATAGCTTTGTTTTTTGCCATAACTGAAGTGTGCATCTTCCCCTTTTTCCTGTGGCCCGGCGCCAGGCCAATGCTTGGTCATGCAGGCCACACTTCGTGAATCAAGCGTATCGCCCTGAAAACCGTAAATATAGGCCGCAACCATCTTTGCAGCCAAGTGGGCATCCTCGCCAAAAGTACCGTTGATGCGCGCCCAGCGGGGTTCGGTTGCCAGATCGGCCATGGGGTGCAAGGCCGTATGGATGCCCACTGCCCGGTATTCTTGCCGGGCAATACGGCCAAAATCAACCACCAGCATGGAATCGCCGGCAGCCGCAAGGCCAATCGGTTCGGGCCATTTCGACCAGTTTCCGCCCAACATGCCGACGCCAATAAATTTGGTCAGTCCATGTCGCGGATCGCTACTTATCGTCACCGGAATGCCCAATCGGGTCTGCTCAGCCAGCTTTTGAATCTGGTTCGACCAGCTGGCCAATTCCCGTGTGCCCGGCACTGTAAACAAATTAAAATGCGTAATCCTCTTATTAATCAGCAACGCAAAGGTTGATGACGGGCTCATCATCCCGGGTTTTCCCTGTAAGCCTCCCCCCGGCTCAATTCCGATGGGCGGATGCCACATCAACCCTACTTTTTCGTCGATTGTCATTTGCGAAAGCAGATCTTCCACGCGAATATCAACCGGCTGGCGGAAATCTTCGTATGGATCCAGTTTTCCGTTCTTATTGAGATCGCGAAACTCAAAACCTTCATCAACCACCAACAGTGTTTCCCGAAGCTGCTTTTTTGCCTTATTATTTAATGTCCGGTAGTATGCATTAAAAACAAAAACAGCAATCAGGATCAACGCAAACACTACTATTAAAAAGTAAAACAGGGAGTGGAAGATATTTTTCATGGCAGAAACAGTTGTGGTTTCATTCAACCCAAAAGATAGACTGAATTTGTTGCTTAGGGAAATTATCGGGACTGTTTTACAGAACAAGCTTCAAATTTTATGTTTGTGTGAAGCTGTCATAAATTATTTATGAAATGATTTGATTTTCGGGTGAAAGCTGCAAGCAATTCTTTATCTTTAAAAGAAAAGCTTTGCGCGATGGAACTACCAAAACTTATACAGAACGATGCCTGGCTCGAACCTTACGCATCTATCATCCTATCAAGACATAACGCAGCCCGGCAAAAAGAAGCCGAGCTTACCCAAGGAAGGACACTGACAGACTTTTCCTGCGGCCATCTCTGGTTTGGCCTGCACAAAACCAATGATGGCTGGGTAATCCGCGACTGGGCGCCCAATGCAACGGTCATTTATTTGATTGGCGATTTCAACCAATGGAAAGAAGATGAAGCTTACCGGTTGAAAGCGCTTGATCATGGAAACTGGGAATTATACCTGCATGAAGATCAATTAAAACATGGTGACTTGTATGCCTTTTCAATACACTGGCCCGATGGAAACGGGAAACGCATCCCTGCCTGGGCAAACCGTGTAGTACAGGACGATGAAACACTGATTTTCAATGCACAGGTTTGGAACCCCGAAAAAAAGCATCAGTGGCAATATCCTGACTTCAACCGGGGAACGGATGCCCCCCTCATTTACGAAAGTCATATTGGCATGGCCGGCGAAGAAGAACGGGTACACACCTACAACGAATTTCGCGAAAACATTCTTCCGCGAATTAAAGAAGCCGGATATAACACCGTGCAAATCATGGCGATACCGGAGCACCCTTATTATGGAAGTTTTGGCTACCACGTTTCCAGCTTTTTCGCCCCTTCGTCACGGTTTGGCACCCCCGACGAACTAAAAGCGCTCATCGATGCGGCACACGGCATGGGATTGGCCGTCATCATCGACCTGGTACATTCACACGCAGTGAAAAATGAGTTGGAAGGCTTGGGCAAGTACGATGGTACACGCTACCAGTTTTTTCATGATGGCGGACGCGGCGAACACCCGGCGTGGGATTCGTACTGTTTCAATTACGGCAAAAATGAGGTGCTTCATTTCCTCCTCTCCAATATCCGATACTGGCTTGAAGAATTTAAGTTCGACGGCTACCGTTTCGACGGCGTTACCAGTATGCTCTATTTGGATCATGGACTGGGGAAGGCATTTACCAGCTACAGTGATTATTTCAACCCGAATGTGGACGACGAGGCGGTCAGCTATTTCTACCTGGCCAATAAACTTATCCACGAAATAAACCCGAACGCGCTCTCTATTGCCGAAGAAATGAGTGGCATGCCCGGGCTGGCTACCAGCATGGAGGACGGTGGGTTGGGTTTCGACTACCGAATGGCCATGGGCGTTCCTGATTTCTGGATCAAACTGATCAAAGAAGTGGCGGATGAAAACTGGGACATGGGACAAATATTCTTTGAACTGACCTCCAAACGATTAGATGAAAAGGTGGTCAGCTATGCCGAATCGCACGACCAAGCCCTGGTGGGCGACAAAACCATCATCTTCCGGCTGATCGACAAGGAAATGTATTTCAGCATGCGAAAGGACCAACCCAACCTGACCGTTGACCGCGGCATCGCGCTCCATAAAATGATCCGGTTGGCAACAGCTAGCAGTGCCGGCGGGGCATACCTCAACTTTATGGGCAACGAATTCGGACATCCCGAATGGATTGATTTCCCCCGGCTGGGAAATAACTGGTCCTACAAACACGCACGGCGCCTGTGGAGCATCGCCGACAACCCCGATCTCAGGTACCACTGGCTGTCCGACTTCGATCGCACGATGATGCAGTGGATCCGCGATGCGCGGCTACTGGAAATCCCGGAAGTATATCACCGGTTCGACAACAAAGCCGATCAAATACTGGCATTTCAGCGAGGTGATTACCTCATTGTTTTCAACTTCAACCCTACCCAGTCGTTCACCGGTTATGGCATTCCACTGGAGCCGTCAAAATACAAAGTGCTGTTTGATACCGACGAAAGCCGTTTTGGCGGGCACGACCGGATTGACCGGAGAATGACCTACTACACCCGTCCATCTGCCGGACTCAGCAGCCAGCATTACCTAAACCTGTACCTTCCGGCACGCACCGGCATGGTCTTAAAAAAGGAACCATTCAAACGCATTCGGTAATGGATCGATACTTTACAAAAGTTGACATACCCGATGTTGGTTGGCACATCGGTTACCAGGACAAACTGATGCTGATAGGTTCGTGCTTTGCCGAAAACATCGGTGAGAAACTTCAACGCCTGAAATTCCAGGTTGACCTGAACCCCTTCGGCATCCTATACAACCCTATGTCGGTAAGCAAAAGTATCCGCCGTCTTATCTCAGGACAAGCATACCGGAAAGAAGATCTTTTTGAGCAGAATGGAATTTGGGGAAGTTTTGACCACCACGGGCGTTTCTCCTCCATATCACCCACCGAAACACTGGAAAAAATCAACCAACAACTACAAACATCCCATCAATTTCTGAAAGAAGCCCGCTATCTGATTATCACCTTTGGCACCGCCTGGGTGTACGAGTTGAAAGCAACAGGCGAGGTGGTTTCGAACTGTCACAAGTTTCCGGCTGACAATTTTAAACGATTTCGCCTCTCTCCGGGTGAAATTGTTGACGAATTCAGGGATTTACTTTCAGAACTCTGGAAATTTAACAGTCATTTAAGAATTCTGTTTTCAGTCAGCCCCATTCGTCACTGGAAAGATGGGGCAACAGGAAATCAACTAAGTAAAGCAACCCTTTTGTTGGCGATTGACCGATTGATTTCTGGATTTGGAACGGATCGATGTGCCTATTTCCCTTCTTACGAAATTGTGATGGACGAATTGCGCGACTACCGCTTCTATACCCCGGATTTACTACACATCAGCCCGGTAGCCATTGATCATATTTGGGACAGGTTCAGCCAGCTAATGATCGACGAACCCAGCTTAAAACTGGCTAAGAATATTATGAAAATAGTCAGAGCATCCGAGCATAAAGTATTCCATCCTAACTCGGATGAACACATAAAGTTTCTGTTATATAACCTAAAGGAAATCGGGAAATTAACAATTAATTTCCCTTATCTTAACTTTGAAAATGAAAAAAGACACTTCGAAGAGGAACTGCAAGGAAGCCAATAAGTACAGCCAAACAAAATGAATATAGTTTCATTATTTTTGCTGACAAATATCATCTAAACCAATCCTAAGCTTTTCTTCCCGAAGTTGATTTTAGGCCTAAAGTCTGAACGGTATGAGCTATTTAAAATTTGACAAAAGTAGTTTGGTTAACCTGGAGTATTCCCTCTCACGCGAGGTCCTCCGGTCGAACAGGGCTGGTTCTTATATGAGTACCACCCTTGCGGGCTGTAATACCCGTAAGTATCACGGGCTGCTTGTTTGCCCTGTCCCCCAGCTGGGCGGAGGCAAACACGTGCTGGTTTCCTCACTGGATGAAACCGTCATTCAGCATGGCGCCGAATTCAACCTTGGCATCCATCAATACGAAGGGGACCACTATGAACCAAAGGGGCATAAATACATCCGCGATTACGAAATGGAAACGGTCCCTAAAACTACTTGGCGAGTAGGAGGTGTCATCCTGACCAAGGAGAGATTGCTGGTGGAGAACGAAGAGCAGGCACTTGTACGCTACACGCTGGAAGATGCCCATTCGCCAACCACCTTGCGATTCAAACCATTTTTGGCGTTCCGCAGTGTACACGAGCTAAGCAAGGCCAACATGTACGCCAACACGAAATTCACCCCGGTTCCCAATGGAATAAAAATGCAACTGTATGAAGGATATCCGGTCCTGCACATGCAATTTTCCAAGGAAGCTGAATTTATTCCGGCACCGGACTGGTACAAAAACATAGAATACTCAAAAGAACAAGAACGTGGCTATGACTACCGGGAAGATCTGTTTGTGCCCGGTTATTTTGAGGTTGCCATAAAGAAAGGGGAAAGCATTGTTTTTTCGGCTTCAACCTTTGAAGTAAAAACCGCGTCATTGAAGCCCAAATTTACCAGGGAACAGAATAAGCGGACCCCACGTAGCTCGTTCCTGAATTGTTTGGCCAACTCGGCCCAGCAGTTTATTATGCGCCACGAAAAGCAAACCGACATCATCGCCGGATTTCCCTGGTACAACGGAAACACCCGGCAAACCTTCGTCGCACTGCCGGGCCTAACACTGGCTCTGGACGATACGCAAACATTTGAGGATGTTTTGGATACCCAACTTTCCCGGTTAAAAGATGGCCTTTTCCCAAAAATGGGGAATACCCAGGGAGGTGGGTACGATTCGATGGATGCCCCCTTGTGGTTTTTTTGGGCGCTGCAGCAATTGGCATGTGAAAAGAACGCCTGTAAGCATATCTGGGAGAAATACAGCCCGGCAATGAAACAGATATTGGCGGCCTACAAAAACGGCACTGCCTATAATATAAAAATGCTGGAAAACGGATTAATCCGTTCGGATGCCGAAAATGTGGCCCTTACCTGGATGGATTCGTATGTCGATGGTAAGCCTGTGGTCAAACGTGATGGTATGCCTGTTGAAGTGAACGCCCTTTGGTACAATGCCGTTTGTTTTGCCCTGGAACTGGCACATTTCCAGCACGACAACACATTTATATCCGAATGGGACAGATGGCCCTCGGTAATTGCCAGATCTTTCATTCAAACCTTTTGGTGCGAAGAACGTGGCTACCTGGCCGATTGTGTGAAAGACGGTCAGCGCGACCTGACCGTTCGCCCCAATATGGTAATCGCAGCTGCCCTGGAATATACCCCTCTCGATCGGGAAAAGCAAAAATCCATCCTGAGCGTGGCAAAAAAACAGCTGCTCACCCCTCGTGGGTTACGTTCGCTTACTCCCGACAATCCACATTACGAAGGGCTCTGCGAAGGAAGTGTGGCTGCCCGTGAAAAAGCCGTCCATCAGGGATCCGTATGGCCTTGGCTGATCCAGTTTTACGTTGAAGGTTACCTGAAAATACATAAACGAGGTGGATTGCCCCACCTCCGCCAGATTGTTGAGGGTTTTGAACGCGATATGACGGAACATTGTATTGGCACCATCGCCGAAATGTACAACGGAAATCCGCCACACAACGCCAAGGGAGCCATCTCGCAAGCATGGAGCGTAGCTGCTGTGATCAGGGCATTTAAATTACTGATCAACTTTGAAGCATAAACACTAATAAAAGCGCGGTATATGAAAGTTTTGATGTTTGGTTGGGAATTTCCTCCTCACATATCCGGCGGGCTGGGGACAGCCTGCTACGGATTAACGAAAGGATTGGCAGAGTTTAACGATGTTGAAGTTATTTTTGTGGTCCCCAAAGCCTACGGGGACGAAGATCAATCAAGCATGCAGCTGATCGGGGCAAATGATGTCCCGATAACCAGAAAAACTGTTCAGTTTGCCGATTTGCAGAAAAAGATTGAATACTATGAAGTGGAATCGGGCATGATTCCCTATGTTGACCCGGAGGAATTCTGGAAGTTAAGCAGTAAAAAATACTCAGAAAAGACCCGGTTCATCGAAACAGACGAAGAAGGGAAATTGGAATTCTCGGGAAAATATGACCAGAATTTGTTGCACGAAATCTATAAATATTCGCTGGTAGCCGAAGTGATTGCCCGCGACAATGATTTCGACATTATCCACGCCCACGATTGGCTAGCTTATCCAGCCGGTATTGCCGCTAAAGAAATTTCCGGCAAACCCCTGGTCATCCACGTTCATGCTACCGATTTCGATCGAAGTGGCGGAAGTGTCAACCCGCAGGTTTACGAAATCGAAAAACGGGGAATGGATGCTGCTGACCAAATTATTACCGTGAGCAACCTGACCCGCAAAATTGTCATTGAACGATACGGAATTGACCCGGAAAAGGTCACCACCGTTTACAACGCGGTTGAACCGCTCAGCCAGGAAGAAAAAATCAGGCTAAAAAAAGGTGTAAACGAAAAGATTGTGACTTTTCTGGGGCGCATTACCATGCAAAAAGGCCCGGAATATTTTATCGAGGCAGCCAACCTGGTGCTCAAAAAAATGAACAACGTTCGTTTTGTTATGGCCGGCAGTGGCGACATGATGAATGCCATGGTAAAACGTGCCGCAGCACTGAAAATTACCGACCGCTTTCATTTTACCGGATTCCTGAAGGGTGATGATGTGTTCGACATGTTCCGCATGAGCGACGTCTTTGTCATGCCCTCAGTGTCAGAACCATTCGGCATTGTGCCGCTGGAAGCCATGCAGACCAATGTGCCTGTCATTATCTCCAACCAATCCGGGGTGTCCGAAATTCTGAAATATGCAGTAAAAATAGACTATTGGGACACCCACGCCATGGCTGATGCCATTTATGGCCTGCTGAATTACCCTTCGATGTGGAACATGTTTATGAAATACGGCAAAGAAGAGGTCGATAACCTGAAATGGAAAAACTCGGCCAAAAATGTCCGCGAAGTTTATGAAAAAGCTATGATTTAACCAGAAAAAACACAAACGATATGAGAGCCATTTGTTTTAATTTCCAGGTACATCAACCTTTCCGATTCCGCAGATACCGTTTCTTTGATATTGGTAACGACCATTACTACTACGACGACTTTTCAAACGAAACCACCCTGCGCAAAGTGGCTGATCATTGCTATTTGCCTGCCAATAACCTTTTACTTGAATTGATAAAGAAACATAAGGGTAAATTTAAAGTGAGCTTTTCCATAACCGGAACAGCCTTGGATCAGTTCGAACTTTATGCCCCCGAAGTCCTCGATTCGTTTCAGGATCTGGCCGCCACCGGGCAGGTAGAGTTCCTGTCCGAAACCTATTCTCACTCGTTGGTGTCGCTGAAATGCAAAGAACTATTTGCCGCGCAGGTAAAAAAACACGACGACCTGATTGAAACGTATTTTGGACAACGTCCTACAGTATTCCGCAATACCGAGATGGTCTATTCTGACGAAATCGGCGCCATGGTTACTGATATGGGCTTTAAGGCGATGCTAACCGAAGGGCCGAAACACATCCTCGGCTGGAAATCGCCCAACTACCTGTACTGCAATGCCATAAATCCAAGATTAAAAGTATTGATGCGCAACTTCAGGTTAAGCGACGACCTTTCGTTCCGCTTTTCCAACCAAGCCTGGAACGAATATCCATTGACCCCTGCAAAATTCATCAACTGGATGAATGCCAACCCAAAGGATGAAATCATCAACCTTTTTATGGATTATGAAACCTTTGGTGAACGTCAACGGGAATCAACCGGTATTTTCAAATTTCTGGAGGAATTTCCGGCTGCCGTATTTAAACAACCTGATTTGAAATTTGCCACCCCCTCCGAAATAGCAGAGCAATTTCAGCCCATTTCGATGGTCAGCGTTCCTCACCCCATCTCCTGGGCCGATGAAGAACGAGACCTGACTGCCTGGCTGGGAAATGAAATGCAGCAGGAAGCCTTCAACAAGCTGTACGATTTGCATTCACGAATGAACCGCGTAACTGACGAAGAACTGAACAAAGACTGGAACTACCTTCAGATAAGCGACCATTTCTATTACATGAGCACCAAATTCTTCTCCGACGGAGCAATCCATAATCATGTAAACCCGTATGAAAGTCCCTATGAAGCCTTCATCAATTACATGAACGTGCTCAGCGACTTTGAACTTCGGCTCAATAACTTTGTTCCTGAAAGCAAAGCTGACAAAGATATTGCCGCCCTCACCAAATTACTGGAAGAGAAAGAAGAAAAACTACGTAAATATCAATTGGAAATAAAAAACCTGCAAACGAAAAAAACCACATCCACTAAACGGACTAAAACCGCAACTAAACCTGCAAGGAAAGATTAAGTTAAGCCTAAGTTTATCTTAATTTCAACTGCTGCCATCAAGTTTATGTCGATTTTTTTACTTGATTTACATCTGTTTTAGAAACAGGACCTTGCACATCATTCCGGACGCGGACTACTTGGCGGCGGTGCAAGAATTAGAAAAATATGGTATTGGATAACTAAAAACAATTTGTTGTGGAATTACCGAATTGGAAGAAACTGTTTGTCGAATCAAACATACCCGAAAAACTGGCTCCTCTGAAAGAGTTGAGCAAAAACCTATGGTGGGTTTGGAATACTGAAGCCAGGGAACTTTTTCAAAGCATTGATGAGGAAATTTGGGAAGAATGTGCCCATAATCCGGTCGTACTGCTCGAAAAAGTTAGCTACCAGCGCTTTCTAGAACTGGAGGAAGATAAATCATTCATGGCTAGGCTGGATACAGTCACCGGACTGCTAAAAAAATACCTGAAAGATCGTTCCACACTCCCTGCCCCACAAATCGCCTATTTCAGCATGGAATACGGATTACACGACAGCCTGAAGATATTTTCAGGTGGCTTGGGCATCCTGGCGGGCGATTACCTGAAAGAGGCCAGCGATTCAAAAGTTAACCTGATTGCCGTTGGCTTATTATACCGCTATGGCTATTTCAAGCAGACTATTTCGATCCAAGGTGATCAGATGGCCAACTATGAAGCCGAAGAGTTCTCAAAAATCATGGTGCAACCCGCATTCGACAAGGACGGCAATTGGGTGGAAGTGGAAGTGGACTACCCGGGGCGCACCCTCACCGCCCGTGTGTGGGAAGCCAAAGTTGGAAGTGTAAGTCTGTATCTGCTGGATGCCGATTATGAAGCCAACCGCGATGAAGATCGATTTGTCACCCATCACCTGTATGGCGGTGACAACGAAAACCGCTTGAAACAGGAAATGCTGCTTGGCCTGGGGGGTATCCGCGCCCTGAAAAAGCTGGGCTACCAGTCCGACATTTACCATTGCAACGAAGGCCATGCCGCAATGATCGGCCTGGAGCGCATTAAAGATTTCATGACCGACAAGCAACTTTCCTATGCCGAGGCGAAGGAAGTTGTCCGGGCTTCCACGCTATTCACTACACACACCCCAGTCCCTGCGGGCCACGACTCATTCCATCAGGATATGCTCCGCGCCTATATGGAACATTTTACCGGGTGGCTAAACATTGGCTGGGATGAGTTTGTGATGCTGGGGAAAACCAACCCAGGCGAAGATCACTTCAACATGAGCTACCTGGCCGCCAATCTTTCGCAGGGAACAAACGGAGTAAGCATGCTCCACGGAGAAGTTTCGAAAGATATCTTAAAGCACTTATATGAAGGATTTCTTCCTGAAGAATTGAATATTGGTTACGTGACCAACGGGGTACACTATCCTACCTGGGCAGCCAAGGAATGGAAAGAACTTCACCTGAAATATTTTGGGAAAGATTTTGTGGACAATGAACTGGATTTTGACCTCTGGGACAAAATTTACAAAGTGCCCGACGAAGAAATCTGGAACCTGAAAAAACAGCTCAAATTAAAACTGATCGACTACATCAAGCATCGGTTTGCCGATAGCTGGATTAAACGGCACGAAAACCCGAAACTGATTTCGGAGGTAACGAACAAACTCAACCCCAATGCACTGACCATTGGTTTTGCGCGGCGTTTTGCCACTTACAAAAGGGCACACCTGCTGTTCCGCAACTTGGATCGCCTTTCGCGTATCGTAAACAATCCGGAAAAACCTGTACAGTTTATTTTTGCAGGGAAAGCACACCCGGCCGATAAAGCTGGTCAGGATTTGATCAAATACATTGTCGAAATTTCCAAACGTCCTGAATTCCTCGGAAAAATCTTGTTTGTCCAGAATTACGACATGAACCTGGCAAAAATGCTGCTACAAGGTGTTGATATTTGGCTGAACACGCCAACCCGTCCTTTGGAAGCCTCAGGCACCAGCGGCGAAAAAGGTGTGATGAACGGAACCATTCACTTCTCGGTACTGGATGGCTGGTGGGTAGAGGGCTACAAGGAAAATGCCGGCTGGGCGCTTCCACTCGAACGCACTTACGACGTACAAGACTTCCAGGACGAACTGGATGCTGAAACCATTTACAATATCTTCGAAGATGAAATCATTCCGGCCTATTATGATCGGAACGAAAAAGGTATCTCCGAAAAATGGGTTTCCTACGTAAAAAACACGATTGCCCAGGTAGCGCCAAACTTCACTACCAGCCGCATGATCAGAGATTATCAGGAACGGTTCTATTACCCTCAGGCCGAACGCACAGCCCGGTTAGTTGCCGATAATTTTGCCCTGGCACGTGAAATGACCATCTGGAAAACCAAAATATCCCAAGCTTGGGACGCCATCGAAGTAAAAGAAATTCAAATTACCGATGGCCTTACCAATGTACTGCGTATCGGAGAAGAATATCCGGCCAAGGTAGTGCTCGATTTAAAAGAATTGTCGCCAGAAGAAGTTGGACTGGAAATGGTAATTACCGAAACCAATTCCACCGGCGAACCCATGTTGGTCAAGTCACTTGAGTTTAACGTCGATCAGCAAGACGGCCCCCTGTGTACTTACCAACTGAACCTTCACTTGATGGATCCGGGCGCCTACAGCTATGGATTGCGCTTATTTCCCAAAAACGAGAACCTGCCCCACCGGCAAGATTTTAAGTTGATGAACTGGATCTAACACAAAGCCTCATAAATTGAAAAGCAGCTCGGAAAGAGCTGCTTTTTTCGTTTATCATGACTGATCTACTTTATTTTTCATAGCAATTTTTGACTCAATCTTAAAACATAACCCTTAATGGCGCGTAGTGTCTGCATTCGTTTTTTATCAAATCAAAAACGATTTTTTTCAAATGTTTCGCTCCGAAAGCCCCGGGCACACATTTGGTGTCTCTCAAAATAAAATTAAATTTGTCGTTCACCATAAGAAAACCGACATGGCTGTTGAAAAAAACCTTGGATCAAAAATCAAGCAAATACGGACATCCAAACAGGTAAGCCCTGAAGAATTGGCAGAACGGACCAACCTGGATGTTACGCTGATCAAAAAAATTGAAGATGAAAAAGTTGTGCCCTCACTGGCCCCTCTCATCAAAATTGCCCGCGCGTTAGGCGTCCGGCTGGGTACTTTTTTGGATGACAGCGACCAACTCGGGCCGGCCATTGTTCGTTCAGGCGGTCAGGAAAAAGGTGTCCGCTTCACCTCACAGGGAAGTGAAGCCCGCGAACACCTGAACTTCTTCTCACTGGCCTTTGACAAGGCTGGCCGCCACATGGAACCATTCATCGTTGAAATTGAACCCTCTGAGCAATCCGATTATATGCTTTCATCGCATGAAGGCGAAGAATTTATTTATGTACTGGAAGGACAAATCGAAATCAACTACGGGAAAGATGTTTATTTGCTGAACCCCGGAGACAGCATCTACCTGGATTCCATCGTATCGCATAACGTACATGCGGCCAATAAGCAACCGGCAAAAATTTTGGCTGTCGTTTATGCGCCCTTCTAACCTGACAAAGAGAAAATCATGCAGTTAATCGACCATACCCTCGGAAGTATTCTTGAGAAATATGCCTTCGAAACGCCCGATCAGGAATTTATGGTTTATCCCGATCGTAACCTGCGCTTCACGTACAGCCAGTTTAACGAACGGGTGGATAAACTGGCCAAAGGACTTATGTACATTGGTGTCGGCGAAGGCGACAAAGTAGGCATCTGGGCCAACAATGTACCCGATTGGCTTACCTTTATGTTTGCCACGGCCAAAATCGGGGCAATTCTGGTAACTATCAATACAAACTACAAGCTTGCCGAACTGGAGTATCTGGTACACAATGCCGATCTCCAAACCTTGTGTCTCATTGGCAACTTCCGCGACAGCGACTATGTAAACATGGTTTTCGAACTGGTGCCAGAGCTGAAAAGCCAGCCCCGCGGAAATCTGCGATCGGCCAAGTTTCCGGAACTGAAAAATGTGGTGTTCATCGGCCAGGAGAAGCACCGGGGGATGTACAACACAGCCGAGCTGATCTTGCTGGGTTCGCACCTCGACGACCTGGAGCTGGAAGAAGCAAAAAGCAACGTAAACACCCACGACGTGGTAAACATGCAATATACCTCGGGGACCACCGGATTCCCCAAAGGGGTGATGCTCTCGCACCACAACATCCTGAACAACGGTTTTGCTACCGGCGAATGTTTACGTTACACCGCTGCCGATCGCCTGCTGGTGTGTGTCCCCTTTTTCCACTGTTTTGGCTGTGTGCTGGCGCTTTGCGCCATCATCACACATGGTGCAACCATGGTTATCACCGAAGATTTCGACCCACTGATGGTGCTGGCCTCCATCGAAAAAGAAAAATGTACGGCCCTCTACGGCGTGCCCACCATGTTTATAGCCGAACTGAACCACCCGATGTTTGATATGTTCGACCTATCGAGCCTACGGACAGGCATTATGGCGGGGGCGCTTTGCCCCATCGAAACCATGAAGCAGGTGATGACCAAAATGCACTGCAAAGACATTATCAGCGTGTATGGCCTTACCGAGACTTCGCCCGGCATGACTGCCACCCGTACGCACAACCCGCCCGAGGTACGCGCTACAACGGTTGGTTTTGAATACCCCAACGTGGAAGTGAAAATTTTTGACCCGGAAACCGGCGAAGAATGTCCCGACAATGTGCAGGGCGAAGTGTGCTGCCGCGGCTACAACGTGATGAAGGGCTATTACAAAAACGAAGAAGCCACTCGTAAAGCCATCGACGCCGATGGCTGGCTGCACTCGGGCGATCTGGGCGTTCGCAACGAAGACGGCTTTTACCGCATCACCGGCCGCATCAAGGACATGATCATCCGCGGGGGCGAAAACATTTACCCGCGCGAGATTGAAAACTACCTGTTCCAAATGCCCCAGATTGAAGCCGTGGAAGTGGCCGGCATCCCCAGCCCCAAATACGGCGAACAGGTGGGCGCCTTTATTAAACTGAAAAAAGGACAAAACCTCATGGAAGAAGAAGTCCAGGAATTTTGCCGGGGACAGATTGCCCGTTACAAAATCCCGAAATATGTTTTCTTTGTCGATGGCTTCCCCATGACCGCCAGCGGCAAAATCCAGAAATACAAGCTAAAAGACCTCGGCCTTCAACTCCTGAAAGTACAAGGGATTGAGGTGGTTTGACACCCAAGTCCTTATATAATTCAGATAATACTCCCAGACGATACAAACCACGAAAGCCTGACCGCGATGATCAGGCTTTCGTATTTTCAAAAAAAATTCATTTCCTCAAGAAAAACGGATGTTCTAAAAGAAACCAAGCTCCAGGCGGGCTTCTTCGCTCATCATCGATTTGTCCCAGGGCGGTTCAAAGGTAAGCTCCACCAGGGCATCGTCAACCCCTTCAACCGAGAGGGCAGCCTGCCGGGCATCCTCCACCAGCATATCGGCCACCGGGCAGCCCGGGGCAGTAAGGGTCATGATGATGCTGGCCTTGTTGCTTTCGTCCACATCCACATTATAAATAAGGCCCAAATCATAAATATTTACCGGAATTTCCGGGTCATACACATCTTTCAGTTTTTCAATAATCAGGTCTATCCTGTTGTCCATCTCAATTCCTCCTTATCCTGCAATTCTGTTGTATGCAACAGCGTAAAGTTTAATTTGTTTGATCATCGCCACCAGCCCGTTTGAGCGGGTAGGCGACAAATGTTGTTTCAAGCCGATATCATCCACGAAATGCAGGTCGCATTCCATAATTTCCTGCGGGGTATGGCCCGAAACCACCCGCAACAACAAAGCTACCAACCCTTTTACAATAACCGCGTCGCTCTCACCTTGAAAATAAATCTTTCCATCCTTAAATTCGGGGACCAACCACACGCGCGATTGGCACCCTTTAATCAGGTGCTGATCATTTTTCAGTTTCGGGTCCAGTTCCTTCAGGTCGTTGCCCAATTCAATCAGATAGCTGTACTTATCCATCCAGTCTTCAAATGCCGAAAACTCTTCATTTATTTCGGCCTGTACCGTTTCAATCGTCATGCTTTCTTCTTTAAAAGACACAAAGGTCGTAATTTTTTCACGAAAGTCACTGCACTTGTCATCCGCAGATAGCAAAAATTTAAGAAAAAGACAATCTCGCCTAATGTTTTGAATGATTCTAAATTTATGACCGCTTCCCGTTTTTACCCCCGGTTTCGTTATCTTCAACCAGCAAACAATAAAAAACAACTTAAAAAATGCTCCGATATGTATTCAATAGCAGGATCACAAACCGAGAAAAACTTGCTGAAAGCCTTCGCAGGCGAATCGCAAGCCAAAAACCGTTACGAATTTTTTGCCAAACAGGCCCGCAAAGAAGGCCTGGAACAAATAGCTGCCCTTTTTGAAGAAACAGCGCTGAACGAAAAAGCTCATGCCAAACGTTTTTTCAATTTTCTGGAAGGCGGCATGGTTGAAATTACGGCCAGCTACCCGGCAGGCATGGTAGGCTCCACGCTGGGAAACCTGCAAGCCGCGGCAGATGGTGAGAACGAAGAATGGACCGAATTATACCCGGAATTTGCCCGCGTGGCCGAAGAAGAAGGGTTTAAGCAAATTGCCGTGGTTTTTAAAACCATCGCTAAAATTGAGCAACACCACGAGGCCCGTTACCGCAAACTTTATCAAAACCTGGAAGAAGGAAAGGTTTTTGAGCGCGAAGGAAAAGTAACCTGGAAATGCCGCGTGTGCGGGTTCCTGCACGAGTCGGCCAAACCACCTAAAAAATGCCCGGCTTGCGAACACGAACAAGCTTACTTTGAACTGGAGGCTACAAACTATTAACCACCAGCATAAAATCTTCGGTTAATTCTACCCTGAACTTATCCCCCTGTTTGCCAACCATATAAAAACAGAAGGGATCAGTTCAGGTTAAGTTTTTCTGAATCTTTCCAAAAACGGCATTTCTTTCATAATACTTGCTATTTTTGCAGTCATATTATGGAGCAGATCAACCACTTATTATCCCAGCGATTTCCGTTTTTCGAAGACGAACTACGGGGTGAAATTGAGCAATATGGCCAGGTACAGGAAATCGGCAAAGACGATGAAATCATGCGTGAAGGCCAGTACATAAAATCGTTCCCGGTGGTGTTGGAAGGCAGCCTGCGGGTTATCCGCCATGACGACGAAGGCAACGAGTTACTGCTTTATTTCCTGAAACCGGGAGATGTGTGCAGCATGGCACTCACTTGTTGCATGGGGCAGCAACAAAGCAACATTTCGGCCCTGGCCGATGAAAAAAGTGTGCTTCTGCGCATCCCGGTCGAATGCCTGGACAAGTGGATGCTGCACTACCCATCCTGGAAAACCTACATGATGTATGCCTACCGCAAACGCTTCGACGAGCTGCTCGAAACCATTGATGCTATTGCCTTTATGGACCTGGATCAGCGGTTGGAACTGTTTCTCCGGTCACGTTTTAAGGCAACCGGCGAAAAAACATTTTCAGGCACCCACCAGGACATTGCCTACCAACTGAATAGCTCGCGCGAAGTGATTTCACGCCTGTTGAAAAAAATGGAAGAAAAAGGCCTGGTCAAACTCGGACGCGCTGAAATCGACTTTTCCGGATTGATCGCTTTGGAACTATCGTAGGAGCACCATTTTCGGCCAAGCTACAAAAGAAAAACCGGAAATTCCGTGGTTGGTTTTCCGGTCTTTGCCGTCAGGCTGCTTTCAACAGTTCAATACATAAACCCCGTTTCTTTAACATGACTGATTATGAAAGATAAATCAGTATCAATAAAAGCAGCAACAGTAAACCCACTGCAAAAGCAATCAGATTTCCCTGTTTCTGCGATTTTTCAGTTTTGCCCATATCGTGCCGGTATTTTAATGTTTAGACGTTTCTTTTACGCATAGTAACCGGTTTGAGATTGAAATTTTCGCCACTATTTTTTCACCTCTCCTAATGTCTTTATCTGAAGAAACACCGTAACGGTTAAAGCTAAAAGCATCTTCTTATATTCAGGCAAACAAAATGCAATCGATTGCAGGGGATGTTATTTGATTTCAATCTTAATTTCCAGAAAAACAGGTATAAAAACCCACTCTTCATGTTTTACAGCATGAAATATTTTTACCTTTGCGCCCGAAAAACTTAAGGGCACTTATGGCTTATTTAAACAACGTGATGATTATCCGGCACGAGCTGATGGCCCGGCTGGTAAAAATGTTTCAGGCAGGCGAACTCGAATCAAAAATCAATGCGCTCCCGGTAGAACTCTACCCGAAAGACCGAACCCCTCGTGGCCGTTGCTGTATTTACAAAGAAAGGGCAATTACCCGATACAAAATGCTGCCCTTGCTGGGCTTTGAAGTTCCGCAAGACGACATTGACCTGTACTCACTGGAAAAATATGCACACGAAGCACTAACGCGCGAAAAGCAGTCGGACACCATCCTGACGGTGGTTGATGAAGCCTGTACCGGATGCGTGCAGGCAAACTACGTGGTAACCAACCTGTGCCGCGGCTGCGTGGCCAGTCCGTGTGTCATGAACTGTCCGAAAAACGCCATTCGCTTTACCCCCAGCGGCCAAACCGAAATTAAGGCCGACCAATGTATCAACTGCGGGCTGTGCCAAAAAGCCTGTCCGTACCACGCCATCATTTACATGCCCATTCCTTGCGAGGAGGCCTGCCCGGTTGGAGCCATTAAAAAGAATGAGCGCGGGTTGGAAGAAATTGATCCCGACAAATGTGTTTACTGCGGAAAGTGCATCACCGCCTGCCCGTTTGGGGCCATCTTTGAGCTGTCATCCATCATTGATGTATTGCGTGCCATCGAAAATAAAAAGCAGGTAATTGCCATGGTTGCCCCGTCCATTCTGGCGCAATATGCCGAAACACCCGGAGAAGTGTTTGCCGCCATTCAACAAATTGGGTTCAGCGAAGTGGTTGAAGTGGCCCGCGGCGCCGAGAAAACAGCCCGCCACGAAGCCGAAGAGTTAAAAGAAAAACTGGAACAGGGCGAATCGTTCATGACCACATCCTGCTGCCCGTCGTATGTGGAAACAGTCCGCAAACATGTGCCCGGCCTATTGCCCCATGTTTCGCACACCCCGTCGCCCATGGCCTACACCGCCGAAGAACTGCGCGAAAAATACCCGGATGCCAAACTGGTATTTATTGGCCCCTGCGTTGCCAAACGAAAAGAAGCCCGCGATTTGGGTTCGGTTGATTTTGTGCTGAGTTTCGAGGAGCTGGATGCCATCCTGCTCGGAATGCAAATTGAACCGGAAAAGATGGAGGGCATCGCGGTGGACAGCTATACAAAAGAATCGCGCGGGTTTGCTCAAAGCGGCGGCGTATTGGGGGCTGTACTGGCTGAAAAGAAAATCGAAAATTTCAGCTACGAGCAAATTGACGGTATCGACCGGGCCTCCATCAGAACCTTAAAAATGATGGAAAAAGGAAAAGCAAATTCCCAGTTCTACGAAGTGATGGCCTGCGAGGGCGGATGTATTTCCGGGCCAGGCGCCTATATAAAATCAGCCAAAGCCAAAAAGAATTTCATCAACTCGATGAAATCGTTGTAAACTGAAATTAAAATACATACAACGTGCAAAAACAGCGAGGCCGGAAGATCCAGTTTGGATTCCGGCCTTGCTGCATTCAGAACCGGATACAAATCAGCGGGTGCACCGGCAAGGCCCTGTAAATAGCCCTGGCCTCGGCCTCCGAGATATGGACCCGGATTTCCGGCTGATATTCAGGAACCTTAAACTGAACCGTTTGCCGAAGGTCTTGCTTTATCTTATGTAAGTCCTGCCAAAACCAAAATTTCCGTCCAACCCACCAGTCGCTTTTCAGATATTGGTCGGTCCCCTCAATTTTAAAAAGAACACCATTATCCAGGGTCAGCATCCAATGTACGGCTTCCACTTTTGCCGAATCGATTATGGCAACCACCTCAGTGCGCACCTCGCTGGTATCTTTTGGCGCTTTCTTGATGGTGATCGGTGCCTTTACGATCGTTGAATAATTACTGCCCCCTTGGGTCTGTGTGCCAAATAAATGATGATAGGCTCCCGGATTTAGCTGATAAAAAAACGCTTCGGCGGAAAAATCAATGATCTTGACGGATTTCAACACCACCCCCTTCAACTCCAGCTGTAAGACACTGTCTTTCAGATTGACCGACAAACTGATCGAATCGGTCCGGGCAATTTGAACGCGGGTTTCCAGCCAGGCTTTTTCTTTATACAATTCAAACCAGGCCGAATCGACCGGCTGCGTATTGACAGCCGATAATTTGACATCCACCTGCTCGTTGATCGCTTCCATCTTCTGACGAACAGCCAACACCGACAAAACGGCATACTGAAGCGCAATCACGATAAAACCGAACAGGATCAGAACCAACACATAATTTCGGAAAGGAACCGGTTTCCTCCGGGTATATTCCTGTAAATCCATATCAATAAATAAATACTTTTGCCCCAATGGGCAAGGTTTGGTAAACAGCTTCCAAATCTTCGTCATTCATCCGAATGCAACCATGCGTAACCGGCTGCCCGAGAAAACGTTTATACAGCGTTCCGTGGATCAGGTACCCGCTGCCGAGACTGAGCGCATAATCTCCCAGCACGCCATACTCGTACCGCGAGGGATCGTTGGCCGAAGGGACAGGCAGCCCTTCTTCCACAAAGGCCCAATCGGGCTTTCGCCACACCGGCGAGGTTATTTTTCCTTTTATGGTGAACACGCCTTTGGGCGTTTCGAATACCCAGTTTTTTTCGTCGTTCAGTTCGAGCTTGACATAGCTTCCGGTTGAACAGAGCCCATTGCGAATTAATTTTTTATCCTTGTACAAAAAGAAGGTATTGTCCGAGGTGTTAACGATCAGGTAAACGCCTCCAGGGGTCATGCGATCAATCTTTTTTTGCAGGCGACCAATATCCTCCTTTAACTCTTTTATGCCGGCAGTCTCCTGTTCGGCAGGTTGTTCGGTTTTGTGCTCCTTTTTAAAAATAAGGGAGCTATTTTTTACCCACGGAACTGCCACCAACATCCACCACACAAATAGAAACACCGATCCCGCAAGGATCAACCCAAAAGCTATACTCCCTTTTCTCGTCTTTGTAGCAGGCAATCCCGGATCCTTTTTTAATGAGCCATTTTCTTCTTCCATCATCCTTCTGTTAATTTCAGTAAATCTCGCGTAAAGGTTTAAGTGAACCTACAATAATAACCGGCGTCCCCACCGCCACCAACCGGAACAAGGCATCCATATTCTCATTGGTCAAGGCAATGCAGCCATCGGTCCAATCCACCCCTTTTCCGCCGTGACCATGAATCTCGATTAATCCGCCGATAGCCGCACCGGCCGGAAGGCTCCCGTCCTTTTTCCCGGCAGCAAAACGTCGCTTATCGTCATCGTTCGGAAAGTTTAACAATAAGGCCCGGTGAAATTTGGTGCGGGCGCCCTCTTTCTTTTGGGTTACCCGGTAAATGCCTTCGGGTGTAGCCTTATCGCCTTTTCGCAGTTTATCGCCCATCCAGTTGATGCCAAGTTCGGCTTCAAATTGCCGGATCGCTTTGCCGTTTTGATAAACCACACACTGATGGGCCAGCTTATCCACCAAAATGACTTTTTGCCCCCCTTTTGACAAACGAATGGCCTCAGCGCCGTCTTTCTTCCACTGAGGATAATGGGCAAACCAGGCTTTCAGTAGCGATTCGGCCCGTTCATTCGAGCTTTTTATCAGCTTTTCAGCCTGTTGGCAATGCGCTTTTGCTTCTTTGTAGCGGCCACTTTCAACAGCGATTTTGGCTTCCGCCAATTTCAACTTTCCCTTGTTGTGTTCATTGATCACACTCCGGGAGAGTGGCAATTTTTTGTAAACCCGTTCATAGTGCAACACCTGTTTCCCTAGTTCAGCAATGCTATTTTTCACCTGGCTGTTGGTGTTTTTCACCTGGTGTACAGAATGCGCTGCCGCTTCAGTTGCTTTTTCAGAAGAAAGCAAGGCGAATTGTTGCACCTGGCTAAAATCGCGGTTTAAGAAAAACCGTTCGTTTTGCCGGGACCAGTTTACCATGGCCGAATCGTATAGTTGGCGGGCTTCGTTATAATCCGAAGGGGCATACACTTCGGCTTGGGCCTTTTGGGCAGTGTTCAGCGCTTCACGGGCAAGCCTCAATTCGTGCCGGGGAGGTTCCGGCGCCAGCAAAATGGCCACTCCGCCGGCAACAAGCAGAAATATCAACACCCCCAGAATCCACCAATACTGCTTTCTTCGTTTCTTACCCATATCCTACGCACATGACAAAAAATCCCCGGAGAGGCAAACTCCGGGGAATCTTTTCTGGTTATAGCTTATGTTCGAATTCTATTAACGTCTGCTTTTTGTGTACTTGGCAATTACCTCGTTCAACTCGGTATTGATGGCCACTGCCTTTTCTTTGGCAGCCTTCACTTTGTCCAACGCAGGAATCAGATTATCATTGGCAACCAAAGTAGCCACTTCGCCAACTGAAGTTTCGATCAGGCTGATGTCGCTTTTTATGGCTTCCAAAGCGGCTGCGCCTTCTTTCCCTTTCGGAGCTTTGGCAACCAAATCGTTGTTTTCCAACAGAATTGAACTTACTTCAGCTTGCAGGGCTTCAATTTCCAGCTTCACTTCAGCTTTGCGGGTTTCAGCCTTGGCCTGAGTTTCAACGGCCATTTGGTTAACCACCACCAACTGCTCTGTTACTTTGCTGAAATTTTTGAAAAGTTTTGCATTTTGTGCTTCAACATTTTCATTTACAGCATTCATCGAATCCTGAAGAGCTGCAAAATCTTCAGCAACATACACATCGGCACCTACTGCTTTCGCAGCTTCGATAGCAGCGTTGGCTGCATCAATTTCGGCTTGCGGAGCTTTTCCGCAGCTACTGAACAAGACAGCAATACTTAAAGCTGTCACAACAAGCATCAACTTTTTTTTCATCGTTAACAAGTAAAATTTGTTTTTTTATATTTATTCCAATCCCATTGATTATTTTCGTTTCAGTAAGATCAAATGTGGTTGAAATCTTCATTTAGACGGAGCAACAGGACGAAGTAACGCAGGCAACAAATATTTTTAGAAAAATTTCACTTTCTGCTAAGATTCAGGCGATCATTAAACGGAGATGGACAAAAAAGAGCAAAAAAAGATTCCTGACGAAGAACTCATCAGGTTGATCGTTCAGGAGAAAAAGACCGGACTGTATGAAGTACTTTACCACCGGTACTTTCACAAGGTGATGGACAAATGCCACAGTTTCATCAAAGACCGGGGACAAGCCGAGGACTTTGCCAATGATATCTTATCAAAAGCTTACGAGAAGCTGCCCGGTTTTAAAGGAAATGCGTCATTTTCGTCCTGGCTTTACGCGATCACATACAACTATTCGATTGATTATTTGAGGCTGAAAAAGAAACTTCACTATCCAAACTGGAACAGCCAACACGAAATCCCTGACATTATTGATGAATCAGAAGCTGACTTGCAGGATTTGAGCTACGACAACCTGATGAAAATACTGGAAATGATCCACCCCGAAGAAAAAGCCCTGCTGCTGATGAAATACCAGGACAACTTACCAGGCAAAAAAATTGCCCAAACTCTCCGGATCAGTGAAGATGCAGTAAAGATGCGCCTCAAACGGGCCAGGACCCGCGTAATTTACCTGTACAAAAACCTGTTCGAAAAAGATTTATAGCCGGGTTTTGTTACTATCTCGGAGTTGACCGTCCATATTGAAAACAATTTAAGCAACAAACGGAATCAATGGATATAAAAAATTTCTTTCATAAAATACTGAGCGGCAATAAAGCCATCGTGGTGCCAACTACGATAAAAGAGGCCTTCTCCGGCCGGTTTAACAGTCCGCTAAATACAGAATGGGCCAAAATTGGTGACCAATATGAGGCCGTTTTTTACAAAGACGAACTGGAACACATTGCCCGATACAATGCCGCCGGGGTGTTACAAAGCCTGAAAGTAAACCTTCAGCTCGACACCGTCCAGCGGCCCATACGCGAAACGGCACAACAGCATGGCGAACTGATGAATGCCATTGCCATTCAACGTTCGGATGAAACAACCTACGAACTAATTGTGCGCGATGATCAGCTAACGCGATTTACCCTGCTGTTGAACTCAAACGGGGAAGTAATTGAAAAAGAAAAGCTTTAAGTTCTCGTCCAAAAAATTAGGCGCAAACTTGAAAAAATGCTTGCAGGGATTTCGAATAAAATACTATATTTGCACCCGCAAGCAAAATGGTGGTTATAGCTCAGTTGGTTAGAGCGTCGGATTGTGGTTCCGAAGGTCGCCGGTTCGAGCCCGGTTTTCCACCCTGAAAGGATGTCAGCAACGGCGTCCTTTTTTTGTGCCCAAATTTGGCTTCCTGCATAAAGACCTGTTCCGTCCCCATTCAAAACCGGATAAATTTTGCGAAGTTTGCAGCACGATGTCAACCGATCTGTACGCCGATGTCATATTGCCCCTGCCCCTTGGTGATCAGTTTACCTACCGGGTGCCGCCCGATTTTCAGGCCAGCATCAAAGTTGGCATCCGGGTGATCGTACAATTTGGGGCCCGAAAGTTTTTCTCGGCACTGGTTTACCGCCTCCATCCAAACATGCCCGTCGGCTCGTTCGACATTAAAGATATTGATGCCGTTCTGGACCAGGAGCCCATTGTTACCCCGGCCCAACTGATTCTTTGGGAATGGCTGGTGGATTATTATTGCTGCACCCTGGGCGAAGTGTATAAAGCGGCGCTGCCATCGGCGCTGAAACTGGAAAGCCAGACCAAAGTCAGCTATAACCCCCGCTACGACATGCCGGTTGACCTTCCGGGCGAAGAAGAAGCCCTGTTGCTTATGCTGCAAGGGCACGGACAGGCCAACATTCAGGACATCAACCGGTTTTTGGGAAAGCGGTCGGCCTTTCCAACGCTAAAAATCCTACTTGAAAAAAACGCCATCCTGGTAGAAGAAAAAGTAGAAGAAAACTACCGGCCCAAAACGGCGCCGTTTGTCTTCCTGCATGCCAATGTCCTTACCGAATCCGCTATTGCCCAAACACTGGAAAGCTTGAAAAAAGCTAGAAAACAACTAACGTTGTTTGAGTTTTTCCTGTCGGAAACGGTTTATCACGACGAGCCAAAAGCCAGCATGGAAAAGAAAGAACTGCTGGAACGGAGCCAATCGGGCGAAGGCATCCTGAGGGCACTGATCGATAAAAACATTCTTCGCACCGAAGAGCTGGAAATTGGCCGTCTGGATTTTTCGCACGATCAGGAACCGGTTATTTTCGATCTGAACGAGGCACAGCAAGTGGCATTGGAGCAAATCGGCCAACAACTGCCGAGCCTGAAACCGGTATTGCTTCATGGCATCACTTCCAGCGGCAAAACCGAAATTTACATCAAGCTGATTGAGGAACAACTGGCAAAAGGCAACCAGGTGTTGTACCTTGTTCCCGAGATTGGCCTGACTACGCAGCTGATTACCCGCATGAAACGTGCCTTCGGCGACAGGGCCGGCATTTACCACTCCAAGTTCAACGATGCCGAACGCGTTGAAATTTGGTTCAACACACTGCACGACAAAGAGCAGTCGTTTCAGCTGGTATTGGGCGCACGCTCGGCCGTTTTTCTGCCCTTCCGCAAATTGGGATTGATTATCGTGGATGAGGAGCACGAAAACAGCTACAAGCAATTCGACCCGGCGCCCCGCTACCATGCGCGGGATGTGGCCGTTGTGCTCGGTCAAATTCATCATGCCCCGGTAATTTTGGGCACCGCCACCCCCTCGTTCGAGAGTTATTTCAACGCAAAAACGGGGAAGTACGCGCTGGTTGAGCTTACCGAGCGCTATAAAAACATCAGCCTGCCCGAAATGATGATAGCCGATGTGCGGGAGGCCACGCGCCGCAAACAAATGAAATCGCTGCTCACGCCCGAGCTGTTTGAGCAAATCAACACGGCCCTGACAAACGACGAACAGGTAATCCTGTTTCAGAACCGGCGCGGCTTCGCCCCCTACCTGCAATGCGCCACCTGCGGCTGGATTCCCAAATGCCGCCATTGCGACGTAAGCCTGACCTACCACAAACACCGTGGCGCAATGATTTGCCACTATTGCGGACATACAGAATCGTTGCCCGGGAAATGCGGCGAGTGCCATTCGGAAGAAATCCGTACCCGTGGGTTTGGAACCGAGAAAATTGAGGAAGAACTGAGCCTGTTGTTCCCCGAAGCCAAAGTAGCCCGCATGGATTTGGATACGACCCGGGCAAAAAAAGGCTACGAGCGATTGATCTACCAATTTGAAAATAAGCAGATCGACATCCTGGTTGGAACGCAAATGGTGACTAAAGGACTTGATTTTGACAACGTCAGCGTGGTGGGCATTTTGAACGCGGACCAGTTGCTGAATTATCCTGATTTCCGGTCGTATGAACGTTCGTTTCAACTGATTGCGCAGGTTAGTGGCCGCGCCGGACGAAAAAACAAACAGGGACGGGTAGTCGTCCAAACCACGCAGCCCAAGCACCCGGTGTTGCACGAAGTGGTTGCCAACAACTTCACGCAACTGTTTAACCGGCAAATGGCCGAACGAAAACTGTTTAAATATCCGCCGTATTACCGGTTGGTCAAGATCGTCATCAAACACAAAAACCAGGAACGCCTCAACCTGGCAGCCAGTCAGCTGGCAACCCTGCTGCGGAAAAATTTCGGCTTTAACCTCCTTGGCCCCGAATACCCTGTCATCAGCCGCATTCAAAACTGGTTTCAAAAAGAAATTTGGGTGAAACTGGAACGCGACAGCAAGCTCGGCCAATCAAAAAAACAGATCATGGGCGCTGTCAGCCAGATAAAATCAATGCCCAATCACGGCAACCTGATCATCTATGCGGATGTAGATCCCATGTAAGTTTAGGCTTTCGGCAAACTCTGCAAGCTGATTGTTCCCGTTGAAAATTTGCTATTTTTGCACCACGAAAACAGCAACAATGTGCTGAATTGAGAAGACAAACTAAGACGAAAACAATCAATGCATTAGCCTGAATTCCAATATAAATTTTCAACATTGAAATCATTTTCTGCATAAAATATTAACTTTGGGACTCAGCAAAAATCAGGATTAAACATATGGGAAAAGTTATTGCACTCGCGAATCAAAAAGGAGGGGTCGGGAAAACAACCACAGCCATCAATCTGGCTGCCAGCTTGGCTGTTTTAGAAAAGAAGGTATTGATCATTGACGCTGATCCGCAGGCAAATGCCACTTCCGGAATCGGGTTTGATGTCAAAAACGTAAAAACGAGCATCTACGAATGTATTGTAGATGATCTCGACCCGCGGAAAATCATTCTCAACTCCGAAATCAACGGACTGGACCTGATCCCTTCGCACATCGATTTGGTTGGCGCCGAAATTGAGATGCTCAACCTGCCCAATCGCGAGAAAGTGCTTGGAACGGTCATCGAAAAAATACGCGACGATTATGATTTCATCCTGATTGACTGTTCGCCGTCGCTGGGGCTGATTACCGTAAACGCCCTCACGGCTGCCGACTCGATCATCATCCCCGTGCAGTGCGAATATTTTGCGCTCGAAGGGTTGGGAAAATTGCTGAACACAATTAAAATCATTCAGACCCGTTTAAACCCTGAACTGGAGATTGAAGGATTTTTGCTCACGATGTACGATTCGCGACTGAACCTGTCGAACCAGGTATTGGAAGAAGTAAGGACCCACTTTGGCGACATGGTGTTTGATACGCTGATCACCCGGAACATCAAACTAAGCGAAGCACCCAGCTATGGCTTGCCGGCCGTGCTTTACGATGCCAGCTCCAAAGGGGCCACCAGTTACATGGAACTGGCACGGGAACTCCTTCAAAAGAACGATTTGACAATCCTGAAAAATTCAGAAAAAGTAATCGAATAATAAGATCATAAACAACTATGGCTAAAAGGAATGCATTGGGCAGAGGTTTAGGAGCATTGATTGATGATGCAGCAAACCAGAAAGAACATGGTTCGTCCATCAATGAAATTGCTGTTGAGAATATTGAGGCCAATCCCTTTCAACCACGAACAAATTTTGACGAAACAGCGTTGAGCGAGCTGGCCGCCTCCATCAAGGAACTCGGCATTATACAGCCTATTACGCTGCGCAAAGTGCACGACGGAAAATACCAGATTATTGCCGGTGAGCGGCGTTTCCGGGCATCGAAACTGGCCGGGCTGAAAACCGTTCCGGCCTACGTGCGTGTGGCCGAGGACGAAGGTATGCTGGAAATGGCGCTGGTTGAAAACATCCAGCGCGAGGATCTGGACGCCATTGAAGTGGCCCTGTCGTACCAACGTTTGATTGAAGAATGCCAGCTGACACAGGAAACACTTAGCGAACGTGTTGGCAAAAAACGTTCGACCATATCCAACTACCTGCGCCTGTTGAAATTGCCCACCCTCATTCAAAAAGGCATCATCGACAAAACCATTTCCATGGGACATGCCCGCGCGTTGGTAAATGTCCCGAATACCGAAGACCAGTTGTCGATTTACGAACTGATTCTCTCTGACGACCTGTCGGTACGCCGGGTGGAAGAGTTAGTCCGCAACCTGGAAAACAAACAGGAAGAACCCGACGAAAAAGCGCCGAAACCTGCCAAACCCAAATACCCGGCCGAATTCGGCGAATTGAAAGAACACCTGGGCAAGTTTTTCAACACCAAAGTTGATTTTTCACTCAACGAAAAAGGAAAAGGCAAGATCGTTATCCCATTTGGTTCAACCAAAGACCTGGAACGGATCATGGGCATTCTGGACAAACTCAATGGCTAAACGATTGCAAACAAACAGAAACTTGAAACCGTTACAAATAGGTGCATTGCTCATCCTGTTGCTGACAACAGGATTTTGTGCTTCTGCCCAGGAAAAGCAGGTGGCCGACAGCTTGGTCAGTTCGCTCGAAGAACCGGCACACTCGCCGCGCAAGGCAACCATCTACTCGGCAGTATTGCCCGGACTGGGACAGGTGTATAACAAAAAATACTGGAAGGTGCCGCTGATTTATGCCGGTTTCGCCGGTTTCATCTACGCCATCGACTGGAACAACGATTACTTTGTGCTTTACCGGCAAGCGTATGCCGACATTTTGGATGACGATCCCAACACCACTTCATTTTTGGACCTGGATATTGAAGGACACTGGGATTTTACCAATGCCAGCCAGGTGCAGCAATTTGCCACCCGGCTGAAACTAGCTAAAGATTACTCGCGCCGTAACCGCGACCTCGTAATCATTGCAACAGCTGCTTTTTATGCGATCAACATCATCGATGCAACGGTGGATGCGCATTTTTTTAATTTTGACATCAGTGATGATTTGACCATGAACTGGGCTCCCGGCCCCATGTTTTGCGGTGGTCAGCCACTGGCAGGAATTCATGTAAGTATTAGATTTTAAAGACGGATTAGAATGAGAAAGATTCAACTAGCACTGGCAATAATCACCCTGACAACCGGACAGGTACTTGCCGGAAAATTATCAAAAGACAGTGTCCCTAAAATTAAGCGAATTGAAGTAGTGGCCCTGGACACCCTGAATGGATACCAATCAGTATATGCCTCCCCGGATGAAAACCTGAACGACCTGTTTGGCGCTCAAATCGACAGCCTGGCCAATACATGGTATATCCAAAACACGTTCAACATCGACTTTGATGTGGATCCCGAACTGTCGGAGCTGGTTTCGCTTCCCGATTCCATTTACATCCAACGCCTGCAAAGTATCGAATCATACGTTGATCTGTCGTACAACAAAACCGTAAAGAACTTTATTGAGTTATACACCCAACGCAAACGCGACCTGACAGAGATGATGCTCGGCTTATCAGCTTATTATTTCCCGATGATGGAAGAAAAACTGGACAAGTACGATTTGCCGTTGGAATTGAAATACATGGCCATTATCGAATCGGCGCTGAACCCGACCGCCCGCTCCCGTGCCAATGCCGTGGGATTGTGGCAGTTTATGTATGGAACCGGCAAAATGTACAAGCTGGAAATCGGTACTTTTGTTGACGAACGGCGCGACCCGGAAAAAGCCACCGAAGCCGCTGCAAAATACCTGAGCGATTTGTATAAAATCTATCAGAACTGGCACCTGGTGATTGCTGCCTACAATTGTGGCCCGGGGAATGTAAATAAGGCCATCCGCCGCTCGGGTGGCGCACGCGATTATTGGTCGATATATTATTACCTCCCGCGCGAAACCCGCGGTTACGTGCCGGCATTCATCGCCGCAGCCTACGTGATGAACCACTTCGCACAACACAAAATACAACCCCGATTTCCGGATTTCCCGATTGTTACCGACACCATTCACGTACAGGATTACCTGCATTTCAAACAGGTTTCGGAAGTAATTGGAATTTCTACGGAAGAATTGCAAGCGCTGAACCCTCAATACCGGATGGACATTATCCCCGGAAAGCCCGGCAAGCGCTACGTGTTGCGCATTCCAGCCGAACGCGTGGGCGATTACATCGACAACGAAGAACAAATTTTTGCTTACAACCGGACGACTTATTTCCCAAATAATGAAATTCTGGTTCCCAAGGAACGCAGCTCTCACCACCCGTCTGACATACAGGGAAAAGATAAAATCTTCTACACCGTGAAATCGGGCGACAACCTGGGCTACATTTCACAGTGGTTCCGCGTAAACGTGAACGACCTGCGCTATTGGAACAACATCTACAAGAACCTGATTCGTGCAGGACAAAGACTGGCGGTCTATGTACCTCAGGGACAGGCTGACCACTATGCCAATGTCAATAGCATGTCATTCAGCCAGAAACAGGAATTTGCCAAGCAGACGCCGGTCACCAAAGCCGTCAGCGCCAGCGCCAATGTAAGTTACGATGGATCCGGCCTGGTACATTACACCGTTCGACGGGGTGATACGCTGTGGTCAATTGCCCGCCAGTTCCCCGGTGTTTCCAACCAGGACATCATGCGGCTGAATAACATGACAAACGGAAATGTGCTGAAAGTAGGCCAGAAACTGAAAATACAGCCCAAAAGCTAAGCGCCCCGGCTATTTGCAGATGCCCGAATTTAGCCTTACTTTTAGAAGTGGCTAAACTGATTTTGCATGAAACCTGCCCGGGCATTCTTTTTCCTTTTCTCGGTTCTGTCCTTGTTCATCCTGCTTTCGTGGCTGATCAACGACTTGCGCAAGCCCGTTTCCGTTCCGGCACTTCCTGAAATTGCAGATCTCTCACCAACTCCGGCAATGTCAGACTCAAGCCCGTCTGTCCTGCCAGCGCGCCAGGATTCAACCGTTGAGCAAAACGGAAAAAGACCGCTTCCGGAGCATGCGGATGGGTTTCTCTTTTCGGCAGATGATACCGTCCGCTTTCAGCCTTTCCGGAAGAAATTGAAAGACCTCCAACACGAACAGCAGCCGGTGCGGGTATTGTACTTCGGTGATTCGCAAATTGAAGGAGACCGCATCACCGCTACGCTGCGCGACCAATTTCAAGTCCGCTTTGGAGGGGCAGGTCCCGGTTTGGTGGCTGCCGACAAATATTACAACACAGGCCACCAACTCATCATGAACCGGTCGGATAATTGGAAACTAGCCGATTTTATGGACCGGGAAGAACCCAACCCAAGTTTGCTGTTTCGCAATGCCAAACTAACCGCAGGCGATGGCGAAGGCTGGTTTCGGATCAACCGTCTCAAATTCTCGAAACCAAAGCCTGATTTTTCGGTGCTGAAATTGTTTTTCCTGTCCACCGGGCCTTGTCACATCAACATAGAAGCAGACGGTGTACTGACCGACACGCTGATTTCAACTAATTTGAACCACTTGCAGTGCATACGGATTCCTTTTCAACAAACCCCCAACGATCTGCGAATCCACTTTTTACCAAGCGACAGCCTGACGGTCACCTCGCTGTCCCTGGAAAGCCCGGCCGGAATGCTTGTTGACAACATATCGCTCCGGGGGCTCTCCTATCCTACGTTCTCCCGTTCGGACAGGCAAGCCCTGAAAAACATGCTGGACGAAATGAATCCAAGCCTGTTCATTCTGCATTTTGGCGTTAACCTGGTTCCCTGGCCATCCGAAGATTATGCGCTCTTCCGACGAAGTTTTACCCGCCAAATCCGCTTTTTAAAGGAGCATTGCCCAACGGCTCCCATCCTCATTATTGGTGTATCGGATATGTCCCAACGGGTGGAAGGGGCCTTTGTTTCGTATCCCAACATTCAACAGATCAAACAACTTCAACACGAAATAGCTATTGAAACCCATTGTGCTTTTTTTGATCTGGA
>JBFXGM010000019.1:0-94897 GCA_050178015.1 Mangrovibacterium sp.
GTTGATTTTCGGATGGCAAAGTTGGAGCCGATCCAGGCAATTAAAATGCTTCTCGACCAGATCTGGGTACCGCCATCACCCGAAAATGTAGCGTTAATGTTTGATCGTCTGGAACAATTTTCGTTTTATCAACTTGTTTATTCAAACAACCGCAAAGCATTGGATGCGATAAAACAATTGTTTGATCATGACTGATAAGGAACTTTTCTTTTTCGTGGCAAAATGTCTTGCGCTGGATGAAAATCCCGGTTTCAAAAATGAAATCATCAGCAATGTGCAATCGGACCGGATTGATTGGCAGGATTTTGTTGCCTTATGCAGCAATCATCTGATCTTGCCCGCCATCTTTATCAAGTTCAAAACTCACCGGATACTTCAACATCTGCCAAACGAATTGACGGACTATCTACAGGAAGTGTATGCGTTGAACGAGGCCCGGAACCGGGGAATCCTGGACCAGTTGCAGGGCATTGTCGATGAATTGAATAAGCGTGGGATTGCCCCGGTATTTCTGAAGGGGGCAGCTTACTTGTTGGATGGGCTTTTTTCAACGATCGGTGAACGAATTTTGGGCGATATTGATTTTTTGGTGGAAGAAAGAGATTACCTGCTTTCGGCATCCCTTTTAAAACAGGCGGGTTACCAGGAGGTGAAAGAAACGCCGGAGTATAAAGATATCAACACGTTTAAGCATTATCCGTTATTGTTTCATCCGGATCATGCAGCAACCGTTGAAATTCACCGGATACCTACCGATGAATCCTTCCTGGGTTGGTTTAACACCGAAATCCTTAATCGCGAAAAGATTGTCCCGGCATCGCTTACGGGCTGTTTCGTGCTGTCGGACAAGCATAAAATCGTGCATAACTTTATTCACAGTCAGCTTTCCAACGAAGGATTTTTGTATGGTACCGTGTCGTTGCGGGAGATTTATGATTTGTACCTGCTTTCGAAAAGATTTCCGTTAGAAAGGGTACTTCCCGAAATAAAATCGAAGCAAAAAGCCATTGCTTATTTTGCTTTGGCCCGGAACCTCCTGGGATTGGACGAAGCCTTTTTTCATCAAAAAAACCTTGCCTACCGGATTCTTCGGAAAAGATTGGTCCTGCATATTGGCTCCCGACGATTTTATAACTTCTCCCGGGGTCTCATTTTTATCTTTCAACGGATATTTTCCGGTTACTTCGGACAAATTTTGAAGGCAATCTATTCAAAACAAAAACGACAATATTTGAGCAGGCGCATCCGTAGCAGAAAATGGTATGGCGACCATGTTCGTTTATACACCGGTTTTTTCAGGCACCGAAAAAATAAATGATTTTTCCCGGTGGGGAATTTAGCGCGTTGTCAATATCCTAATTCTTCGGCAATCGCCAATGTTTTGTCAATGATGGTAGAAATCTGTTCCGTAGCAGTGGCGTCCCAGATGTCATCATCAAGCTTTTTCAATTCAACATTGTGTTTGGAACCTTTGTTGTCGAAAATTAATTTGCACAGCACGGTGCTTAAGGCTCTTTTTCCCTCCAGTTTTGGCGTTGGCACAAAAAATAAGTCATAGTTTTCCTGCATCGCATAGCCCCAGGGATCGCCTCCTTTTGGGCAAGTAAATGCAGCCCTCGCCAACGATTCGTAGCGCATGGATGGTTCCGGATGGTTTTTCAGCAAAGGCATGTGTTTATGTTTGGGAATGACGATCAGATGGTTGTCACCCTGGTTGCTGGTGGAAAAATTTTCTTTCATGGGTTACCTCTTTTAAAATTTGAATTCGATCAATGCATGAAATTTTGGAAACAAATTGATTTTTCATTCCTTATGGATGAAGGGCACAAAGCGGACCGGCGCCACGTTTCGTATAATCACGTTGCTGTTTTTCTTTTCAACTACTTTCAGCGTTTGAATTTGGTGTTCGCCGCCAACGGGGATGACCATGATGCCGCCTTCCTTGAGCTGTTCTATCAGTGGTTTCGGTATCGAATCGGCTGCAGCGGTTACCACGATGGCATCAAAAGGGGCATGTTCGTTCCATCCGGCATAGCCATCGCCGGCTTTCACAAAAATGTTTTTATAGCCAAGGGCCAGCAGTAGTTCTTCGGCTTGCCGGGCCAGTTCTTCCACAATTTCGATGGTGTAAACCTGTGCGGTGATTTCGGCCAATACAGCAGCCTGGTACCCCGATCCGGTCCCAATTTCCAGGACTTTATAGCTTGGGCGGGGCTGGATCAGTTCGGTCATGTAGGCCACAATATAGGGTTGCGAAATGGTCTGTCCGTAACCAATGGGTAGGGGTTGGTCGGCGTAGGCTAGTTGCCGGTAGGCCTCGGGAACAAAATGATGACGCTCCACTTTGCGCATGGCGGCCAACACGCCCCGGTGACTGATGCCACGCGCCTCAATTTGCTGATCCACCATTTGTTCCCGGGCCACGGCAAACCTGTCCTGTTGAAACGAAATGCCCAGTAACAAAACCGGAATCCCACTGCATACTATCTTTAATAAACCCGTAATCATGTTTTTATCTCTTCTTGATACAGGGGCTATTGCCTTTCCGTCAAGCCTTTTTACGGCAAACAACACGGGCTGGTTTGCCGGCGGATGGGATTAATGAGGACGTGTGAAGAACAGCCAGGTTCAGCGTTTTGTTTTCAGGGCCGTTTTCAGGTCACGTTCGGCTTGTTTGAGGTATTTGCGAGTCAGGCTGAAATGATCCAGCGTTTGTGTTAATTGGATGTCGATATTCGAAGGCACTTGTTCGTCAAAGATCAGGGATAGGCTGTTGCGGGCCAGGCTCAGTGTGCGGATGACTTCGTCCAAAGAGCTTTGAATCCGTTCAGCCAGTTGTTTCTCAACTTCCATTTTTATATTGCCGGCCAGGTAGGCGGCATCGCTGGCCAGGTAGGAAGCTTTTTGGGCACACATGTACAAGCTGTCCAGAGCAGTTAGCGCTTCGTAACTGTGGAATTTAATTTCCTCCAGGTCGGCAGCGCCATTGTAAAGGCTGAACAGGTTCGCGGCGGTTTGCGAATGGTTCCAGGCCTGTCGGGTTAGCCGCAGTGTTTGCTCAAAACTGAGGTGGGGTGATGTCTGTCCCGAAACCGAACTCACCACGGTTATTATAAGAAGGATGCTTGCCAGATACTTCATTTATTGGATGTTTCTCGGGATTAATGGTGTATGTTCCGGGCGCTGGTGTTTCCAGCGGCGGTGCGACCAAAGCCAGTATTGCGGCGTTTCGCGGATGATGTTTTCCATAGTTTCCACGTATTTCATTAAAATGGTTTCGCCGGATTCTTTTGCAGGCTCCGCAAATAATTCAATGAAGTTAACCTCATATTTTCCGCGACCGGTTTTCCGCGTGTGATGAAAGAATACGGGTTGATTGGTTTTAACAGCAATTTTTTCCGGCCCGGAAAAGAAGGGGGTTTCCTGGTTCAAAAAGGTGGTCCAAAATTGGGTGGTTGGCGCGGGTGTCTGGTCGGCAGCCAGCCACAGGCAGCCGGGACGTCCACCTTTCCCAAATTGAATGGCGGTACGTGCCGAATGATTTACAGGAACGGAAATACCGCCAAACCGTTCTCGCATATCCAAAATAAAGCGCTCCATTTCCTGGTTGTCGCGAACCGGGTTGTAAATCATCAGTAGCTGGTGTTTGGCAATACGCTGTAAACTGGCGCTCCATTCCCAATTATTGTAATGCATTCCCAGTAAAATAATGCTTTTTCCTTCCTGGCAATAGGCATTGGCTTTTTCCAATCCTTTTACGGTGATTCGTTCATCCAATTGGGCGTCGGTCATCCGGTAAAGTTTGATGGCCTCCAGTGTCAAATCGCAAAAATGACGGTAAAACTGTCGGGCGATATGGTCAATTTCTACTTCCGTTTTTTCGGGGAACGACTTACGCAGGTTGGTGTAAACTACCTTTTTCCGGTAGCCAACGGCATAAAAAAGCAGCAGGTACAGGAAATCGGAAATCAGGTAAATAGCCCGGAACGGGATTTGAGAAAAAGCTTTCAGCAAAACGACAAGGAAATGATTCAATAATTTCTTCATAGGTGTTTTTTGGTATGCGCAAATTTAAGATTTTTTTAAGAAGGGGATTCGCTTACTGTTGTTTAGAAAACGCAACTTTAGGGATGTTTGTGTTTATAAGATCAAAACGAAAATAAAATCAGGATGAAACGTATCATAACCGTTCTCTTAATGGTCGTCAGTTTAAGCAGTATGGCACAAGTTGAATATATTGCCCATCGGGGCGCTTCGTACCTGGCGCCCGAAAATACGGTGGCTTCGGCAATACTTGCCTGGGAGCTGGGTGCCGATGCCGTGGAAATCGATGTGCACCTTTCGAAAGATGGGCGGGTGATGGTTTGCCACGACAAAAACACCAAACGTACTACCGGAGTTGATCTGAAAATCAGTGCGACAGCTGCTGATGAACTGCGGAAACTGGATGTTGGAAGCTGGAAGGGCAGCCAGTTTGCCAGTGAAAAACTTCCGGTAGTGGAAGAGATTCTGGAGACCGTTCCCGCAGGTAAAAAACTGGTCATCGAAATAAAATGTGGCAGCAACATTCTACCGGCGCTGAAAAAGGCGGTTGACGAAAGCGGGAAGGCCAACCAAGTCGTTTTCATTAGCTTTGGCTGGAAAACGATCCGTGATACGAAAAAAGCTTTTCCGCAGAATGACTGTTACTGGTTGAGCGGCAGTAGTCACGGATTGGAACGAAAGATGAAGCAGGCAGCCGCAGTTGGGCTGGATGGCGTAAACCTGCAACACCACCTGCTTGATGAAAAAGTGGTGAACGATGCCACCAGGCTGGGACTCGGCTTGCTCACCTGGACGGTGGACGACCCGCAGGAAGCCCGGCGCCTGATTGCTTTGGGGGTGAAAGGCATCACCACCAACCGCCCGGCTTGGCTAAAGCAGCAAATGCATTCGAATGATTGATGAATGGAGAATGAAAAATTACCATCGGTCATTGATGGTCATTTGATTGTCATCCCCAAGGAGATTGCCTTAAAAATAAAGTTCACCCGCTCAATGTGCACATGCCTCAAAAAAACCTAGTTCCTGAGGCGTTTCCAACAGTTGCCGGATCGGTTTGTTCCTGCTTGCTGGGGTATGGCATGTATGATCACGACGTGTCGTGACCGTACCTGGCTTTCCCGTTTTGGGGCGTTTCGGATTTTTTCCGGCGTGTAAGGCCCCTGTAGGCCGTGGCTGGACGGATGGTGCGACCTTAATAGGACAGTTTAACAACTTCTAATAGAAAGAATGGCATTTTAATTCCTAGAAACGATTTCCCTGATGGTGGTCGCCTGAATTAGGACAATCTGGAACTTGAAATTTGAAACTCATTTTGGCCGGGCAACCAAAATGCCCGTGTACGACTTCCGGCTCATCAGTAGTTCGGCCAGCGGTTCTTCCGAAATGACTACTTTTTCGAGCGATGAAGAGGCATGCAACAGATGGATGCGGCCGTTCATACGCACCAGGATGCCTGTGTGGCTGATGTCCAGCCCGTTAATCCGGGAGGTGAGGCCAACCAGATCTCCTTCTAGTAACTTGTCTTCAAAAAGTTTAACCTGTTCTTTTTTCAGAAAAACCTGTTTGCGGGCAGAAATAACCGTTTCCTGTTGGGCAATGAGGGGTACCAGTTCCGGATTTTCTTTCAATACAGGATAGTTATCCGGATGGGTTGACATGAAATTGACCATGCCGTCAAATGGCGACCCAAAGTTGGTTACAGGCTCTGTTACCAGTCCTTTTTCGCGGTTGTCGTAAATCCAGTCGCTGAAATAGTGCAGCCGCGAGCAATAGCCATTACGTTTTCCGTCGCGATAGCGAATTTTTTCCAGGTTGCGGGCAAAGGTGGCAAAATCGCCCTCTCCCGATTTCAGGGAAATAGCCAGTGCCAGGCAATTTTCGACAAAGGTGGTGCAATCCATTTCGCGCAGGTTGACAACCAGTTGCTCGTCTTTCCCGTTTTCCAGCGTATAGGCTACATAGCGAGTTCCCAGAAAGGCTTTCCCAATGGAGGCGGTTAGCGTGGGCACCGACATTTCTTCTGTTGAAAACCGTTTTAGAAGTTTTTCCAGGATCACCCGGTCCTCGCTGGTTGTGGTGACTTGTTCCGGTTGTAAATCAGTTTTCCGGGCCCCTGTTTGGCAGGAGTTTCCCATAATAAACAGCAAAATAAGGAAAGCCAACTTTGTTGCCATGTCGTAAATTTTTTCCTGAAAGTACAAATTTATTGACAGGATAGGGTAGGGTAAGTTTCTTTTAAATCGGAATAAGAGTGAAAATGGAAAGAATTTCCTTAACTTTTTCGGATTTTATTGAAGAGAGAATATGCAGACCGAATGTAGTACCAAACGTTTTGGAAGTTGACAACGCAGGAATTTAAACAGTTGTTTGACCGCTATTTTGATGCGGTGCGCAGTTACATTTACTACCGCTCGGGCGATCAGGAATTGGCAACCGATATCGCGCAGGATACGTTTATGCGACTTTGGGAGAAGCAAATTGCCTATCACCCGAAAGAAAATGTAGGATTGATTTACAAGATAGCATCGGATCTGTTTATCAGCAGGTATCGCCGTCAGGTGGTCGAACAAAATTTCCGAAAGGAAATAACGCTTCACTATAACGACGAAAATTCGCCCGAAGAACAGATGCAATACAGCGAGTTGAAAGAAAAATATGAACGGGCCCTGGCTCAATTGTCGGAAAAACAGCGGGTGGTTTTTCTGATGAGCCGCACAGAAGGGCTGAAGTACTATGAAATTGCCGAACGGCTTGGCGTGAGTGTAAAAGCCGTTGAAAAGCGAATGAACCACGCCTTAAGTGCATTAAAAGAGAAATTGCAATTGTCATGAACAAGGATAACAAACAGATAAAACAAAAACCGGACGATTGGAGCGACTTTGACCGGATGACCGGTAAATTGTCCGTTTCCTGGGACGAGCCCAAAGAGGAAATCTGGCAACGGATGGCCCCGCAACTGGCCCAACAGGCATTCAGTCCAACCCGGATCTTGTGGATGCGCCCGGCATTTCGATTGGCTGTGGCTGCCGTGCTGGTGTTGTTGATGGCCACGGGGACATTCATTCGATTCTATCGGGTGAGTGTTGAAACAGGTGCAGGACAGCAGCAGCTGGTAACGTTGCCCGACGGCTCAACCATTCAGCTTAATGCAGGATCTTCACTGAATTATCATCCCTATTGGTGGGCGTTTTTGCGCGAGCTTACCTTTAATGGCGAAGGTTATTTTGAAGTGGAAAAGGGGCGTCGGTTTTCGGTGGTGTCGGCTAAGGGGACAACTACGGTGTTGGGCACCAGCTTTACGGTTTTTGCCCGCGAAAAGGCTTACCGGGTAGCTTGCCTAACCGGTAAGGTGAAGGTGGCCGATGCTGGCGGACAACACGAAGTTGTTCTCGAACCTAACCAGAAGGTGGCCTGGCAGGAAGGCGGATTTTTGAAAACCGAAGCAAAACCCGCCGAAGAAACGGCCTGGACCCGGAACCAGTTTTTTTTCACCGGAACGCCCATTCAGGAGGTGTTCGAAGAAATCGAAAGACAATATGGTGTGCAGATCAGCCATAGTTTACTGCCTGATTTTGAGTACGCCGGCAATTTCTCCCGGGAACTTTCGGTGGAGGAAGTGTTGAATTACGTTTGTAAGCCGTTTAATCTTAAATTTGAAAAATTAGGGTCGAAACAGTACCGGGTCATAAAAAATGAATAAACCAACGTGAGAAAATTTTTTCTGCTTGTTTGTTTGCTGGTTTCAGGCTTGTTGTCCCAGGGGCAGGAGCTTGAACTTGTTTTTCAGGGTCATCCGCTGAACGAGGTGTTGCTGGAACTTCGCGACCGGTACAGCCTTCAGTTTTCGTTTGATGATGCCCGGCTCCGAAAATATCAGGTGACCGTAAGCCGTACATTTCCCAGTCCGCAAGCCGCGCTGGAACACCTGTTGAAAAACCTTCCCCTGACTTATGAAAAAGCCGGTGAGGTTTTTTTGATTTATGACAAGCCGTACATTCCTCCGGTAAAGAATTACCGGCTGGCCGGGCGTTTTGCCGACCACGAAACCTCAGAAAGTCTTCCTTATACCCATGTGCTCATCAACGGACACGGGCTGATGACCGATCAAAAAGGCAACTTTTCCTTTGTTTCGAATGCCGACAGTCTGTTCCGGCTTCAGGCTTCTTATCTGGGTTACTACCTGTTGGATACGCTGGTGCTGGCCGGAACTGAACATCAGTTTGGGCTGATCCCTTCTACCTTCACACTGAAAGAGATAAAGATTGAAGGGCTGAAAGTGGTGCGTAGCCTGCAAGTGGGCTACATGGCTGGGGAGATGCGCCTGAACCATCAGGTGGCCGGGAAACTGCCGGGCTATGGCGACAATTCGGTGTTCAACCTGCTCCGGCTGCAACCGGGCATTCTGGCTGCCGGTGAACAATCAAACGACCTGATTATACGCGGCAGCTACGAAGGGCAAAGCCAAGTGTTGTTTGACGGTTTCACCCTTTTCGGGATGAAAAATTTCAACGACAACATTAGTGCGGTCAATCCGTTTCTGGCCAAAGACATCCAGGTGATGAAGGGTGGTTTTGGCGCCGAACATGGCGAACGGGTTGGCGGGATCGTCAACATTACCGGAGCCGACGGCGATGTGGACGACACCCACCTCAAGCTGAACCTGAACAACATGACACTGAATGGTTATTTCAGTGTGCCGGTTGGCGGAAAATCAGCCTTGGTGATGGCGCTCCGGCAAACCTATTACGAACTGTACGAGACCGGCCAAATCTCAATTGGCTCGCGCGGACGGGCAGGTCGGGGCAACCTGGTTGACCGGAACCTTTATCCCGACTATAACTTCAGGGACCTGAACCTGAAACTTTCTGGAGAAACAGGGAGCGGGGATAGTTACAGTATTAGCTTTTTGCAGGGAACAGACCGGTTTACTTACTCGCTCGAATTGTCTGGCCAGCAGTCGAACCTGCTATACGAAGACAGGGAGAATAACCGGCAAACAGGTATGTCGGCCATATTTAATAAGGGTTGGAAAAGCGGGGCCCGTTCGGAGCTGACGATGGCCTGGTCGGAGTTGGAAACCGGTGTAACAACCATCCGTCAAACCGGGCGAAGTTTTCCGGTGAGTGGTGGGGCCGGAAACGGTGGCCCGGGTGGTTCGGGAAGTTGGTTGACCAGCGTGAATAACTTCAACCAGAATAAAATTGCCGAGGCGAAGGTGGCCCTGAAAAATCAGCTGGCAGTTTCAGCAACACAAAATGTGGGGCTGGGCGGTGGCCTCTATTACAACCAGGTACATTTTGTGGAAGATTCGTTTCAGGTTAATTTGGTGCATCAACAGTTGGATGGCAACCGGGTGTTTGCTTATTTGGAAGATCGCTTGTCGCTGGTGCCAAAGCTGGATGTTACGGCCGGCTTGCGTGCAGATTATGCACTCAACCTTGACCGGGCCTACCTGCAACCCCGTGTATCCGCGTCCTGGCAGTTGGGTGACTACGCAAAAGTGAACGGTGCCTGGGGCCTTTACCGGCAATACATTGCCCGCAGTTCGGTAATCGACGAATTGGGCAACTACCGTTATTTATGGGCGGTTTGCGACAATGAGGTCATTCCCGTACAAGAGTCGCAACATAGCTTGCTGGGCTTCACCTGGAATAAAAATGACTTCACCTTTAGCGTGGAGGGCTACTACAGATATACCAACGGACTGACCCGTTATGTGGAAGATGAAAGAGTACGCAACCTGTACGAGGGTAAAAGCAAAAGCAAAGGGCTCGATTTTTTTATCCGGAAAGACTACCGGGGCCATTCGTTCTGGGCCGCTTACACCCTTAGCCAAACGCTGGAGCAGTTTGCTTATTTTACGGCTGACGGCTGGCAACGCGCCCTGCACGACCAGCGGCACGAACTGAAATTGGCTGCCCTCTTCCAGTTCAAACCTTTCTACCTGTCGGCCAACTACGTGTTTGGCTCGGGCTTCCCCGATCCGCTGCTGGTGGATGACGAGGGCTACGAACGCGATTATCACCGGTTGGACATGGCCGCCGTTTACCGCCTCCCGGTAAAACGGTTTGCCCTGGAGGCCGGAGTTTCTGTCCTGAATGTGTTCAACTACGAAAACATCAAATACGCCAACTTCATTCGCGTGCCCGACGATCAGGATGCAACTGTAAACCTGCATGCCGAGGCTGTTCCGTTTACACCGACCATGTTTTTGAGCCTTTCATTCTGAAATACGGCCGGACTTATCGCTCTCGTCATGCTAAACTTGTTTCAGCATCTGTTTCATAATGTTGCTTTGTGTTTGTTGAGCAGAAATCCCTAACCGGTTAATTTATTTCCCATCATCGCACCTTTCAGAATCACTTTCCTCCGAGGCTCCCGGAAAAAAAATGTAAAAATTTTTCGCATCAGGTAGGGTAAAAAGCTTCCGGTGCGGTTAGCAATTGAAAAAAGATAGTTATCCACCTTAAAAACAAAAAAGATGAAAGCATTCATGAAAACATTCGTAGCAGCTGCTTTGGTACTTTTCATTTCAGTACCGGTATGGGCTCAAACCGAAGAAGAACCCGTATTGGACAAGCAGCAAACCCGCACCCGCTTGCAGGATGGCACCGGTGACGGCACTCCCGACCAAACCCGTCAGCAAGATCGCACCCACGCCGACTTTGCTGCCATACAGCAGGGTTTGATGGCTGGCCAAGACGGAAATGGAAGTGAATTCAGAGACGCGCTGAGGGCAACTTTCACGGAAGAACAGCTGGCCATTTTGGAAAACCAGGAAATGACCCGCGAAGAAAAACGCGAGGCGTTGCAGGCCACCTTCACCGAAGAACAGTTGCAAATGATCGAGGCCCATCAGGAACTACGTGCTGAACAACGGAACCAAATGGGAAAAGCGATGTCGGAAGGACAGGCACAACAGGTTCGTCAACGGATGCGTCAGGGAGGCAACAGCGAAAATGTTGAGGCAATTCAGCAGCAGGTTCAGGAACAAGTGCAAAATGCAACTCAGGAACAAGTACAAAATGCTATCCAAGAGCAAGTTCGCCAACAAGCCGGTGAAAGCGGCGCCGGAAACCGCGGTGGTAAACGGGGCGGAAATTAACCCAATTCACACAATCCCGCAGGCGAATGAAATAGCCTGCGGGATTTTTATAAATTTTTGCAAAACGATATTCTGTCAAGATCAATAAACATGAAGAAGCTCATCCTTATCCTATTTCTTGCCTTTTTAGTAGGACAGCAGCTATGTGCGCAAAAGCCGGAGAATTTGGACGAAGCCCGCATGGCGCGTATTGATTCGTTATTGAATGATTTGTTGTTTGGAGAAGATGTTTCTGCTTACGCCCAAGGGCTGAAGCAGAATTTTCAGTTTCTGTATTTCCGGGCCAACTACGATACCAAAACGTATTTTGCCGGGCGCGAAATTGGCAACGACCAGTACAATTTGTCAGGCCAGCTGTTTTACATGCACTCCAACGGTATTTTTGCCGGGGTTTCCGGAAGTTGGTACAGCCAGCTCGATCCGGGATACCGAACTACCGTTCTGACTCTTGGCTACGGAAAGGGATTAAAAAAAGCGAAGTTTTTACGATATCGTTTTTCGTATGATTATTACTTGTTTAATAATGACGATCCCGACTTCGACCCGCTCTACACCAGCGGCCTGAATACAGGTATTACCTTGAAAAGCAAATCGCTGGGCACCCGATTTGATGCGGCTTTCTTGTTGGGAAAAGAAGTGAGCACACAGCTTTCGTGGGACTTTTATGCCTACCTGAACCTGGTGAAATTGGGCAAATACGACAAAATCCGCCTCGAACCGGAAGTATCGCTGTCTTTTGGTACCGAAGCAGCCGCCTTTTCGTTGAGCGAGGTATTGGTCGATCCGGTGACAAACGACGTGTACGACACGTATTATGAGGATGTTTTTGGTTTGTTGAATGTGCAGCTTGTTTTACCGTTGAATATTACGTATCGCAACTTCGATTTTGAAGTGTCGTACCAGTACAATTTACCACGTACCCAAGGAGATGCCTTGAGCTACCCGGAAAGTTCATCGTTCCGTTTGTCGCTCGGGTACATGTTTAGCTTGTAGGTCGAAGTCACTGCATTAATAATCGGCATTGCGTCCCGAAATCGTCAGGTATTCCCGTAATAATTCGTTGAATTCATCAGCCTGCTTCAGTTCTTGGATGCTCTGTTTCATGCGGAACCGCCATTTGTGTCGCACGTCGCTCGGGTAATTGATTTGTTCCAGGTGGGTTTGATCCCAGCGAAGCAAGCCATCCATCGCAATTAAATCCTGGATGGGGAAGATGGTCCACATGGCCGGCGAATACAGGTGCTGGGCAACGATTTCCTTGCATACCCATGGCTCGGCAAAATAGGGCGCTTCTTCGTCGGGATGTCCCAGTTCCAGGTTGAAAAAGAGCTGTGTTTTTTCGCGGTCTTCCTCCCACCATCCCCGGATGGTCGGCATATCGTGGGTGCCGGTGGCGCAAACCGACAAGTATGGCGCGTGGTCTGGGTGCGAAAAGCGGACCTTGGGATTCTTTGGCATCCGCTGAATCTCGAGGCTCAGGATGCCCAGCTCCGACATGGCCCTGGGCACGCAGGTCGGGATCATACCCAAATCTTCGCCGCACACCAGCATGTTGCCCACCGATACAATTGACGGTAGTTTTTCCATGCCCTTCCGGTACCAGAAATCCTCGTGGCGTTTGAAATAATAATCGTTGTAAAGCTGTTCGAGCCGTTCTTTTTTCCAATCTTCCAACTCGGCAAACGAGGTGGTTTTTACCATCGAAATGCGCGGGTGCCACTGGTCGTAGCCCGTATTCACAAACAGCACGTTGGCTGCCAACTCAAATAAGCCGTCCCTGATCTTTTGACTTTCATCATCCAGTTCTTCTTCTTCCATTCCGTTCAGAAAATGCTGGTTGATCTTTTTTTGCGTGTTGAATTCTTTTTTCAGTCGGTATTTCCAATTCCCCAAATCATCCAGATACTCATGAATGACAAGGTCGGTATGTTCACCAAACAAGCGTTCCAGCAAATGGTGGCGGATGTATGGCAGGGCAAAGCGTTCGTAGTCAAAAGCGAGGCCGTAGCTTTCGATTTCCTGGGCGGGCATCGGCAGGGCCGGGTTAAAATGTCCCAGCAGGGCTTCAACAGCATCGGACGGAACTTCCCAAATACGGAAAAACCCCAGAATGTGGTCGATCCGGTAGGTGTCGAAATAACCGGCCATTTTCTGCATACGCCGGATCCACCAGGCATAGCCGTCTTGGGCCATTTCGTCCCAATTGTAAGTGGGGAATCCCCAGTTTTGGCCCTTCACTGCAAAATCGTCGGGCGGTGCGCCGGCTTGGGCGTTCAGGTTGAACAGGTGCGGTTCGGTCCAGGCTTCCACGCTGTTCGGGCTGATGCCAATTGGTATGTCGCCTTTCAGGACAATCCCGTTTTCGCGGGCATACGAGGAAACTTCTTTTAATTGTTTATCCAGATGGTACTGAATGAAGTAATGTACGGCGATGTGTTCCCAGATGGCTGAATTTGGGGAGCATAACTGCTCGATCTTTTCTTTGCTGTACGAGCTGAACTCTCCCCACTTCCTGAAATCGGGCGTTTTCATTTTGTCGCGCAAATAAACAAAGGCAGCATAGGGAACCAGCCATTCTTTGTTGGCTTCGAAGAATTTTTTGTACGAGTTTGTTTTGAAAAGCTGTTCTCCGTCCTGATCGAAAATGAGCTTGTAGTAGCGCGATTTCAGCCGGTGAACCTCCGGATAATCCACATGGCTGAGGGAGTTTAGCTGTTGCTGATGTGCGGTAAATTGGTTCATCAGGCTTTCGTCGTTCAGTTTGCCGAGCTTTTTGAGGTTGAGGTAAATCGGGTGCAGGGCCATCACCGACACCGATTTGTAAGGATACGAATCGAGCCAGTTGTGCGAGGCAACGGTTTCGTTTACCGGAAGTACCTGTACCATTTTCAGTCCCACCTGTTTGGCCCAATCGATAAAATCGATCAGGTCGTTAAATTCGCCCGCGCCAAAGCTTTTTTCGCTGCGAAGGGAGAAAACCGGAACGGCCACTCCGGCGCCTTTCCACGAGCCCACCGGAAAACGGAAACTGGCGTCAACCCGGGTGATGAGTGTTTTCTTTTCAAGGTTGCCGGGCGAAAAAAATGCACGGTCGGCCCCTGCTTCCCAGGTTGCTACGGCTTGCTTGTCGAGGTCCCAGATGGCGTATTTGTAATAAACAGGAAAGTGCAGATCGGTAGCATTTACTTGCCCGGCCCACACCGGAAAATCATTGCCACAGTTGAGTATCAGAGGCTGGCGTTCATCCCAATTACCCAGCACATCCTGATTACCCAGTACACAAACTTTATAGTTGGCGCTGATTCGAGGCACCGTAATTTTAAACTGTAACACAAAATCGGACTGAATTTCATCGACGGCTTGCTGGTTTCGGCCGGGTTTCATAATTACCCGGGTGAACGTATTCGTATATAATGGTTTTTCTTCTGCCGGGGGGTCCTGCCACATGTCATCCACGACTATCTCGTTGTATTTTTTCGGCTGCAAATCGATGAAATGGTTGCTGCCCCATTCCTCGTGCCGGTTTCCCTGTTCGTCCAACATCAGATATTTGTATTCAACCCGTTCGGTTAGTTGCCCCATTTCGGTTGTAACTTTCCAAAGGCCATTTTCCTGATAGTTCATTTTCAGGGCTTGGGCTAAGTCCCAGGCTCCAAACTGTTCTGATGATCCTGATAAAAAAATTTGCTGTCCCGGAACGGTGTGGTAATGAAGGCTAAGAGTAACTCTCATGGCTAATTCTTTTTTACTTGTTAAAATGAACCGTTTCTGAGGAAGTTGATTGGGCTGACAAAAGATACGATAATTTACATCGAATCGCTTTGGTGAAAAATCAGTTTTTTTGGCTTTCTGATTATAAAACATGTAGCCGAAGATGGCTGGGCAGCCTGCCTGCATGAATTTTTGAAAGCTGATATTTCCGTTTTGTTATTAAACGGCGAATATGTATTTTGTGTCCGCACACACTAAATAGGTATGACATGAAGAAAATTGGAATAATTTGGCTGATCGGTATGCTGTTTATGCGGTTTGGTTTTGCCCAAGCCGAAGGTTTTGACAAGCAGGGCGAAGTGGTTTACAGCATGTATGCCAATGGCGGGGTTCGCGAGGGTGCCGGCAAATCAATTATGACGTATGCAAACGGTATTGCCCGTTTGGTGGCTGATCAGTCCGGGAAGAATCTAATCCCGGAGGTGCCGCAGGAGGAAACGTATCTTCTTTATTCATCAAAAAATACCTGTCAAAGGGCCACTTTTCAGGACGGTGAACTAATTCATAGCTTGGAAGACTTTAATGTGCTGGATGGTTTTGAGCCCGATGGTACTACCGAGAAAATACTGGGCTACACGTGCCAAAAGTATGTGGGCAGTTCGTTTTCGAACCGCATTGAGCTTTGGGTAACCCGCGATGCCGGCTTGCTGGGCACGCCAATCGCGTTCTTCCCCATGACCGATGGCCTGGTGCTGAAATATGTCCGTAACGGAAACTTCGGGATGGTGGCTACTCAAATCAATTTTCAGAAAAAAGTAATGGAAGTTGATTTATTTCCGAAAGAATTGGGTGCCGAAGTTCCGCCTGTAAAATATCGGCTGCGCTTGGCCAACGCTTTTGTAAAAGATGTATCCATATTCGATGAACAACAAATCAACTGGGGGGCGGAGATAGATAATCCGCAGGGCGATTGCGATGATTATACGTATCGGTATGCCGGCGGAACGGTGGTGCTGAAGAAAGTGAAGTTGCCTGAAGTGCCCGATGGAACAGCTGTTTTTGCCGAGCTGAAACAGCAGTCGAACGGCGACGCCTACGACCGCACCGGCTCGGTGTTTGTGGTGCCGGTTGATCAGGAGCGCAGCTTTCTGGACGGGCTGAAATATGGCGTGGACTCTCTTCCAAAATACATCAGCAAAGCCGGAAAAGTCTATCAGGGGATTACGGCGACCGGTAATTATTCACCGATTGTTGAATTGGTCCGGTTCTTCACGCCGTTTGGCATCCATCATTTCAATGATAAGCGCGATGTGGGCATTGCCTGGGAAGATACAACAACCTATAAGCAGGAAGTTACTGATTTGTTGCCGCTACTCAGGGGTGAAGCCTGGATTGGTGTTTTTATCGGTAATTACGATGGGGGCGGACACAAGGTGAGCCTGAACCTGAAATACCATCTTAACAATCGGGAAGTGAGCGAAGAGCCTGCCAAAAAATACTGGATAAAACCGGTATTCACCACCACCAATGTGCTCGAAATGGCCGGCCAGGAATACGGGACCCTTTTTGGTACCGATACGTTGAAGGTTGAATTTGACCTGCCTGCCGGGGTGAAGAACCTTCGCTTCCGGTACCTAACCACCGGACATGGCGGTTGGGGAGGTGGCGACGAGTTTGTGCCGAAAACAAATGAATTGTTTATCGACGGACAACCTTTCTATAAATATACCCCGTGGCGTACTGATTGTGCCACGTACCGAGCCTATAACCCGGCTTCGGGAAATTTCTGGAACGGACTTTCCTCGTCTGATTACAGTCGGTCCGGCTGGTGCCCGGGCACGGTTTCGAACCCGCTCTACATGCCGGTAGCCGGGCTGGGTGAAGGAAAACACGTCATTCAGGTTTACATTCCGCAAGGCGAACCCGAAGGGAACAGTTTCAGCGCCTGGAATATTTCCGGGGTATTTATTGGTGAAATTGACGAGTAGAAAGTACAGCGGGAACTGTATGCTACTTTATAATGCTCATTTTATTTCACGGTTAGTAAGGTGAATGTTTAACGTGTTGTTTCGCCCGATAAGGTCGTCGGTGATTTATGGCGCGATTCGGGAAAGGAATTCCTGGCGCGCTCAGCTATTGTTTTTCCCATTTTAATAGCTATATTCATCGGCGGAATGAACTGATTTTACCTTTCACCCTAACGTGTATTTAATTTATAGAAATATCCGTCAACAACTGCCTGGCAGGTTGACTACTGTCATCTTTGGAAACCCGGATGCTATCGGTTTTGAACAGCGATTGACAATGGCTACCTGTTTACTGGTATCCGTTGCTTCGTTGTTGACATCGGTGGCCAATTACTATCTGAACCTGACGGGGGTAATGTATGTTACGTTGGCATTGTTTCTGATCTCCGGCATCTTTTACGGTATAGCGCGCTATTGGAAACTTAGCAAGGAGCTGGACCTGGCCATTTTGGCAATTGCCCTTGTATTTGTAAACCTGGCCTGGTTTTTCAATTTTGGATCGCGTGGGCCTATGCTGCAAGTTTTTGTTTCCATTTTTGCGTTTTTCCTTTTCATTTGTGACCAAAAGAAAATCGGGTTGATCATCTCCCTGTTTTTCTTGAATTTACTGGTTTTTTTCCTGGTTGAATACCAAAATCCGGATGTAATTGGACGCTACGCCAGCGAGTTGGTGCGGGTAAGTGATGTTTATGTGGGCAGCCTGGTGGCCATGGGATTTATGCTGATTTTTGGCGTTTCTGTAAAAAATAATTACCTCAAACAATACCGGCAAGCCCGGCATTCCGATCAATTGAAATCGGCTTTTTTGGCTAACCTGTCGCACGAAATCCGGACCCCATTGAATGCCATTGTCGGTTTTTCATCGCTTATTTCCGAACCGGATTGTGATGTCCGCGAGCGCAAAGAATTTCAGGAAATCATCCAGGCAAACAGTGATTACCTGCTTCATATGATTGAAGACATTGTGGACTTGTCAAAACTTGAATCGGGAACGCTTACGTTCCATCCGCGATTGGTTGACCTGCAGCCCCTGTTTGAAAAGTTGATGCAGAACTTTCAACGGCAGCTGGACGGCATGTCAACCAAGGTGGTCATGGGCTTCGAAAATGACCTTTCCGGCAGGCTGGTATTTGTCGATCCCGAACGGCTGGAGCAAATTTTTCGCAACCTGCTTGAAAACGCGGTGAAGTTTACCTCGGTTGGCGGGATTCATTTTGGCTGTAAATTGGTTGAAGGGCATCCGGTGTTTTTTGTCAGCGATACCGGTTGCGGCATCCGGGAAGAAAACCTGGAAGCCATTTTTGATCGTTTTGTGAAAATCGATGATGACCCCGTTAGGCTGGTCCGGGGCACAGGTGTTGGCCTATTCTTATGCCGGCAGCTGGTCGAAAAAATGGGCGGCAACATCCGTGTCGAATCCAAATATTTCGAAGGCACTTCCTTTTATTTTTCAGTAGGAAATTCGTTACCTGCCGAAATCGTTGCCCGATTCAGGTTCCAACCGGCAACCAAAATGTGTGATCTGGTCAATTAGGGTCACGATCCTGATAAATATTTTTCAGAATTAAACTCTCAGTACACAGCAATAAGTAGCTCACTGAACTTAAAAGCGGGGAATACGTCCAAAACTGTAATTTTTATCTGTTTTACAGCCGCGATTAGGGTAAGTATTTTTATTTTTGTGCCAATAAAATTTAGTCATTCATTTAAATTAATTATACCGTGGGAAGAGCATTTGAATATCGCCGGGCCGCCAAAGAAAAACGCTGGGGCCATATGTCGCGGATTTTTCCGAAGTTATCCAGAGCAATTACAATGGCCGCTAAGGAAGGCGGGCAAGATCCGGACATGAATGCCAAGTTGCGGACAGCCATTCAAAATGCCAAAGCCCAAAACATGCCGAAAGACAATATTGATTCGGCAATCAAACGGGCTGCCGGGAAAGATGCTTCGGAATATACCGAGGTGAACTACGAGGGAAAAGGTCCGCACGGGGTGCTGGTGTTTGTGGAATGTGCCACCGATAATACCACCCGTACCGTGGCCAACGTGAAATCGTATTTCAATAAAGTGGGCGGTGGTTTGGTGCCAACCGGTTCGCTTGAATTTATGTTTTCGCGCAAAGCAGTGTTCGAATTCGAGAAAACCGACAAGGTGGATATTGAGGAACTGGAGCTGGAATTGATTGATGCCGGCCTGGAAGAGATTGAGGAAGAAGAAGGCATGGTATATGCATCGGGCGACTACACCAGCTTTGGCACCCTATCGAAAGCCTTGGAAGATAAAGGCATTGACGTGAAAAAAGCTAATCTGAAACGCATCCCGACCACACCGGTTGAATTTACCGAAGAACAACTGGAAGACATCGAAAAGCTGCTGGATAAAATTGAAGAAGACGACGACGTGCAGCACGTGTTTACTAACATCGCTTAAATCTCTTACGTTTAGATAATATATACGCCGTTTCCGAAAAGGGACGGCTTTTTTTATGCGGTTTTTCGGCGGATGAATTTCTATTGTCGGGCACAGGTTCGCCTTTGTGTGAATCCATTCGTTTCAGTTTCCCCTGGGTATTGCCGCAAAAAAAGAGCTATTCCAACTGGAATAGCCCTTTCTGTATAAATGGTTGTTTGTTTAACTTCCAAAGTCGTCGAACAGGACGTTTTCGTTGGGAACGCCCAAATCGTAAAGCATTTTTTGGATGGCCGAGTTCATCATCGGCGGACCGCACAGGTAGTAGTCGATTTCCTCCGGCTCTTCGTGCTTGCTCAGGTACATGTCGTAAATTACCTGGTGGATAAAGCCTTTCGGCCCGTCCCAGTTGTCTTCGGGTTGCGGGTCCGACAGGGCCAGGTTAAACTTGAAGTTCGGAAAGTTCTTCTCAATTTCGCGGAATTGTTCGTAGTAGAAAACTTCTCTCCACGAACGTGCACCGTACCAGAAAGTAACGTTCTTCTTGGTTTCTTTCACCGTGTGGAACAGGTGGAACAGGTGCGAACGCATGGGGGCCATTCCGGCGCCACCACCAATAAACATCATTTCGTTGTCGTTATTTTTCAGGAAGAATTCCCCGTATGGGCCAGAAATGGTCACTTTGTCACCCGGTTTGCGCGAGAAAACAAAAGATGAGCACACACCCGGGTTTACCTTCTGGAAGCCGCCTTTTACGCGGTCGAACGGTGGCGTGGCGATACGGATGTTCAGCATGATGATGTTTCCCTCGGCCGGGTGGTTGGCCATCGAGTAAGCCCGGAAGGTTGCTTCGGGGTTTTTCATCTTCAGGTCGAACATGTTATACTGTTCCCACTCGGGGCGGAATTTTTCGTCGATGTCCATATCTTTGAAATCCACGTCGATCTTCGGCACATCAATCTGGATGTAACCACCCGATTTGAAATCAAGCGTTTCGCCTTCGGGCAGCCTCACCACAAACTCTTTGATGTAGGTGGCCACGTTACGGTTCGAGACTACTTCGCATTCCCATTTTTTCACGCCAAGCACTTCCTGGTGGATGTGCAGTTTCATGTCTTCTTTCACCTTCACCTGGCAGGCCAGGCGCCAGTTGTTGGCTTGTTCTTTGCGGGTGAAAAAGCCGGTTTCGGTAGGCAGAATGGATCCACCGCCTTCAACAACCTGGCAACGGCACATGCCACAGGTACCACCACCACCGCAGGCCGAAGGCAATAAAATTTTATTGTTTCCCAGCGTAGTGAGCAACGTGTTGCCCGGGTCTGTTTCCAGATCGAGGTAACCATCGTTAATGTCGATTTTTACAGTTCCTGCCGGAGTGAGTTTTTTCTTGACATACAACAAGATGGAAACCAGCAGGATGATGATCAACAGGAAGATGATCACACTGGTGAGAACAACCGTTGTTTGTGTAGCTAAAAATATCATAGTGATTGAATGTTTTTAATTTCTACTATAATTTGATGCCCATAAAACCCATGAAAGCAATCCCCATCAGTCCGGTGATGATGAACGTGATTCCAAGACCACGAAGTGGAGCCGGCACATTTGAGTATTTGGTTTTCTCGCGGATGGCTGCAATGCCAACAATGGCGAGAAACCAGCCAATGCCGGAACCCAGCCCGTAAGAAGTGGCTTCGGCAATATTGTTGAACGCTTTTTGCTGCATAAACAGCGAACCACCCAGGATGGCGCAGTTTACCGCAATCAGGGGCAGGAAGATCCCCAGCTGCGTGTACAACACCGGAGCGAATTTTTCAACAATCATTTCCACCAACTGCACCATGGAGGCAATTACGGCGATGAACATGATGAAGCTCAAAAAGCTCAGATCAACATCGGCAAAACCAGCGCCCAGCCAGCTCAAAGCCCCTTCTTTTAGTACATAGTTTTCGAGCAGGTAGTTTACCGGCAGCGTGATGGCCAGCACAAAGATGACCGCAATACCAAGCCCGGTAGCTGTCTTCACCGATTTCGAAACCGCCAGGTATGAGCACATCCCCAGGAAGTAGGCAAATACCATGTTTTCAATGAAGATGGACTTGACAAATATATTAATCAGATTTTCCATATCTCGTACGATTTGTAAGGTTCAAAATTAATCTTCAATCAGTTTCCGGTTTTTACTGCGCTGTACCCAGATAATTACCCCAACGGTAATCAGCGCCATCGGGGGCAGGATCATCATCCCGTTGTTGGAGTAGAATCCGCCGTTAACAATGTACCAGCTTTCGGGGATCAGTTTGAAACCGAAAATGCTGCCCGATCCCAGCAGTTCGCGGAAAAAGCCCACGATCACCAGGATAGCGCCATAACCGGCTCCGTTGCCCAGCCCGTCGAGAAACGATGGCCAGGGCTTGTTACCCAGTGCAAATGCTTCCAGGCGGCCCATCAGGATACAGTTCGTGATAATCAAGCCTACAAAAACTGACAACTGCTTACTTACATCGTAAACAAAGGCTTTCAGCACCTGGTCAACCAGGATTACCAGCGCGGCAATAACAACCAACTGTACGATAATGCGGATACGGTTGGGAATCGTATTTCGTAAAAGGGAAATAATTACGTTAGCGAAGGCCAGTACCGCAATTACCGAGATCGACATTACCACGGCCGGCTTCAACTGGGCTGTTACCGCCAGTGCCGAGCAAATACCCAATACCTGAACGGTAATCGGGTTACTGCTGTTCAGCGGGTTGCTCAACAGTCCCAAATTCTTCTTTGAAAATAAAGGTTCTCTATCGCTCATCTTCTTCTATTTTTTCTGGTTGAAAAAAGCTTTATATGCAGTGAGGTCGTCGAAAATCATCTGTTGCAGGCCTTTCGACGTAATGGTGCCGCCCGAAATGGCGTCCACCTTGTGTTCGGCAGGTGCGGTCTCATTCGACTTGGCAACAACTACCGAATAAAGTTCACCGTTAGCACCGAAAATGGTTTTGCCCTTAAACTGGTCCTGAAATACCGTGGTGGATATTTCGGCGCCAAGCCCCGGGGTTTCACCCTGGTGGTCGAAGGTGGCTCCGTAAATGGTGTTCATGTCGCTTTCCAGGGATACATATCCCCAGATGGGACCCCATAGTCCGGCTCCGTAAAGAGGAAGGATGTATTTCACACTTCCGTCGATTTGGCACTCAAATACAGGCAGTAAGCGTTGATCAACCGGCTTGGAGCGTTCTTTTTTCAGATCGACAGAGAAGGCATCTCCGTCCATTTTTTCACCTGAGGCGTTCACAACATACGAGTTGACAATCCGTTCGCTGTAAATCTGCGTGGCCGATTGGGCGTCGGCAGCTATGTTTACTGAAGCGAGGATGTTCTGCTTTTTCTCAATTTCAATATTCTTCTGCTGGAATGGTTTCAGGTTGATGGCAGCGATTGAAAGAATGGCTGCCACAAAAATCACCATTGCCGAGGCATATATAAAGGTATAAACATTACCGTTCCTGTCCATTTCTATAGTCTTTGTTGGTTAAGCATTTACTTTTGCCCGTTTCAGGCGGCGTTTAATATTTCCTTCCAGCACATAGTGGTCAATCAGCGGTGCAAAGGTGTTCATCAGCAGAATGGCGAGCATCATACCCTCGGGGTAAGCCGGGTTGACCACACGGATCAGGATGGCAAAAATACCGATCAGGAAGCCGTAAATCCATTTTCCTTTTTCAGTTTGAGCAGCTGAAACCGGGTCGGTGGCCATGAAAACAGCGCCAAAAGCAAAGCCTCCAATAATCAGGTGTTGCCAGAAAGGAAGCGCCATATAAACATTGTCGCCGGCAAAAGCATTCAGCAACAAGCCCATTGCTGCACCACCCAAAACAGTGGACAGCATGATTTTCCAGCTGCCAATACCTGTAATCAGCAGGATAACGGCGCCAATCAAAATCGCAACGGTAGAGGTTTCTCCAATGGAGCCCGGAATCAAACCGATGAAGGCATTCCACACGTTGAAGCCGGTGTTTCCGGCAGCAGCCATCGCCATGGGGGTAGCCCCGGTAAAACCGTCAACCATCGTTTCCACGCCGGATGCTGAGATCCATACCGCATCGCCCGACATTTGTCCGGGGTAGGCGAAGAACAGGAAGGCACGGGCCACCAGGGCCGGGTTCCAGATGTTCATCCCGGTACCACCGAAAACTTCTTTCCCGAAAATAACGGAAAAGGCTACAGCAATGGCAATCATCCACAACGGGGTGTTTACCGGCATCACCAACGGGATCAGTATCCCGGAGACCAAAAACCCTTCGTTCACTTCGTGCCCGCGAAACTGGGCAAAAATAAATTCGATGCCCAACCCAACCACGTACGAAACAATGACGATGGGCAATACTTTCAGTACGCCAAACAGGAACATATCCCAGAAACCGGCTGTATCAAGTTGGCCAAGGGCCCCGAAATGCTGGTAGCCCACATTATACATGCCAAACAACAAGGCCGGCACAAGGGCCATCACCACTAGTCCCATCGTTCTTTTCAGATCGATAAAGTCGTGAATATGGGTTCCCGATTTAGAGGTATCTTTCTGGACGAAAAATAAGGTAAAGAAAGCATCATGCGTAGAATGCAGCCAGTGATATTTGCCACCCTTCTGAACATGAGGTTTCGTTTTCTCAAAAAAGTTTCTTATCGCTTTCATTGAATATCTTTTTAAAGCACTTGCTCGTTTATCCCAATTCTTTTACCATGACATTGATTCCCTCGCGTAAAATATCCTGCACTTTTATTTTGGACGTACAAGCGTATTCGCACAGGGCAAGATCTTCTTCCACCAACTCGTAAATGCCGAGTTGCTCCATTTTGTCAATATCGTTGGCCAAAATAGCTTTCAGCAGGAATACGGGAAGAATATCCATGGGCAGGTACTTTTCATACTGCCCGGAAAGGACAAAGGCCCGTTCGCCTCCGTTCATGTTGGCGTTCAATGCATATTCTTTTTTTGGTAATAGGCTGGACAAGAATGCTTTGCTGGCCGAAAACTTATTGACACCGGGGGCAGCCCAACCCATAAATTCATAGTCGTCGCCCTCGGGGATGACGGTAATTTGCTGGTCGAAGAAGCCCAGGAAGTCGTCGAGATCAACTTTTGTGCCGGTGAGCACGTTGCCGCTGATGTAGCGCTCATGGGTTTCGTGTTTGGTTTTCCCTTTGAGCAGTCCGCAAACTTCGGCGCCATGGATGGTTTTATAATATTTGGGGGATTTCACTTCAGAACCTGTCAGCGCGATGGTTTTGGATAAGTCGAGTTTGCCGGTTTCGAACAGGCGACCGATGTAAACAACAGCCTGCGGGGAAACGGTCCAAACAAGGTCGCCTTTGTTTATCGGGGCAACATGGTGAAGTTGCACACCTACATTCCCGGCAGGGTGCGGCCCGTCGAACGTATTGACGGTCACATTTTTCAAGCCCGAAAAAACGCCGTTGGTCTGTTTGGGCGACAAACCCAGAAAGACCGATCCTTCGGTGAGCTTGCTTAAGGCATTGATGCCGGTCTGCAAAGCCGATTTGTCGTTTTGAAAAATAAAATCGTAATCCGGGGCAAGCGGACTTGAATCGAATCCCGAGACGAAAATATTTTTCGGCTGGTCTGCCGGTTTGGCCGTCGTTCCGTAAGGACGCTGCCTGATGAAAGGCCAGATTCCGCTTTGTAACAACTGCCCGCAAATTTCTTCACGGCTGAGCTTCAGTGGATCGGCTTTTGTAAATGCCTTGAACTCGGCTTTGCCATCGGCTTCAACAACAACTTCTAAAATTTTACGGCGCTCACCGCGGTTGACCAGCTTAACGGTCCCGCTAACCGGTGAGGTAAATAAAATTTCAGGATGATATTTGTCGAAAAACAGGGCGTCGCCGGCTTTCACCGGGGCATCAGCCTTCACACTTAATTTTGGAGTTAAGCCAGGAAAATCGGTTGGCTTAAGGGCTACGGTTTTTGGTGCTTCGGCTTTCTCAAGAACAGCCTCGGCAGCTCCTTTCAACCGGATATCCAATCCGCGCTTTAATTTGAAATGCTTTGACATTGTAATCCCTTGTTGTGTTTATGATATAGGATGGCAAAAGTAAATATTATTAAAAACTTTTCACAATCTTTGTTGTACAAACCGAACGGATTGAAATATTTAAATACATCAACTCGTTACATATTTCGAACCAGCCGTTGGCCGGCCTTTTTTTGAAGTCCGAAATCAGCAAAAAGTAATGTAATTAAACCCGGTTTTGCATGAAATGTTTTCATTCTTTAAGAATTTTACTGCCCATTCTGTTCGTTATTTTTTCATTAAATTCTGTTGCCCAATACGAAAATGAACAGTATTACGGGAATGTCGTTTTCCGGGAAGAAATCAAGTCGGTGCTATTGTTCCGCGCCGGGGCAGTATTGAGCCATCCCATCATTACGCTGGGAACCGACGAGCAGTTGGTGCTGAAATTTGACGATCTGTCGGGCGAACTCAGGAATTACAGCTACACGCTGATTCATTGCGATGCCGACTGGAACGAGTCGTTTGTCATTCAGCAGGAATACCTGGAGGGTTTTGTGGATAATCCGCTGGATGATTTTGCGCGGAGTTTCAATACCATCGTGTCTTATACCAACTACCAGCTTCTGATCCCCAATGAGCGTGTGCAGATAAAATATTCGGGAAATTATGCGCTGGTGGTTTTCGAGGATCACGACCGCGAGAAAGTGGTTTTGACCCGGCGCTTTCAGGTTCTGGACCCACGGGTTGAAATCACCGGACGGGTAAAGCGGGCTACCTTCGATCCGTTCAAGGGCGATAATCAGGAGGTGGATTTTTCCATCATGCATGAACGGTTGAAAATTGACAACCCCCGCGACGAGGTAAAAGTGGTTGTGATGAAAAACCGGAGGTGGGACAATGCCATCACCGGGCTCAAGCCGTTGTTTGTCAGGCCCAATGAGTTGGTGTATGATTATCAGCAGGAAAACGTTTTTGCGGGAGGCAACGAATACCGCTACTTCGATGCGCGTACTTACCGGTACAATGGTGAAAATGTTCTGGCCGTGGAATTTCATCGCCCCTATTATCACCTTACCCTAAATACGGACGAAATCCGTTCCAATAAAAAGTATGCTGAGTACCGCGAAATGAACGGAAATTATGTGGTGGAAAGCCAGGACCGGATCGATGATGCCGATACAGAATGCGACTATGTTTTTGTGCATTTTACCTTGCCAATGGATGCTCCGCTTGTGGGCGGGTCGGTACATGTTTTTGGCGCGCTAACCGATTGGAATGCCAATAGTGGCAATGAAATGAGCTGGAGTTTTGAGCGTGCTGCCTACGAGCTGACCTTGCTGCTCAAACAGGGTTATTACAACTATCAGTATGTCTATCTGCCCGACAGGGCAACAGCCGCCGAAGAGAGTGTACTGGAAGGGAGTCATGTGGAAACGGAAAACGAATATCAAATCCTGGTGTATTACCGATCCCGGTCAGGAAGATACGATGAGCTCGTGGGGCATCAAATCCTGAATTCACGCAATTAGCGGATCACTTTCAAGGTGCTTTCCCCATCCTCAAAGGGAATGCTGAAATAGAATTTCGAGCCTTTATCCACTTCTGATTCTACCACGATTTTTCCACCCAACAAGTTGGTGTAATGTTGTGCGATGGCCAGCCCCAGGCCAGTTCCCTCGTACTTGCGGCTCATTTTGTTGTCGATTTGGTGAAAGCGGTCAAAAATGCGGTCCAAATGATGGGGTTCCATGCCAATGCCCGTGTCGTTCACGAAAAAGCGGAGCTTGGTTTTTCCTTCCATTTGGTAGCCAAATTCAACTTCTCCAAAAGAGGTAAATTTGATGGCATTATCGATCAGTTTTTTCAGGATTTCGGTTAACAGGAATTTGTCGGTGGCCACCCCGAATTTCGGGTTGGCATTTTCGTTGTTCAATTTCAGGCGGATTGGTTTGCTGCTGACCTCCAAACTATACTCGCGGTAAAGTTCCACCATCAGGTCGTTGATCTTGCAAAATCCTTTTTTAGCGATCACCTGCTTGCTTTCAATTTTCGAAATGCTGATCATGTCATTGATCATCTCCATCAACAGCTTGCCGTTGCTGATGATGATATCGATGAAGCGGTTTTTTTCTTCCAGGTCGAAGTCGGGCGAGCCAATCATGCGCGAAAAACCGATGATGGCGTTCATCGGGGTGCGTATTTCGTGCGAAATGTTGGCCAGGAAGGCCGATTTCAGCTGATCGGCTTCTTCGGCTTTCAGCTTGGCTTCTTCCAGTCTGATTTCGGCCACTTTGCGTTTGGTGATGTCGCGGGCAATGGAAATGACCGACTGGTCGTCGAGCTTGGCGATCCGCATCTCAAACATGGCGGTGCCTTTTTCCGTTTCCAAGGCATATTCAATGGTTTCAATCGTATCGAACCGGATCGCATTCTGAATGCACTGGAATATTTTGCGCGACATTTTTTCCGAAAAGCCCACTTCGAAAATTGAGTTGCCGATAATATCGTCAGCCTTAATCTGGATCAGGTCCGATTCTTTGATGACAAAATCCACATAAATCCCATCCTTATCAATAATAAAAAACAGGTCGGGGATGGCTTCCAGCAGCACTTTGTAGCGCTTGCGGCTTTCCTTTAAGCTGATAATGTTGTGTTGTTTCTGGCTGATGTCGTAAAACAGGCAGGCGATTTGATCCTTGGCCGGGTGAATCACATACAGTTCCATCCATTTGTTCAGGTGTTCAACTTGTAATTCTGCTTTTTGTTTTTTTGAATGAAGGAAAAAGTTGTTCCAGTCGAATGATTGCCGGAATACTTTCGGAAAGATAATGTCGGCCTCGATGTTGCGCAGTTCCCGCGAGTTGATCCGGAACAGGGTTTCAAAGGCATGGTTTACGCGGAGAACTTGCAAGCTGACCGGATTGTCCATTTCGTCGCGGTTAATTTGCATCAGCATAACTCCTTGATGGAAATTCCGAAAGGTTTGGGAAAATTGCATTTCCATTTCTGCCACCTTGTTTCTCAGTTCGTGCAGGCTGCTCTCGAAACTCCAGGCCACCAGAAAGCTGGCCACAAAAACTGCTGAAAGGACCAGAAAAGGGTTAAATATCAGTTCGTTTCTTTGCCAGATCAGGTTGAGCGCATCCGGCAACCTGCCTGCTTCCGACAAGTGAAAGGCTACGGTGAGCAAGCTGATGCCGTAGAAAAGTGCCAGTTTAAGCTTGGAAGGATTGAACAGTAACAAAAAGACAAATCCGCCCACCAAAGCCCAAAGGCTGTGCTGGAGGGTGCTATGCACCGGCAAGATGGCATATGGGCGGGCGATGAAAAAAAAGTAAACCGGGAAAGGGATCAAAAAAACGCTGTTGATAGCGCAACCCGGGCGCCCGCTGCGCAGGCAATAGAGCGCGACCATGAATGTGGCAATCAGAGCAACATCGCCCGGAATACAGGGGTAGTTGGCAGTTCCGCTCATGGCCGAGGTGAAGTCAACCAAGCTCAAAGTCAAGCCTGTGATGAGGATGAAATGTAATCCCAGCGATTTCCATTTTTCCTTTCCGGAGCCCAGCTGAAAAGTTCTTTGCAGGAGTTGTGATATCGAATTTAGCATGAAATAGCCGCACAATTAAAATCGGACTAAATATAGTAATTTTTAATTGTTAAAAATCTTTTTTTGGAGGGATGGGAAACGCAGATTTTGAAAGCTGATTTTTAACAGGGATTAGGTTTTGGGGATTCTTTAGTTTTGTAGATCAAGGGTTAAGCTTAATTGTAATGTCCTGTTAACTAAATAAATCCAAAATTATGCCCAAAGGAATTTTTAATGTGCCAATGGCGAAAAATGAACCGGTAAAATCCTATGCCCCGGGGACGCCGGAACGGATTGGCCTACAGGCAAAAATTGCCGAACTGAGATCAATGGAAGTGGAATTGCCCATGATTATTGGAGGCCGGGAAGTAACCACCGATCGACGGGTGCGCTTGGCGCCTCCGCACGAAATTAACCATACGCTGGGGTACTACTACCAAGGCGATGCGTCTCATGTTCAGGTAGCCATTGATGCCGCTTTGGAGGCGAAATCGAAATGGGCCAACATGTCTTGGCAGCACCGGGCAGCCATCTTTCTGAAAGCTGCCGACTTACTGGTCGGCCCCTATCGCGATAAAATCAATGCGGCCACCATGTTGGGCCAGTCAAAAAATGCCTTTCAGGCCGAAATTGATGCAGCGTGTGAACTGGCTGATTTTTTCCGTTTTGGGGTGAAATGCATGGTCGAAATTTACCGGATGCAGCCCGAATCAGCCCCCGGCTTGTGGAATTATAATGAATACCGTCCGCTCGAAGGGTTTATCTTTGCGCTCACACCGTTTAACTTCACGTCCATCGCCGGTAACCTGCCCGCCGCGCCAGCCATGATGGGCAACGTGGTGGTTTGGAAACCGTCGAAAACAGCGATTTATTCAGCTGCCGTGATTATGGAAATCTTCCAGGAGGCCGGGCTGCCCGATGGGGTCATCAACCTGGTGTATGTGTCGGGCCCGGTGGCCGCCGATGTGGTGTTCCAACATCCTGAATTTGCCGGAATCCACTTTACCGGCTCTACCGCTGTCTTCCAGGGGATGTGGAAAACAATCGGCGAAAATATTCACCAGTACAAATCCTATCCGCGCATTGTGGGCGAAACCGGGGGGAAGGATTTCATCTTTGCCGATCCTACTGCCGATCCGCAAAGTTTAGCTATCGCCATGCTTCGCGGGGCATTCGAGTACCAGGGGCAAAAATGCTCTGCAGCTTCCCGTGTGTATGTTCCCGAAAGCATTTGGGACGATGTTCGCGAGCGGTTGGGGCGTGAGCTGGCAACTGTGAAAATGGGGCCGCCCGAAGACTTTACCAATTTTGTAAATGCCGTGATTGATGAACCTTCTTTCGACAAACTGTCCGGCTATATTGAACGGGCAAAAAACGATGCGGATGCCGAAGTGATTTTTGGCGGCAAGTGCGATAAAACGATTGGCTACTTTATCGAGCCAACCGTCATCCGGGCCAAAACACCTGATTATATAACCATGACGGAAGAATTGTTTGGGCCGGTGCTCACGGTGTATGTCTATGACGACGAAAAAATGGATGAAACACTGACCGTGCTGGATCATACCTCCATGTATGCGCTTACCGGGGCTGTTTTCTCTCAAAACCGCTATAACATTGAGAAGATCACCAAACGTCTGGAAAATGCAGCCGGGAACTTTTACATCAACGACAAGCCAACCGGCGCGGTAGTGGGGCAGCAGCCATTTGGCGGCGCACGCGGTTCCGGCACAAACGATAAGGCGGGCTCTGTGTTTAATCTATTGCGCTGGGTTTCTGTACGCACCATCAAGGAAACGTTTGTTTCGCCCACCAATTACATGTACCCGAACTTTTTACCCGATCAGCAGTAAACTGAAATAGTAAGGAAAAAAGGAGATGATTTGTTTCGTCTCCTTTTTTTTTTGAAGTCAGATCGCTTACTTTTGCCAGTAAGAAATGATCCGGAATGAAATCAGCGCTGTTTTCCATTTTAAGACATCCAAAGGCTAAATTCGGCATCTTGCTGTTGGTCTTTGCCTTGTGGATTGGCTTTTTTGCCGAACACAACCTGGTGAGGCATTTCCAGGATAAATACAAGCTGAAACAGCTGCTGGACCAGAAAGAATACCTCCAGAAAAAAATCCATTCCGACCAACGCAAAATCCAGGAACTGCAAACCAATCAGAAAAACCTGGAGAAATTCGCCCGCGAACAATTTCTGATGAAAAAGGAAAATGAAGATGTTTTTGTGATCGTGGAAGAATAAAACCCTGTTTCCGGGTTTGATCAACCAGCTTTTCTCCCCGGTCAGCCAATCAAAGATGCTGTATAAACGAAACCGGATCCCGATTTTAGTTGTTTTTATTGTTTGATTAGTAGTTGATTTTTTTTAAATTGAACTGAATTTAAAGAATATGAACTTGGATATCAACATATTTAAAATAGAAACCAACCACGTTTCACCCAGCAAGGGGCGCATCCTGATTGCAGAACCTTTCTTGCCCGGGAGCTACTTTAACCGCTCGGTGATTTTGTTGGTAGCCCACAGCGACAAAGGGGCCGTCGGTTTCATTTTAAATAAAAAAGTTGAATATCCGCTGAACGAGATCATCGGCGATTTTCCCGATTTCGATACCGATGTGTATATTGGCGGCCCGGTAAGTACCGATTCTATTTATTTCATTCATTCACTGGGCGACACCATTCCCGGAAGTATTCATATCAAAGACGACTTGTACTGGGGAGGTGATTTTGATGAATTGAAGCGCCACATCAACCTGGGCATGGTAAAACCCGATCAGGTACGGTTTTTTCTTGGCTATTCCGGCTGGGACAGCGGTCAACTGGAAGAGGAGCTGAGTGAAAATACTTGGTTGGTGTCCGAAATCGAACCCAGGAATGTCATGGATTGTTCGCCCAAAAATAACATGTGGATTGAACTTGTCCGCGAATTGGGCGGAAAATATTCCATGTGGGAAAACTTTCCCGAAAATCCCTCACTGAACTAACTCACGGTTCAGTGCATCATTGATTATTTTAACTGTTTTGTTGAAGTAGCGCTTCATCCCAAAAGCTTTTACCCAGCGGATGCCTTGCAGATCGTCGGCCAGGAAAACTTCATCAGCCTTTAACAGATCGTCCGGCGACAGGAAACGGTCCTCCTGAAAGTTGAGTCCCTCCTTCTGACAAATTTGCCGGACGGCATGCCTGGCGGGGCTGATGAAAACACCGGTTTCCGGAGCTGGCGTGCTGACCGTGTTGCCGTTGATCAGGAACAGGTTGCTGCCGGGAACCTCCAGCAGGCTGCATTCGGTATTTTGCAAAATTAGTTCGGTAGAAGGAGTTGGGCTGGCAGCTCGTAAAATTTGCCAGTAACTTTCCGAACCAAGGCGCAAGGCAGAGAGTGGTGAGTTGGCTTTGCCGATTTTGTCGAAAACACCCAGGGTAATCCCATCCGTGTTCCAGGCGTAGGCCGTTTCCGGGATCTCTTCGGTTTTAATCAGGAAACTCGTGTTGCTGTTTTTTTTGAAAAAGCAAACATCGATACGGGCGCTTTTGAAAAGCTTGTTTTTTACCAGTGTACGTTCCAATTGTCGCTTCAATTCTTTGGCTTCGTTTTTCAGTAGCGCTGGTGTTGGTTGGTTGAGCAACTGAAATTGCAGGTCGATCAATGCCAGGTGTTCGTCCCAAAACATAAACTGGTTTCGGATGGCGCGAAGGGTTTCCGTAAAAAGCAGACATTCAAAATCGTGTGCTGTGAAGATTTTTTCTTCCTGCCTGAAAAAACGGCCATCGAGCTGGATAAACGGTGAACTCATCGAAAACGGATTTGGCTGAGTATTTTAGATCAGACGGAACAGTTTATCGAGAAAACGCTCCAGAAACTGAAAATTGAGCAAAATTGGAAACACGAAGCCAAAAAGCGCTCCCAAAAAATGGGCATCGTGGGCAATGTTGTCGTTTTGTTTGCGGCTCATGTAGTAGGAATACACCAGATACAAAACCGCGAATACAATTCCGGGAATGGGAATCACCCCGAAAAAATAGATTTTGTCCCACGGTTCGAAAAAGATGGCTGCAAACAGCACGGCCGAAACCGCGCCCGAGGCGCCCACCGCGTTGTAATAGTAATTGTTCCGGTGCTTGAAGAGGGCATACCCGTTTGATGCGATCATGCCGCCAAAATACAGGATCAGGAAATAGGCATTGGCCATACGCCCGAAACCGTATTCAAAATACATTTCGATGGCTCGCCCAAACGAGAGCAGTACGATCATGTTGACAATCAGGTGTTCCCAGTTGGCATGGACAAAGCCATGCGTGATCAGCCGGTGGTATTCTTTGCGGTGATAAATCTGGCTGGCATTAAACTGGAGCTTGTCGATCAGGTCGGGCCGGTTGAAGGCGGCGATGGAAACCAAACTGGTTATGGCAATGAGAATGATGGTCATATCGTTAATGTAAAATTCGGTAAATCATTTCTTTCTGAAGGTCGCCCGCGTCAGACGATACATTTCCCCAACCCTTCGACTTCATGTCGTATTCGCGCAGGATGGAAATAATTTCAACCACCTTGCGAATAGGATATTGTTTGGCTGCGGACACATACGAGCGGACAAAAAACGGGCTCACCTGTAAGGCCGAGGCTACGGCATTTTGCGATTTGTCTTCCAAAAAATGATAAGTCAATATCTTCATAAAAAAGAAGTACAAACTGGCCACGGTGCGCGTAAACGGGTTCGAATTGGGGTTGGCCGCAAAATAGTTGATGATTTGGTTCGACTTTAATATGTTCCGCTCGCCCAAGGCATTTTGCAGCTCAAAGATGTTGTAATCCTTGCTGATCCCGATATTCTTCTCGATGTGGTCGGGTGTGATGCGTGTCTGCCCCGGCAGGCTGATGATGAGCTTGTTCAGCTCGTTGGCCACCTTGCTCAGGTCGGTGCCCAGGTATTCGGCCAGCATGGCCGAAGCCTGCGGCTCAATGCTGTATTGGTGGGCCTTCAGGTAGCTGTTGATCCAGGCCGGCAGCTGGTTGTCGTAAATCTTTTTCGACTCGAACAGGACACCGGTTTTTGCTACTTGCTTGGTGAAGGTTTTCCGTTTGTCGAGTGTTTTGTATTTGTAGCTGAGAACCAGGATTGTCGATTTTAGCGGGTTTTTGACATACGGTTCCAGGTCTTCGATCTTTTTGATGTTTTGTGCTTCGCGGACGATAACCACCTGGTGGTTGGCCATCATCGGGAAGCGCCTAGCGTAGGTAATGATGGTATCCACGTCCGTATCTTTGCCATACAAAACATGCTGGTTGAAGCCCTTCTCGGCTTCGGTAAGCACATGCTGGGCAATGTATTCCGAAATTTGATCGATAAAATAACTTTCTTCGCCCATCAAAAAATAAACGGGGTGGTAAATTTTATTTCGCAGGTTGGCAAGAATATCTTCGTAATTCATATCCGGTTTTTCCGTGTTTAAAATTTCAGGTGTTTCACTGATCGACCTTCGGTTTTGATTTCCAACAGGGCGTCAATCCCGATTTTCAGGTGCAGTTCCACAAAATTGGTGGTGACTTTTTTATCGCTGGCCTCGGTTTTTATGCCGGTCGAGATCATGGGTTGATCCGAAACCAGCAACAGGGCGCCTGTGGGAATTTGATTGGCGAAGCCCACGGTGAAAATGGTGGCCGTTTCCATGTCAATGGCCATTGCCCGGGTTTTATAGAGGTATTTTTTGAAACGTTCGTCGTATTCCCATACCCGCTTGTTGGTGGTGTAAACCGTGCCGGTCCAGTAGTCCATTTTATTTTCGCGAATGGCCGTGGAAACGGCTCGTTGCAGGTTAAACGCCGGGAGGGCAGGGATCTCGGGCGGCAGATAATCGTTTGAAGTACCATCGCTGCGGATGGCCGCAATGGGAAGGATCAGATCGCCCAGCTTGTTTTTTGGTTTCAATCCGCCGCACTTGCCCAAAAAAAGCACGGCCTTGGGCATGATCGAACTGAGCAGGTCCATGATGGTGGCCGCGTTGGGGCTTCCCATGCCAAAGTTGATGATGGTCATTCCTTCTGCCGAGGCATTGGGCATATTTTTGTCTTCGCCAACCACGGGAACATGAAACCGTTCGGCAAACATTTCGACATACAGCTGAAAATTGGTCAGCAAAATATATTCGCCGAAATCTTCCAGTTTGCGCCCGGTATAGCGCGGAAGCCAGTTGTCCACAATTTCTTTTTTCGTTTTCACGTCGTTAAATCTTGGTTCATAAATCAGTAAGCCTGTGTGTTCATTTTTCGGGGAATGAAGCATTTTTTTTCGCAATTTTGGACCGCCAGGCCAAAACGAAAAAGGGCGGCTTACGCAACGAATTTCACAAAAATACAACTTTGTATTGGCATACTATGTTCACGAAATTAAATTTACCAACATATTCGTTTCGCACCGTGCAGGAATCGGGCAAGCTGAGGATCTTTGACGAGATCCGGAAAAAGTTCCTGGTGCTGACCCCCGAGGAGTGGGTGCGCCAGAATTTTGTCCGTTTCCTGATGGAGGAAAAGGGTTTCCCTGCCCAGCTGATGGCCTTGGAAAGCGGGTTGAAGGTGAACCAAAACCAGTTCCGGGCCGATCTGCTGGTGTACGACCGCACCGGCCAACCCTTGCTGGTGGTCGAGTTCAAAGCGCCAACCGTGAAGGTAACCCAGGAAACTTTCGATCAGGTGGCGCGCTACAACATGAAGTTTCAGGTGCCCTACCTGATTGTTTCCAACGGGCTTACCCATTATTGCTGTCAGCTCGATTTTTCCACAAAAACCTATTCCTTCCTGAAAGAGATACCAGCTTTTGGTGAGCTGATCGGATAAGATTACGAATCAATTAATTCATAATTTGTGCTTCGTCCTCCTGATTCTTCTTGTTTTAAGATGCCTTTTTCAATTAAATCTTTAATATCTCTTAAAGCTGTATCTGCTGAGCATTTCGCTATTTTCGCCCATTTCGAAGTTTTTAGTTTTCCATCAAACCCATCTAATAGTTTATTCAGCATAAGTCTCTGCCTGCTATTAAAAAGGGTATCCTTGTGTTTGTCCCAAAAGTCAGCTTTTTGAAGTACTTTTTGCATTGTTTGTTCCGTAGATTTCAATGCACGATACAAACAATCAAAGAACCAATTTAGCCATTCCGTAATATCGCCACTGCTGTGCTGTACTTTTTGTAAAATTTTATAATAAACCTTTTTCTCAATAAGTATCTGGTTCGAAAGACTGTAAAATCTTTGCGAACTATCTTCCGAACGTGCTAATAACATATCCGAGAGTGCTCTTGCTATTCGACCATTACCATCGTCGAATGGATGTATGATTCCAAACCAGAAATGGGCAATCGCTGCTTTCAATACATCATCCAGCTTTGATTCACCATTAAACCAATCCAGAAATACATCCATTTCTTGTTTAACTTTCTCTGGTGAAGGGGCCAGATAATGGATCTTTTCTTTGCCCATTGCGCCGGAAACCACCTGCATTTCACCCTTGCGATAGCACCCGGTATCTATCCGGTGCATACCACTCCAGCTAGTTGGGAATAATGCAGCATGCCATCCAAATAACCGTTCTTCGTTTAGTTGTTCTTTGAAGTTTAGTGTTGCATTCAACATCATCTCAACCACTCCGTCAACATCCCTGGTTGTGGGCACCATACCGGCATATTCCATTCCCAACCTTCTCGCAATGGAGGAACGCACTTGCTCATATTTCAAAGTTTCACCTTCAATTTCAGACGATTTTAAAACATCGATTGTTAGCGTAGAGAGTAGTGCTTCTTCCCGTATTGAAAATCCCAAAGATGCCATCTGCCCTAAAATCTTTCCTTGCAGATGACGAACTTTTCCTAAAATCCCGTTTATTTCTTTGTCATCCCAGGAGAAATGGGGCCATTGTTCGTATTGATAGATATATTTTGCCATAATAAGCAAATCTGTTTGCGGCAAATATACGAATTAATCACCGCATATATAATGAGAATAGAGGAGTTTTTCTCCGCAGTTGGTTTCTCCTTGTATGGGCTGCCACGTAATTACGGATTCAATTTTTTGTCAGGCAACATGGCTACATGTTTTATTATGAGATAGTTGACTAAAGTATTTTCTGGTAGATCATTTCGTCCATCCATCCATCGGGGGTTTTCAGCCAGTCCTTTTTGGTGCCGCAATGCTGGAACCCGGCTTTTTCAAACAATCGGACACTGCCGGGGTTGTCGGCGGCAATGTTGGCGTAAAGTTGGTGCAGCCCCAGTGTTTCACCGGCGTAGCGGACCATGAGTTGCAGGGAGTCAGCGGCCAATCCTTTGCCGCGGTCGGCCCTGTCGTAGATCAGGATGCCCAGCCCGGCCCGTTGGTGGAACGGATCGAAGTCGAACAGGTCGATGGCGCCAACTGCTTTTCCTTCCAGGTTTTCGATGATCAGCCGGAGCTGTTTGGCCTCAAAAATATCGCGGTGCGATTCCTGGATATACTGCTTCAGGATGAAGCGTGAAAACGGCGTCAGCGTGTTGCTCACGTTCCAGATGGCCGGGTCGTTTTCCCAAAGGTATAATATCTCCAGATCTTCCGGCTCCAGCGGGCGAAACCGCACTTGTCCGTATGAAAGTGGCATTTGGCTCATGTTACAGATTTTTCAGGTTCTTGAAAATGATCTTCACGTCCTTCAATATCCGATAATTTCTCGCATAATCCAGATCGAGCGCCAACTTTTTTTCGGCAGAAAGATGGGCGGGCAGGTGGCAGGCAGGGTTCAGTACGCTTGGTTTTAGCGGTGGCAAAGCGCCCGACAGGTTTTCCGCTGAAGCATATCCTACCCAGGTTTTTTGGTTGGAAAGGACCTGAATGATGTTCGGCAGGAATGCTTTTTTCTTGCCGGCCAGCCAGTAAATTACCGGGAACGTGACCAGAAAAAATACCGACAGTCCCATGTCGAACAGGCGTTTGTTCCGTTTGTTTTTCGGGGTCGAAATGGCATTCAGCTGCACCACATACAGGTCGCCGGCCGTTTCTGCCGAATTGCTGCCAATAATCGACAAGCTTTCTGGCGGGGCAATTTTGTAGGTCACCTTCAAATCAGCTAAAGTCAACATGCAGTTGATGATCTCGCGCGAAGGAAGATCGGCGGCGCTGAAAATCAGTTCATCCAATTGGTGAATGGTAACTATTTCCGGCAATTGCGATAGGTTGCCCAGGTAATTATCCGGCTGTTCGTCAGCGGTTGGAATAATCGTTCCCGTCAACTCGATAGGCAGTTGGAGGTCGTTCAGGAGGCTTGCGATGCGGGTGCTCTCGGCTTGTCGGGCCACTACGGCCACCTTCTTGTTGCGCCGGGTTGCCAGCCGGAAAGGTTCAGCCGGGATTTTGCCGATCAGTTGCCGGACGGTCCACAGGGCTGCAAAAGCCCACGTCGCCCCCAGCAGGATGAGGGCACGCGAAAACCGCCAGCTTTCGTCGGCCAGCGAATAAATCAGCAGAATGCCCAGGGTGCCCCATGCCAGGCCTTGCCAAACCCTGAATGGCTCGACGGGCTTCCGGTAACCACCGGCCACCCGGATACCGACCAGCCAGCTAGCGATATAGATCGGGACGACGTATCTCAAAAACTCGGGCGGGAAGTGGCCCGGCCCAAACCGGTAATTTTCCCAGCAGGGCACAAGCAGCCGGTAACCCGCATAGATGAGGATTGCATCCAGCACCGGGAAAAAGGCGGCGGTCACCATGCGTTGGGTGATCGACAGCAGCGCCCGGAAATAAATGGCCAGCCGGATTAGAAAGGAAAACAAACCAGCCTGTTCCCTGGAAAAATGTTTTCGGGCAAAGATGATCATCGCCTGGTAGAACAGCCTGACATAGTTAAGGCTGCCCTTTTTTGTGCTTTCGCCTTTGTAGTGGATGATGGTCGTTTCGGGAAAATAGTAATTTTTGTAACCGGCTTGGGTGATGCGGTACGACAGATCGATATCTTCACCGTACATGAAAAACGTTTCATCGAGCAGGCCAACGGTATCGAGTGTTTGCTTTCGCAGCAGCATGAAAGCCCCGGCCAAAACATCTACCTCGTGCGTTTGGTCGGGCTGAAGATGCCCCAGGTGATAACGAGCAAAGCGTTTGGACTTTGGGAATAGTTTTGAAAAGCCAAAAACCTTGTAGAAGGCTACCAGGGGGGTGGGCAACGCCCGCTTCGATTCGGGCAGCAGGCGGCCTTTGCCGTCGATCATCTTGACCCCCAATGCCCCGGCTTCCGGATTCGCGTCCATAAATCGGAGGCATTTCGAAAAACAGTCTTCTTCCACCACCGTATCGGGGTTGAGCAACAGCACATATTCCCCTTTTGCCCGTCGGATAGCCTGGTTGTTGGCTTTCGAAAAGCCTTTGTTGTCGTGATTCTCGATCAGGAGAACCTCGGGAAACTTTTCGCGCACCAGTTGGCACGAGCCGTCCACCGAATTGTTGTCCACCACAAATACTTCCGCATCAAGGCTAGTGCAGGCTTTTCGGACCGAATGCAGGCATTGCTCCAAAAAATACCGTACGTTGTAGTTGACCAGGATGACCGAAAGCTTCATGGGCGGGTGGTTTATTGGCTCAGGGAACTTTCAAAATCGAGCCTGTTTTTGATGGAGCGCCCCAAGGTGAGTTCGTCGGCATATTCCAGCTCATCGCCCACCGAAACGCCCCGGGCCAGGGTGGATATCCTGACTTTAAAATCTTTTAGCTTTTTGTATAAAAAGAAGTTGGTGGTGTCGCCCTCCATGGTGGTGCTCAGGGCCAAAATCACTTCGGCAACATTTCCGCTGCGCACCCGTTCGATGAGCGAGTTAATTTCCAGATCGGCCGGGCCCACGCCATCCATGGGCGAAATGATGCCCCCCAGCACATGATACAGCCCTGTAAATTGGCGCGTATTCTCAATGGCCATCACATCGCGGATGTTTTCCACCACGCAAATGATCTCGGGAAGGCGGTCGGGCTGGCTGCAGATGTTGCAGATGTCACCATCGGAAATGTTGTGGCAAACCTTGCAATGCTTGATTTCCGTTCGTGCCTGGATGATACTGTGCCCGAATATTTCCACATCGGCTACATCCTGTTTCAGCAGGTGAAGCACCAGGCGAAGGGCAGTCTTCCTTCCGATACCGGGGAGCTTGGCAAACTCGTTCACAGCGTTCTCCAGCAGGCGGGAAGGAAATTTCTCGGTCATCATATATGTCTGTTTTTTAGAAGGCCAAATTTAATAAGCCAAACCCAATTCGGGGCAGGAAGTTGCCTTTTTCTTTCCGGTAACTGCTTCGGAAGAGATGACAGGCAAACATTCATCCTGCTGAATGGCATGTCCCTTTCTTCGATTGGGATGCTTTAGGAAATGTTTTCTGATTTTGAGCGCATTCACGGCTCTCGATTTTTTTTAATATGATTAAATTTAATGGATCAAGCTGTTTGTTATTGTTTTTTGAGCCCTGTATGTCCTGAAATTTAAGTGCTCAGGAATGGATACACGGTGCCGTTAGCTTGATCTAAAATCGGATTGTTATGAAGGAATCAGCTTCACCCACCAACATGTCCAGACGCCATTTTCTGGGCGTTGCCGGAACCGCGGCAAGTGTTTTTACCATCCTCCCCAGCTATGCTGTTTCGGGGCTCGGGCATATTGCCCCCAGTGATAAACTGAACATTGCCGGGATCGGAGTGGGCGGCAAAGGTCGGGAAAACCTGGCCAATATGCCCGGACAAAATATCGTGGCCCTGTGCGATGTGGATTGGGAATATGCCCGTCCTGTATTTAAAAAATATCCCAAAGCAAAGCAGTATAAAGATTTCCGGGTGATGCTCGATCAGCAAAAAGATATAGATGCCGTGGTGATTGCCACGCCCGACCATACTCATGCGGTGGCCGCCATGTGGGCGATGCAGCTGGGCAAGCATGTGTATGTGCAGAAGCCGATGACCCATTCGGTTTGGGAAGCCCGCCAGCTAACCGAAGCTGCCCGGAAATACCAGGTAGCTACCCAAATGGGCAATGAAGGGCATTCGCAGGAAGAGGTGCGCCTGGTGGCCGAACTGATTTGGAGTGGCGCTATCGGCGATGTAACGGAAGTGTACGCCACCACCAACCGTCCGATTTGGCCGCAGGGGCTGGAGCGTCCCACCGATAATCAGGCTATTCCGAAAACGCTCGACTGGGATTTGTTTTTGGGGCCTGCCCCGGAACGGCCTTACCACGAAGCCTATCATCCGTGGAGCTGGCGCGCCTGGTGGGACTTTGGCACGGGCGCCTTGGGCGACATGGGCTGCCATGTGATGGATGTGCCTTTCTTCGCTTTGAAATTGAAATACCCCACGGCTGTGCAAGCCAGCAGTACCGTGGTGAATACCGAGAGCGCCCCGCAAGCCTCGCGCGTGGAATATACTTTCCCCGGGCGCGGCGATATGCCGGCCCTGAAACTGATCTGGAGCGATGGCGGCATCATGCCCGGCCGGCCGGTCGAACTTCCGTCCGGAGTGAAAATGGGCGACTGGGGCGGCATGAACCTGTTTATCGGTACCAAAGGGAAAATTATCAGCGGCTATTACGGCAACGGGTTTAAGGTGTTGCCCTTCGACCTGGATTATAAGCTGCCGGAGAAAACAATCCCCCGCATTGTGCCCGATCGGCTGGGGGGTGGCCTGCACGAAATGGACTGGGTGCGCGCCTGCAAGGAAAGCCCGGAAAACCGGATGGAAGCCTGTTCAAATTTCGAATATGCCGGCCCGCTGACCGAAACAGTGGTCATGGGCAACCTGGCTATCCGCTTGCAGGGCTTGGAACGCGAACTGGCCTGGGATGGCAAAAACATGACCTTCACCAATATTTCATCTTCCGAAAAAGTGGAACTGATAACCAGTCATCAGTATAAAAAAATTAACATGCTGCCTCAGTTTAAAACCGAAACAACGAAGGTAAACGCGCTGGAGTTTGCCCGCGAAATGGTAAAGCACACCTACCGGAAAGGCTGGGGCTGGTAATTCAAATAATAGACCAACAGCACAGGGGAAATTTGCCAACATCAAAATGAAAAGATTGAGCAATGAGCTGAATCAGATAAGGGGTGGTTGAATTTAACTTGCAATATATCAGTGGTTTAATGATTTGTATTTTACTTCTTTGCCATACATGAATCGAATAGAACGCCATTAAGTAAAGATTTTTACCTTTATCGGATAAAATGAAGAATAATCCGAATGGATACAAAAAAAGTGTTTGATATTTCAGTTTGGGTTGACAGCTACACGCCAGAGTTGTATTCATGGGCGGTCCACAAAGTATCTCATGAAGAACTGGCCCGCGACCTGGTGCAGGATACCTTTCTTGCGGCGGTGGAAAGACTACAGCATTTTAAAGGGGACAGTTCGCCGAAAACATGGCTGTTCAGCATTCTCAACCACAAAATCATCGACCATTACCGCAAAAAAGTGAACCAACCTCCAACCTGCGAAAATCAATCGTTCTCACTTTTTTTTGAAGCAGGCGGAGAGTGGCACGAAAACAAAAAACCCAGGGCTTGGGAGCATGAGGACGATAATCAAGTCCTTGATGATCCGGAATTTCAGCGGGTACTGAAAATGTGTTTGGATGCTCTTCCTGAAAAATGGAGTGCTTCAGTTAAGTTGAAATACCTGCTGGAAAAGAACGGTGACGAGATCTGTCAGGAATTGGGAATTACCCCGTCTAATTTTTGGCAGATCATTCACCGGGCCAAACTTCAGCTTCGTGATTGTGTGGAAAAAAACTGGTTCTTTTGACGCCAAATTATTGACCGATTATGAATAAAATAATGCAGATATTATTTCTCTCGTGCCTGAAAGCAACCGGGTTAATAGAGAAAAAACTCCACTTTAAACTTTCGTTCAGGGAAAAGATGCAGCTTAAAGCCCATAAAATGATGTGCGAGGCCTGTACCCGCTACGAAAAACAGAGCGAATTTTTGGAAAAAGGGATTCAATCCTATCAAGCCAAATTACAAGCTGGCACCGATATCGAAAAGCTTAAACAGGATATAAAGATCAGTCTAAAACATTCAGATCACTAGGGATCAAATAAAATCTGGTTAATAATCCGGACATAGCGGCTTTCTGTCGAACAGTAACATGAGGATTTTTTTGCAACCCTTGGTGTCCGATCACCACTTCTCCTGAATTTCAAACTTTCTTCTCCAATTTCTTCAAGTCCTTCGTTGTGGTCGAGATTTCTTATTATCCGCGGGGATAGTTCTTTTCTGAACGATTTCTCCTGATTTATCGAATGCTAAGGTCCGGAATGGATGATTTGCCCGACGTTTTTCATGACCTTAAATTAGAAAGTGATGAAAAAACGGATCGTATTGGCATCGGGACTGTTGACTGTCATCTTTCTCCGGGCAAACCCGTTTCAACCTGGCATTGTTCTGGAAGATCAGCTGTTTGGCATGAGTGCGTACCTGGATGCCGGTTTTTGTGCGGCCAATCCGGAGATGCTGCGTGCGGTACGGCCAGGACAAACCATCATCATCCGGGGGCAATGCGATGGGGTGTTTAACGATTTGGTTATCAGTAGGCTGTAGTTGTTCGATGAACGACGTCAGGCTGTTCATGTGCCCAAAGTAGGCAGGCAATAACAAACACAAATGGCATAGTGAAGCGGGGCTGTTGTTCCCGCTTTTCGGCTTTTACGGCTTCCCAAATGAATTGCAGGACAAAAAAAGATGAAATAATCTGTCAGGATTGAACCGGTGATGCGACCATTCCGGTGAATTTAAAAATAAGTAGAACTAAAATTTAAAGAGATGACAAAAATTGCTATTGTCGTATTTGCCGACACCAACTCAGTTGAAGCGATGGGTAAAGTATCAAACGCGTTTATGCTGGCCAGTGAGGCTATTGAGGCTGGCGACGATTTGAAACTGATTTTCGAAGGCGCCGGGACCAAATGGATTGGCGAACTGGAGAAAGAAGACCATAAACTGCATGGTTTGTATTCGGGTATCAAGAGCCGCATTACCGGAGCGTGCGATTTTTGCGCCCAAGCCTTTGGTGTTAAAAGTCAGGTCGAAAAAGCCGGAATCAACTTATTATCCGAATATAGAAGCCACCCCAGTTTGCGCAACCTATTTGCTGACGGCTACCAGGTAATGAGTCTTTAAAAAAAAAAGTTACAGGAAATTGTCAGGTTGGCCATTCTTTACGACTATTCAAAAAAATAACAGATCAGAGATAAACGAATTACCAAATTTTAAAAACAGTATTATGGAAACGAAAAGAAAACAATTAGTTGCAGGTGTATTTTTTACAAGCGCGATGATTGCCTGCGGAACGTTGGGCGCTAATGCTACAAATGCCTTGTCATTCCGTGACCTGGGCAGTGGTTCTGAACTTCGCACCGAGCTGCTCCAATCTAATTCACGTTTTAACCTCGACCAGAAGTGTGGCGCCAAAACCGATTCAACCAAAGTGGAATCAAAATCCAAGGAAGCCAAGTGTGGCGAGGGAAAATGCGGCGATGACAAAAAGGACAAAAAAGCAGAAGCAAAAAGCACTGATGCTAAAAAAGAGTCCAAGTCCAAAGAAGCCAAATGTGGCGAAGGAAAATGCGGAAACTAACCCTTTAAAAACAGCTGGCATTGGCTTGCCGGCTGTTTTCCCTGCTTCATTCAGGTGAAAACTTAAAGAGAAAACGTCATGATTGGTATAGGTTTCAGAAAAGATTTCGCGGAAGAGTTCCTGGCAGGAGCCCATCTGCAGCCCGATTTTGTTGAGGTAGCCCCTGAAAACTGGATGAATATCGGCGGGTACTGGAAGAAAGTATTTCAGAGCGTTACCGAAAAATACCCGTTGTTCCTGCATGGCCTGTCGCTATCGGTGGGAAGCCCGGATGAACTGGATTCCGAATTTCTGCGAAAAATCAAGCAGTTTATTACCGAGAATAAGCCCCGGATTTATTCAGAGCACCTGAGTTTTGCCAAATGCGACAACGCCCATTTGTACGATCTGCTCCCCATTCCGTTTACCGGAGATGCTGTCAGGCACGTTTCTCAACGTATCCGGCAGGTACAGGACTTTCTGGAACGGAAAATAGCCATCGAAATTGTCAGCTATTACACGCCGGTTGCCGCCGAAATGTCGGAACTCGATTTTATTTGCTCTGTCATCGAAGAGGCAGGATGTGACCTGCTGCTCGATGTCAACAACGTGTATGTTAATGGTTTCAACCATCAGTACAATGCGGCTGAATTCATTCGAGAACTTCCGCTCGATAAAGTGGCCTACATCCACATGGCCGGGCACGAAAAAGTGGCCGACGACCTGATTATCGACACCCACGGCGAAGCCATCATCGACCCGGTTTACAAGCTCTTTGAATACACGCTGTCGTTACTTGATCGGGATGTCCCGGTTCTGCTCGAACGCGATTTTAACATCCCCGAGCTGGGAGAACTGCAACGGGAAATTGATCGCCTGCAGTCGATAAAAAACCATTCACTCAAAAAACAAAGCCATGTACCTGAGCCCAAATACGCATAAGCACCAGAGCAGCCTGGCGAATTATTGCCGGACAGGAAATTACAGCCCGATTCCGGGTGTAAAGGAAAAGAACATGGGCCGCTACCGGGAGTTGGTTTACAATGCGGTGAACGACAGCCTGCAGGCTGCCTACCCGCTTACGTATCATTTCCTGGCCAGGGAGGAGTGGGATGCGCTTGTTTTCGGGTTCTTTGCCTCGCATCGTTGCCAGTCGCCCCAGGTTTGGCAAATGCCCCGCGAATTGTATGAATATGCCGTTGAGACAAACCATCCGCTTTCATCGCGGTACCCGTTCCTGTTTGATTTGTTGCTGTTCGAATGGAAAGAAGTGGAAGTATATATGATGGAGGATGAGCAAACGCATTCATTTACCGAAAATTTTCCGGGCGATGGCCGTATAGTGCTCAACCCCGAAATCCGGGTGTTGTTGCTGGAGTATCCGGTGCATTTGAAGAACGCCTCCGAAATTGTACCGGAAGATAAGGGGACTTACTTTGTTTGCCTGCACCGGCATCCGGCAACCGGACGTGTTTTATTTACGGATGTTCACTATCCCCACGTTCAGGTAATTGAACTGTTGGCTGATCATCCGGCCTCGGAGAAAGAGCTGCTGTCCGTTTTTTTAAACTATGCCCGGGAGCCCGAAGCGCAACAGGCGCTCAACGATTTCATCTTTGCCTCGCTCAGCTCAAAACTTATTCTTGGTTTTTTAAATAACTAAAATTTTACAGGTATGAGAAAAACAATTTTCTGGTCTGCGTTGGCCTTGATTGTGCTGGCGTTTTCGTTTCAATCGTGCAGTAATGACGCTGAGGAAGAAACAAATCCCGAGTTTGTTGCCACAGACAGCTCCTTCAGCAATTTTATGAGTTGGGAACTGGAAGCGACCAACCAAGGCCTCGACCCGGCATTGGGGACGGCCCATGCCGGAAACGATGAAACCGTTACCCGGATGATCTATTTTAAAAACGGACAAAACCCGGCTGGCGGAACTTATCCGGTGGGTACCATCATGGTCAAGCACTCCAAAAATCCGGACCTCTCGGTAAACGAGTTTGCGGCCATGGTAAAACGGGGCAATAATTTCAATCCCGGCGGGGGCGATTGGGAATGGTTCATGCTCAATGCCGATGGAACCATAGCAACCGACCCTGCATCAGGCCTGAAAATGCGCGGCGCAAACCTGATGAACGGGATGGGCGTGGCCTGCCACACGGCTGGCTTCACCGATTTTTCGATTACCAAGTAAGCGTTGGCTAATGCACATGGTCGGGGGCTGAACAGGGAAGCACACTTTTCGGCCCCGGCTTTAGTGTAATATCGTTATCGTCAGATTAGGAAAAAGTAAATTCCGGATATGAATACAATTGTCTTTTCGGTGATCACCTGCCCGTATTGCGGCCATCAGGCCACTGAAAAAATGCCAATGGATTCTTGCCAGTTTTTTTATACATGCAAAAAATGCCAGGCTGTTTTGCGCCCCAAACCGGGTGACTGTTGCGTGTATTGTTCGTATGGTTCGGTAAAATGCCCGTCAAAACAGGCTGACTGTGACCGTCTCCACTGAAAATTGCGTTTCTGTCAGGATTTCCCATCGTCGGCGACTATATCACAGTAACACATAAAATCTTAAAAATAATAACGATGAAAACCCGATCAATTTACAGGCAAGTTACCGGACAACTGGACGCTTTGAAGTCAATTCCCCTGTTCATAATCCGGCTTGTATTGGCCTACGGGTTTTATGGACCGGCCACCATGAAACTCGGAAATATACAGAGTATCGCCGACTGGTTTGGCAGCATGGGCTTTCCTTTTCCCCTGTTAAACGCGTATTTGGCAACGGTAACCGAATCTTTGGGGGTGGTCTTGTTGCTGCTGGGATTGGGCACCCGCATCATTTCCATTCCGCTGATGGTAACCATGCTGGTTGCCATCTTTGCGGTCCACTTTCCAAACGGGTTTGCTGCCGACGACAACGGGTTCGAAATTCCGCTGTATTACCTGGTCATGTTGTTTACCCTGCTGATTTATGGGGGCGGAAAAATCAGTGTCGATCAGTTGATTGCAAAAAAGATGAATGGATGAAGATATCGACCCCACCAATGACCAGGTTAGCTTGCAGGTGAAATCATGCCTTCGGCAATGCCTGTCCGAGCGGGAAAAAGCGGTCGGGCGAATAGCTTTTGCGGTCAGGAGCCGCAAAGAAAACAAACAGCCCTTCGCAAGGTAACGCCTCCGGCTGAAGGGTCAGGCTGCCACCGGCCCGGGCACGCTGGATGCCGCTTGAATACGGGCCCTGCAATTCATTCCCCGACACGGTCACATACAGAAGCTCATCGTCCATGCCTTGTCCCGAATAAAAGTCGCCGTTGTGCCAGCTTAGCTCCACCCGGGCCGGATCTTGTTCCGCCAGCCTGACATTCAGCTGAAAAGGAAGGTTCAGCGTGCCATCCGCCACATGCAGCAGCGACAGGTCTTCCAGGGTGCCGCCCGGGCCAAAGGCCGGCATGTTGGCTTTCAGAAACCGCTGATAGCCGCTGCTGCGCCCTTCCCGCTGGTTCCAGATCGGCCGGATCAGCGTTTGTTGATGCTGGCGGCAAAAGGCGCTCACGGCCTTAAACCGCTGCCGGTGCTGCACTTGTCGCTCCGACCACGAATCGGGTTTATATGTGGGGGCCGTCCGGATATAGGTGGTGTCGCCCCGTTTGACCACGACTACCGGACCGAGTTTCCCCGATACCGAGCCCAGGATTCCTTCAATTATCTTAGCCATACCAAGTCCAAGTATTAAAAGTTATTACTGTATTTCTTAAACGTATCTTCAGTGTAAAAAGATACAGAAGAAATACAGAATATACACAGAATATATACAGAAGATAAGGAGATGGTCTGGTTCAAGTTTCTTTTAAAACATACACAGTGGCTCATATTTTTTCCCTATTTTGGGGTGTTTAACTTTTTTTGATGAAGACGGAGGGAACGCCTGATATGCACAAGAATGAGCCTGACTTACACACCCTGATTGGCAACCTGAACGGGGTGGTTTACCGCTGCCTGATCGATACGAACTGGACTATGGATTATATCAGTGATGCCGTAGAAGGGATCAGCGGCTATCCGGCATCCGACTTTCTGGGAAACCGCATCCGAACTTACGCTTCCATCATTCATCCCGACGACCGGGACCGGGTGTGGAAAGAGATTCGCGAAGCATTGGACAGGAACCGGCCTTTCACCATCGAATACCGGATGATCACCAGGGAGGGGGCGACAAAATGGGTATGGGAGCGTGGCCGCCGCATGAACGGGAATGGCGGTGAAGAGTGGCTGGAAGGTTTTCTGGAGGACATTTCGTCGTTGAAAAAGACCGAAAATGCATTACGGGAAAGTGAAGAAAACCTGCGCATCACGCTGAATTCGATAGCCGATGCCGTGATTGCCACGGACATCCGGGGGAGGGTGGTCCGCATGAACCCACTGGCCGAGAAGCTTACCGGCTGGACTTTTGCCGAGGTGAACGGCAAAGACTTGTCGTCCTTCTTCCACATTGTACATGCCCATACCGGGGAGGCGGTTACCAACCCCGTTTCGGTGGTGCTCGAAACCGGCCAGGTGGTAGGTCTGGCCAATCATACCAAATTGATAAGCCGTGATGGAACTGCTTACCAGATTTCTGATTCGGGCTCGCCCATTTACAACTCCCGGGGACAGATCACCGGGGTAGTATTGGTTTTCCGCGATGTGACAGCGGACTATCGCATGCAGGAAACCTTGCGGGAACAGGAAAAGGGTTACCGGATGATGTTCGAAAAAAATCCGCAGTCCATGTGGATCTATGACCTTGAAACCCTGGCTTTTTTAAAGGTCAACGAAGCGGCCATGGTCCATTACGGTTACACGGAGGAAGAATTCCTTTCGATGACCATCAAGGATATTCGTCCGACTGATGATATCCCCGCCTTGCTGGACGATGTTGAAAATACCCGTAAAGACTATAATCTGGCTGGAGAATGGCGTCATCTTAAAAAGAACGGTGAAATCATTTTTGTTGAGATCATCTCTCATTCCATCCTGTTTAATAAACGTCGGGCCCGGCATGTACTCGTGAAGGATATTACCGGCCGCAAACTGGCCGAAAATAAGCTGACAGAGAGCGAACAGAAATATAAAAACCTGTTTGATAGTATTCGCGACTCAATTCTGGTTGCCGACACCCAACGAAAAATCGTCCGGTGTAATCCGGCCTTCACCGAATTGTTCGGATACACGGAGAGCGACGTTACCGGGCAGGAGACTGGTTGTCTGTACAAGGATCAGGAGGAATATGAAGAAATGGGACGGAGGATTCGTGAAAACATGGGCAATCCCGGTTTTATCCTCACGGTAACCTATCGAAAAAAGAGCGGCGAGCTTTTCCCCGGCGAAACCAATGTGTTCTACCTGAGGAACAGAAACGGGGAAATTGAAGGGTTTATCGGGATTATCCGCGATGTTACCCAACAAAAAAAGCTGCAGGACGAATTGATCCACCGGCAAAACCTGATGCAGTACATCATCCAGCATGACCCGAATGCCATTTCGGTTCTCGACAAAGACCTTCGTTATGTGTATGTGAGCGAACGGTATTTGAACGACTACCGGTTGAAGGATACCGATATCATCGGGAAGCACCATTACGCGGTTTTTCCGGATGTCCCGCAAAAATGGAAGGACATTCATGCCCGGGTGTTGCAAGGGGAGGTACTGGCATCGGAAGAGGATTTGTTTGAACGGCATGATGGCAGCCTGGATTATGTCAGGTGGATTTGCCGGCCCTGGTATAAAGGGGAAAATGAAATCGGCGGAATTGTTTTATATACAGAGGTCATCACCGAACGGAAAAAAATAGAGCACGAACTTCGCCTGAATGAAGAACGTTTCCGGGAGATGGTTGAGAACGCCCCGGATCCCATTTTCATTCAATCCGAAATGAAATTTGTCTATCTGAACCCGGCAGCCTGTCGCCTTTTTGGCGTTAAATCGGCACAGCAGCTGATCGGTGAGCCGGTGATGGAGCGTTTTCATCCCGACTACCATGCCGTTGTCCGGGAGCGGATCCGCCTGCTAAATGAAGGACGCCAGCCGGTACACGAATTGCTGGAGCTTCGGTTTTTGCGTATGGACGATTCGGAAGTTTGGGTAGAAACGGCCGGTGAGCCCATTGTTTACGAAGGGAAAAACAGCTCCCTGGTATTTGTGCGCGACGTTTCCTTACGCAAGCAAGCCGAAAAAGCGCTCAAAGAGAGTGAGCAGCGCTGGCAGTTTGCCCTCGAAGGTGCCGGCGATGGCGTATGGGACTGGAACCTGCAAACCAACGAGGTTTTCTTCTCGGACCAATGGAAAGGAATGCTGGGGTTTCGGCCCGAGGAGGTGAAAAACGACTTTTCGGAATGGCGAAAACGCGTTCATCCGGATGATTTGGAACGGGCGCTCATCGACATTCAGAAACATCTGTCGGGGGAAAAGCCGGTTTACCAGAACGAACACCGCCTGAAATGTAAAGACGGAACGTATAAGTGGATCCTTGACCGGGGCAAAGTGGTGGCGCATGATTTGACGGGAATTCCGATCCGGATGATCGGGACTCATTCGGATATCCATGAGAAGAAACTGGCCGAAATTCGATTGAACGAGGCAACCGATTTATTGACACTAGCCTATGATGCCGCCGATCTTGGGGTGTGGAGGCATGACATCCTGAGCGACCAGGTTTATTTGGATGAGCGGGCCCGGGTGTATTACGGATTTGGTGCCGGAGATGTAAGCCTGGCGGAGGTGATCAGTCATGTTTATCCGGAGGACGTCTCCCACTTGCAGGCTGAAATGGCCCGGGTGATTCAACCCGGGAGCAGCGGGGAAACCAATATTCAATACCGGGTGGTCCATCAGGACGGTTCGGTGCATTGGCTGGATATTTTTACCAAAATCAATTTTGAAGGAGAAGGGGAGGGCCGCAAGCCTGCTTTTGGCTACGGCACGGTGCAGGACATCACCCGGCGTAAGGAGACCGAACTCCGGCTCGAGACTACCCAGTTTGGTATCGATCATGCCCGGATTGGCGTTTTCCAGGTGGAAGAAGACGGCACGATCGTTTACGTGAATCAACATGCGGCTGACAATCTTGGCTATTCGGTGGACGAATTGACAGGCAGCTCGCTGTTCGCTATTGAACCAACGTTTAACCTTCAGTCCTTTCAGGAGCACCGGGCCAAAATCCGGGAACAGGGAAGCAATACCATCAGCTCTTTGCACCGGCGAAAGGATGGTACGGAATTTCCGGTGGAAGTTACGGTCAATTATTTCCGGTATAAAGATAAGCTGATGTCCTTTTCGTTTGTGAAAGACATCACCGAGCGGCATCACGCCGAGCAGGCGCTCCGCGACAGTGAGTTGCGTTTTCGTTTGCTGGCTGGCTCGGCGCCGGTTGGCATTGTCATTTCCGACCGTGAACAACGTACTTTGTTTGCCAACCAGCGTTTTACCGAAATTGTTGGCTACACCCGGGAAGATCTGCCCTCTGCCGATGCCTGGTGGTTGTTGGTGTACCCGGATGAGAGCTCGCGAAACGAAATCAAACAGCGTTGGAGCCAGGCCATTCGGCAAGCCCGGGAAAGCCGGGAAAGGGTTGCCCCCATGGAGTTTCCGGTTACCTGCAAGGACGGGACAGTCCGTCAGGTTGAGTTCCGGCTGGCTTCGACCGGCGAACTGAATTTTGTGATCATGACGGATATCACCCAACGAAAGAAAACAGACGAAGACCTTCGGAAGCTGACCGACGAGCTGGAAAAGCAGGTGGCCGAAAAAACCAGGGAGTTGCAGGAACGGGTGAATGAACTGCAGCGGTTTTACGATGCCACCATTGAGCGGGAATTCCGCATCAAGGAACTGCGCGATGAACTGCTAAAGTTGAAAGGGGGCAGGCATGTGTAGCGGTAACCGATATTTGTTGCTGATTCTGTTGGTTCTTTTCACCGGATTCCCGCTTTCCGCCCACCCCACCGATCCGTTGGATTCGTCGGGAAAGTTTACCGACACGATCCTGCTGGCTTCGGAGCCCGACTATCCGCCTTACTGCCAGCTGGATGAGAATAATCAGCCAACAGGCTTTGCCGTGGAGCTGTTTCGGGCCAGCGCCGAAGCCGTTGGTTTGGACGTAAAAATTCAGCTTGGCCCCTGGTTGGCCATCAAAAAATACCTGGCCGAAGGAAAAGTGGATGCGCTGCCCATTGTGGGTCGAACGCCTGAGCGGGAACCGGTTTACGATTTCACCGTTCCTTACCTGACACTGCACGGGGCCATCTTTGTGCGAACCGATCATTTGGGCATTCATGCATTGGCCGACTTAAAAGACAAGAAAGTTTTCGTGATGGGCGGTGATAACGCCGAGGAGTTTGTCCGTCGCGAAAAGGTTAGCGATTTCATCTATACGACCACCACCTTCGACGAGGCCTTTCAGAAGCTGGCCAATGGAGAGGCCGACGCCGTAATTACCCAGCGGGTAATCGGACTGAAACTGATCGAGCGACTGAAGCTAACGAAAGTAGTTGCCCTGGATGTTCAACTGCCCGGGTTCCGAACGGAATTTTGTTTTGCCGTGCGGGAAGGAAACGATGAGTTGCTGGCCCGTTTGAATGAAGGACTTTCCATCGTGATGGCAAACGGGACATTTAACGAACTTCACCGTAACTGGTTTGGCCCGGTTATCAAGGAAAGGATTTCCACTGTCGATAAGATTCGGGTAGCCCTGTGGGTATTTGTGCCGCTGTTGCTGGTGATGTTCCTGCTGTGGATTGTCTTTTTGCGCAAAGAGGTGAAACGGCGCACCCGTCATTTGGAAGAAGAGGTGGTCAGGCATAAAAATACCTGGGAGGAACTTCAGCAACAACAATCGCTTTTAAAGAAAAAGGAAGCAGAAATTCGTCTGTTGCTCAATTCAACCGCTGAGGGAATTTACGGGGTCGATCATTCGGGGAACTGTACCTTTATGAATCAATCGGCCCTGCAAGTGCTGGGGTATGCCGGCGAGCAGGAAGTGATTGGCCGGAATATGCATGATTTGATTCATCATACCCATCCGGACGGGCGGGAATTTCATCGGGATGACTGCCGGGTTTACCAGGCGTTAGATGCCGGTAAAGGCACCCATGTGGAGGATGAGGTGTTCTGGCGTTCCGACCATACGTCTTTTCAGGTGGAATATTTCTCGTATCCCATCCGGCAGGGAGACGACATTTTAGGAACGGTGGTCACCTTTTGGGACATCACCGAACGCAAAAAGGCCGAGGCCGAATTGCGTAAGCTGAAAGATCACCTGGAAGAGCAAGTGAACGAGCGCACCGCCCAGCTGGAAGAGCAAATCCGGAAATTGAATAAAAGTCAGCAAGCCCTGTTGTATATGGTGGAAGACCTGAATGAAGTGACGTTGGAACTGAAAGAAGAGCGCCACAAGCTGGAGTTGTCGAACCAGGAGTTGGATGCTTTTTCGTATTCCGTGTCGCACGACCTGCGCTCTCCCCTGCGCGCCATCAACGGCTACTCCGAATTCTTGCTGGAGGATTATGCCGAACAGCTGGACGATGAGGGAAAACGCTTTTTGGATGTCATTCGAAACAATGCCTCAAAGATGGACCGCCTGATTACCGACATGCTGAACCTGTCGCGTATCTCCCGCACGGACATGCGCTTGTCGGCCATCAACATGACCAAGCTTGCGGGGGCGGTATTTGAGGAAATTGCCACAGCGGCGGAAAAGAACGATTTTGAGCTGGTGGTTGAGGAACTGCCCCAAGTGCGGGGCGACTATAGCCTGTTGAAGCAGGTGTGGCAAAACCTGATTGCAAATGCATTGAAATACAGTGCCAGATCCGGAGTCAGGAAAATTGAAGTCGGGGCGAACGAATCGGGCGGTGAAGTTGTTTATTTCGTGAAAGATCATGGCGCCGGATTCGACCCGCGCTACCAGGATAAGCTGTTTGGCGTGTTTCAGCGGCTCCACAGCGACGATGATTTTGCCGGTACCGGCGTGGGCCTGGCCATCGTTCAGCGCATTGTTCACCGGCATGGCGGGCGTGTTGGGGCCGAGGGCGAAGTCAACCAGGGCGCCACGTTTTGGTTTGCCTTGCCTGGTGAGTCGTGAGTCGTGAGTCGTGAGTCGTGAGTCGTGAGTCGTGAGTCGTGAGTCGTGAGTAGTGAGTAGTGAGTAGTGAGTAGTGAGTAGTGAGTAGTGAGTAGTGAGTAGTGAGTAGTGAGTAGTGAGTAGTGAGTAGCCAATAGCCAATGACCAATAACCAACAACCAATAACCAATAACCAATAACCAACAACCAATTTTAAAAGCAGCCTATGGACCCGATGAACCAAGTTGAAATTCTGATTGTGGAAGATAATCCGCACGATGCAGAGATGGCTTTACGAGCCTTAAAAAAGAACCATGTGAGCAACCAGGTGCTGGTGGTAACTGATGGCGAAGAAGCGCTTGATTTTGTTTTTGCCCGCGGGAACTATGCCCGCCGGGAAAAGAAATTCCGCCCGAAAATCATCCTGCTCGATTTAAAACTGCCCAAGATCGATGGGCTGCAAGTGTTGAAAGAAATAAAGAGTAACCCGGAGACCAAGATTATCCCGGTTATCATGCTCACTTCCAGTAAGGAAGAAACCGATATGGTGAGTAGCTATCAGCTTGGCGTGAACAGTTACATCGTGAAACCGGTTGATTTTTCCAAGTTTGTTGAAGCTGTGAGGGATTTGGGCCTCTATTGGCTTCTGCTCAATCAGCAGCCCGAATAAACGAATTTTTCCTTACCTTAGTTTGAGAACCGATAAACAGGATGTATGCAAACGAATCAGACCGTTCGGATTTTACTGGCAGAAGATGTGCTTACGGATGCCGAAATTGTTAAACGGGAAATACTGAAATTTTTACCGCAAGCTGTTTTCGAATGGGTGCAAACAGGGGAGGACTTTCAGCAAGCCTTGGGGCAATTCAAACCCGACCTCATTCTTTCGGACTACAATATGCCGGCCTTTACCGGGCTGGATGCACTGAAGATCACCTTGGATGTGTGCCCGGACATTCCGTTGATCATTGTCACCGGCTCCATCAACGAAGAAACAGCCGTTGATTGCATCAAAGCAGGGGCGGTGGATTACGTGTTGAAAGAATCCTTAAAACGGCTGGGGCCTGCCGTTATGCAGGCGTTGGACCAGAAAGAGGTGAAAGTGCAACGGCTACTGGCCGAAGAACGACTGAGGGAAAGCGAGGAGCGCTTCCGGCGGCTGGCCGAGAATGCGCAGGACATGATATACCGCTTCGAATTGTTCCCGCACATTCAATGTACTTACATGAGCCCGGCTTCGCTGCACATTACCGGTTATGCTCCGGAGGAGTATTATGCCGACCCGGATCTGGTGTTTAAATACGTTCATCCCGAAGATATGCCGGTGCTGAAAAGAATGATTTTCGAAGAAGAAAACATCCGCACCCCCATTACCTTGCGGTATATCCGGAAAGATGGTGCCCTGATCTGGAAAGAGCAGCGCAATATTCCTATTTTCGATGACACCGGAAAGCTGGTAGCCATGGAAGGCATTGCCCGCGATGTGACACAGCAAAAACAGAACGAGCAAAAACTCTTGCAAAGCGACCGGGTGTTCAACTATTCGGTGGATATGTTTTGTGTTGCCGGTTTCGATGGTTATTTTAAGGTGCTTAACCCGGCCTGGGAGCGCACCTTAGGTTGGAGTATCGCAGAGCTTCTTTCGAAACCCTGGAATGAATTTGTTCATCCTGATGACAGGGAAAAAACCAAAAATATAAAAGCTGTAATTGTTGAGGGAAATGAAGTTTTCCGCTTCGAAAACCGCTATCTATGTAAGGATGGATCGATTAAATGGCTTTCGTGGAATGTTTATCCTTTTTCGAAGGAGAATATAATGATTGGTGCAACCCGCGATATTACTGCCAATAAGGAAGCTGAGGAAAAGCTGCGCGAAAGCGAGGAAAGGTACCGTTCGTTTGTTGAAAACAGTTTGGATGCCATTTTGCTGACCAAGCCAACCGGGGAAATCTTATCGGCAAACCCGGCTGCCTGTAAAATGTTTGGAATGGCAGAGGACGAAATTCTTGATTCCGGGCGTGGAGGGATTGTTGACCTGTCTGACCCCAGGTTGTCAGTTCTGCTAAAACAGCGGGAAGAACTTGGGAAAGCAGAAGGAGAACTTTACTTTAAGCGAAAAGATGGTTCCCGCTTTCTCTGCGAAATTACCTCGGCTCTTTTTCGTGATAGTACGGGTGAAACAAAGACCAGTATGATTATCCGCGACATCACCGAGCGAAAAAAGCAGGAAGAAGCCTTGCGCGAAAATGAGGAGAAATTCCGGTCGTTGTTTAACGATCACTCGGCGATCAAGTTATTAATCAATCCGGATAGTAAAAATATAGAGGACGCCAATAAGGCTGCTGCCGATTTTTACGGTTATCCGGTTGAGGAGCTCAAACGGATGAAAATCACCGACATTAATATGCTTTCTGAGGAAAAGTTAAATGCCCAAATGCAGCGGGCGCTTTCTGTCCGGAATATTTCATTTGAATTTAAACACCGAAAAGCCGATGGTTCTGTTTGCGATGTGGAAGTGTTTAGCAGCAAGGTGACTGTTGGAGGAAAGTTGTATTTACATTCCATCATTCACGATATTACAGAGAAAAAAAGAAATGAACGGCAGTTGCGCCTGTTGAACCGGGCCGTAGAACAAAGCCCGGTAACCATGTTTATTACCGATAAGGCAGGATGTATTGAATATGTTAATCCCACGTTTACCCGGATCACCGGTTACACGCAGGATGAAATCACGGGGAAAAAGGCAAACGTATTGAAATCAGGTATTCATACTGCCGCTTTTTATAAAGAACTTTGGGATACCATCCTCTCAGGAAAGGATTGGAAAGGCGAATTGCAAAATAAGAAGAAGGACGGGACCTTGTATTGGGTTAGCGTTGTTATTTCTCCCATCTTTAACAATGAAGGGGAAATTACCCACTTTGTGACGGTTCGCGAGGATATTACGGATAGGAAGAAGATGATCGAGGACTTGTTTGCAGCCAAGGAGAAAGCCGAAGAAAGCGACCGGTTGAAATCGGCCTTTCTGGCCAATATGAGCCACGAGATCCGCACGCCGATGAACAGCATCATCGGCTTTCTGGACCTGCTGCAGGAGCCTGAGCTGGAGGATGAATTACGCGAAGATTACCTGCAAATTGTGCAGGAAAGCAGCGACCGCCTGCTCAATACCATCAACGATATCATCGAAATTTCCAAAATAGAAGCCGGCCATATCGAAGTAAAAGAAGAATCGGTACAAGTCAACGGGGTGTTGAATTATTTCTATGAATTTTTTAAGCCGGAGGCTTGGCGAAATGGTCTGGAGCTGCGGGTGGTCAACCTCTTGCCGGAAGATGCGCAAATCAAAACCGATAAAAATAAACTGGAATCGATCTTGGGCAACCTGATGAAGAATGCCATCAAATTCACGGCAAATGGTTTTGTCGAGCTGGGCTGTCAACCGGACAACGGGCAGCTGGTTTTTTATGTGAAAGACAGTGGGATAGGCATTGCTCCCAACCGACTGGAAGCCATTTTCGATCGCTTCACGCAAGCGGACCTGAAACTGAACCGGACTTATGAAGGATCCGGCCTTGGGCTTTCCATCTGCAAATCGTACGCCGAACTGTTAAAGGGCCGCATTTGGGTGGAATCGGAAGTAGGGCAGGGAAGTACGTTTTTTGTTTCCATTCCGGTTGACGTTCAATCTGAGATAAATCAGCAAACACCGGAAGCTGTGGCTGAAGCTGTGGCCGATGAACAACCAGAGGCAGTGATTCTGATAGCCGAAGATGACCAGGCCAGCTACTATTACCTGGAGGTGGTGTTGGCCAAGCAAAATTATCAGCTGATCCGTGCCAGGAACGGGGAGGAAGCGATTCAGCTGGTGCAGCAGCATCCCGAAATCCAACTTGTACTGATGGACATAAAAATGCCGGTGATGGACGGCTACGAGGCCACACGGCAGATCAGGCAGTTCAACACTCGCGTGCCGATAATTGCCCAAACCGCCTTCGCGCTGTCAGGCGACCGCGAACGGACCGAGCAATGCGGCTTTACGGATTATTTGGCCAAGCCCATCAAGGCAGCCGATCTGGTGGCGCTGATTGAAAGATATACCTTATAGGACATGGAATTAATCGATCCGGCTTCTGCCGGAAACGCCTCAGACATCAGACGCTTTTGACGAAGGTGCGCATTGAAAGGGTGAACCTGGTTTAAAGGTAATTTTCCTGGCTCTTTGATTGGCTGGAGACAACGAATGCCAGCAAATGGCAACCTTTTTGCTTAGCCCGCCGGGAGTGCCGAGCTACTCTACCCGTGCTTTCAGGCTGACCAATTTTCGACCGGCCAACTGTCCGGCAAAAAAGGCGCCCATCAAAATGGGGTAGGTGTAAGCTGCAAAGCCAATATCAGAGCTCAATCGTAAAACAATGACCAGCGGAACCGGCAGGTGAATATACACCCACCACATCCGGGTAAACTTTTTATGCCGGCTGCGCAGCGCCCCAAAGGGGATGTTCATTAAAAAAACCAATAAGGCGATCAGAGCAAGTTCCATGTATAACGGGTTTATCGGGGGCAAGTTTAGGGATAATCGAGGGGACGAACAAATTGGGCCGGTTGATTTATGTCAACTTTCGTCAGCTGGTGCCGGAGCTCAATTCCATAAGACCAACTCTTTTTCTTTTTTGAATTGTTGGCTTTTGCATTTTGGGCAAATGGCATACTTCAGGCGGAGGATATTTGTGTGTTTCAGGCTGGTTTGACAGTTTGAGCAGCGGAAACGTGTTTTGTGCAATACTTTCCCATCGCTGATCAACTGCACGAAAAGTTTATCCGAGATTTGCAGACAATGACGGCAGCGGTAAATGCGGTACTCCATTTTTAACTCTAAATCAGGATACTGTTGCGAAAGCTTAACAATTTTTTGATGTGTCCGGTAGTGTAAGCTCACGGGGTGGGAGAGCAGATAGTCTTTTGCCGGCTGGTCATGTACCATAAAGCCCCAGCCTTCATACAGCTTTTGGCGGTGGTGACAGGATTGACAGGTGAAAGTGTAGGAATACCCCATGTTGGTTGAATATGTAATTGAAAGTTACGGATTTTACCTCAATATGTGTGTTTGTTTTGGCCGATTTAGTCAGCATACCTTTTTCTTGGAAAATAAAATTACCTTTGCACCTCGATTTTCGCATGGATGGCAAAGGGGTGTATTGAAAAGTAAATTTTATTGTCATCAGTGCTTATTGGATCAGAAGAACGGTGTTGTTCTTCGCATAATAATTTACGACGATGACATTTGAAGAAACGGGTTTGAAGCCCGAACTGCTCAGCGCCATTTCAGAAATGGGCTTTGAGCAACCTACGCCTATCCAGGAAAAAACCATTCCACATCTTTTAAACAACAACAACGACCTGGTAGCCCTGGCCCAAACGGGTACGGGTAAAACTGCAGCTTTCGGTTTGCCGCTGCTGCATAATGTTGATACCAAGTCGAAAGCCGTTCAGGCATTGGTGTTGTGTCCAACGCGCGAGCTCTGTTTGCAGATTACCCGCGACCTGGAAGCCTTTTCGAAAAACATCCGCGGCTTTAAAAACATTGCGGTGTACGGTGGTGCCGATATTGGCAAACAAATCCGCGAACTGCGCGATGGTGGCCAGATTGTGGTGGGAACCCCGGGTCGTGTACACGACCTGATCCGCCGGAAAGTGCTGAATGTTGGCCAAATTAAGTGGCTGGTGCTCGATGAGGCGGATGAGATGCTGACGATGGGTTTTAAGGAAGAAATGGACGCCATTTTGGCTGAAACGCCAGCCGTGAAGCAAACCTTGCTGTTTTCGGCCACCATGCCCAAGGAAATTGCAGAAATGACCCGTAAGTATTTGCATAACCCCGAAGAGCTTTCGGTGGGAAAACGCAACTCGGGCGCCGAAAACGTGGAGCATCATTACTATGTGGTGCATGCAAAAGACAAATACGCTACCCTGAAACGTATTGCCGACAACTATCCGAACTGCTACGCGATTGTTTTCTGCCGCACACGGATGGAAACACGCGAAGTGGCCGAGAAATTCATGGCCGACGGTTATAATGCCGATGCTTTGCACGGCGACTTGTCGCAGGCACAGCGCGACCAGGTGATGAGCCGTTTCCGTTCGCGCAACCTGCAAATGCTGGTAGCTACCGATGTGGCCGCCCGCGGGTTGGATGTGAACGATCTGAGCCATGTGATCAACTATAGTTTGCCCGACGATCCGGAGGTATATATTCACCGTAGCGGGCGTACCGGACGCGCCGGGAAGAGCGGTATTTCGGTTTCGATTGTACACATGCGCGAAACCGGCAAGCTGCGCCAGATCGAAAACGTATCGAACAAGCGCTTTTCGCGCAAAATGGTACCCGGTGGCGAAGAAATTTGCGAAGTACAGCTGATGCATATGATCGACAAAGTGGTACAGGTGGAAGTGAACGATTCGCGCATTGATCCGTATCTGCCGGCTATCATGGAAAAATTTGCCGGCCTGAGCAGCGAAGATATTCTGAAACGTTTTGTGTCGGCCGAGTTTAACCGCTTCCTGTCGTATTACAAAAATGCCCCCGACCTGAATGTGCAGGAAAAGGAGAAAAAAGGCTTCGAGAAACGCGGAAGCGACCGGGGCCGGGTTACTTTCTCCCGCTTGTTTGTCAATGCCGGGAAAAAGCAAAACCTGAATGCCTCACGCCTGCTGGGCTTGATCAATGATCAGTTGAAAAAGAAAAATATTGAAATTGGTAAAATTGACATTCAGCGTAAATTCTCCTTTTTTGAGATTGACAGCCGGTACGATGATGAGCTGATTAAAGCAGCAAGCCGGGCTTCGCTGGATGGCCATCCGCTGAAAATTGACCGGGTTACCGGTTCGGAATGGGTAGCCCAACCGCGCGAAAAAGGAAGAAGTCGCGAGGGTTCCTTCGCTGGTGGAAGAAAGAGATCAGTAAAAAGATAAAAGCAAGGGTGCTATTGTGCACCTGAAACGGGAAACCGTTGATGAATCTGGGAAACCGTTGAAAACAAGTGGTGGTCGGTCGAACGATCACACGTTGTTTTCAACGGTTTTTTTTGTTGGTTTCTGCTATTCACCTGGTGACTTCAAGTCACCAGGTGAATAAAACCACTCGTCACCTGGTGAATAAAGACGGCTGCTCAATTTAGTTTGATGGCAACCGGTTTATTTTTTCTATCGAGATGTTGCGGATGAAAAATTCTCCGCCTTCGGATTGCAGCTGTATTTTCCCTTTTGAAAGTGGTGCGACCGTACCGTTGACCAATTTACCGGTGTTGCGGCATTCCATCACTTTCACGCCGTTTACGACATGGATGGCCGTGTTGCCAAAGCAGTACAGATCAACTACGTTCCATTCGCCAAGCGGTTTTTCGGCATGCTGTTGTTTGCGGGCCATTTTACCGCCGTTTTGATCATTGCCAAAAGCCAGGGACTTCCCTGCTTGGTCGAATACCTTATTCTGTCCAACTTCGCTTACCGAAATTTCGGCATACGTATCGGCCATCATGTAGGCATCGCCCAGGTTTTCATGCATCAGTTGCAGCTCGATGGAGCTCATCCAGGTACCAATGCCTGCACCAAACGGCCCGTAGCTATGGTACAGCAGTCCGCTGTTTCGCGAGGTGTAAACGGCTTCACCCCATTTGTATTCAAGCCTGAAGTGATAGTTTTCGTATTCTTTTTTGGTGGCCAGCGAAGCGTTCACATCACCCGAAACGCGGATCAGTTTTTCTCCGTCCTTTTCCACGACGGAAAAGGTACTTTCAGGCGCAGCTTTTAGTTTGAGGTCTTCAAATCCTTTCAGTGCGGTTCCGATAAATATGTCCCAGTTTTTCAGGTTTTTGCCGTTGAAGAGTGATTTCATAGGCTGAGCGCTGGCTGTACTGCCAATAGTCAGGGCCAGCAGAATAAAAAAGCAGATGGATTTTCTCATGTTGATGATCGGTTTAGGTAAAAAAAAACTGTCTCATAAAGATAAGACAGTTTTCTGTGTATAAAACAGCGATTTACGTTAATGAATTTCAGCCAGTAATTGTTCTGCCCTTTCCAATATTTTTGTGTCATCCAGTAAGACAATCCCGCCATTGGGACCTGGTTCAATGTGTAAACCTACCGATCTTCCACGATCGTAATTGGCGCCCCCAAAATAATTCCTGACGGTTTCAACTTCTATATTAAACTCCTGCGCCAGTTGGCGGATGGTACCGTCAGGTAAGCTGTCTTTGATTTTGCGAAGCTCGTTGAAAGTGATTTTCCTCTCCATGGCAGTAAAATTTTATAGGTTATTAAATAATGATCTCTAAGTCCCTTAAAGTTAAAATTAATAATTTAATAACGTGTAAGATACGCAGGGATTGCATGCGGAGTTTGAAAATTAGGGTGGATTTTACCGGCTCATGTAACCTTTTTTATGAGCGGAAAGCTTCTTGTGGCGGGCATCTCGTGTCGGTAAGTTGGTGAGAGAGAGGAAGGATGTTAAAAAACATTTTAACATTTTTTAGCGATTGGACCGGCCTTCTTTCAGGCTGTCGTAAATCACCTGGTGCATGGCCGGGCGAATGTTCAGATCGAACAATTTTGAATTGTTGCGGGTAGGATAAATACGGTTGGAGAAGAAGATGAAAAGTACTTGTTTTTGGGGATCTACCCAGGTGAATGTGCCGGTATAGCCGCTGTGTCCGAAGCTCAGCTCACCGGCGTCCACTGCCGGATAAGCTTCTTTCAGTTTTTTCTTGTAATTGTCGATGTAGGGTTTATCGAAGCCGAGTCCCCTGCGGTTTTCATTCTTTGGGTACTGAATACGGGTGAATTCGGCTATGCTGGCCGAATCGAGCAGTTGCTCTCCGCCGTAACGTCCGTATTGCAGGTACATTTGCATGATCTTGGCCAGGTCGTTGGCCGTGCCGAAGAGTCCGGCATTTCCCGAAACTCCGCCAAACATGGCCGCGCTTTCGTCGTGTACAAAGCCCCGTAATTGTTCCTGCCTGAAATAGTCGTCATTCTCGGTGGGCACAAATCGTTCCGGGGGAAAGTAGTTCAACGGGTTGAAGGAAACCGTACTGGCTCCAAGTGGCCGGTAAAATGTCGTTCTCAGGTAGCTCTCATAGTTCTGTCCCGTCAGGTCTTTGATGATGAACGGAAACAGCAGGAACCCCAAGTCGGAATAGGTGTATTTGGTGGTGAGCAGTAGCCTGGAATCCCTGATTTCGTTGAGCATGTCCTGTATGTGGTCCTGGTGCATGTACAGTTGTGACGAAATGCGGACGTTGTAATTTAGGTCGGGTTGATGATGGAATACTGAAGGTTGTAATTCCGCACTTTGCGTGAGGGCATTCTTCCAAAACGAAATCCAGGGTTGCAGGCGTGCCTGGTGGGCCAGGATTTCGCGGGTGGTGATTTTCCCTTTGTCGGTATTCCGAAACGGGGGATAGTAAAACGAAAAGGGCAGGTCGAGGTTGTATTTGTTTTCGCCGTGCAGTTTGATCAGTATCGGCAACGGGCCGGTAATTTTGGTGATGGAGGCCCAGTCGTACAGATGGTCTTTTTCGAGCGGTTGGTCCTGTTCATAGGTCAGGTGCCCGTAACATTTGTGGAGGATAACCTTGCCGTCAACAGCAATCAGCACCTGGCAGCCAGGGTAGGCTTTTTCCTTTAGTCCCAGGTTGGCCAGGCTGTCGATGCGCCGCTCCAGGTAAGACGACGAAATGCCAACTTCTTCGGGGATGGTGTATTTCAGCCGGTCATTTTTTTTTACCTCCAGTCCATCATTCAGTTTAAAGGTGGAGTTAACGTTTACCGGTAGTTTCCCGGTGATGTTAATAGCCCCGAAGATGGCTTGTGCAGCCAATTCTTCGGTGATCGCATTTTCCTGGTAGGTTACCAGCAGCGAGGCCGTGTTCTCTATTCCCGGGATAAAATTGAGGGCGTAGGGATTTCCCAGCAGGACGGCCACCTGTTTTTTGTCGGCGGTCTTTTTCAGGAACTCCCGCCAAAGGGGATCTGTTCCGTAGTTTCGTGAAGGACTCAGACTCAGGTTATGTAACCCGCAAATTAACAGGTTGTAGTTTTTTAGTCGGGTTACAAGCTGAGAAAGCTCCAGGTGGGTGGCATTCTTTTTCAGGTTGAAGAAGTCAACGGCCAGGTAGTTGGCTGCCATGCGCTGAAAGGCAGTTGTATTTTCCTTGCCCAGCGATACAACAGCTATCCGGAGTGTGTCGAGCCGTTGCAGAGGCAACAGGCTATCTTCGTTTTTGAGCAACGTGAGCGATTGTTCGTGTAACAGGCGTTTGGTGAGTATGTAGCTGGGATTGTCCAGATCGGCGGTCAGGTTTTTGGCCGTTGCCGGTTGATAACGGTCCAGTTCGAGCCATTTTTTCAAGGCCAGCACCTTCCGGCATTTAAAATCGATTTCTTCGTTGCTGATAATATTTTCCTGCAGGGCAGTTTTTACGGCTGTTATTGCTTCGCTCAGGTTGGGGACAATCTCAAGCATGTCATTCCCGGCAGCCAATGCACGCACTGCTGCTTCGCCCGAACTAAAATATTTGGTCACCCCGCTCATGTTCATTCCATCGGTCACGACGAGTCCATTGAAGCCAAACTCCTCCACCAGTTTCTTTTGGATGATTCGGGGAGAGAGGGACGACGGCAGGTTTGGATTGGGTTCCAGGGCCGGTACCTGCAAGTGGGCCGTCATCATCCCGCCAATGCCGCTGTCAGCCAGTGCGCGGAAGGGATACAACTCGATGGTATTCAGTCGTATGCTGTCGTGCTGGATGACCGGCAGCGCCAAATGGGAGTCGGTTTGGGTATCGCCATGGCCCGGAAAATGTTTGGCCACGGCCAACACTCCGGCATCTTGCATGCCTTTGGCATAGAGCCAGGTTTTTTGCACCACATTCCGGGGGTCTTCGCCAAAGCTTCTGTAATTGATCACCGGGTTGCCGGGATTGTTGTTCACATCGGCTACGGGTGCAAAATTAACATGTACCCCCAGGCGTTTCAATTGCTGGCCGATTTCTCGCCCCATCCGGTAAATCAGGCTATCTTGCTGAATTGCGCCCAAGGCCATTTGCACCGGATATTTGGGGCCGTCTTTCAACCGGAAACCGGGGCCCCATTCGGCATCCATGGTAATCAGCAAGGGTATGTTGCTGTACTGTTGCAGTTGGTTGGTCAGCGCCACCTGGTTGGCGGCCGTCCCCTGCATGAAAATGATGCCTCCCACCTGGAAGTTTTGTATTTCGGAGATGAGGTCGTCCGTCTTTTTCCCATTTTCGCTGAAAGCCTGAATGATGAACAGTTGCCCGATTTTTTGTTCCGGCGTCATCTTTTGCAGGGTGGAGTCCACCCAGGGATGGTGCATGAATTCCAGAAAATCGGGTTTGTGCTGAGCCTTGGCGCCAGTCAGGAAAAAGGTAACCAGAAGCAGGGTCAACAGGTATGATATAGAGATGCGCATGCGTTTCATTTTTAAAAGTCTAAAAATAACAAAGTTTAATTGATGCCTGAATAATCAACTCTTTTAAGTTCGATTTCTTACATTCGTACAGCAAATACATCTTATCATGCGCATTCTTCTTTTTATAGTCTTGTTAGTGTTTGGGTGGAAGGGGTGCCTCGCTCAGGAACTGACGTGCGGGGCCAACCAGCCGGAGCAGTACCTGCCCCTGCTAACGGGTAAAAAAGTTGGTTTGGTGGTCAACCACACTTCTCGGGTGGGCGACCAACACTTGCTCGATTTTCTTCTGAATGAAAAGGTTGACGTGCAAAAGATTTTTTGCCCGGAGCATGGTTTCCGGGGCGATGCCGATGCCGGCGAAATGATAAATGATCAGACGGACGCTGCCACGGGACTTCCGGTTATTTCATTGTACGGCGACAATAAGAAACCAACGCCTGCCCAGTTTCAAGGATTGGATGTCATCGTTTTTGATATTCAGGATGTGGGCGTCCGGTTTTATACCTACCTCAGCACCCTGCATTATGTGATGGAAGCCTGTGCCGAAAACCGGCTTCCGCTGCTGGTGCTCGACCGGCCCAATCCGAATGGCGATTATTTGGCTGGCCCGGTGTTGACCCCCGCGTTTAAATCGTTTGTGGGCATGCACCCCATTCCGGTAGTACATGGCTGTACATTGGGCGAACTGGCCGGAATGATCAATGGTGAAGGCTGGTTAATTGGCGGTGAAAAATGTGATCTGACCGTTATTCCGGTGAAGAATTACACGCATCAGAGCCGTTATTCGTTGCCGGTGAAACCTTCGCCCAATTTGCCCAACGACGTTTCCGTCCGCTTGTACCCGTCCTTGTGTTTTTTCGAAGCAACACAGGTGAGTATTGGCCGGGGCACCCTGTTCCCGTTTCAGGTGATCGGCTATCCCGATTCTACGTTCGGCGATTTTTGGTTTACACCCGAAAGCTTGGCGGGCATGGCTAAGAAGCCGCTGCACGAAGGCCGGGTTTGTTATGGTGAAGACCTTCGGGAGTCTTGTTTGAACCATCGGTTCAGCCTGAAGTATTTTTTGAAATATCGGCAGCTTTTCGCTGCTGAAGCCGATTTTCTGAGTTCGGAGCGATGGTTTAACCTGCTGGCCGGGACTGATCAGTTGTTGGCGGATATTCGCGCCGGAAAAACGCTGGAAGAGATCGAAGCGTCGTGGGGGCCGGAACTGGGAAAGTACCTGTCCATCCGTCGTAACTATTTGTTGTACCCCGATGAACCGTGTCAAAAATGAGTCCAGCCCTGGTTTTTGTTGTTATTGCCGCCTATTTTTTGCTGCTGATTTTCATTTCCTGGCTAACCTCGCGCAGGGCCGATCACCTGAGCTTTTTTAATGCCAACAAATCGTCGCCCTGGTTTTTGGTGGCTTACGGCATGTTGGGGGCTACCCTGTCGGGCGTCACCTTTATTTCGGTGCCGGGCGAAGTGGGCAACTCGTCGTTTTCGTACCTGCAATTTGTGTTGGGCAACCTGGTGGGCTACTGGATCATTGCCCTGGTGTTGCTGCCTTTTTATTACCGGCTCAACCTGATTTCGATTTATTCGTTTTTGGAGGAACGGATGGGCTTTTACAGTCTGAAAACGGCCTCGTTTTTTTTCCTGTTGTCTAAACTCATTGGCGCAGCATTCCGGCTTTACCTGGTTGCCTTGGTGTTGCAACTTGCTTTTTTCGATGCGTTTGGAATTCCGTTTGCCGTGTCGGTGTGCCTCAGTGTGCTGCTCATTTGGCTCTATACCTATCGTGCCGGGATTAAAACCATTGTTTGGACCGATACGCTGCAAACCACCTTCCTGGTGATGGCGGTGGTTTTCACCATTTACGAAATCAGTTCCAGGCTGGGGGTAAGCAGCCGGGAAATCGTTCAGTCTATCCAGACAAGTGATTTGTCGCAGGTCTTCTTTTTCGATTGGCGTTCGCCAAACTTTTTTCTGAAACAATTTGTGGCTGGTATCTTCATGACCCTGGTGATTAACGGGATGGATCAGGATATCATGCAGAAAAACCTGACTTGTAAAAGCTTGAAGGAAGCCCGGAAGAATATGTTCGTGTTTAGCTCCTTTTTTGTGTTCGTGGTGCTTTTATTCCTTGGGCTGGGGGCGATGTTGTACTCGTACGCGGCTCAAATCGGGCTGGCTGTTCCGGATGTTACCGACCAATTGTATCCGCTTTTGGCGCTGAATTACCTGGGCAAAGCGGTGGCCGTGGCTTTTTTGCTGGGCATTACCGCTGCGGCTTTTTCCAGCGCCGACTCGGCCCTGACTGCCATGACCACTTCCTTTTGTGTTGATTTATTAAGTATTGGCGCCGGATCGGAAAGCGCCGGTTTGAGATACCGGAAATGGGTTCATTTGGGGTTTTCGGCCTTGCTTATCGTGGTCATTCTTATTTTCAGGATGATTAACAATGAAAGTGTTGTGGTGGCTGTTTTTAAAGCTGCCGGATACACGTATGGCCCCATCCTGGGCTTGTTTGTGTTCAGCTTTTTCAACAAGAAGAAAATACACGACCGCTGGGTTCCGCTTGTTGCCGTTTTGGCGCCGGTGCTCTCGTTTGTGATTTCCAGTTTCTCCGAAGAAATTTTTTACGGTTATAAATTTGGTTTTGAATTGCTGATCCTGAATGGGATGCTCACCGTGGCCGGGCTTTGCCTGTTGGTTAACAGAAAGTGAAACCGGCTTTTTTTAGGCCCTGCAAAAAAATGTTAAAATTTGTGAAAATCATTTTGTATTTTAGCATACTAATGTACGTGGAAAGCTCGTTAAACCAAAAAGCTGCCGGTGAAGAAGATCTTCTACATAAGTGTTGCCCTTCTCATGTTGATTTACATGGTTTCGTGTGAGGATGAGCGTTACCTTTCATCGACCAATGCTAAGCTGGCTTTTTCGGTTGATACCGTGATGTTTGACACCATTTTTACCACCATCGGTTCCACCACGCAGCACCTGAAAGTTTACAATCCTTACGATCAGAAAATATTAATTTCCACCATTCGGCTGGCGGGCGGCGAAGGGTCCAATTTCCGTCTAAACATTAATGGTTTTCCGGCCGATGAGCTTTATGACGTGGAGATTCCTCCCAAGGATAGTATTTACATTTTTGTGGAGGTGACCATCAACCCCGTTGGGCGCGATTTACCAATTGTTGTAAAAGATTCGATTGAGTTTCTGACGAATGCCAATTTGCAGGATGTGGATTTATTGGCTTGGGGACAGGATATTTTTTTTGTGAAGAACCAGATTTCCAAGTCCACCACCTGGACGGCGGAGAAACCTTATCTGGTTTACAGCAATACGAAAGTTGACAGCGGTGCCGTGTTATCCATAGACCCGGGGGCAAAGATTTATTTTCATCGTGGTACGGGCCTTTATGTGAAAGGAAAAATACTGGTGAATGGCACCCAGCAGCAGCCGGTTATTTTTCAGGGAGACCGGCTCGAAGATGTTTATCGCGACGTTCCGGATCAGTGGAACGGGATTTTGCTGTACTCGGGTAGCCAGGATAATGTGTTTAACTATGCTGAAATTAAAAATGCCAACATTGGCTTGCAGGTTGGAACGATCGAAAATTCCGGTTTTGCTTCGGTGGTATTGGCTGGTACCAAGATATATAACCATGCGTACGCGGGAATTTTTTCATTAAAATCAAAAATAAGGTGCTACAACAGTGTGATTGCCAATTGCGGATTTTATGCGGCTGCGCTGCTGGTTGGCGGTGAATATGAATTTTACCATACCACGATTGCCAACTATTGGGGGGGATTTTCCGGACACTCACGTTCGACCCCGGCGCTGATGATCTCCGACCATGTCATTGCCGGACAGACCACGGGGGCTGGTGAAACTTATCTGGGCGACCTGAAAAAGGCTTTTTTTGCCAACAGCATTATTACCGGAAACATGGTGACAGGTAATGAACTGGAACTGATTAAAACCGGAGAGGCGGAGTTTAACTACCGGTTCGATCATTGCTTGTTGCAAGTGGCAGACACCTTCAAAACTACCAATGCCAACCATTATTCCACCATTCTGAAAGGCTTGTCTCCAAAATTTATCGACCCCTACACCAAGTTGAATTTCGAACTGGATACGCTCAGCCCGGCTAAAGATGCCGGACTGGAATCCATTGGCGCGTTATTTCCAGCCGATTTTCTTGGACAAAGCCGAACCAGCGATAACGCACCAGACCTGGGAGCCTATGAACGTGTTGAAAAAAAACGTAAATAAATATTGCCTGATCTACTTCGTGTTCGCTTTTCTTCCGTTTGCTTTGTTTTCGCAGGAAGGACCGGCAACAACCAATTTCCATATCCTTTTTTACAATGTTGAAAACCTGTGGGATACAAAGGATGATCCGCAGAATGACGATGATGAGTTTTTGCCTCAGGGTGATCGGCATTGGACTTTTCGACGGTTAAACCAGAAATTAAATAACACGGCCAAGGTAATTTTGGCTTCTTGTGGTTTTGATGCGCCTGTTATCGTGGGTTTATGCGAAGTTGAAAATCGTGGTGTCCTGGACGATTTAACGACTCAAACGCCGTTGTCAGTCTTCAATTACCGGATCATCCATAAGGATTCGCCGGATCACCGGGGCATTGATGTGGCCTTGCTTTACCGGCCGGAGCAAGTTGTTCCGCTCGAATATGACTACCTCCCGCTGATTGGTGAAAAAGGAAGGATTCTGCCAACCCGGGAGATTTTGCAAGCCTGTTTCTTGTTTCCAACGGGCGATACGCTGCATGTGTTTGTCAACCACTGGCCTTCGCGTTACAGCGGTCAGGCAGAAACCGAGGCGCAACGATTGCTGGCGGCGCAAACCTTACGGAAGGCAGTGGATGAATTGCTGGAGGTTAACACCGGGGCGAAAGTGGTTATCATGGGCGATTTTAATGATCAGCCGCAAAATAAGAGCATGCGCGTTGCGCTGGGCGCCCTGCCTGCGGATACCGAAACACGAGGGGAACTGGTAAATTTATCGGCTGCCTGGCCTCCCGATGGTACGCTCAAACATCAACAAAGCTGGCAGGTGTTTGATCAGTTGGTGGTTACCGATGGTTTGTTGTCACCGAAGGGTTTGCATACCACTTCCGCAGATGCACAAATTGTTATGCTTCCGTTTTTGTTTGAACCCGATCCCAAATTTGGTGGTCAACGGCTTTTTCGCACTTACCTGGGATTCAAGTACCAGGGAGGTTTTAGCGACCATTTGCCGGTAAGGTTGAAATTGACTTGTACTGATTAATTGTTCACCGGTTTTAAACCCATCTCTGCCGCTTTTTTCAACATGTACTGACGGGCCTCCGTATATTCGTTGCGGATTTCTCCTTCCAGGATGGCTTCCTTGATGGTATTTTTTATTTCGCCCACCTGGCGGCAGGGTGAAAGGCCAAATATCTCCATAATTTCTTCTCCTGAAACGGGTGGCTGAAAGTTACGGATATGGTCGCGTTCTTCCAGGTCTTTTAATTTTTCCCGAACCAGCTGAAAATTTTTCAGGTAGCGCTTGACCTTTTCGGCATTCTTTGAAGTGATATCTGCTTCGCAAAGCGTCATCAGATCATCAATGTCATCGCCAGCTTCAAAGAGCAGACGGCGGACCGCCGAGTCGGTAACTTCCTCTTCCGAAAGGACAATGGGGCGCATGTGCAGCGAAACCATCTTTTGGATGTATTTCATCTTTTCGTTCATCGGCAGTTTCATGCGCCGGAACAGAGAGGGGATCATCTTTTCCCCTATGTAGTTGTGGGCGTGGAATGTCCATCCGATGCCAGGCACGAAACGTTTCGTCCGGGGTTTGGCAATATCGTGCAGCAGGGCCGACCAGCGCAGCCACAGGTTGTTGGTGTGGGGCACAATGCGGTCGAGCACCTCCAACGTGTGCAAAAAGTTATCCTTATGCCCTTTGCCGTTTACTTCTTCCACCCCTTTCAGTTGGTGCAGTTCCGGGAAGATTAGTTTCAGCAGGCCGGTTTTGTCGAGCAGGCGGAATCCTTTCGATGGTTTGTCGGACAGGATTATTTTATTGAGTTCTTCAACAATCCGCTCTTTTGAAATGATGCTGATCCGTTCCTTGTTTTCAGCGATAGCCTGCAAGGTTTTTTCTTCGATGATGAAGTGGAGTTGTGTGGCAAAACGGATAGCCCGCAACATGCGCAGCGGGTCGTCGGAAAAGGTGATGCCTGGTTCGAGCGGAGTCCGGATAATCCGGTTGTTCAGGTCGTCAATTCCGTTGAACGGATCAACCAATTCTCCGTAATGTTTTTGGTTTAGGCGGATGGCTAAGGCGTTGATGGTGAAATCCCTGCGTTTCTGGTCATCGTCCAGTGTGCCGTCTTCCACAAGGGGCTTTCGGGAGTCGGGTTGGTATGATTCTTTTCGTGCTCCTACAAATTCAACCTCCAGGTCGTTGGTTTTAATCATGGCCGTCCCAAAGTTTTTGAAAACACTGACGGGCGTTTTGGGACCCAGTCGTTTGGCCACCTGTTGCGCCAGCTGGATGCCGCTGCCAAGGGTAACCACATCAATATCTTTCGATTCGCGCTTCAGGAATAAATCCCTGACAAAACCGCCGATGACAAAACATTCCTGTCCCAGCTTGTCTGCTTCCTCTGAAATAATAGTAAATATTGGGTGTTTTAAATGCCTCTTCATGTATCCATCTTTCAGTTTTAAACGTTATATAAAGCAAAATCCTGTCAATTTGTTTAAAACCGTGACAAAATTACAATTATTTCGGAGGAATGGGAGTATCTGCCTTCATTAAATTAATTGGCATGGAAGTTGATATTGAAATATCGAAAAAGGTATATATTTGCATTAATTAAAATATCAAAGCTATGTTAGAACATTTGACGAAAGAAACATTCAAAGAGAAAGTTTTCAATTTTGAACTAAATAAAGATTGGAAATACGAAGGCAGCAAACCCTGTTTGATTGATTTTTACGCTGACTGGTGCGGGCCATGCAAGATGGTTGCCCCGTTGTTGGAAGAACTTCAGAAAGAATACGGTGATAGCCTGCACATTTATAAAGTTGATACGGAAGATCAGCGCGAGCTGGCTGCCATGTTTGGTATCCAAAGCATTCCGTCGCTCTTGTTTGTTCCTGTTGACGGACAGCCGCAAATGGCCATGGGCGCTTTACCCAAAGCTACATTTGAACAGGCTATTGCAGAGGTTTTAAAAGTTGAAAAACCGGTAAACTAACTGAATTTTCAAACCAGATAATTTCCTGGTCAGTTTAAAGCTTTTCGAGGATTTTTTCCAACTGGATGCCTCTGGAGCCCTTGATCAGGATTAAGTTATCTTCGATTGGTTTTTGTTGATATAGGTAGTCAGAAAGAAGTTCGGCATTGTCGAACTTCTTTATTTTGGAGCCAGCAGTAACGGCGCCGAAACATTCGCCCACCAGGAAAACGTTGTCGAAATCGTGCCCATCAATAAAGTCGGCAATTTTTTGGTGTTCGTTTGCAGCGTATTCGCCTAGTTCGAGCATGTCGCCCAGGATTACGGTTTTTGCTGAATGGCGGATGGATGCAAAGTTCGTCAAGGCTGCCATCATGCTGGTAGGGTTGGCGTTGTAGGCGTCCATAATGATGCGGTTGGTTCCTTTTTGGATAAGTTGCGAACGGTTGTTGCTTGGTTGGTATCTCTCAATGGCTTGTTGTATTTCAAGCGGATCGACGCCAAAATGGAGTCCAATGCGGGCCGCCGCGAGGATGTTTTCGAAATTGTACGATCCAATAAGCTTGGATTTCAGGTACAGCCACCCTTTCGGGAAAAGCACTTTTGCCGTCAGGAAGTAGGAGGTTTCTTCCGGCTGGCCCTGCAGCTGGGCTTCATCGCTGGTCCCGTAACTCAGATGTTCCAGTCCGGCTGCCTGTTTCACGAGCAAATCGTTGTCGCTGTTGATAAAGCATTTCCCTGAATGGTTGCGCAGAAAATCGTACAGCTCCGATTTTGTTTTCACAACACCTTCAAATGATCCAAAACCTTCAAGGTGCGCCTTGCCGATGTTGGTAATCAGGCCCAAGCTGGGCTCGGCGATTTGGCAAAGCTGCGCTATTTCGCCGGGATGGTTGGCGCCCATTTCAATCACGGCGATTTCCGTATCCCGGCTTAAGCTTAGCAACGTGAGCGGAACGCCAATGTGGTTGTTCAGGTTTCCCCGGGTAAAGGTTACCTGGTATTTCTTCTGCAAAACGGAGGCAATCAGTTCCTTGGTGGTTGTTTTTCCGTTGGAGCCGGTGATGGCCAATACCGGTATTTTCAGTTGTTTTCGGTGATAGTTCGCCAGTTGTTGCAGACTTGTCAGAACATCGTTAACCAGGATGAGCCTGTCGTTTCCGGCAAATTTTGCATTGTCGATTACTGCATAGGCTGCTCCCTTTGTCAGTGCTTCTGTGGCGAATGTATTTCCGTCGAAGTGTTGTCCTTTCAGGGCAAAGAAAATGCCGCCTTGAGGAATGTTTCGCGTATCCGTTGATACGATGGGGTGCTGCAAATACAGCTGGTATAGTTGTTCGGTATTCATGGTATCTGGGAAAAAGAAAACCCCATTCTTGCAAATGAGGTTTTGTCAATATCTTTTGGTTTGATTAAAATCCCTGAGGACTGCCAACGCGGGTCATGGCACAACGGAAGCCAAGATCGTTGGTCGATTCGGTTTGCTCTTTATATCTTCTGGTTCCGGGAATCAGCCAGTAAGGGCGGTCTTTCCACGAACCACCTTTGTAAACCCGCACGTTGTCGGAGATCAGTGAGGAAAGTTGTCCTTCCTGATCCGACTTTACATACATGTCGTCTGTGGCGATGTTGTTTTTTTCGGTGTTCCAGTCTTGTCCTTCAATGATTTGAGATTGATAATCACCGTCGTTGAAGTTGCGGTAATCGGCAATAGTGTCCACTTGTAATTCGCCAAATTCATTGCGGATGAGGTTGCCGTCTGCATCTCGCTTGTACCTGGTATAAACAGTACCGCGGAAGGGCTGGAATTCGTTCATGTCTTGCATCGACAGGGGGCGGTAAACATCGGCTACCCATTCATTTACGTTGCCGGCCATGCAGAAAAGACCATAATCGTTTGGATTGTATGAATCAACAGGGGCAGTAATATCGGCATTGTCATTCAACGCTCCGGCCATACCCATCAAGTCACCCCGGCCGCGGATAAAGTTGGCATTCAATTGCCCACGGTCTTTGCGCGAGTCATCTCTTAGATAACTACCATTCCAAGGGTAAATTTTCCGCTCTGTCAGCAATTCTCCTTCCGTATTTCCAATGAGGCCATAGGCGGCATATTCCCATTCGGCTTCGGTCGGGAGCCTGTAGTTCGGCATCAGGATGCCATCTTCCCATTTTACGCTTCTGGAATTGCCCGCAGCGTCTTCCATCGGTTTGTTTCCGGCAACTCCTTCATACAGACCGGCCAGGTAGCTTTCGGTGGTAAATACATTTTGTCCGCTTTGCGAAAGGTCATGATCCAAAATTCCTCGGTCAATCAGTATCTGTTCATTTACCCGGTCGGTTCGCCACTTGCAGTAAGCTTCTGCCTGTTCCCAGCTCACGCCCACAACGGGGTATTTGCTGTAGGCAGGGTGCCGGAAATAGTTCATCAGGTATGGTTCGTTGTATCCCAATTCTTCGCGCCATACAAGCGTATCGGGCAGGGCAGCCTGGTATTTATCCATGTTTTCCGGATAGACCCGCTGGATCCAGTATAAATATTCCCGGTAATCCAGGTTCGATACTTCGGTTTCATCCATGTAAAACGAAGCAACGGTAACCCTTCGGGGCATGTTGTTCCAATCATACATGACGTCCTGCTCCACGCGACCCATAGTAAAGGTTCCACCCTGGATAAAACGCAAACCGGGCCCTGCAAATTGCTGGTAGTCCAGATCGGTTTGAAAACCGCCATTGTCAGGGTCATTGTAATTCCAGCCTGTTGTACTGGAAGCATCCTTTTTCCCAAATCCACCACCATCTTTTTTGAACAATCCACAGCTTGCCAGCAGCACAGACAAACCCAGGAATAGTATGGCATTAAATTTCATTGCTATGTATTTTCTGTTAATTTTTGACGTTCACAAATATAACTAATTTGTTCAATTCTTATTGTTTGGCCAATATAACTTTTTATGATGGATTATTCGTGCAGCTGGTTATTTTTGTTTTCAAATTTTCAGGCATGTGGCAGTACGATGCATATATCGTAACTTGCATGCCGCAATAAAAGCTGATATGAAGTGGTTTTGCTAATTGATTGTTCATGCTGATGACGAAATTTGTTCCGGTTCTTATTCTCCTGATGTGGCTGATTACTCCTGCTACCCTGGGGCAAAAGCGGGTTCTTGACTGGGCAACGGAAAGTGGACCGGAGAATCCGCAACGCTTTGTTTATTCAGAAGTGTCAAAAAAACAAAAGAGTTGGCATTCGTCATCGGTATTGGCTACAGGTAAATGGGTCCAGTTGAAGGCCGCCGAGCGGGGTATTTATAAAATCACGTACAGTCAGCTTCGGAATTTGGGGTTAGAGCCTGCGCAGGTTTGCTTGTACGGAAATGGCGGCTTTATGCTACCCAAGATGAATGATGAAGATTTTTTTGACGACTTGGTGCAGAACCCGGTTTGGCACGGAAAAGATAAAAACAACAACGATTGCCTGTTTTTTTATGCCACAGGTACGATTAGGTGGACCTATTACAAATCGAGTGGTGCGTTTAAACACCAGCGGAATGAGTATGCCGACTATGCCTGCTATTACTTAAGCGATCAGGGTGAGCCCAGGCTTGTTGAAAGTTCGCCTGCTGAAACGGGCGAGGTCACACATGAAGTTGCCAGTTTTTTGGATTACCGGCTGTATGAAGAAGAGAAGGAAAACCTGATCCATTCCGGAAGTCGCTGGTTTGGTGATCGTTTTCAGGACGGACAAACGCGGAACTACAGTTTTGTTCTCGAGAATGTGGACAGTAGCCGGCCGGTAACTGTTTATGTGGAAGGGGCCGGGCGCTCGGCTGGCAGTTCGTCGCTAACCGTATCTTCTGATCAGGGATTGCACGCCAAACTGGACTTTCAGGCCGTGCAAACCGGCGACCCGATTGGGCCGTACGCGTCAACCAATCAAACGCGCTTTCAGCTTGACGGTGCCGCAAGCGATTTGTCGCTCAACCTGCTTTATCAGGCTTCCGGCAATTCAGCGATTGGCTGGCTCGATTATATCGAGGTAAATTTTTTCCGGGCATTGGCGGTGGGCAATACTCCGCTCTTTTTTCGGGATACCGAACGAATTGGCTCCGGGAGTGTGCCACTTTTTGAGATAAATTCGCCGGGTAACAATCTGCAGGTATGGGAGGTGACGGATTTCGTTGGCCCGAAATCGGTGCCGTACGAACAGACGGGCAGTTTGGTGCAGTTTTTGGCAACTTCGGACATGCTGCGGGAGTTTGTCGCTTTTTATCCGGATGGCGATATTCCCGAGCCGGAGATCGTAGGGGAGGTGCCTAACCAAAACCTGCACCAGGCCATCGTTCCCGATATGATCATCATCACCCATCCCGATTTCCTGTCAGGTGCGGATGAACTGGCCAATTTTCACCGGCAATCCGATCAGTTGAGTGTTGTGGTGGTTACCCCCGAACATATTTATAATGAATTCTCCGGTGGCTTGCCCGATGCGGCCGGTATCCGGAATTACCTGCGCATGTGTTACGACCGGTCCAATGCGGGTGGCGGAAACCTGAAATATGTGCTTTTGCTGGGCGACGGGAGTTACGATAACCGAAATTTGCTGGGCAAAGGCTACAATTTTATCCCTACCTACCAATCGGAAAATTCCCTGCTTCCGACAGCATCGTTTGTTACCGACGATTTTTTTGTGCTGCTTGATCCGGGCGAAGGTGATTATGTCGGGAACATCGACCTGGGCATCGGGCGGATACCGGCCCGGACGATGGATGAAGTTACGGCGGTGGTGCAGAAAATCAAAAATTATGCATCAACCAATTCGTTGGGGAATTGGCGGAATGTAGTTTGCTTTATTGGTGACGATGAGGATGCCAATACCCACATGGCCCAGTCCGAAAGTTTGGCCGATGCTGTCAATTTGACCAATCCGGCTTTGTCCGCCGACAAGATTTACTTTGATGCCTGGCCGGAAAAGGCAACCCCGGCGGGCGACCAGTACCCGGGCGTAAATGAAGCCATCAACAAACGGGTGAAAGAAGGGGCGCTGATCCTGAATTATATCGGCCATGCCAACGAATTGGCCTTGGCCCACGAGAAAGTGCTGGGGATTAATGATATCGACCAATGGCAAAATTTCGACCGACTGCCCGTTTTTGTAACAGCTACCTGCGAGATCAGCCGGTTTGACGGGGATGAAAATTCAGGCGGCGAGCACATTCTTTTTAACCCGCATGGAGGGGGAATTGGCTTGTTCAGTACCACCCGTGTGGTTTATTCCAACCCCAATTTCATTTTGAACAGTGAATTTTACAAGCACATTTTCAGCCGTGACGAAGGAGGCAAAACGTTGGCGTTGGGCGAGGTGATGAAACGGACCAAGAATGGCATCAACACCGGTACCAATAAGCGAAACTTTACCTTGCTGGGCGATCCGGCCATCCGGCTGGCCCTGCCCAATTACCAGGTTGTCACCAAAACCATAAACGGACACCCACCCGGTGAAATGACAGAACCAATCGGCCCTCTTTCCAACGTAACGGTAACCGGCGAAATCATCGATGAGGCCGGAAATTCGCTCCCTGACTTTAATGGCGAAATCATCCCGGTAGTTTACGACAAGCAGGATACCGTGAAAACACTTGGAAATGGGGGAAATGATCCCTTCACTTATAAAGTCAGGAATAATATCATTTTTAAGGGGATGGCCACGGTGACCTACGGAAGGTTCAGTTTTAGTTTGGTTGTCCCCAAAGATGTTTCGTACGCTGTATCGCCAGGGATGATCAGCTACTACGCGAACAATGGGCAGGTCGATGCCAATGGCTATTCGGACGGTTTTTTGATTGGCGGCCCGTCGGGAAATGTTGCGAATGATGTTGTCGGCCCCGACATCCGCCTTTATTTAAATGATGAGGGTTTTCGTTCGGGAGATGAAGTTGGCAAAAATCCCGTTTTATATGTGCGTATCGAAGATGAAACCGGGATCAACACTGTGGGGACCGGCATTGGCCACGATATCACCGCGGTTATTGATGGTGACAATAGCCATGTTTTGGTGTTGAACGACTATTTTTTATCGGATATGGATAGCCATACTTCGGGTTCACTCGTATATCCGTTAACCGGCTTGAGTGCTGGCGAACATACCCTAAGGTTGAAAGTGTGGGATGTACTCAATAATTCTGCGGAAGTGGAAATCACCTTCCGGATTACCGATGCGCTTGAAATTGAAGAGGTTATTTGTTACCCGAACCCGTTGTCCGATTTCACAAACTTTAAATTTAAGCACAACCGTCCGGATGAGACACTGGATGCACGGGTGGAGATTTATGATTATTCGGGGAGTATGCTGGATGTCATTAAAGAGCGGTTACGTTCAACTGGCAACGAAAGCCTCCCGATGGTATGGCAGGTGAGTGACAGCCAGGTGTTGGTGCGGAGCGGCGCCTATTTGTACCGGATTGTGGTGGTAGCGCCTGATGGAGCAACCACTTCAAAAACCGGCAGAATGATCATTTTACGACAATAGCAGCGGGGTGATATACTAATTCCCGATCTCGTGCGTTCTCAAAATTAGTTTTCCCGCCTTGGGAACTCGCCGACAATGGTTTATATTTGCAACTTTTTACAAATCAAATGAATAAAATGAAACAACGATTAGCGGTTATCGCAGCAATTATCGGGTTTGGCTGTTTGGCGCAACAGGCCGTTGCACAAACATCAACTTCGGGGGCCAACACAATTTCTACAGCTGTTCCTTTTTTGTCCATCGCTCCCGATTCGCGGGCGGGCGCCATGGGGGACGCCGGTGTGGCCACTTCGCCTGATATGAATTCTCAGCACTGGAACCCGGCTAAATATGCTTTTATTGAAAGTGAGTTGGGCGTGGGACTTTCCTATACACCCTGGTTGCGTAACCTGGTGGACGATATTAACCTGGCCTACTTGGCGGGATACAAAAAACTGGATGACATGCAGACGCTGAGCGCATCCTTGCTCTATTTTTCACTGGGTGAAATCACCTTTATGGACAATTTTGGTAACTATCAGGGCTTGCAAAATCCCAACGAATTTGCCGTTGACCTGGCCTATACCCGTCTTCTTTCTGACCAATTTTCCGGTTCGGTGGCTTTGCGGTACATTCGCTCCGACCTAACCGGGGGCCAATTAATTAACGGTGTGGAATCGCATGCAGGGACCTCCTTTGCTGCGGATATCGCATTCTATTATCGTAACGAAATGCGCGTCAACCGGAAAGAATCTGTTTTTTCAGCCGGGGTTAATATTTCGAACATCGGTAACAAAATTTCATATACCGATGGTATAACAAAGGACTTCATCCCCACGAACTTGCGGTTGGGAGCTGCCTACGAAACTGAGCTGGATCAGTATAATACGTTGACTTTTGCAGTGGATTTGAACAAGTTGCTTGTGCCAACTCCCACTCCGGCTTCCATCGATGCAGATGGTGTGATTGTTGGCGGTGGCTTCAGTCAGGACAAATCAGTGGTGGGCGGTATGTTCAGCTCGTTTAGCGATGCCCCGGGCGGATTCAAGGAAGAGCTTCAGGAAGTAAATATTTCGATGGGTCTCGAATATTGGTACAACCGCCAGTTTGCCCTTCGAGCCGGTTATTTTTACGAGCACGAAAACAAGGGCAACCGTAAATTCCTGACGGCCGGTGCCGGGCTGAAACTGAACGTGTTCACGCTCGACTTTTCGTACCTGTTGCCCACCGAGCGGAACCATCCGCTGGAGAACACGTTGCGGTTTTCTCTTTCGTTCGACTTTGAAGAATTTAGTAACCAGCGACGGTAATGGGTATTCGCGTAGGTTTTGGTTACGATGTGCATAGCCTGGCCGAGGGGGAAAGCCTTTGGCTGGGTGGAATTTTGGTTCCCCATCACAAGGGTACTGTTGCCCATTCGGATGGCGATGTGTTGATCCATGCCATTTGCGATGCCTTGCTGGGGGCTGCCAAACTGCGGGATATCGGTTTTCATTTTCCGGATACTTCCGCCGATTTTAAAAATGTTGACAGCAAAATCCTGCTGGCCAACGTGCACGACTTGATTCGCGAAAAAGGCTATTCCGTTGGGAATATTGATGCGACCATAGCAGCCCAGAAACCCAAGTTGAAAGATTTTATTCCGCTGATGGAAGAAACGCTGGCCGAAGTGCTGAACCTTGATGCCGATGCCGTTTCGGTAAAGGCGACAACCACTGAGCGGCTTGGTTTTGAAGGTCGGGAAGAAGGTATTTCGGCTTATGCAGTAGTTTTAATACAAAAAGAAAGCTAAAGAGGGCTTTCTTTATTTTTTTCAAAACGAAATTTCAAAAATTTTTAGATAGTATGAAGAGAACCTTGGTGATTGGCGCCAGTGAGAAGCCTGAGCGCTATTCTTTTAAAGCGATCCGTGCCTTGCGATCGCACGGGCACGATGTAGTAGCCCTGGCGCCCCGTCCGGGTAAAGTTGAAGATGTGGACTTTGAAACAGAAGCCAAGACGTTTGAAGGGATCGATACCGTGACGTTGTATGTTGGCCCGCAAAACCAGCAGCAATACATGGAGTACGTGGTGAGGCTAAAACCCCGCCGGGTAATTTTCAACCCGGGTACCGAAAACGATGCTTTTGCCGAAAAACTGGATGAGGCCGGTATTCACCCGGAGACTGCGTGTACTTTGGTTTTGCTAAGCACGGGGCAGTACTGATGTTTACCGAAGTTACCACATTGGATGAATTTCAACTGCAGGTTGATCGCGGCCCAGCTGTTTTGGCCTATTTTTCAACCGGTGGATGTCAGGTGTGCAACGTTCTGAAACCCAAAGTCGGGGAATTAATAGCAGGGTACTTCCCCCAAATTAGAACCATTTATATCGATTCGGGAAAGGCTCCGGAAGTGGCTGCCCAAAACCGGATTTTTGCTGCTCCAACCATTCTGGTGTTTTTTGAAGGGAAGGAATATTTGCGCAAAAGCCGCAGTTTTGGGATCGATGAGTTGAAAAATGAAATAAACAGGGCCTACAGCTTGTTGTTTTCCTGATTCTTTTTTGAAAAGCAAACAAATAAAAGTTATTTTAGCACGAATGTTAATATAAACCCATTGAAGCGTTTCCAGTATTCATTTGTTTGTTTCATCGTCTTTCTCTTCTTTGCCGCAACCGCCAAGGCGCAGTCCCCTGCAATTGACAGCCTTGTGCAAGTGTTGCCCGGACAGAAAGGAGAAGGATTGGCGCGTGTTTACCTCGAACTTTCCAAAGAATATTCCTACATCGATCCTGCCAGAACGGTTGAGTATGCGAACCTGGCCATGCCCATCATCCTCGAAAATCAAAACAAAGAACAAGAAACGTATGCCAATCTGTTGCTTGGCGCCGGCTATTTGTTTTTGGGCGACTTCGAAGCTGGCAAGAAATATACGGAAGTGGGATTGGAGCTGGCCAATGAAATCCGTCATATTGAATACACCTGCATCGGGCAGAACTCGTTGGCAGCTTATTATATGAATGTCGGGGAATATGATATGGCCGTGCAATTGTTTCGTGAAACGGTGGAAAAAGCAACGGATGCCGGATTGGAGGACCGGGCCGCTACAGCTCAGCTCAACCTTGGGTCGATCCTTACGAACCGGGGCGAACGCACCAAAGGATTACGGCATCTGTTGGAGGCATTGGCTTATTTCGAAAAAGAAGGAGACCCGCAAATAATTGCCCGGATCCTAAATAATGTTGCCGTAAATTATCATGCCTGGAAGGACTATGACAAGGCGCTGGAATTTTATGAAAGAACGCTGGTAACGTATCGTGAGTTGGGCGATTTCGTGGGGCAGGCTATTGTGATCAATAACATCGGCGAAATTTATAAAGACAAGAAGGAATATCAAAAGGCTTTATCATATTATCAATCGACCTTGCAGATTGCCCAAACCGCGGAGATTGGTGATTATTACAGCGCTTATGGCTGGATTGGTTTGGCTGAAACATACCTGTTGCTGGGCGAATACCAACTCAGCCGGGAGAATGTCAATTTGGCCTTCGACGTATTTGAACACCTTAAAATGCAGGAAGGAATTGCCAATGCCAAACTGATTCTTTCAAAAATAAATTTGGCCGAGAATCAGCTGTCAGAGGCTTTGCTGGATGTAGATGAATCACTGGCTCTATCCGTAAAAATCGGGATTATTGATTTGGAAAAGGAAGGATATGCCGTAAAATCAGCAGTTCTGGAAAAACAAAAGCGGTACAAAGAAGCTTTTGACATGCTGAAAATGTATGCCCAAAAGTCGGATACGTTGTACAACGAAGAACGCACCAACGATTTTGCGCAATTGCGTTCGGAACTGGAGATGTCGGAAAAACAGAATGAGATAGAGCTTCTGCAAAAAAATAATCAAATCAAGGATCTGCAAATCAACCGGCAAAAAACGCAAACGCAGTTTCTGTTCCTGACAGTCGGCCTGCTGATTGTTTTTTCGTTAGTAATGTTTAGTTATATGAGATCGCGTAAAAATGCCAGCGATTTGTTGCAGGAGAAAAACCGGCAAATTAACGAACAGCATGATGAATTGGTCCGGGTGAACGAGACAAAAGACAAGTTTATGTCGATCATTGGGCACGACCTGCGTAATCCGATTGGTGCGTTCAAGGATGTGCTGGATCAGCTGGCCGATTTTCCCGAAATGTTTTCGGATGAATTGCGGCAGCAGATTATTCACGAACTTCGGGATGAAGCCGAGAGTACCTATTTTTTGTTGGATAACCTGTTGTCGTGGGCTAAAAGTCAAAAAAACAGTATTGCCTATAAGCCCGAGCGGTTGGAGTTAAACACCTTGGTGAGCAATACCTTTTTGCTCAACTCCAGGCTTTCGGAAAGCAAGCAAATTCGCTTACGGTCGGATGTAAATGGAGATCATGTGGCGTATGCCGACCAAAATATGACCAGCCTGATTTTGCGCAACCTGATTTCGAACGCCATCAAATTTACGCGCGATGGGGGAGAGGTGTCGATCACTGCAAAAGAATCCGGCGATTGGGTGGCGGTTTCTGTTGCCGATACGGGTATTGGCATTTCCAGAGAACAGCAGGCGCGCTTATTCAACGAAAATAATCCGATCTCCACGTACGGCACCAACCACGAGAAAGGCTCCGGCCTGGGCCTGCTCTTATGTAAAGAGTTTGTTGATATTCACGGGGGCACCCTGGCGGTTCATTCCGAACCTGGCAAAGGAAGTACATTCACCTTCACCCTGAAAAAATACAAGGACACCATTTGAGTTAAAACAGACTGTCGATCAGTTGATGGTCGGCTTGTGCCGGGATGGTTACCCGAAGTTCCGGGTTTTCGACCATTGCGCGTTGTATGGTTAAAATGGCTGCGTTGTTTCCGGCCCAGTTTCTGCGTGCCAGGCCATTATTCACGTCCCAGTTAAGCATTTGGCTCAACCGTCGTTCAGCTTCCACGCTACCATCGATCGTCATGCCGAACCCACCATTGATCGATTCGCCCCAGCCAACCCCGCCACCATTGTGGATGGACACCCAGGTGGCCCCGCGGAACGAATCGCCGATGACGTTCTGGATGGCCATATCTGCGGTAAAGGCTGATCCATCATAAATATTGGAGGTTTCCCGAAAAGGTGAATCGGTGCCTGAAACGTCGTGATGATCGCGCCCCAGGACTATTGGAGCGCTGATTTCGCCCGTTCGGATAGCTTGGTTGAAGGCGGTGGCTATTTTGATCCGCCCTTCGGCATCAGCATAGAGAATGCGTGCCTGCGAGCCAACGACCAATTGATTTTTGCCGGCCTCTTCAATCCAGCGAATGTTGTCTTTTAGTTGCGTTTGGATTTCGCGCGGTGCGTGTTGACTGATTTTTCTCAGGACACGGGCTGCAATCCGGTCGGTTATCTCCAGGTCTGCCGGATTACATGATGTGCAAACCCAGCGGAACGGGCCAAATCCGTAGTCAAAAAACAGCGGACCCATGATGTCCTGCACGTAGGATGGGTACCTGAATCGCTTATTTTGGGTGAAAATATCGGCGCCTGCACGACCAGCTTCCAGCAGGAAAGCGTTTCCGTAATCCCAGAAATACATGCCTTTTTCGGTCATTTTATTGATGGCGGCCACCTGACGGCACAAGCTTTTATAAACTTCCGCTTTAAATTCGTCCGGTTTTTCGGCCATCAGTTGGTTGGCTTCCTCAAATGTTAATCCTGCCGGGTAATAGCCTCCCGAGAACGGATTGTGCAGCGAAGTTTGGTCAGAGCCAAGATCAATCTGGATGTTTTCAGTAGCAAACTTTTCCCACAAGTCAACCACATTGCCCAGAAATGCCATCGAAACGGCTTCTTTCTTTTGCTTTGCCTGGTCAATTCGTTGAATGAGTGTATCCAGGTCGGAATAAACTTCATCTACCCAACCTTGCTCGTAACGGGTCTGCACGGCTTTCGGGTTCACTTCGGCAACAACCCCGATCATGCCTGCAATTTTGGCCGCTTTGGGCTGGGCGCCCGACATGCCCCCCAGTCCCGACGACACGAATACTTTTCCGGCCATATCCGTTGCACCTTGCAGCCGGGCGGCATTCATCACGGTAATGGTGGTGCCGTGCACAATTCCTTGCGGGCCGATGTACATAAACGATCCGGCGGTCATTTGTCCGTATTGGGTAACGCCCAGGGCATTCATCTGTTCATAGTCGTCGCGTCCCGAATAGTTTGGAATGACCATGCCGTTGGTAATGACCACGCGCGGCGCATCTGGACGGGACGGGAACAGTCCCATCGGGTGCCCGGAGTACAACACAAGTGTTTGGTTGTCGGTCATTTCCGATAGGTATTTCATGCACAGGCAATATTGCGCCCAATTCTGAAAAACAGCCCCGTTCCCGCCATACGTAATTAGCTCGTGCGGATGCTGCGCAACGGCGTGGTCCAGGTTATTTTGAATCATTAGCATGATGCTGGCAGCCTGCTGCGATTTGGAAGGATACTCTCCGATTGGCCTGGCCTTCATTTCATACCTTGGACGGAAGCGGTGCATATAGATGTGTCCGTGGGTTTTTAATTCTTCCAGAAATTCAGGTGCCAAAATGGCATGTTGGTCAGCTGGAAAATAGCGCAAGGCGTTTCTCAACGCTTGTTTTTTTTCATCCACCGAAAGTACATCTTTCCGCCTGGGTGCATGGTTGATGTGTGGTGCATAGTGCTGTGGTTCGGGCAAAACAGTCGGGATGCCTTCTTGTAGCTGGAGCTGGAATTCTTCTTTTGTCATGACCTGGATGTTTTGGTTCGCCTTTTGAAGAAGATCACCTAACGACAAAATTGCGACATTCCCCGAAAAAATGGGGTATCTTTAAGGCAGTTTTGCAACATTTACAGCACGAATAAAAATCATTGAAAAAGTTAAAGACATGAAAAAGACATGGATTATTTTGGCCATTATCGTGGTCGTGGCTTTGGTGATGTACTCATCGGTAAAAGGGACTTACAACACGATGGTTACCATGGATGAAGGGGTTTCGGCGAGTTGGGCACAAGTGGAGAACGTTTATCAACGCCGGGCCGACCTGATTCCGAATCTGGTCAATACCGTAAAAGGATATGCATCGCACGAACGGGAAACGCTGGAAGGTGTTATTGAAGCCCGGTCAAAAGCAACTTCGGTCAATATTAACCCCGAGAATCTGACTCCGGAATCGTTGCAACAGTTTCAGGATGCGCAATCCGGCCTGACATCGGCCCTGAGCCGTTTGATGGTGGTGGTGGAGCAGTACCCCGACCTGAAGGCCAATCAGAATTTCCTGGATTTGCAGGCTCAGCTGGAGGGAACCGAAAACCGCATTGCCGTTGAACGCCGTAAGTTTAACGAAAGCGCTCAGTCATTCAATACCTTCATCCGCACCTTCCCTAAAAATATTTATGCCAATATTTTTGGATTTGAGAAGAAATCCTACTTCGAAGCAGAGCAGGGGGCAGAAAAAGCGCCTCAGGTAAGTTTCGACTAAAAACGACAATTATGTCAGTACAAAACTTTTTTAGCGAACAACAGAAGAAGCAAATCACGGATGCCATTAAAGCGGCCGAACTGAATACATCGGGCGAGGTGCGTCTGCATGTGGAAGGCTCCTGCAAGGGCGATGTGCTGGATTGTGCGGCCTATTGGTTCGAAAAACTGAAGATGCATAAGACGGAATTGCGCAACGGGGTGCTGTTTTACCTGGCGGTTAACGACCACAAATTTGCGATTCTGGGAGATGCCGGGATTAACGCTAAAGTGACGGACGACTTTTGGGGGAAAATCAAGGAGCACATGCTGGGCAAATTCACACAGGGTTTGTTTGCCGAGGGCTTGGCTGAAGGAATATTGATGGCCGGGGATCAGCTTAAAAAGCACTTTCCGTATCAAAAAGGTGATGTGAATGAACTGTCGGATGAAATCTCATTCGGGAAAAACTGAAAAGAATGATCAAAAAATTTCTATACATATTAGCACTATTTATTGGGTTTTCAGTTTCAGCCCAGGATATTCCTGAAAAGCCAAATCCACCCAGGTTGGTGAACGACTTTGGCAATGTGCTCAACCCACAGCAAATCGCTCAACTGGAGGGGGAGTTAACTGAATTTGCACGACAAACTTCCACGCAAGTTGTCGTTGTCACCGTACCCACCCTGGATGGTTACGATGCGTCTGATTATGCTTTTCAGTTAGGCGAAAAATGGGGCGTTGGGAAAGGAGATCGTGATAATGGCGTGGTGGTATTGTTTAAACCAAAAACAGCCAATGAAAAAGGTCAGGTATTTGTTGCGGTGGGGTATGGTTTGGAAGGAATCATTCCGGATGCCACGGCCAACCGCGATATTGTTAACAACGAAATGATCCCGCGTTTTCAGGTTGGTGATATTTATGGTGGCTTGTACAACGGGGTCAAGGTGATTATGGCTCTTGCTGCTCAGGAATATTCGGCCGGGGAATACCACGAGAAAGTAAGTGGTGGCGGAGGTGGCGCGGGTATCATTGTCGTCTTGTTTGCGATCATCTTTATTTTTTCCTTGTTCCGGCGCCGGCGCGGTTATTATACCGGGGGTAGTAACTTGCCACTCTGGTTGCTCATGGGCAGTATGATGAGTTCGGGGCACAACCGCGGCGGCTCCTTTGGGAATTTTTCAGGAGGTGGTGGCAGCTTCGGCGGCGGTGGCGGATTTGGCGGCTTCGGCGGCGGTGGTTTTGGTGGCGGCGGCGCCGGCGGAAGTTGGTAATTTTAAAAAGGAAAGAGTTGTAACTGATCGCTGCAACTCTTTCCTTTTTTTCGTCGGTCTGCAGGGATTCGAACCCTGGGCCCGCTGATTAAGAGTCAGAAAAATTATATTTCCAGTTAGAATATTGTTGTTGATCAATCTCCCATCATTGTTGATAAACAGCTTAAATCAAGATACTAAATAAAAATCAAAATTAACAGATATTATTTATATTTGTGTATCAAATCGTGTATAAAGTATTGTAATTTGATACACAAATGGGAGCAACAATCTGCATATATCTTGACAAGAGAGTAAAAAAGAGCGATCATGTTTATCCGTTGAAATTGAGAGTGACATTTGAACGGCAGCGGATGTATTTGGGAATCTCAAAAGATAGGATTAATCCGATCCTTGACAATTCGATATTGGAAAAGTTCCGGTATGATGGCCAGGGCAATTATTCTATCAATGAAGATATCTTTAATAAGGCCATGGCTGCAAAAAATCAAAGTATCTTTAAGGACCTTCAAAATGTATTTAAGGGAATAGAACTTGACGCTCAACGGAAAGCAGACAAGATGGATACTTTTACTCTTGATGGGTTTCGAGTTTTGATGACTAAAAAAAGAAACAAGCAAAACAAGATTTTTGAATTGTTCGATGAGGTCATTGGAGATTTGGAATCAAATGACCGTGTCGGAACGGCCAAAAGTTATCGCAATTCTGCAACCTCCCTGAAAGAATTTGTTGGAACGCGTGATGTAGCTTTTGAATATTTCACTGTTGACAGGCTTCAGAAGTATCAAAAGTGGATGGAAAAAAAAGGAAATTCAATAACTACGCTTGGAATTTATCTGAGGGCATTGCGGGCCATTTTTAACGAAGCAATTGGCCGGGGAATAACTCATCATTACCCATTCACAAGGGGTAAACAAGATGGAAAGGAAAAGTTTCAGATTCCAAAGGGTAAAGGCCGGAAAATAGCCTTGGATAGCACGGACCTGAAAAAGATATTTGAATACAACCTGACCGACAAACACCCTTACCGTTTTTATCTGGACATGTGGAAACTGATGTTCTACCTGGGAGGGATTAACCCGACAGACCTTTGTTTACTGAAAGAAAGCAACATTAAGGGTGGGTTTATATTTTACTCCCGGCAAAAGACATTACGAACCAGTATTGAAAAAAAGATTATTCAGGTACCCTATTCTGATACCGTAGCGGCGATCATCGATAAATGGAAGGCACCACAGGACAAGAACTCTTTTTTATTGCCTGTAATAACACCGAATATGACGGCTTTAAAGCGGAAAGCTAAAATTGATCAGTTTGTAAAGATGATCAACACGGCCATGAATTCAATTGCCGGAGAATTGGAGATCACGAAAAACATAACAACCTATGTAGCCAGGCATAGTATTGCAACCCAATTATTGAGAACCGGGGCCCCGGTAAAACTTATCGGTGACCAGTTGGGCCACCATAACACAAAAACCACGGAACAATACCTGGAGGGGTTTGAAGATGATCAGATCACTGAAGCATATAAACAAGCAATTAAATTTTAAGTGATGATTACCATAAAAGCTGATACCGAATTATTGAAGAAATACTTTTCTGATCATTACGATTTTGAGAATAATTTAGGTCTATTCTTTAAAAAACGAGAATATGATCTAGAATTTGATTTACGCCAAAAGAGGTATAAGCCTATTTACGAAAAGGTTGTAAAGCTGTGTGAAACATTTAATATAAATGTTCATGTTGATATATTCTTCAATCTATATTTTATTAGTTGTACAGTTAAAGCAAGACAAAAGTATGCTACTCCGGATATTCCTGAAAATAGAGAGTTAAAGTCAAGTATTGCATACAAAAAAGAGTTGTTTCCATTGTTTCTCTACATCCTGAAAGACGAGTGGGATAAAAAATTCAAAATAAATTCTGTTCAAATTAAAGGAGAAGTAGAAAAGTCATATTATCATGGTGATATCCAAAGTGGAAATTTTATTGAAAAGACTTATCAAGAAACGAAAACATTGAAAATCACAAATAATATTCTCTTGGAAGAATTTAGATACTTTATCTTAAATTCTGTTTCAGAATTATTTTATAACAAAAAGTGGAATGAATTATCGTGGGATGGTGAGGAAAATGAAGGCTCAATAATTATTCAGAGTATAACTGAATGGATGGATAAAAATGATAAAAGCGAATACGGGGCAAAGAATAAGACATATTTCATTGGACAGTTTATTAATAGCATTAAAAATTTTATCCAATATGAAATGGGGAATGGTTTTTTTGAGTCGCAACGTCAGCAAAATCATTTTATAGGAAGATTATTAATAGATGCTTATGGTTTGATCCCTAATCCAGATAATAAAAAGGATGACACGTTTTTCATAAAGACCGTTGAAAATCATTTACCTAAAAACTCACAATGAAATTAGAATATATTAGGTAAGTAATTGTATGTCAAATGCATAGCATCAGTGTACTTTTGTGTAGATAATAACCAAAAGTACAAAGCTATGATTCAAAACTACACACTAGAAGAAGCGGCTGAAAAATTAAAAATTCCAGTTCCAACTTTCCGCAAGTATAGGCCGCAAATTGGGGGTTCAAAGATTGGCCGCCGATGGGTATTCTCCGAACAAGAGTTATTGAGTTTCATGGATCGCAAAAGGTCGAAACCAATTCATGAACTTCAATCGGCATAGGTATGCCTTCACCCCAAAAATAAAAAGGAGATAATGGCCGCAACTCATTTCATATTCGAGATTGAGGACATTGGAGAATTCCACGTGGCTCCTATACCAACAGTGAATGGCGTAAGCCTGCATGAAAGGGTTCACTTTTTCGGATCGAAACGGGATTGTGAAAAAATGGTTAAAGTGTTGAAAAAGAAACGAAAAAAATGAATAGCCCGGCATTTCTCTTTTACTCCAAAGATTGGATCGTTGATACCGCACATTGGGAACCGGCTTCAAAAGGGGTTTACATTGACCTGTTGGCCCACCAGCATGTGAACGGTTATTTACCATCGGATATGCGAAAGCTGGCCCGGGTTGCCCGGTTGTCTCCGGATGAGTTTGAAAGAGTATGGGAGGACATTAAGCACAAGTTTACCATCGATGGTGACCATGTGGTTAACCATCGGTTGAACCAAGTTATAACCGAAAACCAAACCAAGGCTTTAAAAAATAAAATCAATGGTTGTTTTGCTGCAAAGATTCGCAGTCTGAATATTTCAGATAAGCAAAAGGAGGAATTGAAGCGGGTGTTTGAATATGAGATGTTTACATATTTATCGGATGATAAAATTAAAGATTCGGTTTATCAATGGGTTGACCAAATGGTAAACCAAGTGGTTAACCAAACGGACAACAATAAGGAAGATGTAAATGCAGATGCAAATGAAAATAGAATTAAGGATAAATCAACCAAAAAGTTTGTACCTCCCACATTCGAAGAATTTTCAAGCTATTTCGACCAGAATGGTTACTCAAAGGATGCCGCAGAACGGGCATTCAATGGTTACAACGTCGCAGACTGGACAGATTCAACCGGCAAGCCTGTGAAAAATTGGAAACAGAAATGTCAACACGTTTGGTTTCGTCCTGAAAATAAAAAACCAAACGGAAAACCTCAACAAGAATTTACACCCGCAAAAGGAATGACACGATGAAAAACCAAACTAAAGATTATCAGTTAGGCCAATTGCCACCGCAGGCTATTGATGTTGAGGAAGCCATCCTGGGGGCATTGATGCTGGAACGGGATGCCTACGTAAAAATTTCGGATATAATCGATACCAATAGTTTTTATAAAGAAGAGCACCGGGAAATTTTTGATGCTATCAAATATCTGTCAACCCACGAGAAGCCGGTTGACCTGCTGATGGTTACCCAAGAACTGAAAAACCGCAACAAGCTGGATAAAGTTGGCGGCCCTTTGTATATCACCCAGCTCACCAGCCGGGTAGCATCCGCAGCTCACATTGAATTTCATGCCCGTATCATTGCCCAAACATATTTTCAACGAGAAATAATCCGACTATCAAACGAAGCCACCAGGATGGCCTTTGAGGGAGAAGACGTTGATGTTTTGGGATTATTCTGGAGAAAATCAATTGACGATCTGGAAAACATTTTTACAATTGCAGATTCAGGCACGCTGTTTAATATCGTTCTCAAATCCACCATCCAATCCATTGAACAAGATTGCACCTGTGCTAGATCAAATCATACTCCCGGGATACCAAGCGGATTCACAAGTTTCGATGATTCAACCGGTGGTTTTAGAAATGGCAACCTCATCATATTAGCAGCCCGGCCAGGAGTCGGGAAAACATCATTTGCCTTGCATTTTGCACTGACGGCAGCTAAAGCCGGATTCTGGATTAATTTCTTTTCTCTGGAAATGAACAAGGAGGATTTAACCCGTATTGTTTTAGCCACTGAATCCGGAATATATCGAAGCGATATTCGTGACGGGTACCTGAAAGAAAAAGACTGGAAAACAATTAACAATGCCATTCCAAGAATTGAAAATTTGCCAATCATTTTCAGGGATGCTTCGGGCATGACTGTCAACCAAATTCAGGGAGCAATCCGAAAAAACCGGAAAAACGGAAGATGCGACTTTGCCATTATTGACTATCTCCAATTGGTTCGCCCAACAGATACCAGAGCGATACGCGAACAGCAAATTGCTGAAATAAGCCGCACCTTAAAAACAACATCATTGAATGAAAACATCCCAATTATGGCACTGTCACAGCTGAACCGGGCAGCTGATGGCGAACAGCCCAAGCTATCACATCTTCGGGAATCAGGAGCAATTGAGCAGGATGCAGATTTGGTTTGCTTTCTCCATCATCCTGAAGAATCGAAAGACATTATTCGGCTTACCATAGCTAAACACAGACGCGGCAGACTTGGCGAGATAGATATCTTCTCAAATGGAGAGATGACCCGATTTTCAGAAGATTCAACATTCAATATCAGTGCAGATTCTGACTATTATCCAAATCGCACAATTGAACCACAAACAGAACCATTTTAAGTACAGCACATGGACAAACTTGAACTGAATAACCTTGAATATTTTTTACCATAAAAATTTAGAAACATGGAAATTGGAAATTTATCAACTCAACAAAAGAAAGATCTGGCACTGAAACTGGCCAAGGAGTTAAAGCCAGATCAGGAAGTCCGGCAAGCGTTGCTTGACGAGCTTCAACGCATTGACAGCAATTCAGCTGATTCTGATATAAAAGCATGGGCTGACCCAAAAGCAAATAAGTAATTAACACCTTAAATTTTTTATCATGGACCCAATTTTGTACAAATTTGATGAAGAAGGTGCCGCCATTGAGACCGCGGCTCTCAACAGTCTTAATCTGAAGTTTCAGGAAATAATTGATGCGTTCATCGGATTAGATCCTGGTCTGAGTCTTGCGCTTGAAGATTTAAAATTCCTGATGACAGTCAGTAATCCAACCAACGTATTTTTGGTTGATGGTTCCGGGGAGATTTTTGCATCGGCTTTTAGTCGGGCCCAGGTTTTATTTGCTCAACAAATCATCGGGACAAACTCCATCGGAGGGTTTGATATTGATTGGAATAATTTTATCAAAGTGGTTGATCTGCCTAATACTTCAACCGTAGCCCAAGCCTGTAAGGAGGCATATGGTATCATCCAATCGAGCTTTGACAACCATTTCTCTTTTGCTGAGGGGAAAACTATCAACACACTTCTTGATTTATTTGAAGTGGCCGCAAACACGGTGTCAATCGTTGCCGGGACAACCGATTCAATCAATGAAGCCTATAAAAACTATGCAGTAGATGTGGATCAGGCTGCCCGGCTTACCGCTGTGCAAGATATTGCAACAGCATTAAATGCGACCGTAGCTCTCATTCCTGGAGGTGGCCTGTTGGATGCTCTTGGGGACGTAAGCAATTTTATTGAATTCGATGAACTTGGGGCGCTGATACCAAAAGTTAGTTTCGTTGAAACAGGGCTTTTTGAATCCACCAATTAACACCCGGATTGATCACCTTTCAAAGTTTAACTATGGAAAAAGTGTTATTTGATTACGATGAGGCCTCAGCAGTAAAAGAGATCACGATGCTTGAAGGTATAAAAGACAAGCTCCAGCACGTTATTAACCAGCTGGTGGAGTTGCTACATTTGATTGGACGGTAGGTTAAGTATTATTTTATTTACCTACAAAATGACACCAATGAGAAAGAAGTTTGACAAAGAATTTAAACGAAAGGCGGTAGAGCTTTCCTATGCTAG
>JBFXGM010000020.1:0-92532 GCA_050178015.1 Mangrovibacterium sp.
ACAACAAGAAGAGAAGGCACTCAGCTTTGGGGTACAAAACAATAAATGAATTTGAACAACTAAATAATAATCAGGGAATAGCAGCGTAGCTCTTAACTAACCGTGCATATTTTTGTTGCATATCCAATAAGCCAGAACGGGCGCAGGTATATGAAGGAAGAATGACGTGTTCAAACTTTTTATACTCCATCCGAAGGCAATCAAAACTGAACCCGTAAGGCCGTGTCGGCTTCGGTCTTAAAACCCGGACTGTCGCATCATCCGACAGTGTTACCGCCAAATCGTGGGCAATGGTTGCCGACACAACAGGCTCGGGCGGAAATACGGCGGATACCAGCAAAATCATTGGCTTATCGTTTTGGTTGATAGTTGTCAAGAATTACAATGCAGTTATACAGCTTGCTATGTTGGCAAGTTTAGAAACTAATTTTGGGCAGTTATCCTATCCAGAATGCGCTGTCCCTGATATAAGCGGATTATCTTTTGAATAAATTTACTCCTGACACTCCTCTTCCTCAACATCTTGACATAGAACAAGATGACCATCCCCAAAGAAACCCGCAGAACAGGATGAAGAATATAAACACGCGTAGCCGGGACCGGCTCAAAAAGCATGGTTCGTTTAAACCGGTTTAACTCCGGCAGGGGACTGAACGATTCCATTCCGTCAGAAAATACCAACTCCCCCTCCTCCTCAATAATTTTATTGAACAAAGTGTATATCAATCCATTTAAAGGCGCTAACCCTGGCCAATTTCGGTCAACGTACTGATTAACTACATGATATTTCCCATCCGTTTTAAACGCGATGATGTACCCAATCATTTTTCCGGCATAGTAAGCACCGAGCATGGCTACATCTTCGTGGCCATAAAATGAGGTCACATAGCTCTTCCATTGATTTTCATTGGTGAGATATTTATCGTCCCGATGTTGCAATTTCATGGTTTGCCTGTTAATATAGAGACCCTCACGCAACAAATCGTCTATCGTGGGCACTCTGAACCCACACTCCCGCAAGCTTTTCCGGGTAGTGGGCCGTGTCCGGTGGGGAAGCATGTCGATCCGGTACTCTTTTGTTTTAATGATAAATTCGTGTGTATTTTTTATTGGTGAACTGACCTTTATAACCGAGATCAGGTATCTCCATTTCAGTTTACGAATAATCTTTGGATTCAATGAAACATCGGAAAGGTGAGGAAAAGAATAGTTGATGCACCCTCGGTTAAGGAAATACTGCCCGTCAGTATTACTTACCGAGTAGCCGCATCCGCGATAAATTGCAACTAATTCATCCAGCTTCATACTACGATCTTTTTTCGTTTTAACACAGAGAAAAACTCCAGTCAGAAGGATTACTTTCAAAAGGGCCTAAGATCAGGCTAAGCCCGCTAACGAGGGCTAAAACCAGCCAGATTCAACCAATAATCAAGGGGCTTTGTTACTGATTATAGTTTGCCAGCAGTTTTTGTACTGAGTAAATACATTGCCAACCGAATATGCCCCGAGGACCCGCTGCCGGCCTCTGCTACCATACAATTCCATCACGGAAGGTTTCCTCATTAAATCGGCAATGGCACCTTGCAGTTGATCGACATTTTTCGGAGGAATACAAACGCCACAGGCCGAATGGGTGTTAGCTGCCAACATAGTAGAAACAGCTCCCACGTCGGCGGCAATTATGGCACACCCCATCGCCATCGCTTCAAGTATTACCATCGGGAAACCTTCGGTATAACTAGGCAGTGCCAGAATCGGCGATTGGGCCATATTATCAAGAACCTGTTCCTTATTTTGCTGGCCTTCGAACATAAGCCATTGACCTGCTTCCCGTTTTCGGGCAATTTTCTCCAAGTCTTTCCTTATCGCGTCTTCGTAAGGTCCAATCAATAATAATTCCTTCACCTGTTGTAACGTTACACAAGCCTCCACCAACTCGTAAATGCCCTTATCTTTTATCACATGTCCAACATAAATAATTCTTCCGGTATGACGAAAAATTGGATTCTTACTCAGCTCACTGGCCTTCACTTCCACCTCTTGGGCAAGCGGGTTTGGGATACAGGAAACATTTGTGCAACCTGCTTCATTCAACGCTTCCACCGATTTTACATCCAACACAACTGACCAGGCACTTTCACGAATGAGTTTTGTCAGCAGATTCCATTCCCAATTTTGTTTTTCTTTCAGGCAGGGTATTCGGCCAAAATGCCAATGCATAACTACCGGTACCCCCCTGCGCCTCGCAGTTCGCACAATCAGAAGATCTTTAATCATCGCCAGCGATGCACTGCTGGCCAGGTGGATCAGGTCAGGTTTTTCCTCCTGCAAATTCTTCCTGACTTTAAAGAACGTTTGCAACGAATTAAATATCCCCGTGAATAGCCTGACAAACATCGATTCGGAAGTGACCGGCCTTATGTGATGCGAAGTATCCTGAACTTTCAGGTTAACTCCGCCAGGATGTGCGTTTACAAAACTGACCATCGTCTCGGTCACAGATTGAATACCTCCTATCGGTGGAGGCAACGGGGCAACCAACAGAACTTTCATGAGCATGCTTATTTTTTCCCGTTAATATGTCCGCTATAAAGTAAATGTTGGCTGAAGCGCGGAATTCCGGTCAGTTCGGCTACCAATTTGGTAATTGAGCCATTATCAGAAGCGCCGGTAACTTTCAATTTATATGAATTTGAGTTAATGTCGTTCCAACCGGCATCTGTTGTCCTTGCTATCCTAAGGCCACATTCCCTCAGAATGTGAATACACTCCTCGTCATAATCGCCATTTGGATAGGCAAATGCTCCAATTCTCCTTCCAAGAATTTCTTCCAATTCCAGCTTGCCCGCCATGATTTCATCTCTTTTTTCTTCCATTGTACATTGGGTCAATACGGGATGATACCTGGTATGAAGGCCAAAATCAACAAAATCCTTCATTCTCTCAATTTCAGTTATATTCAGCGCTTGCCGGTCGCCTTTATATTCTTTATCCTGATCATACCGATACTTTTCTTCTAATTCCGCAATCCTTTGCTTATTCGGCATCCGCTTAAAACGCTCAACATCACCATTACAACAATAGGTCCACCAGAAATGTCGTTCTGTATTTATCACCTGGGAGGTCAAAAACAAGGTTGGTCTGAAATTATATTTTTGAAAGATTGGTAATAATTCATAATTCTCTTTCCAGCCATCATCAAAAGTAATTGCCAATGCATAATCAGGAATTTTTCCCCTGCTCGAATTGCTTTTTGCGTCTAAAAAGTCATTTAAAGAAATCAGGTTATACCGGCTGGATAAATAGTTGACATGTTTTTCAAAAACATCCAGAAGCGGATTATGATACACAAGCACCGTTAGCTTCCTTTTTGCTATAAACGTTCTGAAAAGCGAAGCAACTCCACAATACCGGATCAGAAGATAAAGTAAGCTGACAATAAAGCGCTTCATCATTGACGAACATTCAGGTAAGCACGCTGCCAATACCATTTACAGGTTTCTTCCAGCCCCTGTGAGATCGTATGAGTTGGCCTATAACCAAGAATTGCCTGACTTTTTTCGCAGGACGCCATTGAATGAGGAACATCGCCCGGACGTGCAGGCCTGTAAGTAACATCCACATGAGCAAGAGTGTGGTCAAACCTCGCCAGAATCTGTTTCAACGTATCTGCCAGCTCGGCGATGGTTGTATATTGTCCAACAGCCGTATTGAAAACTTCGGCAATCGTATCGGAAACACCCGGAACACACAGTTCCTGACTCCTTTTATAATAGGTTTGCTGCCTCTCGTTGATCATGGAAGACGGTGCACTGGCCGCCAACTGAATAGCCTGAAGCACATTCTCGATATAAGTGAAATCCCGCGAAAAAGTTCCATCCCCGAATACCTGCAGATTTTCGTGGTTGATGATCGAATTTATAAACTTAGGGACGACTGCAGCATAGGCTCCGCTGGGATCCTGCCGGGGGCCAAACACGTTGAAATAGCGCAGCCCCACGGTTTCGATTCCGTACATAGCAGAAAAATTTGCGGCCAACAACTCATCGGCATATTTGGTAACGGCATAAGGTGAAAGGGCTTTTCCAATCTGATGCTCCACTTTGGGCAAGCCGGAATGGTCGCCATAAACCGAAGAGCTGGATGCATAAACAAAACGACCAACGCCCTCATCTTTTGCCGCAAACATCATTTTTACAAAACCTCCAATGTTTACATCGGCACTCGTAACCGGATCGGCTATAGAACGGGGCACACTCCCCAAGGCCGCCTGATGCAAAACGCAGGTACACCCTGCCACCGCTTTCCGGCAATCATCGTAATTGCGGATATCACCTTCAATCAAGATGAATTCCGGATTATTCAGTGCCTTTTCCAGGTTCTCAAGTTTCCCGGTAGAAAAATTATCCAGGCAAACCACCTGATTGTTTTGCGCCAACAACCGGTCAACGAGGTTAGAACCGATAAAACCGGCGCCACCGGTTACCAGTACCTTCGAATTTTCAATCATTCTCTCAAGATTTATTTTAAAGCCGGCCATCAACTATTTCTTTGTCCCAACAACCCTTGATATCATAAATTACAGCCTTGCTCCCGTTTCGAAGTTTTGAGAGATCGAGGCCTTGAAATTGATCATGTGCAACAGCCAAAATAACCGCATCGTATTTTTTACCGATGAAGTTATCGACCAGTTGCAGCGAATATTCTTTCTTTACTTCTTCCCTCTTGGCCCATGGGTCGTAAACATCAACCTCACAACCATATTGCCCAAGTTCATGGATTACGCCGATAACCTTGGTATTTCGTATGTCAGGACAGTTTTCTTTAAACGTTATTCCAAGCACCAGCACCCGACTGCCCCGAACGGCATGACCTTTCTTGATCATCAGTTTAATGACTTGAGAAGCAACATATTCGCCCATGCCATCATTCAACCTTCGGCCGGCGAGGATGATCTCCGGGATATACCCGGTTTCCTGTGCTTTTTGAGCCAGGTAATAGGGATCGACCCCGATGCAATGCCCACCTACCAATCCGGGACTGAACGGGAGAAAGTTCCACTTGGTTGCAGCGGCTTCCAGCACTTCATGGGTGTCGATACCGAGGTTGTTGAAAATTTTTGCCAATTCATTTATGAACGCAATATTGATATCGCGCTGCGAATTCTCTATCACTTTGGCAGCTTCGGCTACTTTTATCGATGATGCCAAATATGTCCCGGCAGTTATAATGGATTGATAAAGCGCATCCACTTTTTTGCCGACCTCGGGGGTTGAGCCCGATGTTACTTTTTTGATTTTGGTAACAGTGTGCTCTTTATCGCCCGGGTTGATCCGTTCGGGTGAATAGCCAACAAAAAAATCACGGTTCAGTTTCAGGCCAGAGGTCTGCTCAAGTACGGGGACACAATCTTCCTCCGTTGCACCCGGATATACGGTTGATTCGTAAATCACCAAATCATTCTTTTTTAACACCGAGCCAACTGTTTCGGATGCTTTTAGCAAAGGGCCAAGCACCGGCCGATTGTTCTTGTCGGTCGGTGTGGGAACCGTAACAACATAGTGGGTACAATTGGCAAGATCAGACCGATCGGCTGTGACAAACAAACCGTATGGATGGTCAGTAAACGGTTTCCCTTTTATAAGGACCGATTTCAATTCGCTGGCGGATACCTCCAAGGTTGAATCGTGGCCTGTATTAAGTTCGTCAACACGTGCCTGACTAATATCGAAGCCCACAACACGATACCTTCTGGCAAATTCAACAGCCAAGGGCAGACCTACGTACCCCATCCCGATAATGGCAATTTTAATGCTTTGCTGGCTCATATTTTTTCATCTTTTCTTCCGAACCTGACACGTATCTAATCGGACAGTTGCTTTTCAGAAGGGATCCCATCTCCCAATAGCCGGAGATATTTCGCAACAATCGTTTCCTTATCAAAGTGTGATAAAGCGATACGCCGGTTTTCTTCACCAATTCTTTTCAACTGGTGATTATCCAACCGGATCAAATAACAAAGGGCCTCCTGTATGGAATGAGGGTCCATCGGATCACACAAAAGATTAGGATCATGCGCTAAAAATCGGGACATATCAGAAACTTTCGTACACACAACCGGCTTTCCACAAGCCATTGCTTCACAGATGATATTTGGTAAACCTTCATAAAAACTAAATAGTCCCACTGCATCGGATTCCTGGATTATGCGTTTGATATCGTGTATGGCTTTGTGAAAAGTAATTAAATCCGTAAGTCCACTCTTTCTAATTTCAGCCAGGCAGTCCGTCAGAAAACCGTTTGAACCTGGTTGTTTTTCGAGTTCCCCATACCATTCAACCTTAATTTTACTCCGGTCTTCTTCCGGAAGAAGCAAAAGTGCCTTGATTAAACCGGTGATGTTTTTTTCGTACTGAACACGGGCTGCAATCAGCAGCGATATTTTATCTTCCCGACGGTGCATAAAACTTCCCAAAGGCTTGAAATCATTAAAGTCTAATGTATTATAGATAATGTGGCATTTCGATTTAGGGAGCAACGGGTTTACTGCCAGCACAAACTGCATGTTAGTTTCAGAGTTGGCGACAATAGAATCGGCAAAAAAATGGAACCAACGGTAGAATCTCAATTTAAACGATTTCAATATTTCAGGATTAGCACTTCTTTCCCCTACCACTAATTTCCATTTCCGGTGAGGAATTCCGGCAAATTCAGAAATAAAACTCGCACCTTCTAAAAAAGAAAGTACAGCATTATAGTTTCCCCGCCGTATGAAACGCCTTAGTTTTAAAAGCCGCTTCATGTAGTTTGGCTCTTCCAGGCAAGAAACCGTAATCCCCTCTTTTTCGACAATCGAAAGGAAGAAAGGAATGTTGTGATAGGTAAGAAAAGATACAACATTCCCTTTCTCCTTGAATGACAGAGCAAGTTCGACCAGCTGTCGCTGAGCACCGCCAAAACATAAACTATCAATCACGCATAGGATATTCATTTTTTGAGGGCTAAATCTGTTCTGAAATGCAAACCAAGTTGCACCGGCATGTCACTATTCAGTAATAACAGTTGGAGGTGTAGTGGAGAAATGCAGCATGTCCGGCTCGTCGGCTCGGCAGGCAGAAAGCGTCCCACATGCGATGTAGGCAAGAATAGACCATCCGAGTTTCAATTCCAAAATATGACTGCCAAGCAACATCCCGGCAACAATAATTATGAGCAGGATCGGCAACAAAATACCGGACTGCTTATACGACAGATAACTTCGCCGAAAAACAAGGTAGATGAATGACAAATAGATAATCAGACCCGTAATGCCTGTAAAACACAACAATTCCATTACAACACTATGCGGACTCATATCACGCCCGAAAGTAGCCAGACAAAAGGCATCATAACCCGATTGGCCCACACCAAACAATGGATTTTCCTCGATAAGCGGAATCAGATGCTCCCAGATCGCATCCCGGTTCGACAGGTCGCCCTCATGCAGGCTCATTAACAGCCGGGTCCGCAATATCTCATTCTGCATAGAATAATAACCGATAAGGAGCAACAAAATACCTCCCACAACAAACACTGTCATTTTTGTAGTGTACGCTTTGGTCTTTAGCAACACCAGGCCAGCAACAAAAACAATGACAAAGGAAACAATTGCCAAACGTGATCCGGTGGCGACCAAAAGGCCTAACATAACCGGAATTGTGAGCAATAGCAAATAGCGGAATTTGCCCAGCTGAAGTCGGTTTTGTACCACTGCCATCAACACAATGATAATCGAAACACACATTCGCTGGCCAATGACATTTTCATTATCCCCAAAAATAGAAACCCGTCCATCGGTGTATTCAATTCCTATTCCCTGGTAAAAAAGCAAGGCAAGAGCTGTTGACCCCAATGCAAAGAACAGCAGGCCTTTTTCCAATACCAGCTGATTGGTCCGTTCATGATTTACAAGCACCCAAAAGAGTACGATGTTTTGCAGAATTGTGTTATCCAAAATATGATCACTGACTGATTCTGCATGGATCGCATTCATAAAAAGCAACAAACAGAAAAAAAGCAAAATCGCATTTAAAACCGGCCTGACTTCAGCACCTGTTCTATACCGGACCATACTCGGGACTGAAACCAAGAAATAAATGATACCCGTGAGCCTTGAGATTGAGAAAAATCCTCCCGTTTGGAAAGGATCCCAAACCTCGAAGTTCATGGAAAAGAAAAAAATAAAAAGCGCAAATTGCTGTACCCAGCGCATGACTAACTTCTGATATAACCTTTTAATGGCAATCTGGCCGTTACAACCCGGATAAGCTTATCTACCGAAACGCCATCGAACACAAAAACTCCGTATTTCATTTCAACCAGCGATACAATCAAGAGATATACTAGTCCGAAAAACACAACCAGGAAATTCCCGTAGTCGAAAAAATATTCGATTAAAACAAAAGGGAAGATGGCAGTTGTTGAAATTACGGCAATAAGCATGAATTTTCTCCACGGGAAATAAGTAAATACGTTGCTTTCAACCAATTTCATCTCGTACCGTAGTTGAATAGTTTTTGGCAAAATAATACTTACCATGGCACTGGTGATGCCACCCCATATTCCGTAATTTTTTATCAGAAAATAGGTCAACGGAATCGTTAAAATACTGCTGAAAAAGTAGGCTTTCAACGACAAAATGGTTCTGTCGGTTGCCCGGAGGATTAAACCTGCGCCAAGCATGAAAACAAGAAATGACAAGATATATATTCGAAACAGCGGCACCGCATCTACATACTTGGCAGTAAAAAACAAAACAATTATCCTTTCGGCATAAAGCGATACCAAAACGATTGCAGGCACTGAAAAGGAATAGGTTTTTGTAACCAGTGATTTATAAATCTCAGAGATCTCTGCCGGTTTGTTTTCGTGATGCTTTTCCGCCATCTTGATCAGATATACCTGCGAAAGCGATTGGTAAACCTGTTCAACACCCGGAATTCCGTAAAAAGCGATTGCATAGGTGGCGAATGCTGCCGGAGCAAGAAACGAGATACAAATGATTTTGTCGAATTGCAGGGCGAGTGTGTTCAACACCAGAGCCAAGCCAAATGGCCAACTGTATTTGAATTGTTTCACGGCTAATTCGAAATCGATATACTTTCGAACATTTGCCGGTTCAATTCCTCTTAAAGCATAATACATCACGAACAGAAAACAAACAAACCCGGCGCTGATTATCCCAAACATGACCGAATTTAAACTTTGCCAAATTACTGCAAAACCAATCACAAACATCAGTCTCGACAGCACCACGGCTGGCGGATAAAAAACACTTGTGAGATTGTCAACACGTGCCACATAAAGCGGCTCAATAATAATAACGGGCAACAAAAACAAAACCCCCAGGCTGATAAACATGGTGTAATTAATCAGTTCTCCTTGCCCCACCAAATATTTATTCAGCAGTGGAACATTTACTAATCCAATAGCCACCAGCGTGAAGATTAACAGCAATATAACAGTATGTACAATCAGTGATTTTTGTTTCTGCTCACTTGCCTTAGGATAGAAATAATACAAATTCGACTGTATCCCCAAACTGAAAATTATGGTTAAAAAATTTATTAGAATATAGAATTGGGAATACAGTCCAAATTCTGACTTTGACAGAAACCTTGTCAAAAACAAGGGCATAGCAAATGTGGCTACTAAAGCAATAATTTTACCCGCCATGATAGCGGCCGTTTGCTTGGCCGTACCGGAAATTTCTATGGAATCAGGTTTTTTTTCCAAGGCTGGGGAGAATCTTTAAGATTATTGATATAAAACCCGGAAAATCCTTTATGCTTCGTATCACCGATGGGAATTACTTGAAATAGGATTTACCGGTAAGCCAGTTTTTGCATAATGCGAACCAACATCCGACGACAATTTTCGCGGATAGCATGAACTCAATGAAACAGCCGAGGAGCTTTGTCAATATCTGTTTTGACAATTTTTGCCGGATTTCCTGCTACGATACAATTTGGAGGAACGTCTTTGGTTACCACAGCATTGGCTGCAACAATTGAGTTTTCGCCAATGGTAACTCCTTTACAAATGCGCGAAAATGAGCCAATCCACACATTTCGTCCGATTGTGATGGCAGCAGCCTCAGAGTGCCGCCATTTTCTGTAATCCGATCCTTTTGCTGAAGCACTTTTCAACTGCCGGTCTAGCGGATTTATGGAGTGATTATTATTATCCATAATCACCACATATTCAGCAATTGAAGTATAATCGCCAATAGTTACCGATTTTACGGAGCCCACAACACTATTTTCCCTCAAATAGCTGTAGGCACCCATTTTTATTTTTCCATGGTTTTCAGACAGGAGACTCCCCGAAATCAGGGCATGATCACCAATGAGCACATCATTCTTATCGGAACCGTCGGCAAGTGAAACATAAGTATGTCTGTCAAATACATGATTGGCCCCCTCCAGCGTGACGCTTCTTTCAATATATCTTGATTTATATTTATCCAAACAAGCTTCAATAAAGTGTTTAATTTTGCCTATCATGTCAATTTATTTTATATGTTTTCCCAGTACTGCCTTCATATACTGACTCCCTTTCCTCTTAATCGTGTCTAAAGGCGATTTTTGATGGTTATACCCATAGCCATAGCCATATTGCTCTCCATAAACTCTATTGTCATTCATCACAATACCAACATTAGTAATACCTTTCTGTTTCAAATCTTTCATAATCATAGCAAACACATTTTTGATACTGAAATTATATCGGACAATTACGATCTTGATATCAGCGTAATCCATCAGCTGGTAAGTATCGCTCACCAAGGCAAGTGGTGACGTGTCGAGAATAATGCAGTCATATACATTCTTCAGATGGTCAAAAAGCAACTGTGTTTTATCCAGCGCTAATAGCTCCGTAGGATTAGATGGAATCATGCCCGACTTTATGTAGTCCAGATTTTTGTAAGGTGAATGTCCAATAATTGATTTGCTGCTTGTGCCATTGGAATACCAGTCGCACAAGCCAACCTTAATTTCCTCATGATCCTTAAAATACGCACCTGCTTTTCGTAAATCATAATCAACCAATAAGGTACGACGGCCCAACAAGGCATAGCTCATGGCCAGGTTAAGCGAAGTGAATGATTTTCCTTCACCAGCAATGCATGAAGTGACCAGAATCACCTTCCTCGATTCGTTTCTGAATTGATACTCAATGTTTGTTCGAAGTGTGCGAAATGACTCAGCAAGAGTAGAATTGGGATAGTCGAAAACAAGACTTCCGTGACGCCTGTGATTATGCGCAATTTTCCCCAATACAGGAGCCGGGGTTAGACGCTCAATGGTTTCCTGCGTCTCTATTTTGTCGTTTGTCGCACTTTTAAAAATGACAAATCCAAACGGGAGTGCCAATCCCAGAAAAAGGGAGATCAGAAAATTCAATTGCACATTTGGACTAACCGGATCAGTTCCCACCATTTTTGCAGGTTCAATAATGATATTATCCGGTATATTGGATGCAAGGGTGATTTTTGCCTCAGCGCGTTTCTCAAGCAAATAATTATAGATAGCATCATTCAGCCGGTAGCTACGTTCAATACCTCCCAACTGACGCTGAGTTGCAGGCAAGCGACTAATGGCTGCCTCTACCTTGCGGATACGTTTGTTCATCTCATCAACAGAGATATCAGTCGTTTTTCTGAGTGCAGAAATATTTTCAGATATTGTTTTCTTGATGTTTTCGATCTGGATGGTCAACTTTTGAACTAATGGATTAAGCTCTTGGTTGTTCTGAATAAGATTCGACCGTTGAGCCTGGGCACTCATCAGCTCCGACATCAGGTTATTGAGCATTTGATCCGGAATGCCCATGGAGGCCGGCACAATCATGTTTGAAATATCTTCATTCTTCGACAAGTAATCATCAACATAGTCATAATAGCGCTTGTTGGCTTCCAACTCAGCTAACCGATTTTGGAGGTCCATATACTGGACTGTGATCCCAGTTGCTTGCTCCGAAACGTTCAGTAACTGATTAGATGATCGGAACCGTTGTAATTTATCCTCCGTGTAACTCAGCGAATCTGAAATTTCATTCAATTGCTGCTCAATGTAATTGATGGTGATCCCTGCACTATGGTTCTTTCGCTCAAGGTTTTGCTGCGAGTAAACATTCATGAGTTCGTTGACGATGTCTTTCCCCTTCGCTACTGAAGGCGATTTATAAACGATCTCAATGACTGTGGCCATTTTATCGACAACCCGAAAGGTCAATTGACCTCTCAATCCTTCGGTTAACGTTTGTGTATCGGTAAATGAAAAATAGTAGTTGTCCGTTCCTGCATCAGAATGTTCAGCGAATGCATCCAATTCAACGACAAAGGAAAGGTCATCAGTTTCGATTAACTTTCCAAACTTACCATAGTATTCAAATTCCCATTTTTCTTTTCGATAGGCCAGCTCGCTCGAGTTGATGTCTATAAAAGAAACATCCCTTCCTTTCGTTTTTATTCTAAAATATTCGTTGTCCAAAATAGAAATTTGAAACCGGACATTTACGGGTTGAATGTGATTTTGAAGTCTTAAAACCCGAAAGGGAACTTTCCCATACACTTCAAAATATTGCAGCCCCCTTTTTTGATAATAGACAGTTGTTAAATCCAGATTACTAATGGTTTGTTTAATCACAGGTGCTGATTTTAGTACCCAAAGCTCGTTCTGAAAATTCTTGTTTGCACCAAACAAACTACTATTCAAAAAGTCGGTGACATTACCTCCGGCTTTGTTGTTTTCCTCCTTGATCAACATTGATGAGGCAATTTTATATTTTGGCACCGTATAACTGTTTGCCAGAAACCCAACGACCAGAGCAATCATCACACAAACGACAAAAAGCTTGTAGTTTTTTGTTATTAACAGAATAAACTGCTTCAGGTCGCTATCATCCACATTGGTTACATTTTGTGCCATAGCTTTCGAGTTTGGTTAGCCGGATTAAAAGAGCTATTTAACAACAGAATAAAACAGAATTGTTGCTGTAATAGTAGAGAGAAGAACATCATACGGGAATTGCCGCAATCCCCAAAATTTCTTCCGCATGGGTTTTACGTATATCACATCATTCGGACTGGTATAAAAATACTCTGAGCCAAGTAAAGCCGATTGGGTAAGATCTAACGGAACACGAATATTTTGTCCGTTTACATTACGAACAAGAATTACTTCTCTGCGGTTACCAAACTCAGTGATATCCCCAGCCAACCCGATAGCATCATAGATGGAAACTTTAACTTGGGAATACGGATAATGGCCTGGCCGCTGAACTTCTCCTAAAACAGTCACAAATCGGTTTACCAACTTCACCGAAACACGGGGTTCACTCAGAATCTTGGAAAGCGATTTTGTAATCATCTCCCCTACTTGTGCGGTAGTTTTGTCTTCCACCGAAATGGGACCAATCACCGGAAGGTGAAGAAATCCGTCGTTATCAACAGCATAAGAAATCAAGGATGCCCCATAGGGTTGAATGGATCCGATACTCATCACCTGCTGAACATTTGTGGATGAGAAAATATTGGAGTTTATATCATCCAGACTACTCACCTGTATATATAACTCATCAGTCGGCTTCAGCTTATAATCTTCCAACTGAGCTTCATAAAAAGCCTGAATACCGATACTACTATCCTGGAGATATTCGACGTCGCGCTGGGTAACACACGACAAAAATAAAAACGACCAACTTAATACGCTTAAATAAAGAATGCGGATAAAAATATTCCGTCGTATCCTTGACTTTTTGTTCATACCAATATGCTTTTAAGGTGGAGAATCGATTGAAAAGAAACTTTTGGAATTAACCGGTTGCGACCAACATGAGATGTCATAAATTGCCGTAATTGAAACACGATTAGTAAGAAGAGGTTATCATTCGAGAAGAAAAACAAGCAAATACGCCCCAACAATATTCACGCAGCCCGATTTACCAACCTTAACTTATCTGTCCATGCCCTATTGTCAGAAATCTGACAAAGAGCGAATGCGAAACATTATTGAACATTTGACAACTATACAGCTTCGCCCTCCAACCCACAGGGGACGATACCCGAACGGATGATCTTCTGAAAGGGGCACAATCTCCTTCTAGGCCAAATTCTTCCGAACCCTTTAATCAATATTACGAAAAATATCAAACCCATGCCAATGGAATCGCGGTAAATGAGGCAGTTACATTTATGTTTTAAAACCTGAAACCTTATCCTGAATTCACTCATAAAAAGGAAACATTCAAATTAATCGCCACATTCTATCTCATTCGTCCATTCGATCCCCCGCAGAAAATTAAGCTTCCTTATTTCCGGATCTTTCAGGTGAAATATCCCTCCGGAAAGTTCTTTCTACGAACATATCCATGATCTTAGAAAAGCATTTTTGAAATTTTCCTACTTTTGCAAAAAATCAAACACATGACAGCATACAAACGCATTCTTCTAAAACTTAGCGGCGAATCGCTGATGGGCGGTCAGGAATACGGGATCGACCAACAACGGCTGAAGGAATACGCTGATCAAATCAAAGAAATCGCTGAGATGGGCGTACAAATCGGGATTGTTATTGGTGGCGGTAATATATTCCGCGGATTAAGCGGTGCGGCCAATGGCTTCGACCGCGTCAAAGGCGATCAGATGGGGATGCTGGCCACCGTAATCAACAGCCTTGCCCTGAACTCGGCGCTGTCGGCCATCGGGGTGAAATCGAAAGTCCTTACGGCCATCCGCATGGAACCGGTAGGGGAATTCTATTCGAAAGACAAAGCCATTGAAACCCTGGAAAAAGGTGAAGTGGCCATTTTCTCTGCAGGTACCGGCAATCCGTACTTTACGACCGACACGGGTTCTTCACTCCGGGGCATCGAAATTGAAGCAGACGTCATGCTAAAAGGCACCCGCGTGGACGGCATTTATACGGCCGACCCGGAAAAAGACCCCACAGCAAAAAGGTTCGAGAAAATTTCATTTGATGAAATATACCACCGCGGTTTACAAGTAATGGACCTGACCGCAACGACCATGTGCAAAGAAAATAATTTGCCCATCGTGGTTTTCAATATGGACATCAACGGCAACCTCAAAAAGGTAATTTCGGGCGAAAATATTGGGACATTGGTCCACCGATAAACATTTTGTAGAGCATTTTTTTACTAAAAAAGTGGACGAATTTTAATATTCTCCATTTTTTTCTATCTTTGCTCACAACACAACAAAAAAGAACTGACCATATTGTTTTATGGAAGAGGAAGTAGAACTGATACTGGATCTTTGTAAAGAGAAAATGGAAGCTGCAGTTGAGCACCTGGAGAAAGAATTAGTTCATATACGTGCAGGAAAAGCTTCTGTCAGGATGTTGGATGGTGTAATGGTGGACTACTACGGAAGTATGACACCACTGGCACAAGTATCGAACATCAGCACACCGGATGCAAGAACAATTGCGGTTCAACCTTGGGAGAAAACATTGATCAACCCGATTGAAAAGGCAATTTTGAACGCTAATCTTGGTTTCAACCCGGAAAACAACGGGGAAATCATCCGGATAAATGTGCCACCCCTGACTGAAGAACGGCGCAGAACGCTTTCAAAGCAAGTAAGTCAGGAAGGCGAAAACGCCAAAGTAAGTATCCGTTCGGTACGTAAAGATTCCAACGATACATTGAAAAAAATGATGAAAAATGGCTTGTCGGAAGACCTTGAAAAAGATGCCGAGGAAAAAGTTCAAAACATGACGAACGATTATGGCAAAAAGGTTGACAAGATGCTTGAATTGAAAAATCAAGAGATTTTTACGATATAATTGTTTCTAGTTTTCTGTTTTCTGAACATTGTTTAATTGTTTTCATGGCTTTGAGGCAGCTTGTTGAAGCTGCCTTTTTTTTCACCCTCCTCCCAAAATTTCATCCTGCCACCCGAAATCATTTCGTTTTGTAATTCCTTTCACTAAATTTAGGCTCACGAAAAAGCTAAGCCAATGAGAAACATATTATTAATCGCATTATTTGCTTTTCCATTCCTGATCGGGCAGGCCCAAACAAACCCAATCAACCAACTTACAGAAAAAGAAGTTATTGATGGCTGGCAATTGTTGTTCAACGGGAAAGACCTGAACGGATGGAAACTGTTTAACGGAGGCGAAGAAGTAACCGGCTGGAAAGTTATCGACGGCATCCTGACCAACTCGGGCATCGGCAGCGACCATGGCGGAGACATAATTACCACAAAGCAATTTCAAAACTTTGAATTATACCTGGAATGGAAAATAGCCCCCGAAAGCAACAGTGGAATCTTTTTCCACGTGCAAGAGGGAAAAGTAAAAGCCATTTATGAATCCGGACCTGAATATCAACTTCTTGACGACAAAGGATGGCCTGAAAAACTGGAACCGTCTCAATACTCTGGCGCCAACTACGCCATGCATACACCACAAAACGCCGAGGTTAAACCCTTGAATGAATGGAACAGCACACGGATTGTTGTCGATGGCGACCACGTGCAGCATTTCCTGAACGGTAGCTTGGTGGTTGATTACATACTTTGGAGCGATGACTGGCACCAGCGTAAGAACACCGGCAAATGGAAAGATACCCCAACCTATGGCATGGCAAAAACCGGCCATATTGGACTGCAAGATCATGGCGGGTTAACCCAATTCAGAAATATCAAAATAAAAGAAATCTAACTGAAGGACATGGTAGGGATGATAGATTACCACATGCACAGCATTCTTTCTGACGGAAAGGATACGCATGAAGAAATGGTAAAAGCAGGGATTGAAAAAGGATTGGAAGAAATCGGGTTCAGCGACCATGTTTGTCTGAAATCAGTTAACTGGGCGATTTCCGAAATCGATATTCCGGTAATGACACAACAAATTTTTGACCTCAGGGAAAAATACAAAGGACAGATTACAATAAAGTATGGGATTGAAATGGACTATTTCCCCGGCAGGGAGGACGAAATTAGATCCCTGATAAATTCCCTGCCGCTGGATTATGTAATCGGTTCGGTCCATTTTATTGGCGACTGGAATTTTGACTCCGACAAATCGCTATATGGAAAATGGTCTAACGACGAACTGTATCACATGTATTTTGAACTGGTTCAAATGGCGGCCAAATCAGGCCTCTTCGACATTATCGGCCATTTGGATATTATCAAGAAATTTCGGGTTTACCCCGAGTCAGACCAAACACAACTTCTGGAAGATACCTTAAAAATCATTCAGGAAAACAACCTGGTTGTCGAATTAAATACCGGAGGACTTGACCGCCCGTGCGCTGATTTCACCCCCTCACCAGCCTTGGTCGAACGCTGCTATCAACTACATATTCCCATGACTATTTCCTCGGATGCGCACCAAACCTCCCAGATTGCACGTCATTACGAAACAGGAATTGACCTGCTGCGACGGGTTGGGTTTAAAGAACTGGCCGCTTTCGACAACCGCAAACAGCGCATGTTCAGAATATAACAGCTCAATGGGTTTATTGATTTACCCGGCAAATAAAGACAAGCTTACGGATGAGTGAATTAATCGCTGCCGGATAATTCAGAAATTGTATATTTGAGGTTTAATTTTCGGTACATGGAAGAACTTGAAGGAAGCTTGCTTAAAAAGATAAATGAACCAGCAGATCTTCGAAAGCTAAATTTGGATGATTTACCCGTTGTTTGTGATGAACTGCGGCAATTTATCATCGATGAAGTTTCCAGTAATCCCGGCCATTTTGGGGCCAGTCTGGGGGTGGTCGAACTGACAGTTGCCCTCCATTATGCGTACAAAACACCTTATGATCTGCTGATCTGGGACGTCGGGCATCAGGCATACGGTCATAAAATACTTACCGGTAGAAGAGAACAATTTCACACCAACAGGAAATACCACGGCATCAGTGGCTTTCCAAAACCAAGTGAAAGTATTTACGATACGTTTGGGGTCGGACATGCCAGCACTTCCATTTCAGCAGCGCTGGGGATGGCCGTGGCCGCTGACCTGAAAAAACAGAGAGATCAAAAAATTGTTGCCGTAATCGGCGATGGCTCCATGACCGGCGGCATGGCTTTCGAGGGGCTGAACAACGCAGCAGTTAACAACTCTAATGTCCTGATCATTCTGAATGACAACAACATGGCCATTGACCCCAATGTGGGCGGCGTGAGCAATTACTTGCTGAATATTTCAAAATCAAAATCATACAATAAATTAAAACGAAAAATCTGGAACGGCCTTGGCAAGCTGAACGGATTGGGGCCACGGGCGCGCCGTCTGGTACAAAATACCGAGGGCGCCCTAAAAAGTGCCCTGCTCAAAGAATCCAACCTATTCGAAAGTTTGGGTATCCGGTATTTTGGCCCGGTTGACGGCCACGACGTCAAATACCTGGCCAACGTATTACGCGACCTGCGGGATATTCCCGGACCAAAATTACTGCATGTAATCACCAAAAAAGGAAAGGGATTTAAACAGGCAGAACTGTTCCAGACTGAGTTCCATGCGCCCGGCAAATTTGATAAGGTTACCGGTGAGCTCTTCGATTGCGAATGCGCGATGAACAAACCTCCAAAGTTCCAGAATGTTTTTGGCAATACACTGGTTGAGCTTGCCGAAATGAACGAACGCATCGTTGGGGTCACCCCGGCCATGCCTACCGGAAGTTCGCTGAATATCATGATGGAGAAAATGCCCCACCGGGCATTCGATGTTGGGATCGCCGAACAACATGCGGTTACATTTTCTGCAGGAATGGCCATACAAGGGCTCATCCCATTTTGCAATATTTACTCCACCTTCATGCAACGATCTTACGATCAGGTCATTCATGATGTGGCTATTCAAAATCTGCAAGTGGTTTTTTGCCTCGACCGTGGTGGATTGGTTGGCGCCGACGGATCAACCCACCACGGGGTATTCGATCTGGCCTACATGCGCCATATTCCCAACATGATCGTTACCGCCCCTATGGACGAAATCGAACTGCGCAACATGATGTTCACTGCTCAGCAGGAAAACCGGGGGCCATTTTCCATCCGCTACCCACGAGGGTGCGGTTGCCAGGTAAACTGGAAACAATCATTCGAAAGTATCCCGATCGGGAAAGCCAGAGTGCTGACCAATGGAACTGAACTGGCCATTCTTACTATCGGCACAACCGGCATTACCGCCGCCCGCGCTGTAAAAGCCTTAATCAAGGACGGACATTCGGTTGCCCATTACGATATGCGGTTTGTAAAACCACTCGACCAGGAGCTACTGCACCAGGTATTTGCCCGCTTCAATAAAATCATTACCGTGGAAGATGGCGTAATTCAGGGCGGATTTGGCTCGGCTGTTGTCGAATTTATGTCCGATCATCAATATTCAGCAAATGTGGTCAGGATGGGTGTGCCGGACAGATTCGTTGAACATGGCACCCAGGAAGAACTCATCCGGGAATGCGGCTACGACCAGAAAGGAATTTACCAAATGGCGCTCCATCTCCTTGAATCTTAATTATTGAGACAACCATACTATTCCGCAAAAGCATCCGTTTTGAAGAGTAATTTAATTGATTCAGTTTGGAACTTTATTTAAAAAAACGTCGTTGGAAAATCCTGCTGTTCCTGATTGCCATATTAATTGGCACAGCATCGTTATACTATACCAACTGGCTGGTTAATAAAGTATCTGTTGAAGAACGAAAAAGCGTTGCCCTTTGGGCCGAAGCAACAAACCGGTTGGCGCAACCCGATAACGGATCCAACAATGACATGGATTTCCTGTTGCGCATTATCGAAAGTAACACCGATATTCCCATCATCCTGACTGATAGTTTGCGCAACATAATTGATTACAGCAACATTAACTTTCACGAGACACGCCGTGAACAGGTATTGGAACGCAAACTCCGGAAAATGATCCGCGAACATGAGCCCATCAAAATTGTGGTTTCCAACACAGAAACACAATATTTGTATTACCGTGATTCAAAAATCCTGCAAAACCTGAAATATTTTCCGCTGGCTCAATTCGGGGTTATTTCCCTGTTTATCATGGTGTCATACCTGGCCTTCAGTTCATCGCGAAAGGCCGAGCAAAACCAGGTTTGGGTAGGCATGTCAAAAGAAACAGCCCATCAGTTGGGAACGCCTATATCCTCGCTAATGGCGTGGATTGAACTGCTGAAAATGCAAGGTGTCAAGCCAGACCTAATCCGCGAATTTGAGAAAGATATTACGCGCTTGGAAAAAATCACCGAGCGATTCTCTAAAATCGGTTCAGCACCCGAACTGATCAGCACTGATCTGAAACCAGTTGTCCTTTCAACTGTTTCGTACCTGGAAGGCCGCACGTCAAAAAGGGTAAAATTCATCACCGAGATTGACATGACGATCCCATTCACTGCCCCGCACAACCCGGCACTATTTAGTTGGGTAATAGAGAATTTATGCAAAAATGCCGTCGATGCTATTGAAAATGAAGGCACCATCACCCTACGTCTCAGCGAAAACAGCCACACCATCGCACTGGATATTAGCGATACGGGCAAAGGAATTCCCAAATCGAACCACAAAACCATTTTCGAACCCGGATACACCACAAAAAAACGCGGCTGGGGCCTTGGACTTTCACTCGCGAAACGAATCATCGAGAATTATCACCAGGGTAAAATCTTTATCAAACAGTCGGAACCCGGAAAAGGTACCACCTTTCGTATAACGCTTCCCAAAACATGATTTTTTCAACATAAACAGAACAAGATAACCAATTGATAGCAAGAAATTTGAATCAACAGAAAACGAGTCGAAACATTCCCTGTTAAAAAGTTCGGGAAATTTTCATCGTTTAGTTATTTTTTATACTTTTGCAACACTTTTTTCGCAGCAATGGCTGAATTGGCAAAATACAATATTGCATTCAAAGGACTGGCGCAAGGCGTACATCAATTTGAGTATCAAATCGATAAGAAGTTCTTTGATTTTTTTGCCGGTGGTATCGCCGAAGACGGAAACGTTTTGGTTAAAGTCGAGCTAGAGAAACAAAGTGCAATCATGGTTCTTTGGTTTCATATCAGCGGAACGGTTAAAGTTCAGTGTGACAGATGCTTGGATTGGTACGATCAACCCATAAAAAGCGAAAACCAACTCTTCATTAAATATGGAGAGGAGAGTTTCGAGGAAGGGGATGACGTTATTTGGGTAAGCCCAAACGATCACCAGATAAATGTTGGCAAACTGATTTATGATTTTATCATTCTTTCCATTCCGATCAAACAAGTACATCCGGACGACGGAAACGGCCATAGCCTTTGCAACCCGGACATGCTTGAGAAACTGAACCAGCTTTCGGGTCCGGCCGATAAGGTTGAGCACCCCTCTGACTCCCGATGGGACGATTTGAAAAAATTATTAGAAAACGAATAAAGATTTTTAAAAATGGCACATCCAAAGCACAAAACATCAAAAGCAAGAAGAGATAAAAGAAGATCTCATCACAAAGCGATTCCTGCAACATTGGCAAGTTGTTCCAACTGCGGAGCCACTGTTAAATACCACACCGTTTGCCCTGAATGTGGTTATTACAGAGGCAAACTCGCTATTGAAAAAGACGTCACGGTTTAATCCCCTGATAAGATGATCAGAAGAAAAACTCTTCTGATCATTTTTTTGTTTAATTAATTTTTCGAACGTTTTAATTGATTGTTTTAAAACGCCTTACACCCATCTTTTGCACTTTTTTCTTTGTGCTTATCTTTTTTACTTATATCTTTCGCACTTCTTTTTTCACGACTTTTTAAACAGATATTTTAAGCATCCGCCGCTACATTTTTGGCGCGTGACTTATTATTTTAAATAATTGAATATGGCAGAGATTCGTGCAGCAATCACTGGTATTGGTGCATTTTTACCTGAATACAGGTTGACCAACGAAGAAATTAGTACAATGGTTGAAACTTCCGATGAGTGGATCATGCAGCGCATCGGAATCAAAGAGCGAAGAATTTTAAAAGAAAGCGGCAAAGCAACCTCCGACATGGGAACGGCAGCGGTTTTACAGTTGCTCGAAAAAACCAACACCAAACCCGAAGAGATTGACCTGTTGATCTGCGCCACCATCACCCCGGACCGGCCGCTGCCGGCAACAGCCAACGTGATCAGCAGAAAGGCCCGACTAACGCACGCCTGGAGTTTTGATCTCAACGCCGCTTGCTCAGGCTTTGTATTTGCCCTGACCACCGCCTCCAGCTTTATTGAAACCGGGAAATACAAAAAAATAATTGTCGTGGGTGCCGATATGATGTCGTCCATTACCGACTATACCGACCGCTCAACCTGTCCGCTCTTCGGCGATGGAGCAGCCGCTGTGTTGCTTGAACCTACATCGGAAGACTTGGGAGTGATCGACCACATCAATCACACCGACGGCAAAGGACGGCACTACTTGCACATGAAAGCCGGTGGGTCCAAACGCCCGGCAAGTATCGAAACCATTCAAAACCGTGAACATTTTGTCCATCAAGACGGGCAAACCGTATTCAAATATGCCGTATCCCGCATGGCCGATGTCGCTGTCGAAATTATGAAAAAGCACGACATCACCCCCGAAAACCTGGCATGGCTGGTTCCGCACCAAGCCAACATGCGCATCATCGATGCAGTTGCCCGGCGGATGGGTATCAGCCCGGACCAGGTCATGATCAACATTGAAAAATACGGCAATACCACGGCAGCCACGATCCCGCTGTGCCTGTACGATTACGAAAAACAGCTCAAAAAAGGAGACAACATAATCCTTGCAGCATTTGGCGCCGGATTTACCTGGGGATCTGTATACCTGAAGTGGGCATACAATTCATAACAGAACAAACAAATTTCTATACAAATCAATTATCATGAGTCGTCTTTTAATAAGAAGCCACGAAGATTTTGAGAAATACGTTGGCCAAAAATTAGGGGTTTCCGAATACCATACCGTTACCCAGGAGCAAATCAATAAGTTCGCCGATGCAACCCTTGACTATCAATGGATTCACACCGATCCCGAACGTGCGAAAGCGGAAGGTGCCTTCGGAAGTACAATTGCCCACGGTTACCTGACATTATCCTTGCTGCCCCTGATGTGGGAACAGGTAGTACAGGTGGAGAACTTTAGTATGCTGGTCAACTACGGAATCGAAAGTTTTAAATTTGGCCAGCCGGTGTTGGTAAACAGCAAAATCAGAACGCACGTTTGGCTGAAATCGGTAACCAACCTGCGCGGAATCAGCAAGGTACAATTACAGGTTTCCATGGAAATTGAAGGCAACAAAAAACCCGCCTTCGATGGGCAGATTGTCTTCCTGTACCACTTCAATAAGTAAATAAAACGACCTTCTGTTTGTTTTTTTAAAAGCGACCAGACGAAAAAACTAAAGCTTTCGTTCTACAAAAGACCGAAAGCTTTAGTATATTTGGTCACTCTCATAAAAAAGCAATATGGCAAAATCGTTTAATGAAGCCGATTCTCAGGCTATCAACCTGATTGGAAAAGGAACCCGCATTACCGGGGATATTATTTCGGAAGGGGACATCCGGATTGACGGAGAATTGACGGGCAACCTAAAATGCACCGGACGAGTAGTAATCGGGGTGACCGGAAAAGTAAACGGCGAAATCAACTGCAAGAACTGTGAAATTTCCGGCTTTCTGAAGGGGAAATTGGTTATTGAGGAATTATTAAGCCTGAAAGCTTCCTCCAAAGTACAGGGCGATATTCGCACCGGGAAATTGAGCATAGAACCCGCTGCTGTTTTCTCCGGATCATGTGTGATGGGCGAACCGGTAAAACATGAAGAATCCAAACCGAAATAAGCCGAAGAAAAATTTCGACCAGTTTATCCGCTACTCCAGCCTGGCCTTTGAGATGATTACCATCATGGCGCTAGGCGTTTTCACCGGCTATAAAATTGATCATTGGCTGGGCCTTTCTTTTCCGGCATTTACTCTTGCATTGATGGTACTGTCAGTCATCGGTGCTATTTATCACGCCATTAAAAACTTTTTGAAATGAACCCACTCATGAGGCGCTTTCTCTTTCGGACCAGCCTGTTGACCTTCGCATTTTTCGTGCTCGGTTATCTCTTTTATTTTCTGCTCTTCCCGAATTGGTATATTCCTTTTCTACCCATCGCCCTCATCTTTTTGTTCCTGGTCACAAACCTTGTACATTATTATTTGTTAAGGATAGCCGGGAAGAGCATGGCAAAGTTTACCGCCCGTTTTATGGGGATGAGTTTCATCAAGATGTTCATTTATCTGGTTTTTGCTATTTCTTTTGCCTTGTTTCATCGCGAACAAGCAAAAGTATTCCTGATCAATTTTCTGGTAATCTATTTTGCCTTCTCCATCGTTGAAGTTTATGAGATTGCACGGATAGTAAAACAAAAAAGTAATTGAATCTTCTGAAATTTTAACTAATTTGGAACGGTTTCTCAAACAAATGATCATGCTAAAGGAGAACAACCCGATAAAGCGAAGCAAGCTAACGAAGTTGACAGTTTTAGCACTGGCCAGCCTCCTGATCGCCCTGAGCCCGGTAAAACTTTTCGCGGCAAATGAACATGCCGTTGAGCAACAACCGGAAGAATTTGATGCCGGGAAATTCGTGATGGAACACGTTTCTGATGCTTTTGATTGGCATATTGCCACCATTGGAGAAACACATATCAGCATTCCGCTACCAATCATTTTATACAGCAAAAACAGTGGCTGGCATCTTTTCTGGTCGTCCAAGTTTCATCACGGCACCGAGCCATACAACAATTTCAGGATTGCCCACGATGGTGAAAATGCCGGCAAAATTGAAGAAATAAATGAACACGGTGAAGTGATTGGATTACCCGTCGATCTTTCCTTAACCAAAGCGGTGGCAGGGATTATTGTCAGTGTAATCGTCTTACTTTGGATTTTTCTGAGTGTCGCTAAATCGGCCAAACAGAATGCGGGGAAAGCGCCAAAAGGGGTTCAAAACCTGGTTGAACCCATTATCATTTTTATTCGCGACGAAGTGGCCGTACCGGCCATTGGCGAAGAAAAATCGGAGAAGTTTATGCCTTTCCTGCTTACGTTGTTCTTCTTTATTCTGATCAACAACCTACTGGGCTTAATTCCTATTTTTCCCTTTGGCGCCAATGTTACCGGAAATATAGCCGTGACGATGGTATTGGCCTTGTTCACTTTCGCCATCACCACCATCAGTGCCAACAAACACTATTGGAAAGAAATTTACAACCCGGATGTTCCCTGGTGGTTGAAATTTCCGATTCCTTTAATGCCAATTGTCGAGCTTTCGGGCGTATTCACCAAACCGTTTGTATTGATGGTACGTTTGTTTGCAAACATGATGGCCGGACATATGATTGTTACCGTATTCATCAGCCTGATCTTCATCTTCTCCCAGTTAATGGGACCTGCAGCCGGGGCCGGCGTATCGGTGGTTTCCATTATTTTCTCGGTATTCATGACCTTGCTCGATGTACTGGTATCGTTCATCCAGGCATACGTATTCACGTTGCTTTCGGCTTTATATTTTGGCATGGCAACACAAGAGCATCACTAATCACTATAAATTCAAGAGTATGACATCTTTAATGATTCTTTTAGCAGAAGTAGGGATTGGCTTTGGACTGGCCGAACTTGGTGCAGCCTTGGGAGCTGGTTTGGCAGCAGTGGCTGCTGGTATCGGAATTGGCCGTATCGGTGCCAGTGCCATGGAAGCAATCGCACGCCAACCGGAAGCCAGTGGCGATATCCGGTCAAACATGATCGTATCCGCAGCCCTGATCGAAGGTGTTGCCTTCTTTGCTGTGATCATCTGTGCGCTGATCCTCTTTATCTAAGATTTTTTTAAACTGCTATCCGCTCCCGGGGTTGCCGGGAGCCAGGATGGCCTCAACAAAAAAGAAAAACTATGGGATTTGTTACTCCGGATTATGGCACCATCTTTTGGATGGTCATCGTCTTTGGGATTACCCTCTACATCCTGAAAAGGTTTGCATGGAAACCAATCCTTAACGCGTTGAAAAACCGCGAAGCTTCTATTTACGAAGCCCTCACGGCGGCCGATCAGGCCCGTAAAGAAGTGGCCGGGTTGAAAGCAGACCATGACAAACTAATTGCGGAAGCCCGCAAAGAAAAAGAAATTATCCTGCGGGAAGCAACCAATATTAAGGATAAGATTGTAGCCGAAGCAAAAGCTCAGGCTAATGCCGAAGGGCTGAAAGTGATTCAATCAGCCCGCGAACAAATTGAAGCGGAAAAGCAGGAAGCCATCAAAGACATGAAAAAGCAAGTGGTAGAACTGTCTGTGATGGTAGCCGAAAAAATCATCCGGAAAGAGATGAAAGAACACAAGGACCAGGAAGCCTTGGTAAATGAACTTTTAAAAGATCTTAAATTGAAATAATTTATGGATCAGAGCAAAATAACAGTCCGGTATGCCAAGGCCTTTTTCGATCTGGCAAAAGAACAACAACAACTAGGTATTCTGCAACAAGATATCAGCATTATTATTTCGTTGATAAAGGAGAGTGCCGATTTCAGACAGTTTCTGGAAAGCCCGGTTATCAAAACATCTGTAAAACTGAAGTTGCTCAATTCAATTTTTGAAGGAAAAATCAACAAGGCCAGTCTGAATTTCTTACACCTGGTTACCAACAACAAACGGGAAAGCCACTTGTTGGGCATCTGCCGGAACATCCTTTCCCTTTACCGCCACGAGCAAGGCATAAAAACGGCCGTACTGACCAGCACTGTAGCTCTTAATCCAGACATCATAAACAACATAAAAAAGCAACTGGAACAGGAATTTGATGCCCAGATTGATCTGCTCGAAAAGACAGACTCCCGGCTGATCGGCGGCTTCATTCTTCGTATCGATGACCAACAGCTCGATGCAAGCCTGTCCAACCAGCTCCGGAGAGTGAAAGAAACGTTATTACAATCAGATATACATTAGCAAAAAGAGAACACTATGGCTGATATAAAACCTGCTGAAGTTTCGGCAATACTGAAACAACAATTGGAAGGGTTCAAGTCGGAAGCCGAATGGGACGAAGTGGGGACTGTCCTCCAGGTGGGTGACGGCATTGCCCGCATCTATGGTTTATCCAATGTGGAATCAAACGAAATGATTGAGTTCGACAGTGGTATAAAAGGCATCGTGCTTAACCTGGAAGAGGACAACGTGGGGGCAGTACTCCTGGGTCCTTCCGAGGAGATAAAAGAAGGCGACACGGTAAAGCGACTGCGCCGCATTGCTTCTATCGAAGTAGGCGATGGTGTTCTGGGCCGTGTAATCAACACAATCGGCATTCCGGTGGACGGGAAAGGCGCCATTCGTGGCGAAAAATTCGAGATGCCGCTCGAGCGCAAAGCCCCAGGGGTAATTTACCGCCAACCGGTGAGACAACCCCTGCAAACCGGCATTAAAGCCATCGATGCCATGATCCCGATTGGCCGCGGACAGCGCGAACTGATTATCGGCGACCGCCAAACCGGAAAAACTGCCGTTGCAATTGATACGATCATCAACCAGCGCGAAAATTTTGAGAAAGGCAAGCCGGTGTATTGTATTTATGTGGCCATCGGACAAAAAGGCTCAACCGTTGCCAATATAGCGTCCACGCTGGAGAAACACGGCGCGATGGAATATACGGCCATTGTTTCGGCCACAGCCGCCGATCCGGCAGCGCAGCAATTCTTCGCACCATATGCCGGCGCAGCCATTGGCGAATACTTCCGCGACACGGGCCGTGATGCCCTGATCATTTACGATGATTTGTCGAAACAAGCCGTTTCGTACCGCGAGGTTTCCCTGTTGCTACGCCGTCCACCAGGCCGCGAAGCATACCCGGGCGATGTTTTTTACTTGCACTCCCGCCTGTTGGAGCGGGCTGCGAAAATCATCGAATCGGACGAAATTGCGGCAAAAATGAACGACCTGCCCGACAGCCTGAAAGGAAAAGTTAAAGGTGGTGGCTCGCTGACTGCGCTGCCCATCATAGAAACCCAAGCCAGCGACGTATCGGCCTACATTCCGACAAACGTCATTTCCATTACCGACGGACAAATCTTTCTGGAGTCGAACCTGTTCAACGCCGGCGTACGCCCTGCCATCAACGTGGGAATTTCGGTTTCCCGAGTTGGGGGAAATGCCCAGCTGAAGGCCATGAAAAAAATTGCCGGTACGTTAAAACTCGACCAGGCCCAGTTCCGAGAACTGGAAGCTTTTTCAAAATTCGGTTCCGATTTGGATGCCGCTACCATGCGCGTACTCGATAAAGGCCGCAAAAACGTCGAGATTCTGAAACAAGGGCAATACGCACCCATTCGAATTGAACACCAGATTGCCATCATTTATTGCGGAGTAAAGGAACTGCTCAAATCGGTACCCCTGGACAAGGTAAAAGCCTTTGAAAAAGACTTCCTGAACCTGATGGATATGCAATACCAAGACGTACTGGATGAGCTTCGTCAAGGGAATCTTACAGAGGAAGGCATCGTTGCCATTGAGAAGGCCGCTGCTGAAATCGCTCAACGGTTCGCAGAATAGAATGGTACGCGAGGTGATGAAACAGACAAACCCCTCACCACGACTATTGTTAAATTGTAAGAAATGGCCAATTTAAAAGAAATACGCACACGGATTGCATCGGTAAAAACTACCCGGCAGGTTACTAGCGCGATGAAAATGGTATCGGCAGCCAAGCTGAAAAAGGCGCAGGATGCTATCTTTCGGATCAGGCCATACGCCGAAAAGCTCCATGCAATCATCGATTCACTCAGCTCGAGCTTGAAAAACACCGAAGAATCGGTATTTACGCAGCACCGTGCCCCAAACAGGGTATTGATCGTACTGATCAGTTCGAACAGGGGATTGTGTGGCGCATTCAACGCTAACATCGCGAAAACGGCCGTTGATCTGGCCAACACCAAATATAAGGAACAGCTGATTTCAGGTGATATTGATTTTCTGGTAGTTGGAAAGCAGGGCGAAAAGCAACTGCGATTGCGTGGAATGAACATTGTGGCACAGGCTAACGAGGTGTTCGACAACCTTGATTTTGAACATTCCACAATGGTTTCGAACAACCTGATGTCCGATTATGCCGACAAACGATACGATCGCATCGAGCTGGTTTACAACCAGTTTAAAAATGCGGCCATGCAGATTAGCGTTACCGAACAGTTTTTACCGGTTGAGCTGAAACAGGAAGACGAAGAAAAGGACAGCGTCTATAACTTCATTTACGAGCCGTCAAAAGAACATATTGTGGAGGAATTAATTCCGCGCTTGTTGAAAATTCAGCTATACAAAGCCTTGGCCGACTCGTTTGCCGCCGAACACGGCGCCCGCATGACCTCGATGCACAAAGCAACCGACAATGCCACCGATCTGATTAAAGAGCTAACGCTAACCTTTAACAAAGCCCGTCAATCGGCCATCACCAACGAAATTCTGGAAGTCACCAACGGAGCCGAAGCATTGAACGGATAATCCCACACAGAATGTGATATACGAAAAAAGAGGCCTCTAAAGCCTCCTTTTTATTTCATATTTCTTTCTTCTGTCCTATTCCGACAAAGCAAAACGAACAAAAGCAGTAGCCGTCAAATCTTTGCTGCAAGAACCCAGGTATTCTTTTACAGAAACCTTATTGTCTTTTACAAAAGCCTGATTCAACAGCGTGCTTTCTTTAAAGAATTTAGCCAATGCACCTTGAGCGATCTTATCCAACATTGCTTCGGGTTTACCTTCCTGACGGAATTTTTCTTTGGCAATTTCCAATTCCTTTTCAACTACTTCCTGAGGTACAAAGTCTTTGTCAACAGCAACCGGGTTCATGGCTGCAACTTGCATAGCCACATCTTTTCCCACTTGTACATCAACATTGTCCTGGTTGAAACCTACCAGCGTAGCCAGTTTGTTTCCCGGGTGAATATAGCCAACAACCGAAGCGGCTTCCACTTTTGCGTAGTACGATAAGTCGATCTTTTCACCGATAACGCCGGTTTGTTCCGTTACATGGTCTGCAATCGTACGCCCATCAAGAGTCAATGCTTTCAGGGCATCCAGGTCGGCCGGTTTTTCGCCAACAGCCAGATCCAGGAATTTCTGGGTTAAAGCTACGAAACCTTCGTTTTTGGCTACGAAGTCGGTTTCGCAGTTCAGAACAACAATTGCCCCGAATTTATTATCATCACTCACTTTTGCCAGGACAGCACCTTCCGAAGCTTCACGATCGGAACGTTTGCTGGCAACCAGTTTACCTTTTTCGCGGATAATTTCTACGGCGCGGTTAAAGTCGCCATCTGCGTCGGCCAAGGCATTTTTACAATCCATCATGCCGGCGCCAGTTGCTTTACGCAACTTCATTACATCTGCAGCAGTAATTGCCATAATTGTTTGTTTTTTATTTTGAAAATGAGCAATTATTCTTCTGAATCGTCTTCTTCAACGTCCTCAACATCGTCTTCCTCAACCTCTTCAGCTACATCAACCTCTTCGTCCTCTTCAAATTTAGCAGCTGATTTCCGGGCATCTCCTTTTCTCACTTTTTTAACAGGAGCGTCGTCTCCTTCTTTTTCGCGTTCAACCTTTCGTTCGCTCAAACCTTCGGCAATAGCGTCACACATCAGGCGAACAATCAGGCGGATTGATTGAGAGGCATCGTCGTTGGCCGGAATAACAAAGTCGATTCCATCCGGATTAGAGTTTGTATCAACCATCGCAAATACCGGGATGCCCAATTTCTGAGCTTCACGTACAGCGATCTTTTCTTTCATCACGTCAACAACGAACAAAGCAGCCGGAAGACGGGTCAGGTCAACAATAGAACCGAGCACTTTTTCCAGTTTTGCGCGTTGACGGGTAATTTGCAACTTTTCGCGTTTTGATAAATTATCCCAACTATTGTCTTTCATCATTTTGTCGATCGACAACATTTTCTTCACCGCTTTACGGATGGTTGGGAAGTTGGTAAGCATACCGCCGGGCCAACGTTCAGCAACGTATGGCATATTCACATTGCCAACTGCATCAGCAACAAGCTCTTTGGCTTGTTTTTTTGTTGCCACAAATAATATTTTGCGTCCCGATTTGGCAATTTGTTTGATCGCAGCAGCTGCTTCATCAATTTTTACAACTGTTTTTTGCAAGTCGATGATGTGGATCCCATTCTTCTCCATGAAGATATACGGAGCCATATTGGGGTTCCACTTGCGTTTCAGGTGACCAAAGTGTACACCTGCATCCAATAATTCCTGAAAATTTGTTCTTGGCATCTTTTTACTTTTTTAAATAAAACGTTGAAAAGCAACCTCTGAGTAGTCCCTCGAAACCGGGGAGTCTCAGTGGTTTCAGATCCACAGTTATTTTTAAATAATATATTAACGTTTTGAGAACTGGAAGCGTTTACGGGCTTTGGGTTGACCTGGCTTTTTACGTTCCACTTCGCGTGGGTCGCGGGTCATAAAGCCTGCATGTTTCAGTTCCGATTTTGATTCCGGATTGATATCAACCAACGCACGGGCGATGGCCAAACGTACGGCCTCAGCTTGTCCTTTGATACCGCCACCGTCGAGGTTTACTTTGATATCATATTGATCGGCAACACCGAGCAAGTTCAGGGGCTGCATAACAATATACTGTAGCGTACCATTGGGGAAATATTCTTTCAACTCCCGGTTGTTAATGGTAATGTTTCCTTTGCCTTCGCTGACAAAAATACGGGCAACGGCTGTTTTTCTACGTCCTAAGCTGTTAACTACTTCCATTGTTACAATTTAATCGTATTTAAATCAATTACTTTCGGGTTTTGAGCGACTTGTTTGTGCTCTGGACCAACATACACTTTCATGTTACCCCAAACTGCACGTCCAAGACGGTTTTTTGGCAACATCCCTTTCACGGCTTTTTCGACCAAACGTTCCGGGTATCTTTTCATGATCTCGGCCGGGGTTTGGCTGCGCTGCCCACCCGGATATCCGGTGTAACGCAGATAGACTTTGTCATTCAGCTTATTTCCGGTCAAACGTACTTTCTCAGCATTAATGACAATCACATTGTCTCCACAATCAACATGAGGAGTAAAATTTGGCTTGTGTTTTCCGCGCAACATTTTTGCCACAGCACTGGCCAGACGGCCAAGCGGCATGTCGGTTGCATCAACAACAACCCATTCTTTGTTTACCGTGGCACTGTTGGCCGATACGGTTTTGTAAGATAAAGTATCCACTTGCTCTAATTTTTTTTAATTAAACACTAAAAGTTGCAAAAACTTACATTTCAATCTGTTAGAAGATCTCACGTTATTAACATCGGGCATGTTGATAACCTTACTACCTTCAACATTTTCAATAAATTATAAGAACTGCAAGTACGGACAATAATCGGGACTGCAAAAGTATTTGTTTTTTTTGAAATTGCAAGGGTTTGCAAACGGCAATCAGAAAATTAACCTAAAGATTTACAAGAAATAAAGCCGCATTAATCGCCGCCTGTAATTGCAATGGCAAAAAAAATAAATCACATCCCAATTAATTCGCCTTTCCCGCCCCATTCTTTACCCGCAACAGACCGTTTCGTCTCTCTTACCGTTCCTTCGGTACTGTCCCTTTTTTTTATATTTGGAACATGATTTCAGAAAATTCCAGGTTATCTGCCGCTTTTTTCCGTCGCGACGCTGTGGTGATCGCACAGGAACTATTAGGCAAAACATTGGTGCGCGTTTTCCCCGGGGGACAAACCCGCCGTTTCCGCATCACCGAGACCGAAGCTTACTGCGGGCAAAAAGACTTGGCCTGCCATGCCAGCAAAGGACTGACCAAGCGAACTGCAGTTATGTTTGAAGCGGGCGGACGGGTATATGTTTATCTGATCTACGGTCAATACTGGATGCTGAATTTTGTCACCGGCGAGGACGGAGATGCCGCTGCAGTTCTCATCCGCGGGCTGGAAGGCTTTGACGGACCGGGGAAACTAGGCCGCGAACTGCAACTCGACCGCTCGTTTTATGGCGAAGACCTGCAAACCTCTGCCCGCCTTTGGCTGGAAGATGCTCCTCCCGTACCAGAATACCACACGTCTCCACGCATTGGCATTCATTATTCAGGTGAGCCTTGGGCCAGCAAACCGTGGCGTTTTTCTATCCATGCGTAACTAAAAGAGCCCATTCCTGTTCTCGCCTGAAAATTAAGCCACCAACAAAACGATCCTACCCCATTTTTCCTGCGCAAGAAAAACCTATCGCATTTCTTTCAGAATAAATCGGTTATACAACCAAAGAAGGACAACCGCCGAAACGGCAATACCGGAAAACAGCATCCAAATATTCTGCGGATGATAATTAGCCCACAAAAAATCAGTTAACTGGGCCTCGTTCATGCCCATCTTTGCTGCCGCTTCCCGGAAAAAGTCATTCTTCGAAAAGGTATCCGAAATTTCGGGCAATGAAATCCCCCTGACACTCAACTCTTTCTTTAGCAAAAACAGCTTATCGGCAATCTTCTCGTACGGACTGCCCGAAATCCAGCCCGCAAGCTGGTGTGCCGCTGCAATAGGTAAAAAAGAAGTGCCCATGTAAAGCGCCTTCTTGTCGTCGGGGGCAATACGCCCCACATATTCGGTAAATTTAGGAGAACTGCCCATTTCACCCAGACTGAAAACCAATACACCAAGTAGAATCAACCAGCCATTTTGCGACGAAAACATCAGGTTGAGACCGCCGGCCAACACCAGGATCCCGCCCATCATAGCCGCCAGCGGACGAAAACGCATCACGAAAGCAGACACCACCAACTGAAAAACAATGATATAGAAGCTGTCCATGCTACTCATGGTTACAGCTGAAATTGTTCCCTGATCAGTCGCAATGGCTTCGGCCAAAGCTGGAAAAACCGCATGAAGGCTTCGATAAACAACCGATGTATCCACCCATGCATCCACAAACACCGGGAACGAATAGTAAAGCTGGTTGAACGCAGTCCAAAACAGAATCATAATGACCAGAAAAAGCACATATTTCCAATCCTGCAAGGTCAGCCATATATTATTAAGCGCCTCCGAAATACTTTTCCCCAAAGCCACGCCTGCCTGTTTTTTTACCGGGTCTTTAAAAAAGAAGAAAGTAATCAGGTAATTAATGCTCATGGTGATCATCGACATGTAAAAAACGTAATCCCAGCTTTTATTCAGAATGATTCCGGCAATAAACGGCCCGATAAACCCGCCAATATTGATCATCATGTAAAAAATACCGAAGCCGATGGAAGCCGTTTCGTCGGTAGTAGTGCGCGAAATCATGGCCGAAATGATGGGCTTGAAAAAAGCCCCGCCAACACAAATCCAGATAAAGGACAGGAAAACCATTTCGAAACTGTCGAAACTGCGAATCATATAAAAACCCGAAATATAGATCGTGAACGAAAGAAATAAAATCCGTTTGTAACCAATTTTATCGGCAATGGCGCCGGTAATAATGGGTAAAAAATACAACAGCATCGAGCCCGTTCCCATGATAATCCCCTTTTGGGCCTGGGTAAATCCCAACGCCCCGGTATCTTTCGAATTTACCAGAAACAGGGCAAACGCCATATAAAAGCCGTACCAAGCCCAACGCTCAAACAACTCGATTACATTCGAAGCCCAGAAAGTGGCCGGATATTTTTTGAAGATTGTTAAAAACCGCATATCTATTTCTTTTTTGTCGAACCGGCAAAATAAACAAAAAATGCCGTTCGTGCCCCAATTAAGATAAATTAACGAATTCCGTGAAAACGAAGCCGGCTTTTAAGCAAACCTTTACTATTTTTGTTGATTGTCTTAAAAAAGCACATCATGGCACAAAACAGAAAAAAGAAAATTGGGATCGTGGTAACCGTTTTGCTGGTACTTTCAGTGGTGTTCACCGGCTTCAACCGCGATGAAAAACTCTTTCAGATTGACAAAAACCTGGACATCTATTATACACTTATCCGCGAATTAAACCTGTTTTACGTGGATGACATCAATCCAACCGACCTGGTAAAAACCAGCATCGACAAAATGCTGGAGTCGCTTGATCCATACACCAACTTCATCCCTGAGTCGGACATGGAAGACTTCCGTTTCATGACCACTGGCGAATATGCCGGGATTGGCGCCCTGATCAGCAAACATGGCGATCAGGTGATTATTGCGGAACCCTATGAAGGCTTTCCCGCCCAGAAATCAGGGTTGCGTGCCGGGGACATTCTGCTGGAAGTGGCCGGTAAATCAACCGAAAAAATGTCAACCGAAGATGTCAGTAATCTATTAAAAGGCCCGGCTAATCAAGCGGTGAAAGTAAAAATACAGCGTCCCGGCGACAAGAAAAGCTTCGATGTGGAAATTGTCCGCGAAAAAATCCAGATCGATGCCGTGCCTTACTATGGCATGCTGGACAACGAAACCGGCTACATCCGCCTTTCCAACTTCACCACCAACTGCGGCGACGAAGTGAAAAAAATATTTACCGAACTGAAGGAACAAAAAGGCGCGAAATCGATGATCCTGGATTTACGATCCAACCCGGGAGGCCTGTTAATGGAAGCAGTCAAAATCGTCAACATCTTTGTGCCCAAAGGCGAGGAAGTGGTCAGCACCCGCGGAAAAGTTAAACAATGGGACAAAACTTACACGGCCACCGAGAACCCGGTTGACACCGTGATGCCCATGGCTGTTTTGGTGAACCGCGGATCGGCATCGGCTTCGGAGATTGTAGCCGGCGCACTGCAGGACCTGGACCGCGCCGTGGTTATTGGCACCCGGACCTTTGGCAAAGGACTGGTGCAAACTACCCGCGAACTAAGCTACAATGCCAAATTGAAAGTCACCACAGCTAAATATTATATCCCCAGCGGAAGGTGTATTCAGGCGCTGGATTATACAAACCGGAACGAAGATGGCAGCGTGGGCGCCGTTCCCGATTCGCTGATTTCGGAATTCAACACCAAAAAAGGGCGTAAAGTATATGACGGCGGTGGCATCGTGCCCGATGTTAAAATCGACCTGGACCGCATCAGCAGCCTGAGCGTTCATTTAATCCGCAACTTCATGTACTTTGATTTTGCCACCCAGTATGCCTATTCAAACAAGTCAATCCCCAGTCCGGAAGAGTTTGAAATTACCGACGAAATTCTAAGCAGTTTCAACGCCTTCCTAAAAGAAAAGGAATTTACCTACGAATCGGAAACCGAACGCATGTTTAATGAATTACTGGAAACGGCCAAGGAGGAAAAATACTACGATGTAGCCCAAAGCCAGTTTGAAGCACTGAAAGAAAAGATCGGGCACGAACTGGACAAAGACCTGGAACAATTTGAGGACGAGGTAAAAGAAATGTTGACCGACGAGATCGTCACGCGCTATTATTACCAGAAAGGGGCCATCCGCTCGGCCATAAAAACCGACAAGGGCATTGAAAAAGCAAAAGAAGTATTGGCAAGCCCCGCTACATTTTCGGCGGTATTCACCCCAGGAACTGTTATATCCATGAACAACACAAAGAAACCCGGACTGGAAAGCCGGGTTTCTGATGATGTTATTTGGTACAACAATTAAATATCCCCAATCCTAAAACCGAAATATTGCGGATACATAATGGCAATAGTAATCAGAACAATAATGAACAAAGCCAGAACAATAAAAAATAAAATTACACCGGTTTTGTAGCGCTTTTTGGCTACCTCCAACTTCGTGTACGACTGAATTTTCTCGATCTTGTTCACCATTTTTTTGAGGGCCATCTGGTCTTTCACGATATAATCATAAGCACCATATTTAATGGTATTGATGGCCACATCGATATTATCCTGCCCCGAAAGGAAAATAAATTCGGCATTCGGCGCTATTTTTTTCGATTTTTTCAATACTTCAATCCCGTTCATCCCATCCAGCAAGTAGTCCTGGATAACGACTGCCGGTTGCCGCACCATGGCCTGCACCGCTTCCTCTCCAGTAGTAAACGACTCTACATTTGTAAATTTATTTGTATTCAAAAAACTGACAATCAACTTATTATACACATGATTGTCTTCTACTACAAAGATCAGCGGATTTTTATTATTGCTCATAACCGTAAAATATAGATTTTACCTTAACTTCTTTTATTGAGTCAAATAACGGTATAATGGATAAAAATAATAAAAAATAGAACAAAATTATTTTTCCGCCCTTAAATTAATGAAACGGCAAAGAAAACAGAACGCGTTTTTAATTAAAATAAGTTTTTGCTTTCGATGGTTTTACTTTATTTTGCCTTAACCAAAACGAAAAAATCATGCTGTTGGCCATTGATATTGGGAATACAAATATTGTATTTGGCATTTACGGACAGAATAAGTGGCGAAATGTTTGGCGAATCCAAACCGACAACAAAAAAACAGCCGACGAATATGAAGTCATCTTTCACTCGTTGTTTGAAAGCGGAAAAATCTGTAAAACGGATATCGACCGGGCTGTTTTAAGCAGTGTTGTGCCAGCGATGAACCGGGAGTTTGAAGCAATGATCACCAACCTTTTTGGTATCCCGATTCTGATCATTAACCCAGAAATTTACGACCGCCTACCGGTGAAGGTACTGAATCCGTATCAAATCGGATCCGATTTGGTGGCCAATGCCACCGCTGCCTACTCAAAATTGAAAAAGGCTTGTCTGATCATTGATTTTGGAACGGCGCTAACCTTTACTACCCTTTCCGATCAAGGCGAAATTTTAGGGGTAGCCATAGCGCCGGGACTCCAGACGGCTGTCAGGGCCCTGGCCGGAAATACGGCCCAACTCCCAAATGTACAACTCACCGTTCCCCCATCGGTATTGGGAAAAAACACCGTTCATGCCATTCAGTCGGGCATTGTTATTGGCTACAGCGGACTGGTTGACCGCATGATTGAACGAACCGAACAAGAGCTGGAACAAAAGCTGGTCATCGTTGCCACCGGAGGTTTATCGGGCGTTTTCGCCAAACAATCGCCTAAAATTGATTTTGTAGAGGAAAACCTGACACTGAACGGCTTGCAAATCATGAGCCAGCTAATGACGAAAAACAACAGATAGTACTTTTGGTTATCACCCTCAACGATTGCCGGCAGCCCAACGCTCTGCAAAACACATAAAAGTCAGGATCATTCTTTCTACAAATAAGCCGGCACAGACCGGCATTTCTTTTTACCGTTTACCGACAAAATACCGGCATTAAACGAAATTTAGCTGCCGGTATTCTCCATTCACGTTAACTTGCATCAAAAATATCAGTTGAACATCAATCCACTAAACAGGTACCACATGCGAAAAAACTTATTTCTCCTTATGACCTTTTTCCTGGCAACCTTCACCTTTTCCTCCTGCACCTTCATCGGTCCATCGGTAAAAGGAAACGGACAAGTTAGCCGGGCAACACGCGAAATAACCGGCTTTACAGGAATAGAAGCTGCCAACGGACTGGAAGTCTTCCTTGTTCCTGACACCCGAGAATATGTGGTGGTTGAGGCGGATGAAAACCTGCACGAAGTAATTGAGACAGAACTAAAGCACAAGACGTTGGACATTTACACCCACGAGCGCATCCGTTGGGCCAAATCCCGAAAAGTATATGTTCACTTTACGGCATTGGAAAGATTGGAATCATCCTCCGGCAGCCAGGTCCGCTCTGAGTCAACCATCATGAGCAAATCACTGGAACTAAAGGCTTCTTCCGGCAGTCAGCAGTATCTCGAAATCAATTCCGTGAAATTCAACGGAAGCAGTTCTTCCGGGGCACAAATTCACTTGAGTGGTAAAGCCGACCGGGCAGAACTAAAGGCCTCCTCTGGCGCCCATATTAAAGGCCAGGATTTTGTCACTAAATATTGTATTGCTGATGTATCCAGCGGGGCGCATATCTGGATTGATGTTCAGGAAGATTTTACCGGAGAAGCCTCCAGCGGCGGACATATTTATTACTCCGGAAATCCTTCCCAAACCACGATCAATGCCTCATCCGGGGGGGCGATCAACAAACACTAAAACGAAGTCATAAGAAAAAAGCAAACGTCAAAGGTGCTGTTTTTCTAAAATTCTGACACGAAACAATTTACTTTCCAAGGAAACAATGAACAGAAATACAAACAATTAAACACATCATGAAAACAATTAAACTCAGAAACCTTTGGCTGCTCCTCCTTTTCTGCAGCCTCTCTCTCGGTGTAAACGCCGCCAAAGAAAAAACCGACACCCAAACGCGCTCGGTTGAGTCCTTCAGCAAAATCAGTGTCAGCAGCGGAATTGACCTGTTCCTGACCCAAGGTAATTCGGAAGCAATCGTGGTAGAAGCCGATCCGGATATTATCGATAAAATAATTACCCGGGTTGAAGACGGTACCCTTCGAATTTATATCAAGGACAACCAAAACTGGAACTGGGGCTGGAACCAACCCAGAAAAGCGTATGTCACTTTTGATGACCTGACCACCCTGACGGCTTCGGCCGGATCGGATGTTTATTCACAAAACGCGTTTAAACTGAACGAACTGGACATTGAGGCCAGCAGCGGGTCAGATATAAAAATTGCGAATTTAACCGCCGAATTTGTCCGCGTTCGCACCAGCAGCGGGTCGGATGCCGAAGTTTCGGGAAAGACGGTTGATTTGGTGGCAGATTCGTCGAGCGGCAGTGACCTCGATTGCGGCAACCTGGTTGCAGAGCATGTTGAAGTAAGCGCCTCCAGCGGATCTGATGCGACGGTACATGTTACCGGCTCGCTGAAAGCCCGCGCCAGCAGCGGAGCTGACATCCGTTACAAAGGCAGTCCCACGCAAAAAGATATTGATGAATCCAGCGGCGGGGATGTAAAAAACTATTAATCAGGAAAAAATCAAACAGCTGCCGGGGTGAACCGCCCGGCAGTCAACAGAAACTTCATCCATCCGCTCCATCTACCTCTTAGCCGGCTGGCGCTGATATTTGCCTGAACCTTTGCCTGTTCGGTACTGACTTATCCCATTAGGGCTATTCCTAAAATCTTTTATCTTTGTTGCTTCATCAATAAAACGAATTGTTGCAACAGGCAAAGCCACACATAGAGAAAGATACCCTCATCCAGTTAAAAGAAGGAAATCCAAAGGCATTCAGTCGTATTTTCAGTCAATATAGCCAGCGATTATACTTTTTTGCACTGGGTTATCTAAAATCGGAAAAAGAAGCCGAAGAAATTGTGCAGGAAACTTTTCTCAAACTTTGGGAACGGCGAGAGCATCTTGATTTGACCTTATCTTTTCATGCTTACCTGTTTAAAATTGCTTTCAACTTTATCCAAAAGCGCATACAACGCCAGGTAAAGGACGATGAATTAAAACACGAACTGGCCGATGAATTGGTAAACTTCGACCAGCACACATCGAATCTTGTGAATTACCATCATTTACTCCAGCACATCAACCGCCTCATCGGGCATCTTCCCCCGCGGCAGGCACAAATCCTGAAACTGCGCAAACTGGATGGCTATTCAACCGCCGAAATCTCGGACATGCTGCAGCTGGCTTCCAAAACGGTGGAGGCCCATCTGACAGCAGCACTCAAATTTTTGAAAGAAAAACTCAACACCGAAAAATTTGATGATCTGCTGTTGTTTGTTCTCACCCTTCAAAAAACATTTTAGCCGCACTAAGGGTAAATTCGTCTTTCAGGATATTACTTATAAAGGCGCATAGAAATGAACCGTAATACTGAACTCTTAAAACGTTTTTTCTCCAACCGGTATTCCCGTAACGACTACCAACAACTAAAAGGGATGCTACAGGAAAACGATCCCGCGTTGGAAGAACTGATGCAACAGCATTGGGACGAATACCAAGATGAACAGCTGACTCAAGCAAGCAGCCTATCAGCAACACAGCTAATTCTGCATAGAAACATACAACCCCAGGCAAAGCACCGGATTATCAAGCAGGCATTCAACCATTTTTCGAAGATTGCAGCCATTCTGATTATTCCTCTGCTGCTGGCCCTTGGCTTCCTGTATATTCAGCTCGAAGATTTTCTGTTTCAGCAACAGGTGGTGGTTGAAGTGGCCTCACCAACCGGTTCGCGCACCAGCCTGAACTTGCCCGACGGATCGACTGTTTGGCTGAACGGCGATTCGCACATCCGCTACCCGGCCGTTTTCAATGAAAGCCGGGAAGTAGAAATCCAGGGAGAAGCATTTTTCAAGGTTCAAAGCGACACGGAACATCCTTTTTTGGTAAAAGCAAATGGAATTTCGGTGGAAGCAACCGGAACGGAGTTTAATGTTTCGGCCTACACTGATGATCCTGAAATCAGTGTGATCCTGAAAGAAGGAAAAGTAGCTGTATTAAATGACCAACAGGATGAACTGAAGCAGATGGCCTCCGGCTACCAGTTCCGCTACAACCCCAATACCAATGCCAGTAGTTACGCCCCGGTGAACGCAGAGGGTTATGCCGGATGGATCAACGGCCGGTTGATTTTCGAGAATGCCAATATGGCCGAAGTTGCAAAAAGGCTGGAACGCTGGTATGGCGTGAATATCGAAGTCAGGGATCCGGAACTTTTCCGGCTTCATTTCAAAGCCACCTTTATCCACGAAAATATTGAAGAGGCATTGAAACTGATTCAGGCAACGGCCACATTCGACTACGAATTTGAAAAAAGAAACATGAAAGAGGATGGCTCCTTTACCGATGCCCGGATCATTATTACCAAAAAATAACCGATATACAAATAAAAATCAGGAAAGCGGTTGCAGCGCTCCCCTGATTCCAAAACGAGTTAACATGTTTTATTAACCCACAAACAGTTCAAATTTATGAAAAAAAGTCAAAATGATGAGGCTTGGTATGCCCATGCCTTATTTAAATCTTTACGAATTATGAGACTTACGCTTGGCCTACTTTTGATTTTGGTCGCACAAACCTGGGCAACCAAATCGTATTCTCAAAAAACCGTACTGAACCTGAACATGAAAAATGCCAATCTGATCCAGGTTCTTTCAGAAATTGAGAATCAAACAGACTACTATTTCCTCTTTAACTACGAACAAATTCAGTCGGACCGCAAGATTGACATCAATCTGAGCGATTCCGACATTCACGAGACCTTAAATGTCCTCCTAAACGGCTCCAACCTGACCTACACCATCAAGGACAGGCAAATTGTTATTGCCCGCGGCGAATCAACGTCTCCTGAAAGAACCGGAAGCCAAGTTGTTCAGCAACAAAAAACCGTTTCGGGGAAAGTGACCGACGCACAAGGCCAACCCTTGCCCGGCGTAACCGTTTTGGTAAAAGGGACCACCAACGGCACCATCACCGATTTCGATGGAAATTACACCCTGCCAAATGTCCCTTCCAACGGAACTTTGCTGTTCTCATTCGTTGGGATGAAATTGGAAGAGGTGCCGGTAAACAACCAGTCAACCATCCAGGTGCAAATGGAAGAAGAAGCCATTGGTATCGAGGAAGTGGTGGCCATTGGGTATGGTACCGTTAAAAAACGTGACCTCACCGGCGCTGTTGCTTCAGTAAAAAGCGACGAAATAAAAATGGCTCCGGTTGTTAATCCGGTTGAAGCCATGCAAGGCCGCGTTGCCGGTTTGGACATTACCCGCGAATCAGGAAGGGCCAATTCCGGCTCAAGTGTCCTGCTGCGTGGTAACCGCTCGTTAACCGCCAGCAGCGAACCTATCTACATCATCGATGGTATTCAAGGCAGCATCAACAACCTGAACCCCAACGATATTGAATCGATCGACATTCTTAAAGATGCTTCCTCGACTGCCATTTACGGTTCGGCCGGTGCTAACGGGGTTTTTATCATTACTACCAAACAGGCCACAAAAGGCAAAATCCAGGTTGACATGGACGCCTATGTGAGTGTGAACGGATGGCCCTCTTACCCAAGTGCTTTGCAGGGTAACGAATGGCTTGACTATCTGGAAGAAGGTTACTATGCTACCAGGGGCAGTCACTCTTCCAACCTTGACCAGTTGCTTTCTGACTGGAACATGGGGTCAATAAAATCCTATATCGACCAAGGTAAATGGATTGATTGGGTGGATGAAACGCTGAAAACCGGGACACAACAAAACTATTCCGTTTCTGTTCGAGGCGGTACCGATGTAGTGCAGGCAAACTTCTCGATGGGCTACAACCGGACTGACGGCATCTACAAAGACGATTTCCTGGATAAATACACCATGCGCGGAAGCATCAACATTCAGTTGGCTGACTGGGCAAAAACAGGTATCCAAACCGGATTAACACATACCAACGGGAACTCTCGCGGTAGCCGTATTAACAAGACTTTTGGAACAGTACCTCTGGGAGGTGTTTATGATGCAGAAGGAAACATCAACCAATATCCAATTGAAGGAGAATCGGTGGTAAGCTTAATTGCAGACGACATCCCCAATACCTATGAAAACAATACCAAAGCAATTGCGATTACGGCCAATCCTTATATCGAATTAACGCTGGCCAAAGGATTAACCTTCAAATCAATCTTAGGAACATCCTTATCAACCAGCCGCAATGGCGTGTACAACAGTGATCACACCTATATGATGTTGACCGGGAGCCAGACAGCTATCCGTAACGGATCTTATAACACGTCGCTGGCTTACAGCTATACCTGGGAGAACATCGCCAACTACAACTTCACCATTGCTGATGATCACGACTTTACCGCAACATTGATTTCGTCATGGGGCAACAGCCAGAATGAATCAGAATCAGCCTACAGCGAAGGATACCTGTACGATGATTTCCGATACTATAATCTGGATGCCGGCGTGAACCCGATTGTAAGCTCCAACTACTCTCATACCAAAAAAATGTCGGTTGCCGGCCGTATCAATTACTCATATAAAGGCAAATACCTGTTGACAGGTTCGGTACGGTACGACGGAGCATCGCAGCTTTTCGAGCAATGGGACATTTTCCCGGCAGGAGCATTTGCCTGGCGTATCTCAGACGAAAATTTCATGGAAAGTACCCGCAACTGGCTGAGCAATTTAAAACTTCGCACCGGATACGGGGTGTCCGGCAACTCAAACATCAGAGCTTATTCAACCCTCACTGAAGTTACCAGCGGGTCGGACGCCTTGAACTTCGGGGCCGGACAAGTGGCCACCACAATTCCGACCGAAGTTGTGGGTAATACCGCATTGGGATGGGAAAAATCGTACAACCTAAACATTGGTCTTGATTTTGGCTTATTTGGAAACCGCATCGACGGATCGCTGGAATGGTACAATACCGATACAAAAGATGTGATCTACGCCCGCGACCTTCCCTTTTCAAGTGGTGGTTACACGCCAAAAATTTCGTATAAGATGAATACCAATATTGCCGAAATGCAAAACAGAGGTATTGAGCTTACCTTGAACACCAGAAACATCAAAACCGCCGATTTCTCATGGAATTCATCCATCACTTTTGCCCGTAACTGGGAAGATGTAACTTCCATTGACCTGGGTAGCGGCACCACGGTGGACGACCTGATTTCCCTGGGCTTGTTCATGGGTTCACCCAAAAACACATTCTACGATTACAAAAAAATCGGTATCTGGCAACTGGGTGAAGAAGCCGATGCAGCTGTGTTTGGCTTACAACCCGGGGATGTGAAACTGCAAACCAGCCTGACTAAAAAAGCAGACGGTGTTTGGGTACAAAAGCTCACCGACAATGAAGGCAATGTCACTGAGACGGAATACACTGCCGAAAGTCCTTACACCATCAATGCAAATGATGATCGACAGATCCTGGGACAAGAATCACCAAAATGGACAGCCGGCTTCCAGAATACATTCACCTATAAAAATTTCGACTTGAGTGTTTTCATGACTGCACGCTGGGGACAAATGATCAATGGCGGATTGCTGGGCTATTTTGGCTATGGAAGAGTTAATTTACCCGACAATTACAACTACTGGACCGAAGATAATCCAACCAACGATTACCCGCGTCCCTATTTATCAAGAAGTACAGGTGGTAATTACAATGCAACACTTAGTTCGATTCCTTACGCCGAAGCATCTTACGTCAAAATTAAGAACATTACCTTAGGATACAGTCTCCCGCAAAACATCAGCAAGCGAATTGGCTTCTCAAACCTTCGTGTTTACGGAACCGTTTACAATCCTTTTATCATCACGAAAAATGACCTTTTGGAAGGTCTGGACCCGGAAACAGGTGCTTCCGATTCGTATCCTTTGTACAAACAAATTGTGTTCGGTGTTAATGTTTCATTTTAATAAAAACTGATAGGAAATGAGAAAAGTATATATAAAAATTACGACTGCAGCAATCCTCCTGATAAGCCTGTTTACGGCCTGTTCACTGGAAGAAACGAATCCTTCAACAGTAGATTTGGAGGTTGCTTATACAAGTCCGGAAGGATTTGAGAGCCTGGTAAACTATTGTTACGATGGCCTATATTATTTCTACGGAAAAATTGATGGTATCGGCGCCATGGAAATGGGTACCGACCTGTGGGTAAGCGAAAGCAAAGAATCAGGATTCACCTTGTACGACAGCAAAATGAATACTGAACTGGGGACTTTGAGGGTGATCTGGAACGGATTTTATGCCACCGTTAATTACTGCAACACAGCAATCTACTATGCCGACCTGGTTGAAGATTACTCGGAAGAAGAAAAGAATGCCAAAGTTGCTGAAGCTTATTTCCTGCGTGCCTGGAGCTACATGCACCTTGTAGAGCAATTTGGCGATGTTGTCCTGAGAACAGAACCTTCATCAATAGCAGGAATTGACAATTACCCGACACGCAGCTCCGAACCGGAATTCTACGATCTGATCATCAGCGACCTGAAATTTGCCTGCCAACATCTTCCGGTAAATCAAGGTGCAGAAAGAGGTCGTGTTGCCAAAAAAGCCGCTTATGGCATGTTGGCAAAAGCTTATCTGCAACGAACCCGTTTGGGCGAGGCCAATGCTACAGAATATGCAAAACTGGCCCTGGAAACAGCAAAAGAACTCATCGACAACCAGTCAGCATACGATTGTACATTGTTCACCAGCGACGACACCAAATCGGGTTACTCCAAATTGTGGGATGGCCTGAACAACAAGAATAATAGCGAGTTCCTGTTCCTCGAAGCTGTCGATCATGAAGGATTCCTCAATCCTGACAAGGATAATCGCGGACGTACTCGCCAGTATTACCTGATGGACCTCAAAACCGTTGGGGCAGAATGGGGTACTACAGAGAAGAACTGTGCCTGGTACAGCCGGGCAAACGACCGGGGCTTCAAACCGACAAAGTATTTGATGACCGAAATCTTCGAGTCGGTGAAAGATCCTGCCGATACCCGCTTTGCAGAAACATTCTTTACCGAGTATTACAACTCCAGATGGAGTGATTATACCATCTCTCAATCATTGGTTGACAAATACGGAAAAGATCAATCACTGGTCGGACATGTCATTAAAAATACAGCCTGGACATATGATCCTGGCAATGATTATTATTTCGGACAAACATACTATAGAATGAATGCATCCGGGAATGTAAATATGGTGGATGAAGACGGTAACGGATACCTCGATGGGTTATCGGTATTCACCCCAAACTATACTATTCCGGCTGAAGAAAAAGCGTTGTTGCCATTCCTGTGTGTTGACCCATCCGATATGTATGATGCGTCCGGCAAATGGGTGTCTGCCGAAACCAGCACGTTGGGTACTTACTACAAAGAATGTTATCCATCCATGCGCAAATTCTCATCGCTGTACTGGATTTACAACAACCAGAAATGGGAAGGCGATGTGCCCATCCTTCGCTTAGGCGAAGTTTACCTGATTGCTGCCGAAGCTGCCTTGCGTTACAACAACGACCAGGCCACAGCTGCACAGTATGTAAACGCCATTCGTCAGCGTGCTGCCGTTACCAGCCGTGCAAGCGAGATGGCAGTTGCTCAAGGAGAAGTAGATCTTGACTTTGTGCTTGCCGAACGTGCCCGTGAATTAGCCGGTGAACAAACCCGCTGGTACGACCTGAAACGCTACGGTAAATTAACCACAGCGTATCTTTCGGAAACCAACCCCGACATCACAACATTCGAACCTTCGAAACACACCGTTCGACCCATTCCGCAATCATTCCTGGATGCTATTGCCAATCCGGATGAGTTCGGCACAAACGGCTATTAGTTCATAAGTTTGATATATTAGAAAAGGCGATCCGTAAATTATTCGGGTCGCCTTTCTTTTTGGATTCAATTTCGTTTTAAATCGTCTTCACTTCCAATTTCTCACCGGCTGGTATTTCTACCTCGTACCGGTAATATGCTTTCTTGTTTTTGGGTTGAAGGTCGGGTGTTCCGGCAACTTCCGGTTTGGGTACAGCTGTTGGTTCCATCAGCGGGTTAGGCAGGCTGGTCGCCGAAGCTTCAGCCAAATCAAGTTTCCACTCCGAGCGGATGAGGCATTTACCGCCTAATGCTGAATGAATGGTGGCCGTTGCCAGTTTGCCGTCTTTCCAGTTCAGATCAACTTCAAAACCGCCCCGCGCTTTCAGTCCGGTAACCGAGCCTTCATCCCATTTGGCAGGCAGGGCCGGCAACAGATGGATTCCCCCGGCATGGCTTTGCAGCAACATTTCGGCAATACCGGCGGTAACGCCAAAGTTCCCGTCGATTTGGAAGGGAGGGTGCGCGTCGAGCATGTTTTTGTACATGCCACCGCCGCGGTGTTCTGTTTTCGGGCCGAAATCAATCGGAGTGAACAGGTTGTTGATGATTTTCAGCGCGTGATCGCCATCCAGCATGCGTGCCCACATATTGGTTTTCCAGCCCATCGACCAGCCGGTAGCCTCATCGCCTCGGCGCAACAGCGAGTTTTCCACTGCCGTAAACAGTTCGGGCGTATCCCACAAATTAATCTGGTTACCCGGATGAAAGCCGTACAAATGGCTCAGGTGGCGGTGGTGCGGGTCAACTTCCTCAAAATCCTCGTTCCACTCCATCAAAGTTCCTTTATCGTTTATCCTGAAGGGCTGCAATCTGCGAATCAAGCTATCCAACTCAACCCGAAATTCGGGATCGGTTTCCAGTATTTTGGTCGCCTTCCGGCAATTATTCAGCAGTTCGTTGGTCATGGCCAGGTCGGCAGCGGGGCCGGCGCAAATAGCCACTTTGGCGCCGGTTTTCGGGTCGATAAACTGGTTTTCGGGCGAGGTGCCGAAAGCCGTTTCGTAGTAGCCCTTTTCATTTATTGCAAGGCGTCCGATCACGAAGCGGGCAGCCCCTTTCATGGCCGGGTACATATCGGCCAGGAAGGCGCTGTCGCCGGTAAACAGGTAATGCTCCCAGGCATGGCTCAGCATCCAGACGCCGCCCATGCTCCAGTTGGCCCACATGGGATCGTCGTTGCCGCCTTGCCCGACAGGGGCGGCATGTCCCCAAATGTCGCCGTTGTGGTGGCTTGCCCAGCCATCGAGGTCGTAGTACGAACGGGCAACGGCTTCACCTTTTACCGCGTTGGTTTTTATCAGGCGCATCAGCGGTTCGGTCAGCTCGCCCAGATTAGTTGCTTCGGCGGGCCAGTAATTCATTTCAACATTAATATTTTGGGTGTAGTTGGCATTCCAGGGCGGTTGAATGGCCCGGCTCCAAATACCTTGCAGATTGGCGGCCTGGCTGCCCGGGCGCGAAGTCGAAATGAGCAGATAGCGCCCGTATTGGAACAACAGCGAAACCATGCCGGGGTCTTGGTTCTCGCGGAAAGCCAGGATGCGCTCGTCGGTGGGAAGGGTATCGGTTCCTGCCAACTGGCCCAGGTCGAGTTTCACCCGGTTAAACAGCGAATGGTAGTCGACCAGGTGTTTGCCTTTGAGGCTTTCCCAATTTTGAGTCGAAGCTTTTTCGAGCAGGCTGTCGGCAATCGCCGCGTAATCTTTTCCCTCAAAGCCGGGCGACTTAAACGGCCCGTTAAAACTGGTGGCGGCCGACAGCAAAATCAACGCTTCCTGTCCGTCATTCAACTCAATGCCCTCGTCCGAAACCATGACCTTAGCGCCGGGGGCAATCACGCGCACATCAACCCGGGCCTTGATGCCTTCGCCGTCCCAGCCACCGTAGGTACGGGCTTCGTCGCCCTGTTTAAAGTAGTTCGGCAGAATATCTTCGTCGGCTTTGGCTACCAGGCTGTAAACGTTGCTTTCCGCCATCACCTGACAATTCACCAGGCTTTTCAGGCTTAGTTTGAAGTTGAGCGAGTCGGCTTTCGAGGCCGTCAGGCGAATGGCCATCACCTGGTCGGGAAAGCTGCTGAACAGCTCGCGGGTGTAGGTCACGCCGTTGTTGTCGTAGCTCACGGTAGCAATGGCATCCGATAGATTCAGTTCGCGGCGGTAGTTCGTGTGATTGCGGTGATGGAGCGTCAGTTCCAAATCGGCCAGCGGCTGATAAGGCTGCGTGTAAGGTCCCTGAAGTTTACGCACCAGGGTGTTGGCCTCGGTGTATTTGCGCTCGCGTACCAGTTTGGCCACCTGTTCGGCAATACCGGCAACATCGGGGTTCGAGAAGTCGCGCGGGTGACCGGCCCAAAATTCGTCGTGATTCAGTTTGATGAGCTCGGTGTCGGTGCGGCCGTAAACCATGGCGCCAAAGCTGCCGTTGCCAATGGGAAGGGCTTCCATCCATTGTTCGGCGGGTTGTTGGTACCACAATTTTAAATCGTTGGTTTCTTTTGTTTGCTTGCAGGAAAATAAGAAAACCAGGGCCAAAAAGAAAATTGAGGTTGATTTGATCATGATTAGTTGTATTAGTGAACCTCAAAAATAAGTTCTTTTAAAAGCAGATGACAAGCAATTAGATAAAAAAACAGGAGAAGAACCTTTTCACCAACGGTCCTTCTCCTTTCCTTGTAAAAAAACTGGGGTTTACCGGGCCATCTTATACACTTCGCTGGCGCCGAGCAAGAAGCAGCCCAGTCCATAATCTTCGAAGTCGGGCATGCTGGTGTTGGTCACCGGCTGGCCATCTTTCGGTTCCTTGCCCGTACCTTGCAGGTATCCCAGGAAGCCGTTTTCGTGAACTGCTTTTTGGGCCATGGCATTCCAAGCCTTTTGGATGACCGGTTTGTATTTGACTTCGTCAACCAGACCATTATTTACCGCCCAGGCCATTCCGTAAACAAACAAAGCTGTTCCCGAAGTTTCAGGACCTTCGAAATGACCGGGATCGTGCAGGCTCACGCCCCAGAAACCATCTTCGCGTTGCAGCGGAATCAGCGCTTCCAGCATTTGGAGCAGGGTGCTTTGGTATTCATCGCGATGCGGGTCGTTGGGGAGAATGTCGATCACGCGAACCAAGGCAGCCACCACCCAACCATTTCCTCGCGACCAGTAGCAATCTTCGCCATTGGGCTCGGTGTACGGGGGCAGAAAATCTTTATCGCGCCACCAAAGACTGTCTTCCGGGTTCCACAATCCCTGGCTAACTTTCGTATCCATATACATGTCGTACATACGTTCCGAATAAGCGGTATCACCAGTCAGCACCGTAAGTTTTGCAAAAACCGGCATGCCCATTTGCAGGGCGTCAATCCAATCCCAGTCATCAATTTTATCGGTCACCATCATCGAATCGATGGAGGCCTTGATATCGCGGATGCGCACCGAGTCGGCCTCCATGTTATACAGGTCGATGTAGGTTTGTCCACAACATTGGTTGTCGGCATTTCGGGTCGTAACGCCATCGCGTAAGCCCCAGCTGTGCGCTTCACCCCACGAAACCGCATAGTCCAGATAGGCTGGCTCGGGTTTGATTTTGTACAGCTCCATCAATCCTTCGTAATAAACGGCCCGCGTCCAAATGTTGCTGGGGCGTTCGCGGTTGGTGACAATGCTTTTCCCGGTGTCGGGCCATTTGTCCATGAAGTATTGGTTGGTCAACACCATCTTGTCCAACACTTCCTGTTTGGTTGGAGATTTCTCCGTTGCGGTCTGACAGGCCGTGAACAGCACAGCCAACATCAGATAACTTAACATTGCTCTTCTCATTGTACTATTTGATTTTAAGTATTCAATCATCATTCATCAATCGCCAATCATCAGTCCCTAGTTTCCATCGGGTTTCAGTACGTCGGCAGCCGGGCTTTCTGGCCAGAAAAAGTTATCGAATGAATCCGGCGCGGAAGGGTTAAAGCTGCTGAAATTATCGGCCACATAGCTTGCCAAATCCAGTTTCTGGTTCAATATTGCCTGTACGACACATTTTGCCAATTCGTACGCTCCATACGGGCTGAAGTGGGTGTCGTCGGCCAGCGACTTGTCCTGTCCGGGATAGGTATTGGCCGGATAGTGTACAAAAGCCTTTTTCGAATTTTCGGGGCCCAGTGCTTCATATAAAACTTTACTCATAGCATTCAGGTCGATTACCGGGACACCTTCAACTTTCCCCAATTGCCGCATGGCCTCGGGGTAATCTTCGAGGGTGTTTATGATCTTGCCTTCTTCATCGAAACGACGGCGGTTGGTAGAAGTCACCAAAACCGGCTTGCCACCCTTTTTTCGTGCCTCGCTGATAAAATAACGCAATTCGTCCTGATACGTGGTGAACGGTTCCACGTGGTTGCCGCCCGGCTTTTGGTCGTTGTGGGCAAATTCCATGAACAGGTAATCGCCGGGCTTCATCAGGGACAATATTTTTTGAAGGCGGTTTTCGCGCCGGAAAGCTTTCAGCGTTTCACCCGACTCAGCATAATTTGCCACCACGATTTCCGGCTTCAGAAAGCGTGGGAACATTTGCCCCCAGGAAGCCCAGGGCTCGTTTTCCTGGTCGGTTACCGTAGAGTTTCCGGCCAGAAAGATCACCGGCAGGTCATTCGCTTCTTCAATCACGATGGAAGAAACGCAGGGTTTCGGGCCGTTGAATTCGAGGGTGAGACTGCTGTCCCAGTTCAGGTAAGTCATCTCGCGCGGTTTCCGGCGAATTTCCAGCGTGTCATTAATGCGCGGGCTACGCACGTCCACCACCATGGTTTTTTTAACGACTTCGCCTTTGGCAGTTTGAATATTTTCGAGCATCAGCCGCCGCGATTCCGCTTTCACGGCTGTGCCCGCCGCCTCAACCGGACTGCCCAGTGTCAAAGTAATTTTGTAGCGCCCCTCGGGCAAGTCAACTTTAAAGTAGAAAGGCGTGTCCGAAGTGATCCAATCGCCGGTTGCATCGTCTCTTCCTTCCACCTTTTCTGCCTGAACCGGGTTGGCACTGATAATGCCAAAGCCTTTTTCAGGCGTATAACTATTTTTTTCACTAACCTGGGTGAAACCATTTTTTTCAGGCCCGTTCCCCAAATCAAATTTCCAGCTTGTTTGTTTGCTGCCGGTTGGCTGGTATTTTACCAAATCCAGCTCGGGGCGGATCGGTTTGTCCATCTCATCACCCATGTAAAATCCGGGATGAGGTGGCTGGTTGTAGGCCACATTCTGCCAGGCAATGCTCAACCTGTAAATGGGGTCGTGCATCAGGGTAACCAAGCGGTGCTGCGTGGGCATGGTCGTGGTGTAAATCCGCAACGATTGGTTATCTTCTGTGCGCAAAACAACTTCCTCCCGCCAGTCGCCAAACAGGTCGGCGCTCAAGGCCGGCGTTGACTTGGAGCCGTTATTGCTCTGACAACCTTCGGCCACCAACAGGTTGGTGAGCGTTTCATTCTGCCAGTCCCACTTCATGATCCGGTTTCTGTCAAGCAGCTCGCGAAGCAAGTCACCATCCCACCACACCGCAAAGTTGCAACTGCGTGGCGTTGTCTCCGAGATTTTCTCGCCTTGCGCATTCCACAAACCGCCGATGCCTGCTCCAAAAACCCAGCACTCGTTTCCAGGGTGGCGGGGATCGATGTTGAAGGAAACACCGCGGCCGGGCCCTTCTCCTTTATCACCACCCGAATCAGCTGCCTTTACTGATGGAACTTTCCAAAGAATTTCACCCGTAGTTGCATCACGAAAGCTCATTCCGGCATCGTCAAAACGTTCCTGGATGGTAAAAACTTCCAAGCCGGGGCGCGAAGGGTCCAGATCCGAAAGATGCAGCGCATCGCCATGCCCCAGCCCCGTTGAATAAAGCCCCGTGCCGTCGCGGTCAATGGCCGCAGCTCCATAAATAATCTCATCGCAGCCATCGCCATCTACATCGCCTACACTCACGCTGTGATTGCCTTGCCCGCGATAAGCGCGATTGCCCGGGGTGCCGTCGTCACTGTCGAACAGCCAGCGTTGGGTCAGTTTTCCATCGTGCCAGTCGTAGGCCGCCAAAGTCGCCCGGGTGTAGTAGCCCCGGCACATGACGATCGACGGCCGTTCCCCGTCGAGATAAGCCACGCAAGCCAGGTATCGCTCGGAACGGTTGGCGTTGCCATCGCCCCAAATTTCTTTCATTTCGTTGGGTGCGGGATCTAATTTTGAAGGATGCCTTCCCGGTACATAAGGCACTGTGGCTAGAGCAGCGCCGGTCAACCCGTCGAAAACGGTGAGGTATTCCGGGCCACGGACAATGTGCCCCTGCTCATTGCGATGGTCAGCGTCGGGATCGCCAATCACTTTTCCGGTGCCATCAACGGTGCCGTCGGCAGTTTTCATCACCACTTCGGCGCGGCCATCGCCATCAAAATCATACACCAAAAACTGGGTATAATGCGCGCCTTCGCGAATATTTTTGCCCAGGTTGATGCTCCACAATAAGGTTCCATCCAGTTTATAGGCGTGAAAGATAGGCTCATCGGTCATTCCGGCATGGCTGTTGTCGCGGCCCCGGCCCGTCATGTGAACCACCAGTTCGTAATGGCCATCGCCATCCAGATCGCCGGGAGCGATATCACCGGGCGAATACCGTTCGGGTGTTTGCAAGGGAATGGTGAGCCAGGGCTTCACTTCGTCGGTTCTTTCAAAATGAAACGATCCGTCTGTTTCTCCTTCCGTTCCGTTTAATACGGGTTTTACCTGGTACGTGTAGTTTCCGCCAGACAGTTCGGCGACGTCCATCAGCGAGGTCGCATCAGTTAGCGGGTTCTCATTCAACAGAACTTCTTCACCGTTTTCAGACTGCCGAAAAACGTTAAACGCCACCGCCTCAGGATCGGAATGCAGCAGGCGCCAGCCTACAAACACACTGTCTTGACCTGCTTGCACAGCCACCAGCCCACGCGACAGATGCTCCATCTGGCGTTGGGCCGAAGCGGTTAAGCCAGAGAGCAAAAACAGGATTAGAAATAATTTTAAATTGGTCATTGGTTATTGGATATTAGTTACTGGATTCTGGATCCTTGATTCTGGATTTCTGATACTGGATTCTGGATATTGAGACTGAATACCACACCTTCGCTTTCAAAATTTAGATGGATTCTTTTAATAAATTAAAATTCATAAAAACCACATAGGCACATAGGTAAAAAGTGAAATCAATACTCCCTTCTGGATTCCAGATAACTGGAACTGAATACTGATCACTGGGACTGAATACTGATCACTGGGACTGAATACTGATCACTGGGACTGCCCACGGACACTAACCGCTCCCCGCAAGAGACATTCCTTGATTCGTGCGATTTGTTGCGCCAGAATTTTCGCATTCAGCCGGGCACCCGCGGCATTGGTGTGCGTATGATCGCCGGGGAAGAACGCACCGGCTGCCTCCGCTCCCATTGCTTCGTATTGGGCAGCCACGGCTTCATTCAAATCAATAAAAAAAGCACCGGTCGCTCCGGCCACTTCCCTAGCCCATTTGGCGTAACTGTCCGAAGCCCGTTCCACTTTCCCTTCCGTCCACCTGTTACGCGGAATCATGGAAACGACAATCGGGATCGCCCCTTTGGCCTGCACATCAGCGATGTACTTTTTCATATACCAGCCGTAAGTGTGCACCGTTTCCTTGGAGCCATCCTCGCGGGTTACTTCCTGCGTTTCATCGCCAGTTCCCGGCAGCGAACCCCGATATTTGGCTTTGTCGATATTTCCGCCATCATTGTGGCCAAACTGCATCAGCACAAAATCGCCTTGCTCCAGTTGCGGAACAAGTTCATCCCACAAACCTTCGTACAGAAAAGTGCGGCTGCTGCGCCCGCCACGCGCTTTGTTGATGATCTCCACCCGGCTGCCATCGAAAAAGGCCGGCAGTTCGCGTCCCCAACCCACAATTTCGCCACTGCCGCCAGCCACGGTCGAATCACCAATCAAAAAGACCTTCTTCTTTTTGGGGAAGTTGATGGTTGGATTTTCCAACAGGAAGTCTTTCAGCGGGCAGTTCTCAGCCTCGCGAAGTCCCTCCACAATCAGCGTAGCCGCCAGCACCGCTCCTTTAGCCGAAGTGTGCGTGTGATCGTGCTCAAAGAACAAATTGCCCGTCACCTGCGCTTCGCCCAGCTTTTCCATCGCCGAGGCCATTTTTTCGTTTAAGTTGATGAATTCAACGCCTTCGGCCAAGGCCACCTCTTTGGCCCACAAGCCATAACTTTGATCGTTGCGCGGCACGCGGCCATCCTGCCAGCTGTTGCGCGGAATGGGCGACATGACCACCGGAATGGCCCCTTTCGCTTTGGCTTCCTGAATATACTGACGGAGATACCAGCCATAGCTGTGCACCACCTCGTGCTCGCCGGTAAGCAGGTTGTCGATCTCCTCCGACTCATCGCCAACGCCCTTCATGGTTCCGCGCGCCCGGAAGTCGTCGTTGATTGGGCCGGCATCGTTGTGGCCAAATTGCATCAGCACATAATCGCCCGGCTGAAGCCTTTCCAGCACAGGTTGCCACAGTCCTTTGGTGCGAAAGGTGCGGCTGCTTGTTCCGCCCAGGGCATGGTTCTCCACCTGAATCCGGCTGGTATCAAAAAACTGCACCAGCGGGTCGCCCCAGCCCCAAAGGCCACCGGAACCGTCACCCCGCCCGTTTTTTACGGTTGAATCGCCAATCGTATAAACGGTGGGCTTGGCGTTCGCGTCTGTTTGCCCGAAAGCCAACAGGCAAGTCATCAATAAAAAGCTGATCAATTTTATCATTTCAAAAAGCGTTTTCGTTTATCTTTTTATTGATCGGATGACTTTGAGTCATCCGATCAATATATCTTACTTGTGTACATCCGCTTCAATTTCAAAAACAAAAGGAGTGGATGTCCAATATTTGCCACCTTGCGTAGTGACAAACAAGTGCGTGGGTTTTCCATTCTGCATGAGTACCTGTGGTCGCTCAAACCGGCCGTACTTACTCAAATGCTTCGGCTTTGGTGGCTGGTTAATGTAATGCGACACCCCGAAATAGCTGATTGTTGGTTCCGACCAATGCATCCCGTCTTCCGACTCCAGAATGATGCCCACCTCATGGTCAAAACGCCCCATATCGCGCGCCAGCATGTAGAACTTCCCGTTCTCACGGAACACGTTGCCATCTTCCAACTGTCGGTTGTTGCCCAAGGCCGAATAGTCGATGATGGGATTTCCGGCATAGCGAACGTACGGCCCTTCCAGCTGTTCGGCAATCGCCAGTCCGTATTTGCGGTTTCCGCGAATGGCCGGGTCAACCGGATTTTCATATTCTTCGTTGTTCCAGCCTTTGTAATACAGCCAATATTGTCCGTTTGGATGTTTCAGAAAGGAAGGATTCGAGGTACAATGATCATCCCAGGCCCCTTCCGGTCCTGCCTCCAACAGTGGTTTGTCCGGCCGTTTCCACGGGCCATTGAGCGAGTTGGCGGTTGCCAGCCCGATTCGCTTGGTATTTGTTTTCCGGTTCGAATTGCCGATATAAAACAGGCAATAGGTGCCGTCAACCAACTGAATATGCGGGTTGTGGCAGGTGGTGCCATCCCAAAAACCTTCGCCACGCGGCGCCAGGATCGTTTCGATTTCACGATAAGGACCATCAGCACTATCAGCCACGGCATGCGCAATCTCCGAACTGTTGATCCAGCCGCCCATGCCTTTTTCAGCATTCCAACGCGAAAAAAACACGTGAAACTTGCCGTCGGGCGACACAATCGGGCTGCAGCCCCAAACGTAATACCCTTCGAGTTCGAGAATTCTGCCCAAAGGTTTGAGCCGATGGGAAAAATCAGAAATTTCCTGTTCCCGGTACTTTTTATCGGGATCGGAAGCTGCCAGTCCGGGGCCGCCCGAAACCAGCAGCGCCCCTCCGACGAGCAAACTTTGTTGTATGAAATGACGTCGTGTTTGCATGGTCAATTTCTCTTTTATTGAGCGGGCAATTTTTTCATCAGTACCCGCTTAAATTTTCATCCCGATGGAAATTTATTTTCTCCCCGATGAAAATATTTTTTCTTCCTGAAGGAAATATTTTTTCTTCCCGAAGGAAATTTATCGCCATCAGGATGTAAAAATTTCTATGGCTTACTGATCGGATGACTTGAAGTCATCCGATCAGTTTCATGCTATCGTGCAAGGGTTACCCCCATTAAGCCAATAATCACTTCGTTGGCTATGGTTTCCAAAGTCAACGACACCAGTTCTTTTTCCGGATCGAGCGGAAGGTCGAGCAAAGTCGCCATTCCGCCATCCACATAAATCGGGTCGTTCGACATGCGTCCGCCCAACTCGCCGGCGTGGTACTTGCTCACATCGCCGGTTTTCAGCCGCACCCGCCACGGACGGGGCTGCCGGGTGTAAAAGGCCCAGTCGTCGATAAACAAATCCTGATCGAGCGGAATCAGGTTGTCGGGCAAAACCAGGTCGAGCACGTCCTCGGTTCCGTCGGCGTAACCCACCCGGATTTGGCCGTTCAGCACATAGGCCTGCATGTGATAGGTGGACGCGGCCACCAGGAAATACGCCTTCGAAGCCTTGCCGCTGAGCGGAAAGCTAACCGAAGCCGGATAATTATCCCACAAAGTGGTGAATGCAATGTTGTTGGCATCCTTGCTGCCCGGCGTGGCGAACGGAATACCCTGCGGCAGGGTAAAGGTGCCGTTGTTGGCCGCGGCCAGCGAACGGATTCCGCTGTCGTCAATCGCCGACAGGTCGTTGGGATGGCACCACTGCCCCATGCCTTGCGTGGGCACCTGCAGCGTTGTGTATTCCCAGCGCGGCGACAGGTATTTGCCGTAAGCGAAGATGTCGCGCACCTTCTCGTTAAAGCTGTCCTTCATCAAAACGGGACGATACTCCTGTGCTGCCGGATTGGAGATGTTCCAGTTGATGGCCCGCAGTTCATGCGTTTTCTTTCCGACCTTCACTTCAATTTTATTGGTCCCCAGGGTGGCCACCGGCGACGAAAACTCGTGTTTGGTTTTTCCCTGAGCGGGGATTTTTACCGTCCCGGTGTTGTCGCCATTCACCCAAAGCTCACCGGCAAGGGGCTGATCGGTTTGATTCAGAAGATCGAAAACAAGCGATTCTGAATCCGGATGATTGGCGATTTCAACAGGGTTCACCACCTCCATTTCGACGGGAAGCCAGAAGCGCATTGCGCCCGACGAAACCTCAACAAACAAGGTTTTGTTGCCTTTTTCTGCGGAAACGGTTCCGCTCAACACGCCGTTTCGGATTTGTGCACCTTGAAGTACCGATTGCGGGTCGTAGATCTCCTCCGCTTCGAATGGCAACTCCAGGTGAAGCGTTTCGCCCCGCGCGAGTTTTGCTGTTACTTTCTCTGTATTTAGCTTCTCGCCTGCCCAATCGATTTCAATTTCGTAAGCTGGCGCCATGCCGGCATCAATCCGGATTCGCGGAACCGAAACCGATTCATCAAGCAAGTCAAAGCCCGTTTCGCGGCCATTCACCCGAATGGATTGCACCCGGCTCCGTGGGGCTTTCACTTCCAGCGATAGCTGGATATCTTTTTTCAGCAAGTTTGGTTTGATGATATAGCGATCGGTATTTCCTTCGCGTTTAAAGGAATACGCCATATTCCGGGTTTCGATCTCTGCAAAATCCCATTCCGCAGGAAATCCGGGACGGATGGTCAGCCGGTCGTTCATCAGGTCGGGAACAATGCCGTACATGCCCTGCACCAGCGCCCGGACGCCCATGGACACCGGATCAGCAAAATCGCGGTAGGTCTCGCCGCGGGCCGCATCGTAAAACGAGATCTGCGTGATGTTGCCCGGCCCCGAGCCCAGGTACATGGCATCGAGCAGTGCCCCTTTGTAAAGTTTGAACGCCTCGTCGGGCCGGCCTGTTTGCCAGTAGGCCAGCGAAGTGTGGACAATCTCGGCAAAGGCCACATTGTTGATCGACCACATGTAGGGTTGCCAGTTGGTCGTAGCCACCACGTGGTTTGTGGTGTCTTCCAACCCTTTGGCCAAAACCGGGATGTGCGTCAGTTCCGTATCGATGTAGCGGGTGGCCTGGTACGCTTTGAACGGGTCGTGAACATCGGAGTCAATGGCATGATAAATGGTCCACACCGCTGCATTGTCGTGCCGCATTTCGTGCCCCATATTATCTTTGAATTCAGCCCACCAGCCTTTCTCCGGAATCCAAAGCTCGCGGTTCATCGCCGTGAGAATCAGCTCCGCCTCCTTTTCGTATTGTGAAGGATCTTCACCCAATTTTTTGGCAATTTCCGCCGCCATGTTGTTGGCCCGGTAGTTATAAGCCGACGAATGGGTGGCCTTGCCACCGTTGTACTGCAAAGCATCCGAGGCCCAAATGCTGCAATAACCGTCATAAAGGCCATCGTTGTCGGGGTCGAAGGTGTTCTTCTCCCAGGCAAGGTGGCGCTGCAAGGCCGGAAAGATTTCGCGGGCGTAATCCATATCGCCGGTCCAGTTCAGGTGCCACAGCAGCTCGTCGAAAAACACCAGGTTCATGTCGTAGTGGTGCATGATATCCGTCCGGTTGGGGCTCCGGCAGATGTAACCGTTGCTATACATCGGTGTGCCCCAGGTTTTGGCAGCGCGCGCCAGGTTCAGCTCTTCATCCTGCAAGTGCGGCAAGGTCACCGGCACATCGGTCACCTGCGAGTTGATGTAGCCGTTGAAGTGCGTTCGTGCCCGGTTGTGCAGCCCAAGCAGATCAGCCAGGTAGGCCGCCCGCCAGCCAGTAAGCGGCATGCGCCAGCCAATGGCGCCGTGCAAATAGCCGGGATCTTCCCACACCGCATCCTCAGCCCCGGAGAAAATGCCACCCAGCGTATTCAGGTACGGATCGGGGGTATGCAATTTCAGTGTCGAAGCAATCTGTTCGCGATAAGCCGCGCCTTTGTTAAAAGCATCGGCCAGTTCGCTGTACGCAAAAGGCGCACGGCTCTTCGGATTGTGCAATTCGAAGTAAAAGGGCTCCGCGTCCATTTCGTATTCGGCAACAATTACCGGGGGGGAAGATTTCTCGGACTGGAGCAACTCTTCCAGATCATCAATTTGGTTGCCATCGACTTCACGAATATTCGTTCCCTGGGGAAAAGTGGCGGTCATACTTTTTGATTCGGCATACACCTGCGATAACGGAGCGTTCTGCTTGTTCCGGCTTTCGGGATGCTCATAGGCTTCGTCATCGGAAACCGGCTTGGTCTGATGTCCGTACCAAACGGTTGCCTGATGGTCGGTAATTTCGAACACATTTCCCTGACAATTGCCCGGTTTGATATAGAAACTATCTTCCGGATCAGCCCCCAAATCGCCTTCGCGGCTATAGCGTTTGTTGTTGGCGCCACCGTAAACCCAGATGATTTTAGTTCCCGCGGGCACCTGCTCTGCGCTGTGCCTGACCACCAAACCGTCGCCATCAGACAAGGCAACGGCCTCAATGGTGAGCGTGCCGTCTCCCAATAAGTTCTTGTCTTTCAAAATATAAGTTCGCTGCCCCGACTTGAAACGGGACTCGACAGATTCCAGGTCTTTTACCCAGCGAGCTGCTGTGGGTGTGGAGATCGCCAGATACACGCTTCCGCCCAAATAGGGCATGTACAGCCCAAATTCCGGGAAATCACTCGTTTCGAAACGAAAGCCCGTGTTGGTTCCGTAAATCGCCCGGGTGAAGCGTTTGTCACCATTATGAATGACAAACTCGTCGCCGTCGGGCTGGTACCTGAGCTCGCGCTCTTTGCCCTGCCACCAAAGGGCGGGGTCGATTGCTTGCGCGCCTGCGCTCCAAACGATGACGGTAAATAGTATGGCTGCAAAAAGTCTTCGTATCATTTGTTAGTTTCGTAGTCCGAAATAAAAATACAAGGTTCGACTGACGGGTTTGTCCATGACGTTGAGCTCGCCCGCCGGGCCCAGGCTTTTCGTATCGTTGCTGATGCCCATGGCCAGCTTGGTTCCGATCGGGGGAATGCCATCCAAAAAGGAAATGTTGCCGGTTGGCAAAGCCGGGTAGTTTTTTGGGCCGGATATTCCGTAAAAATCGAACAGGCGGACAAACAGATCGTCTTCCTGGGCAACCACGGTAAACTTGCCATGCACGGTGTTGAATTCCACCCAGGACACATCGGCATAATATCCTTTAAACTGTGGATAATCCCACGAGTTATCTCCGGGCAAGACATTGTTGTACAATCGTTGATACGTATCCAATGTGGCTCCCTGCAAGCGGTTTTTCCACACGTGCGTGGGGCCGCGGCCCAGCCACTTGGCACCAATCACGTCCGACTCCGGAAAATCGAAGCTGACACCCGTAAAATACTGGCCGCCATCCACCTGGTATTCGTAATCCATTTGCAGCCAGCCACTGCTGTACATCGTCCAGTTCACTTCTTTCAAATCGCCCGAATAGGTCATTTTCACGACATGCGCATGGGCTGTTTCCTCGTGCGTAACGCGAATCAATTCAGATTCGCCACTCGCCAGCACCGGCCCGTTATTAAAGGGAATGGGCAGCCCAAAATCATTTTGAACAGACACCAAAAGCCCGCTGTTCGTATTGAAAGTCACCCCAATCCCGGACGCCTTCATGGTCAGTAAACTATCTTTTTCGGTCACTTCCACCTTCGAACTCAGCTTATCATCGCCGGCCTGCTGCTCAATGGGCAGGATGTTATCCTCCTCAATTCCCTGGGCCTTCAGCTTTTTCAGCCGCTCCTTTTCCGCTTCACTCAGTTCCTTTTCAACCAGTTGAACCACCGCATTGGTGTTGCCATCCGTTTTCCAGCTCCAGCAGTAAATCTCGTCACCCGAAGGAGCAAAGGCACGCAACAACAAAGCGTCATATTGCTGGTAATCTTCCGGCAATTCCAGTTTCAATTCTCCTTTTTGAACCGGGGCCACGTCCGGGCTTTCGGCTTGCCCTTCCTTCATCACTTTTTGATAGACGCCCCGCTCTTCGGGCAAGCTGAAGTTCACCAACTGCCACTCAAAGCGAACGTCTGCGAGGTTGGTAAAATGATGACGATTTTCTACCGGAATCCGGCCATCAAATTCGGCCGGCAGTTTGTCCAGCGCAATTTTCACCGGACTGTAAATTTCGCGCATGGCATAAAAGCTGCCTTCCTTCTCACGGTGCGGACCAACCAGTCCGTCGGGCGCATTCACACGGTTGACGTCGATCGTGCCATCCAAATCGGTGCGGACCAAACCTTCGTCGGCCAGCACCCACGAAAAGCCGCCCGCTGCCCGTTCCGAATGCCAAAACAGTTCCCAATAATCAGCCAGGGCAGCAGCGCCGCCACCATCATCCTGGGCATGCAGGAACTCGGTGGGCATGTAAATCAAGTCGCCTTCCAATATCTTTTTTGAACTGTAATAGGTTTCGTAGTGGTTGCAATCTACCCCGTTAAAATCGTTGCCCGGCCGGTGGTGCGCATGAATGACCGGGCGATTCGAGGGATCATAAATGGCGTAATCATCATCCAGCTCCTTGTTGGTTCCGCCTTCGTTTCCGTTGCTCCAGAAGATGATGGACGGATGGTTCACATCGCGGATCACCAACTCTCGAACCAGTTTGCTACCCGACTCCGTGTCGTAAGCATTCTGCCAGCCTGCCAATTCGTTCATGACAAACAAACCCAGCGAGTCGCAGTAATTGAGAAAAGCCTTGTCGGGCGGATAATGCGCGCAACGCACAGCGTTCATGTTCATTTCCTTGATCAGCCGAACATCATTCAAATCGATGGTGGCATTGACGCTGCGCCCGGTTTCGGGCCAAAAAACGTGGCGGTTGACGCCTTTCATCTTCACTTTGGTGCCGTTGACATAAATTCCGTCGCTCTCACGGATTTCAATGGTTCGGAAACCAAACTTCTCGCGGAGCTCGTAAGTGGTTTTATTACCGTTTTTCAGGCTCACTTTCACCGAATAAAGGTTGGGCGTTTCGGGTGTCCACGGCTTAGCCTGGGCTACCTGGCACCTCATGGTGACCAGCGAATCACCAGCACCCGCTTTGGCTTCGCAGCTTTGAACGCGATTTCCTGCAGCATCAAATATTTCAGCCAAAATGGTTTGTTTCTTTTCGAGCCTGACAGGGAAAACATCCATCGAAAAGCTACCGTCAGCCTGGCCATTAATGGCTACGCGGTCGATAAAGGATTCGGGCACGGCCTCAAGATAAACCGGACGGTAGATTCCGCCAAATATCCAGTAGTCGGCAAAACGCTCGGCCCGGTTGACCGAGTGGTTGGCTGACATTTTATGGACGGTGACTTCCAGTTCGTTCTCCTGTCCGGCTTTCAGCTTGTCGGAAATATCATATCGAAAGCGGTAAAACGATCCCTGATGAACCGGACCGGCCAGCTCGCCATTGATTTTCACTTCCGTGCCGGTCATCGATCCTTCAAAAACAATGAAAATGGTTTTGTCCTTCCAGTCCTGCGGAACGGAAAACTGGTGTTTGTAGATTCCCGTTTCATCCGAAAACTTGTGCTTCTTTCCGTAGGTGCGGTAGTCGCGGCCATAGTCGTATTCGCCAAACCCCTGCTGTTCCCAGTGCGAAGGCACTTCGATGGTGCTCCACACGCCGCTGTTTCGTCCCGAAGTGCAGTAAAAATCCCAGGTCACCGTGTTCTCATTATCGGTTCCGGAAAGGTATTGGATTTCCTTTTGTTGGGGAGAGGAAAAAGCTAGAAGGGGAAATAGCAATATCAGAAAAAGCCCCCTAAATCCCCTGAAAGGGATCTTCACAATTGTACAAAATTCCATGTTCTTATTCATAGTTCAAAATATATTATTAAAGCCCCTTGCAGGACGATAAATATGCGTAATCATTTTCCCAACAAGATTTCCTATACGAACAGGTCCGCGAAAACGTGTCGCAAAACTCAGTGCAACTCTGTGACCATTTTTCTGTATTACTCTGTGGTTAGAAAATCGAAATTTAACCACGGAGTTTCACAGAGTTGCACACAGAGGTCCGCAGAGGTTGTTAGAGTATAATTGCGACTTCCTTCATGGGAGCCTCTAAAACACGGGTTTAATGTCTTCCCATTTCACCTTCCACTTACCATCTTTGGGGAAGCCGGGGTTTTCCGTTTCGCAACCTTCGTAACCGGCACACATCATGCCGATGGTGGTCAGCAGGCCGCCGTTGCCCGGCAAATAAATGCGCAGGCGTTCGCTTTGGTAGTTGTGCCCGTTCTTCAAATACGTATTCTTCTGAACATCTTTCAGCAGAAACTCCAAAGCCAATTCCGGCTCTCCCAGCCGGACTGCCGACATGGCCGCCATCGGGTAATCCCATCCCCAGGTCGAAGGCCAGTCCCAACGCTCGGCAATGCGATACATGGTGCTGCGCATCACTTCGGGATCCAGCTTGTCCCAGGCCGGCAAAATGCCGTAAGCGCCCAAAACCACCGGATGGTCTTCCATGAGCTCCATGTCGGTGTAGGATTCGGTTGCACCTTCAATTCCCAAATAGACCCCATCGGCCTGATCGGGTGCTGCCAGCTTGAGCCGGACGTCTTCCCATTGATCATTCGGTTCCAGTTGCAAACGATCCTGCCACTGCCGGGCGGTGGTCAGTCCCCAGTACCAATAGGCCAGCTCAAATGGCGGATTGGTGGTGGTTTCGCGCGACCAATGCTCCTGCGCCGGAATGAGCGGCGGCGCCAGATCATACTGTTGCTTTTCTTCGTTCCAAACCGGAAAATCGCCCATAAAATCGGCCGTGGCAAAAACCAGGTCTTTGTATTTGTTCAAGGTTTCATCTGTTGGGTTCGCCTGGTACATTTGCTCGGCAAACCAGATGATGTGCGGCTGCTGCCACACCAGAAAGGAACCCACTGATGATGGGCTGTTCTCGCCATCGGGGCCCAGCATTTTCTGCCAGCGCACGCCTTCATATCCCTGATCTTGCGCGGTTTGCCGGGCCTGCTCGTATAAGTCGTTGTAATAATCCAATTGCTTTTCGATGAGCTGCGCCCGGTTCCACTGCGGAAAATGGGCGATGTGCCACCAGTGCATTTCCAGGTGATATTTGCCGTACCAACTGTTGTAGGTCAGGCCCGTTTCGGCGGGCGGCAAGGAACCGGTACTTTGTATTTTGATCAGGTACTGCGAAAGGATGGTGCGCCGCTCCAACTCCTGTGCCCGGGGATCGGTGGCTTCTGAAAAATCAATCATCCCACCGTTTTCCCAATAGTTCAGCCAGGCCTGTTCGTTGTTTGTTTTGGTTGACTCGAAATCGGCTAAAGTCATTTCGCCAACTTCCGGAGCAAACAGGCAGTTGAATTCAAGAACTTCTTCGCTTCCAGGCTGAAGAACAAACTGATGGTCACTGGTTTTGGTAACAGCACCGGAACCTTTCCACGCGATGGCCACGTCGTACTGATCATTATCAAGCGTACGATTGATCAGCACTTGATTCGAAGTAACTTCGTTTAAAACCGACTGGTGTTTTTCGGGTGAATCAAAGTCGTAGCCTTCGTGGGTATTTTCGGCCACTCCAAACGGAAATTTCCACTGAACGGCCAGTTTTCCTTCAGCGATCAAGGGCGATTCAATTTTGGCTGAAATCTGATCCTGATCCTGGTGACAAAAAACCTCAACGCTTACCGGCTGCCCGTCAAACTCAAACGAACTGCTGATCTTTCCAGTCCACATGTCCAGGTGATGTGTGGCCTGTTTGATGTCCTCCAATCGCGCGGTTTCACCTTCAGAGTTGGTCAACACCAGGCCAATCATTCCCAAATGCAGGCGGTGCGGGTTTTCGCGGAAATAATCGCAGGCAGCTTGCGCCCGCGGGCTATCTTTCAGTTGATGACGGTAGGGCACTTGCCGGCCTTCCACTTCAAAATATTGAAGTGTTTCAGAGCGGTCGTAGCCCTCGGTATTCGGGTTGGTATGCCAGCCCCAGTTGGATTGGGTTCCCAGCGGTACGCCATTTTCATAGTCAGAGTAAAAGGTTTGCAGCCCCGTCAGGTCGGTAGTGAAAGCAAATTCACCATTTCCAACAGACAGGGAAGCCAGCGAGTCGAAGCCTTCAACCAACACATTGTTGCGCGTCACCACGCTATGCCGGTCAATTTTTTCAGGCTCATTTTTTGATTGGCAACTTGCCAACACCATAACAGAGAGGATTGATAAAAGAAGAATTCGTTGCTTCATGCTTACTGGTTTTTTATTTCTAAAGGTGTCAGACTTACCGGGCCAAGCAATCCTGAGGGGAGCGGTTCCCAATGGGCAGCGGTAAACACCCCGTCGGGACCAATATTCTCGCGCTTGTTCGCGGCAAAGTTGATGTTGTAAAATTTCTTGTAATTCACGCCGTTTTTATCCATGTCGATGATGCGGTTGGCCATCAGGTTCGACACCTTCACTTCCAATTCGTTGGTTTCTTTCAACAAGTTTGAATCGATATTCAGCTGATAGCTTGGACCAACCAAGGTTCCGAGTTTTTCACCATTCAGGTAAACCGAAGCGGATTCGCGTACTTCACCCAAATCGAGCAGGTAAGCCGGAGCATCGGCCTGTGGTTTGTCGAATGAAATTTGGTAGCTGGCCGTTCCTGAGAATTTTTTCAATTCATCCGATTGTTCGGTCCACGATTTTAGTTCGGTGGTTTGGTAGGAAGCCGGCAAGCTTGGCCCGCCCTTTTCAAAGGCCACCATCCATTCACCATTCAATTCAACTTTTTCAGAAGCGGCAGTGACCATTGGATAATCATCCAACTGAACTTTGTACGGATACCATTGCAGGATGAGCGTTTCCCCCGGCGCCAGCTGCAAATAAACCTGCGATTGGTTTTCATCAACTTTCTGAACGCGGGCTTTCCCTTTGGCACGGTTCATCGGGTTAAACCAGGCGGCATGTTCTCCCGAAGTCTGCAAAGTCACCCATTGATCAACCGGCTGATCGCTCCAGTTGGTGATAAAATAGCAAGTGCCTTCCACGCGCTTCACCCGATTGTACCACAAGCCAAGCTGTGCCAGTTCTTCCGGATAAACATCCACCATCTCCAGCATACCATCCATGTCGTCACTCAGCAGGAAGTTTCCATCGCCTCTACTATAAACGGACAGGTTCATCACCGGATTGAATTCCATCGATTTCACCAAACGGTCGTAAGCCTGCTGACGGTTTTTCAAGTCACCCATTCCGGGCACATCAACCGGCAGTTGCTCCTCAAAAACGATGGTGGCGCCGGCTTCGGCCAGCTCAAGCAATTTTTCCATGGTTGCCAAAGGCATGTGTTCGCATTTGGGAACCACAATGGTTTTATACGCGGCGCCCGGCGCTTTAATCAGTTTGTTTTGGGCTGTCAGTTTCTGAATTTGCCTATCGGAAATATAGTCGAACGAGTACCCTTTGGCGAGAAATAGCTCGCTTAATTCGCGGGTTAGCGGCTCTTGTGGTTTTCCAAAATGCGCCAGCATACTGCGCCCTTTCTGTGACCAGGTGTCGTAAATGGGGAAATAAAGTAAAATGTCGTTGTTGGGAATCGATTTTTGCATGAACGACTGGCAATTGGTGACATAATCGTTCAGTGCTTTCATGTCGGGCCACCACGAGTTGGTGGGTGCAAAATGCACTGCCGCATAAAACAACCAGCCCGGCCATTCTTCCCCTTGGGGTGAATACGGTGTTCCGTGATACACGATGTGGTTGACGCCATGCGCCAGGTAGCGGTCGAAATTTTCCTTGGCATCGCCCAGGTTAGCCAGGAAATGCTCGTCGAGCCAGGTTGAAGCTTCGCAGGCAATCAGTTTTTTGCCGGAAACATGCCCGGCCGAGGTCGCCATTTTGATGCGCATGGGGTTGAGCCCTTCGGTTTCGGGAATGTGGCTGGCATCGTACAAATCCAAAATATTGGCAGGCGAACCGTGTGCCTGGTTGCGGATGACCGCGTTGTGCGACTCGGCCCAACCGGCCCAAACTTTGGTAAACTCATCCAGCAGCAAATCCGAAATTGTTTCGCGGTAATCGCAAAGCACCCGGCTGTTTTTCTCTTCGGAATCGTTGCCAAACAAGGCCGGCAAATGTTCTTTCAAATCGTAAGCCCGGCGGGCTTCAAATTCTTCGAAAAAGCGGGGCGTCCAATTCGATTCGCCACTGGCATCGTCCACTTCGTAGGAGTCGTTAAAAAAGGCGCGCAAGCTGGATAAATCGCGGCCTTCAGCTTTGTCGTCATAATCTTTCAGAAATTTGCGCGTGGCTTCTTCCGAGAAATGGTCAATCACATTGCCTTCGCCACCTTGTCCGGCACGCTCCACCATTTTGCCATGCCAACCTTGAAAAACAGCGTATAAATTCCAATTGCCTTCGGGTGCTTGCCAGTCGAGTTGACCATCGGCATCCACCAGGGAAGTGAGCTCAAGCACTTCGCCGGCATCGCTGTAGGCCATCAGTGTTTGTAAGGGAAGCGGCTTTTCAAACCGAATCTGGTCGAGGGCCAATTCATTTAAATTGGTATTGCTGCTAATGGGGAATTTCACTTCCGAGATATCCACGCGGCGCCCCACAGCACGAATCAACGGCTCCTGCATGTAGCTCACTTTTTCATTCAGCCGTTGCCCGGTTTTCAGGCTGTATTGCTTGAACTGCACATTCCGGCACGCGTGATCAGCCGAAATCCAAGGCCCGCCAAAAGGCCAGCCCGATGCGTTGGCAAGGTCGATGCCCAAATCCAGGCGCTGGCCTTCTTTCAGCGTATGTTCCAGCGCATCCATCCATTCGTCCGACTGAAAAAGCAGGGCCTGGTCTTCGTAGCCTTTCACCCCGTAAATAGGCGTAATCTCCAAGCCACCAAAGCCGGCTTCTTCCAGCTCTTCCATGTTGGCCGTCAGGTCGGTTGGATTCACCGCGCTGCCGTGCCACCACCAGCGGGTCCAGGGTTTGGTTTCATGGGTGATTTCGGGCCAAGCCGGTGATGACTGACTTTTTGTGGCCGTACAAGCCCCGGTAAACATGCCGGCAAGCAGGACAAGCGCCAAGCTACCGGCAAAAAGAATTCGATTCATTTTATTCGTTTTCATATCTATAGCTTTTCTTACTCTTACAATTTGGTCTTCTCCAATTCAACGGCATATACATCCGAACAGCCTTCGTAATTGGCCCGGAAGATGATCCATTTCATATCAGGTGAAAAGTGAACATTAGGCTCCAGCTTATACCCGTGATGTTTCATATTGACCAACTTTTCGGAGCGTAACCGGTCTCCTTCGGGATGAAACAGGTAGATCCACATGCCATCTTCGGCTTTGGCCACCTGCCCTGGATCGCCGCCATCGCCAGCAAAGAGCGTTTGGTCGGGCGAAATAGTGAAATGAATGGACCACTCGTCACGGGTTAGCTCATACCGTTTTTCTTCTCCGGTTTCAAGATCGGTGCCGCAAACGAAAAAGGTTGCGCCGCGCGGCATCTGAAGGTCAAACCAAATGCGCTTTCCATCGGGGCTGAAAAACTCGTGACCGGCAATTTCCATGTCCATAGTTCGCTTATGCACCAATCTTGGCTCACCTCCAGCGATGTTTAATGTCCAGATACGGTCCACTTTGTGCCAGGGGCCTTCGTGACAAAACATGAGCAACTCTGGCTCGGTCGGTGAAAATTGAATGTGGTTGAGCCAGGCATTTTCAGAATAGATTTTTTTCATTTCTCCGGTTTTCACGTCCAAGGTAAAAAGCGAACGCAATAACCTGGCTTCGTACACCCGGTTGAAAAATTCGTGCTTCTCTGGATATTGTTGAAAAATGGCTTCCTCTTCGGGCGAGCTGATGGCCCCGGCCAACAAGGTTTCGTTGGCGTTCAACGTGGTGATGCGCCCGCGTATGCTATCAGGGAAAACATAGATCAGGCGGGTTTCGTGATTCTCGACGCCGGTTGCGAAAATACTGTCACCACACTGGTAATACACCTCACGACCTTTTTTACCTACCATCTCGCCGGAGACTCCCGGTTTCCGCGTGATTTGATCCGTTTCCCGTGTTTTCAGATCAACCGAAAACAACTGCATGTCTCCGTCAACACTTCCGTAGAAGATCATTTTGGCATTCTCGGTATTGGTCGCCGGCAAGAAAGGATTGTTGTGGAAGTAGAAACTGCGGTTTTCTCCTTCCCTGGGTGTAAGGTGAATCAGTTCATGGCCGGTGTCCTGATCAATCCATGCATCGGGCATAGGCGTTTGCAAGCCGGTTTCAAGGACCGGAACCTTTGGGCTTTGACAAGCAAAAAGTAACAGGCTCAGAGCAAAGGCAAAAAAATGGATTTTTTTCATATCATTTGGTTTAGTGTTTTGGAATGAGTGACTGTCGGCAACTCAACCCAAAAGAATGATTTACTCGGCGGCTTCTCTCAAAATACAGTCGTACTTGGCCTCGGCCGGATCTTCGTGGTACCTCTGCATTTGCAGGATTTCGACCCCGGCACGAATGACCGGCCCCTCTCCCATCGGAATGCTTGCTGACAGCTAGCGGAAGGGTTTCGTCGCGGTTGGGCTGCAACTGCACCTGAGCGGAAACAGCAGGAGCAAAAAGCAAGGCCGACAGGCTGGCTTTTTTCAGGGTTGATAGCAGGGTTGTCATATCAGGTGTTTCTCAACAATTCAGGTTAATGCCCTACAAAGGTCGTTCATCCCTTTCAAGTAGTGCTGGAATTCTGTACGCAATAACCAGGTCAAACTGTTTTTATACCAGAAATGATTGACAAATGATACTATCCTTTAACAATTTTCGATTTGATTTTTCACTCCTAAAACTAAGAGCGAAACATTGGGGAGGGTTCAATAAGATATTTCTTTTTATATTCTGATGGCGTTTGACCAAAATGCTTTTTAAACTGCTTACTAAAATAGTCTGAATCGTTATATCCAACTTTAAAACATACTTCGCTTACATTCAGAACATTCTCTCTCAACAGAACCCCTGCCTTTTTCATCCGAAGGATGCGAACAAAATCTTTGGGAGAATAGCCCGAAATGCCTTTCATCTTTTTGTAGAACACCGTACGCCCGAAATTAAAATGCTCCAACAATTGGTCGATGGAAAAATCAGGATCAGACAAGTTTTCTTCCACCAAGGTAACCACCTTTGTGATGAATTCCTGGTCGGACGAAGTTCGGGCCAAATCATTCGGCCCGGCTTCCAGGTCGCGCCCGAAGCGTTCTTTCAGCTGTTTGCGCTGCCTCAAAATGTTCTCGATCCGCTTTTGTAGATAGAGCACATTGAAAGGTTTGGTAATGTAATCATCTGCACCTGTTTCAATGCCTTCAATTTTATGTTCTTCCAGCGATTTGGCCGTCAGCAGCACAATGGGGATGTGACTGGTGTGAAATTCGTTTTTCAGCAATCCGGTTAGTTCAAGGCCGTCCATCTCGGGCATCATGATGTCGCAAATAATCAGGTCTGGACCCTCTTTTTTAGCCAGTTCCAACCCTTCGCGACCATTTGCCGCCTGAAATACCCGGTATTTTTGTCCCAGTTGCGTACTCAGCCAGCTTCGCAAGTCGGTATTGTCCTCCACCACCAGCAGGGTTTCTTTTTGCACCATACTGGTCTTGGTGTGGGTTTCGGTCTCCTCATCGCTATCGTCTTCGGCCACGCTGATGTATTGACTGGTGTATGTCAATTCGGGTTCTTCGGGCGCTGGTTGTGGCATGTCTGTTTCGGCAACCAGCCACGGAAGGGAAACGCAAAAGCAGCTACCCTGCCCAACCGTGCTTTCCACCCGGATAGAGCCGTTTTGCAGTTCCACCAGCTCTTTGGTGAGCGAAAGCCCCACGCCGGTACCCGATTCATCTTTCCAATGCGAGCGGCCACCGAAACTGAACCGTTCAAAAATCCGGGGCAGGTCTTGTTCGCGAATACCTTCGCCTTCGTCTTTCACCGAAATATTCAGATGCTTAGCCTCTTCGTCCACTTCCAGCATCAGTTCAATCGTCTTACCACTGGCGGTGTGCTTAAAGGCATTGGATAACAGATTGAACACGATTTTTTCGAGCGATTTGTAATCGAGCGAGGCCTCTATCGAATCTGCTTGGTGTGTATATCGGAAACTGATCCTCTTTCTCTCGGCCAAGGGTACAAACGCGAGATAAATTTCATCCAGAAAACGCACGGCATCATCCGTGTAACGATTCACTTTGAAAAAGCCTTTCTGGATTTTGCGAAAATCCATCAATTGGTCAATCAGCTCCAGCAACCGACGGGTATTTCGCTTTACCATCTTAAGTGGTGATGCCACGTTCGGCGGCAGGTTTTTATCGGACAGCAAATCCTCTACCGGCCCCAGGATCAAGGCCAATGGTGTTTTAAATTCGTGTGAGATACTGGTGTAAAATTTCAGTTTGTCATCGGCCAGCTGCTTTTCAAAGGCTACTTCATGCTTCAGGCGAATCCGTTCGAGGATGAAGCGCCTGGCCAGGAAAAATACCCCAATGGCCACCAGCAGGTAAACCAGATAAGCCCAGGTGGTTTTCCAGGGAGGCGGGAATATGGTGATGGCCAGTGTCATCTCGGGGTTTACCCAAAGACCATCGCTATTGGACGCTTTTAGCCGGAACAGATACTCGCCGGGTTGAAGATCGCGGTATATGGACCGGTTCAGGTTGCCCGAGTTGTTCCAGTTTTCCTCGTAATCATCCAGTTTAAACGCATACTGAATGTTTGAAGGCCTCTTAAAGTCAAGCGCGGCAAACTCGAAGGTGATAAAGTTTTCGTTGTACTTTAATCCCAATGGCTTCTCGGGATCACCCAGGTGAGGCCGGGCTTCGTTCAGCTTTTCCTGGTTGATTTCGCCATTTATCATTAGGTTGGTGAGCACTATCGGAACTTGTCGTTCTTCCTTTTGAATGTCTTTGGGATCGAACCAAACCATGTCGGAAATGTGCCCGAAAAGCAACAGACCAGTTGAGGTAAGAACAGCAGGACCTTCGGAAAACGAGTTCTCACCCAGCCCGTCGGAGGCATAATAATTTTCGAACAACCGGTTTTCCCGATCATATTTACACAATCCAAAGTCGGTCCCAATCCACAGGTTGTTCCACTTGTCTTCCACCATGCTCAGGACCAGGTTACTCGAAAGTCCATCTTTCTGCCAGATCTGTTCAAAAGAAAACCTTTCCGGCCATCCCGGTAACAACTTATTTACACCGCCGCCATAGGTTCCTACCCATATTTCCTGGTTCGAATCTTCGTAAATGCAAATGATATCGTTGTAAGAAAGACTGCCCGGATGTACTGACCGTTGAATTTGCCGGAATTTTTTGTTATCGGTGTCCCGGTATTCTGCAGCCATGAAATTCAATCCGCTGGCCGTACCAATCCACAGGTTTCCTTTCGAGTCTTCCAGAAAACAACGTACCCGATTGTCGGTAATGGCAAACTTGTCGTTCTCATTTTCCAGGTAATGCAAAATTTGCTGGTTTTCGGTCAGTGGGTTACGAATGACATTCACGCCGCCATGATACAAGGCCACCCACATTTGCCCGGCCCGGTCTTCGTGCAAATCGAACACAGCATTGAACGACAGATTTCCTCTTGTATTGGAATAATTACTGATATGCACCGTTTCGAGCGACCTTGGAATTGGGAATCCGGTTCTCGGAAGGTTGGTCAGCACATATATGCCGTCGCCTTTGGTGCCGATCCAGATATTCCGGTCGCGGTCTTCCTCGAAAGCATACACGCCGGTGGAGATTTTCTGCCCCCCCAGTAAATCATTCAGCATGAATAAAGGCTTCATTTGTTGGTCATACACCACCACTTCTCCACGCTTATTACCGGTCCATATCCATTGCCGGCTATCCTCGAAGATGGCCCGAACTTCTCCCTGAAAATCAGTGGAAGCATTATCTCCCCCCAAATTGTGAAAATTGTTCTGCCTGAGATCAATCTTATTCACACCACGTTTGTAGGTACCGGCCCATAAGTTTCCCGATCGGTCTTCGAAAAGAGAAAGGACCAGGTTGGACGACAAGCTTCCAAGGTTATTTTCCTCGTGCAGATACTGGTGAAACTGCCCGGTTTCGCGATTGAAACGGGAAATGCCGCCACCGTAAATCCCCACCCACAGCTGATCGTTGTGGTCTTCCCAAAAGATTTGCTTCTCCCCTTCGAGAATGGATTGCCTGATCTCGGGCTGAAGCGGGTAATTGGTGAATTCAAGGGTTTCGGGCTGAAAACGGCAAACGCCCCGCTGGTTGGTCACCAGCCAAAAATCATCGTATCGGTCGTGGTAGGCCGAGGAGATGTAATTGTTGACCAAGCCACTATTTCGAGCTGTAACGTATTGGCTCTGATTGTTTTTCTCGTCGATCAACCAAAGACCGTCGCGGGTGCCGATCACCACTTTCCCGGTCCGGGTGCCATCGATAAAACTGACCCTGCGGTCGCGCGACGAAGAGGCGGCATTTCTCCAAAAAAGGCTGACCGTTTCGTCCTTCATCTGAAAGATTTCGCTCGTCTGACAACCTATCCAGATTGCGCTATCCGATTCAAAGATATTCACAACACTGTACCCCGGATCGGTGAGATAATTTCGGGCCCGGTGAAATTCACGTTCTGGAAGACGGTCGTCGGGTATATAGCACATGCCGGTAGAAGTACCAATCCACACGCCATTGTGCCGGGCAGCTTTCACAAAGTTAAGATTGTCCGAAGGCAAAACATTCGTTTTATTCAACCAGCTAATGGTTAACTCGGAAGCCCCGGCTGAGGAAATGACTCGTGCACAGCCCATCCCATTGACATACAACCACATCACCCCGGGCGAGGATTCGTACATAAAATGAATCGTGCTTTCGGCCACATCCTTTCCCAGAGCAGACGGGAAGTTGATGAAGGTTTCCGTTGCCGGATCGAAGCGGTGGGCTTGGTCTTCGTAAGTCATCAGCCAGATGTAACCCAAACCGTCCTGATAAATTTCGCGGATTTTATTACTACTGATTGAAGTCGTGTCGTCGGGCCTGAACTCGAAGGTTTTGAACTGCTGTCCGTCAAAGCGGCTCAGGCCGTTAAGGGTGCCAAACCACAAATACCCTTCGCGATCCTGAAACATGGTACGTACCGAGTTGTTGGCCAGCCCATCTTCAACGGTCAGGTGCTCAAAAGAAAATCGTTTTTGAGCCGAGACCAGACCAACCAGCAAAACAAGCACTATGGTACCGTAAAACCGCATAAGCCAGGCAGATTAGTTTTCTATTCGTTCCTCCACATCCGGCAAATCGGCCCTGAAGCCACCTGCCGGCACCCCGATTGGGTGTCGTAAAAATAGAAAAAGTTCGGAAGAAACCAGAATCGCACAATCAGATACCATCCCGCGCGAGTCAGGTTTCCTCCGATAAGCAGGTGGTCAATTACCTTTTCATCAGCCTCACTTCATAAATACCTCCGGCTACTGATCCGGGGTTAGCTTCAAATTTCACACGAAGTTTTCCATCGGCCTTCTCCAGGATAGATTGCGGAATTTCATAATCTACCGTATAAAATTCAGGTCCTTTACTGCCGTCCAGGCTTACATCGGCCAGTTTTTCGCCACTGATACTGATGCTGAAATGGCGGTCCTTATCGGCGCCAAAGTACATGATACGCAATTTCCCGGCTTCGGTGTTTTTGTCGGTCAACAGATAGCTGAACCAGCCTGTAGCATCGCGCCAATGCCTGCCTTGGTTTACGCCAGCATTGGTACGCTCACTTTCAATAAAATGATCCGATTCGGGCTGTTGCTCACCCGGGAAAACCAAATCAACAGTAGCTAGTTCGAGCGCTGCTTTTGCGGCTTCTTCCATCGCTGTTTTGACTTCCATTTCTTTCAGCTCTTCGGCACTTACACGCTGAAAATATACAACATAGCGCGACTCATGCAAGCGAAAAAAAGGAATCAACTCCAGGTTGGCAAATTTTCCCGGGGATAAATTTTCGAGCGTGAAAGTCATCGGCTTTCCTGCTACAGGTTTTACCAGGGAAGTTAGTTGATCCTCGGGTGCGACAATTACCTGCATTTCGTTGAGCGGGTATTTCTCGCCCGAAGCGATGTGGCCTCCACGGCTATCGTCAGCATACAGTCCTTTCATGTTCAGGGTATCGGTTTTGGCAGCCAACACGATGGGGCCATGCAGGAACGAGTAGTAATTTTTCCCGTCGGGCAACTGTTCAACGCGAGTACGCATGGGCAGGGCAAGATCGACCCGGTCGCCTTTTTTCCAGGTCCTTTTCACTGCCGCATACTCACCAGGAGCACCGGAAACCACCACCTCTTTTCCGTTCACTTTTATTTGGAGAGCGCCACGATCCATCCATTCCGGATAACGGATGTGAAGGGTAAATTCGCTTTTAGTTTTCGGATTGATAAATAGTGTACTGGTTTCGGCATCCGGGAAGCGGGTTTCCTGCACCAGTTCCAGGCCTTTTTCCTTCCAGTTTAGGGTTGACGGAATAAACAGGTTGACATAAAGGTCGTTGCCCGAGTGGGAATAAATCAATTCACCGTATTTGGTGTGGTTTTCGAGGCCCGAGCCCACGCAACACCAAAAACTGGTAGGCGGTTGCGAATACACCCGGTAGTGGCCGGGGCGCATGGGTGTGAAATAAACAAAACCGCCATGCTCCGGCTCTTCGGTTGACAGGATGTGGTTATACAAAGCCCGCTCGTAATAATCCATATACTTAACCAGCGGATCGCTCAGGAACAACTGCCGGGTCAGTTTCAGCATGTTGTAGGTGTTGCAGGTTTCGGGGCCCTGCTCACTTGAAATCATGCCCGAGTAGTCGTCAACCGGATGAAAATGCTCGCGAACGCTGTTGCCTCCAATCGACACGGAACGCTTGTCAACCACATTTTCCCAGAAGAAACGGGCAGCATCGGCCCACGAATCGTCGCCACACACTTCGGCAATACGCTTGTAACCAATCACCTTCGGTATTTGCGTATTGGCATGCATACCGGTGAGGCGGTCTTCGTGCTTCAACAGCGGATCCAAAACAGCCCTATGCGAAAACTGCCTGGCCAGCTCCAAATATTTTTCATCGCCGGTAATCGCGGCCACATCGGCAAATACCTCGTTCAGCCCACCGTGTTCGCTGCGCAACATATCCTGAATTTGTTCATCCGACAGGTCCTTCACCAAACGAATGGCCCAATCGGTAAGCTGAATGAGCATTTCTTTGGCTTCGTCGCTGCCGCCAAAAGCATAGGCGTCGTAAAGGCCGGCATAAATTTTATGAATGTTGTACAGCGGCACCCACTTCTTGTTCAAACTGAAGGAACCGGCATCAATCTTTCCTTCCGCGATGTCTTGCCAGATCGCTTTTCCACCAGGAACTCCCGACAAATAGCCATCGCCGTTGGCGTCCTGCGAACGCTTGAGTTCCGACAACATGTAGTCCATCCGTTCTTTCATCCGTTCGTCGCCGGTTGCTGCATACATTTTGGAAAGGGCAGAAAGGTAATGCCCCCCAATATGCCCGTCCAAACCGGTATTTTCCCAGTTACCGTAGTTTTCGGCTTTGGGCTGAAGACCGGCTTCCTTCAAATACGGCGCTAACAATCGGTCCATATCCAGGTCCAGGATGTAGTTCATGTCCGTCATCATGGCCTGCCTGAACGGGCTATCGAGCAAACGCACTTCCGACAGCTGAAAGGCTTCGGCTACTTTCTTTTGTTGGGCTGCTGCCATAAAAGGCAGAAGGGCGAATAATAAGATCAGGTTTTTAAGTTTCATGTTATGATAGTTTTATTTGGTATTGACAACGATCGTTTCCCCGGTGAATGGATGAAATAACCCGCGCTTCAACCGGACGCCCGGCCACTTTCGCGAACATCAGCTCGGCGAAGCCTTCGGAGCAATAGCACAAAACCGCCGATTTAATGCCCTTTTCCCGGTTCACCAATGGGCAAACGCAATAATTTTTGTTCTCGTCAGCCAGGATAATCTGCTCTTGCTCGTCGAAAGTAACCTTCCAGTTCCAGCTATCCTTCAAAAATTGGATAAACTTTTTCGGATTGCCGACATAATCCTGCAAAATGTCATCCATCTTCAACTGTTCGTAATGCACCCGGGCACAACGTTTCATGATTGCGCGCGACAGCTTTTCGTCAGTTTGTTCATCCAGGCTAAGCATCAGGGTCGAAATCCATTCCTGCATCAGCTTTTTCTGCGTATCCTCCGCCCCGTTGTCACTGACTGCTTGGACTTTCTGAGCGGCCAAAAAGGAAAAACCGCAGAAACATCCTCCTGCGGCACATGCTTTTATTAGGAAATTTCTACGTGCGCTTTTCATGTGATTCAATTGTTTTTTTGAGTTTGCTTCGATTAAGGTTCGAATGTGTTGGGCATTTCTCTTCTCCAAACTGGCTAATCATGACTTCTCTTTTTGTATTCGGAATTCATGGACAATTTGCTTTTCAAGCCGTAAGCAGAATCAACCTGCTCTTCCTCAGAAAATTATTATCAATAAAACTAATCCGACAATATATAGGATCAATAAACTCAATCAGTTTTGAATCAACAATATCTAAGCCAATAGGTGTCTTTGGTTCAATCCTTCATCCAGACAATTTGTTTGAAAGGCCTTTGTTAATTCAAATCAGCCGTATATATATATTCCGTTACTCGTGCCGATCCATATTTTTTTATCAGGCGATCTTTCAATCGTATTTATGTACAAATCTTTAAAAGTTGTATCATCAACAATCCACTTCTCTCCATCGAAGATTACAAATACATTTGTGCCTATTCCCCAAATTGTGTCATGTTCATCTGTGACAATTCTAGTAATATTCAACTCATTGTCATATTGGATTTTCTGAGTACTAATTTCATCAAAAATAAAAAACTGGGGGCCGTTATGTGGTACGTCAGAAAATGTATAATCAATTGAAGCACATACTTGGTTTTTACTGTTAATTTGAATGTTTCCAAAAAGATAGGGAGTAAAGCCGAAGTTGTTGCTGTCATAAACTGTCCAGTTATTTTTATCAATCTTAACCAGAGCTGATTCGTTTACTGTCCGGTACAATGCGAGCCAAATATTATCCTCCCTGTCAATTGCAACACTCCTAACTCCGTTGTATGGTAAATCTGAATTTTCAGGAGTATATACAGTCCAACTTGTTCCATCATATTTCACAAGACCTCCCTCGAGATGGGAACTAGAAGAAAACCAGACACTTTTATTGGAGTCAACAATTATGTCGTGAACATACCCGACAGGAATATCCGAGTTTTTAGTCGTAAATTTACTAAAGTTCGTCCCATCGAATTTTACCAACCCGTCGCTACCAATCCAAATGTTGTCTTGATCGTCTACTGCAATATCCCAGATGAAACTTCCATCTTCAATCAGTGAATTTGTAGAATTATAAACTTGAATTTCAGTTGATTTTCTGTTATATTTTATCAATTCCGGATAATTCGTATCAATGGCCCAATTATAGGTGCCGATCCACGCATTACCCTCATTGTCAAAAGCAATCGACACTACATCAAATCCTTCCAGTATTGTTTCACTAAATTGATTCCCTGAGGGTATTATTTCTTCATCTGATTTGTTACAAGCAAGTATAAAAAACGGCAAACAAAAAAGAAATAGGCAGTATTTCATGATAATATTTTTTGAATCTGATTTTTAGAAGGAAAACAAACAACTCTTTCCTCTAAAAACCTCAGCACAATTCGCACTTATTTTTCGGTCTTTTACTACTGTTTTTATAAAAGATCATAAAAAGTGAAGCTCAATTGCAAGAGTGAGCTTCACTTTTTTGTTAGCTTGAGAGGTATTTCTTCCTATTGGTAAAACTTAGTTTAACGGTAACCAAACCTTCATTTTATTGGCGCCACGATTGTTCCAGGCATAATACGGAATGGCCGTAAATGTTTTCGCTTTGGAGTTTGACGCACTAATGACCTCCACGCCTCCCAAAAACTGTGGATAAAACGAATGGTCGAAAGCCGTTTCAGGAGTAACCGCGAGTTGATCCACATTGGGATTATCAGCTCCCTCTACGCAATATACAATCGGACCACGTTCCATGGCGACCAAGCCGATATTGGTTTCAACCAAATCATTCGATTTTACTTTCCGGACTTCCATGGGCAGGCTGTATTCAATTATATCTCCTTCGGACCAGGTACGGCTCAAAACGGCATAACCATTTTCCCGTTTATATTCTACCGGTTTGCCATTCAACTTTAATTCAATTGGCAATTGTTCGCCATCTTTATAATGGTACAAATCCGACGGCACCGGTTGGTTCTTCGCCCAGCCCGGAATACGAATGCAAAGCGTGAATTCTTGTTCGGCTTCCGGAGAAATTGCCAGTTTCACTTCTCCATTCCAGGGGTAATCGGTTTCCTGTTTCAATGCTACTGATTTTCCAGCAATTTTTATCTCGGTAGCACTTTGGATGAACAAATTAATAAAGACTTTATCGTCCGTTTGAGCATAAATATATCCTGGTACCGAAGGCATAAAACGGCAAAGATTGGTCGGGCAGCAAGAGCAGTCAAACCAGGGTTCGCGGGTGAGGCTGCCACCCGAATTGAAATGGTATTCCATGTTACACTCGAGCGGGTTTGGGTAGAAGAAGGTTTTTCCATCGAGGCCAACACCGGAAATAACCCCGTTATACAAGCTTCGTTCCAGCACGTCGATGTATTTTGAGTCGCCATGAAGGAGGAACATGCGATAGTTCCAATACACATTAGCAATGGCAGCACAGGTTTCGTTGTAAGCGGTCAGGTTAGGCAACTCATAGTTGTCGCCAAATGCTTCTCCTGCATGGCGGGAACCAATGCCCCCAGTGAGATACATTTTTTTTGATACGATGTTTTCCCAGATTTTATCAACTGCCGACTTGTAAGCCTCATCATCGTACAAGGCGGCCACGTCAGTCATTCCGGCATACATATAAGCTGCGCGGACCGCATGTCCTACGGCCTCGTCCTGTTGAACAGCCGGTTTATGGTCCTGGGTATAAATCCCTTTTATCTCGCGGTGGATGCTGTCGCCGCGCATATCCAGAAAATGTCGCGCCAGTTTCAGGTACTCTTCTTTAAGGGTAATCATGTAAAGCTTAATCAACCCGGTTTCGACAATTTGGTGTCCCGGCACCTCATAGGGAAGTTCATGATTGAAAACGTCAACCAACAAATCGGCATTTTTTATGGCGATATCCAGAAAATTGGTTTTTCCGGTTGCATGGTAATGTGCCGCAGCAGCCTCAAACATATGTCCGCTGTTGTATAACTCATGACTGCATTCCAGGTTTGCCCAGCGAGGACCAGCCGGACACCATTCCCACCGAACAAAAGTAGTATCGATGGTTTTGTAGGTTGTGAGGTAACCATCTTCTTCCTGACCGATTTTGATGATTTCGATGATGGAATCAACATACTGATCAAGCTTGGGATCGGGCGTGGTGGTCATTGAGTACGAAGCTCCTTCGATGATTTTGTAAACATCAGTATCATCAAAAGGCATTTCGCCTTTCACCGGTCCTTCCATTTTACCGCCGGCAATGAGGAAATTATCCATGCGCCCCATCTCCTCACATTTGGCAAAGGACGCCGGGATGGTGGCCGTTCGGTTGGTTTCGATCTTCGACGACCAAAACTGATCGCCCAGATGCACTTCGTTGAATGGAACTCCAGTAATAGGGTAATGCAGGTCGGTACTTCCATTACTCTTTTCTTTTGGGGAACATCCAACCATCATCAGAAAGCCGAGTGCCATGCCAATAAATCTTGAATTCATCTTCATTTCAATTTTATGGTGATTCCCAGGTGTTTTGTTTGGAGTTCATGGATGCCATGAACTCCAAATATGAAACATTCAAAAATTAATAACCCGGGTTCTGTTTGAGATTGGAATTTGTTTCCATTCGACCGCGAGGAATGGGGTAAATCGACCGGTAATCCCCATTTGGTGAATGTGCAAAGAACGATTTTGTGGTAAAGATTCCAAAGCGGATCATATCCTGACGCCGGCGGCCTTCCTGGTTGAATTCCCATGCCAGTTCGTCAAGAAACCGACCGTATTCGATGTCGGCACCACCCTCATGAGTTTCGGTACTCTCCGTGCGCAAGCCATAATCGTAAACGCTTCCTTCCATCAATTCGGCACCGGTTACCGCTGCTTTCGCCGGATTTGATTTAAAAGCTCTTTCGCGGACTTGTGTTACAATGGCAGCTGCTCCATCTGAATCGCCTGTACGAAGCAGACATTCGGCTTTCATCATCAACACATCGGCGTAGCGAAGTAATGGGTAATCGTTGTTCAGTACATTGGAGGAACTAAGGCCGATTTCGAATTTCTCGAAACGAAAACCATGAATTTCTTCGGAATGAGAGATATCAGGAACTTCATTTATTAAGATTAATGGCTCTCCAACCAGGTTCCCCATGGTCACTTTCAATGGCTCACCGGCTGCAGAAAATTGCTGACCCATAATATAATTATCGGTCAAACGACTGTCATCCGGGTCGAAAGTATCGATGAACTGGGGGATGGCACACATACCCCCCCAAGGGGTCTGCTTCAGGTTATATTTTGCCTGCATCGATGGTTGCAGGGTTTGCATGTGAATATCAAAGTCATTCCATCCTTTGGTGTATTGATCGTCAATGGCTATACCAAAAATAATTTCTGCAGAATTTTGGTTTTCGGTGACAAACACACTTTTTTGATTGGCTTCCAATACGTATCCTGCTCCCGAATTAATAATCTGGTTACAAGCATCAATACAATCGTCCCAATGAGCTGTTCCGGTATAAACCTCAGCATTCAGATACATTTTTGCCAGTAGTGTTAACGCAGCCCATTTATTGAAACGACCGTAAGTTGCAGCACTCCGTTCTTCGCTCAAATAAGGGACACTTTCTGCAATTTCTTTAATGATGAAATTATACACCTCTTGGCGGGTGTTCTGCTCGGGCAGGTAACCTTCGGGAACATCAAAATCGGTGACAATCGGAACATTTCCATACAGATCGCACAACACATAGTAATAGGCAGCGCGTAAAACTCTTAATTCTGCGATAACCGGTTCTTTCAAATCTCCGACCGGAACAAACCCGGAATCAATCTGATAGATAATCCTGTTACAAGTGGCGATGCCAAAATAAGTCCGGTCCCAGGTTGTGTATACAATGTCTTCATCAATTGTCCATACATGTTCGTGTATGCGGCGAAAAATACCACCATCGACCCATCCATTCGGGCGACCAGGGATCACTATTCCGTCGGCGCCAAGTTCCTGAGCCCTCCAGAATCCGTTCCAGTGGTTTAGAATTGGCACCCAGGAACCATAAGCATTCCCAATTATAGCTGGTACTTCTTTCTCTGTGGGTTCAAATTGATCCGTTAAAAATTCGCCATAACTCGAGTCGTACAATTCGGTACAACTTGAAAAGAGCGTTACAAGCGAGATTAACAGGATGCTCAGTGCTTTTTTATATTTATGAGTATTCATGTCAAACAAAAATTTAAGGTTTAGAAAGTTAAGTTAACACCTAAGGTAAATGTTCTGGTCGTCGGGTATTTGTCGCGACCATCGTTACCCGGAGACAAACCTCCGGAATAAACTTCCGGATCAATTCCCTTGTAACCAGTAATTACAAATGTATTCAGCGTAGATGCGTAGATACGGGCTTTCTTAATATATCTGCTTATATTGTGCATGGTATAGCCCAGGGTGATATTATCAATTTTCCAGTAATCGCCATCCTCAACATAGTACGAATTATACTCCAGGTCCATATCGGTGCTCAGAACAGCTTTTCCAAAAACAGGATCGTAAGCTGATTTCAACCGGTTATACTGCACGGTTTTGGTATTCTCCAGGTACATCCGTTCAAAATTCAGGATTTGGAAGTCGAAAGCGCCACGCATGGTAATCGACAGGTCAAAATCTTTGTAGGTAAAGCTGTTGTTCCAGCTACCGATGAATTTTGGGATGCCATTGCCCAGAACCTTCTTATTTTCAAAAGAATGGTCGAAATCGTCGTAATTAACTGCATTTCCTTCGGCATCTTCGTAAATCCATTTTCCCTGATCATCCACATCGATCACCTTAAATCCGTAGAAATTGCCAATTTCGCCACCAATATCCACGCGGTGGGTAAATGTCTGAATCGGTTCGCCTGTTCCCCCGGTTGTGAAATAATCACTGGTGGCCTGGTACAGTTCATTGGAGAGAGTGATCAGATCATTCTTATTGGTAGAAAAGGTTACATTGGTTTCCCACAGAAAGTCCTTGGTCTTTACAGGAAGTGCATTGATTAGCACTTCAATCCCTTTGTTTTCCATAACCCCGGCATTAGCTCGTGTTGTTGTAACTAAATTTGGCGGAGTTGGCACAGCATAGTCGTACAACAAGCCATCGATTTTGCGTTTATACAAGTCAATACTGCCCGACAATCGGTTATCCAAAACGGCAAAATCCACACCGATGTTAGTTTCTTTCTTTTCTTCCCATCGCAGGTAGGGGTTGGGGTTACGTCCCGGGGTCAGCGTTTGAATCCAAGTTCCGTTGTTGTAGAAAGGACTGCCGTAAGTTAAGGTGGCGACCCCTAAAAATAGATCACTTGGCTGCGTACCGGTAACGCCATAACCGGCGCGAACTTTCAAATCGTTCAGAAAACGAACATTTTCCATGAATGGCTCTTCGGTTAATCTCCAACCAACAGAAACAGCGGGGAAAGTACCCCAGGGATCTTTCGTTCCATACAACTGGCTGGCTGCCTCGTGGCGCACACTGGCCATTAGCAGATAACGGTTCTTGTAGTTGTAATTCATACGGCCAAAGAAACCGATCAGGTTGGTTTCAGACTTGCCGCTTCCGATTCCCCAAGCAACACTACCTTCTTTGATACCAACTCCCAAGCCAATATTGTTATAGCCAAACTGATCGCTTTGGAAATCGTTATTATTCACAAAGAAGTTACGGCCCACAAAGTCTTGCCAGCTATAGCCGCCCAGTACCGTGAAGTTGTGTTCACCAATGCTTTTTTTGTATTCGGCAGTCAAATCAATCAACTTTTCGGCATTTTCATTGGCCGTGTTCGATGCATAGCCATTGACCCCAGCCCTCACGGTAGAAATATGGTTTTTCGTTTCATAGTATCCGGTGGTTTGGTTCCATTTCGAATAAGACATCAGTGCTTTCAAATTCAACCCTTCGACAGGTTTAAATGTTATGGTTGTTGAGATGCGGTTCAAATTCGTACTTGTCTCGCCGTCCGATTCTTCGATACGAGCCAGAGGGTTGTCGTAGTTGAACGCCCCGGGTTGTTCTATCCAAACACCATTTTCATCTTTCACGGGTGAAGTTGGATTATATATTACTGCCTGCCGGTAGGTATATCCGCTAAAGCCGTTTAACTTTTCAGTTCGTGAAAGAATACCAAAATTGACATTCAACATATCATCAAACATGGAGTGGTTGACATCGGCCCGTGCAGTCATCCGCTCAGAATATGATTTCTTGAAAATCCCGTCAACATCGCGGTAGTTGATTGTGGCTAAATAGTTGGTTTTAGCGTTTCCTCCTCTGAAAGTCAGGTTATGCACATGATTGATTGGCGTTTGCGTGATTTCATCCAACCAGTCCGTATCACCACCTAAGTCATCCGAACTTGCACGTGTCCCGGCAGCGATTTGGTCGCGATAATCCTGGGCAGTTAACATATCCAGCTTGTTGGCGATGGTTTGTGTACTTACATAGCCGGTGTACTCTACCTGGCTCTTACTGTCGGCTCCGGCTCTTTTTGTTGTAATGATGATAACTCCGTTTGTACCACGGGTACCATAAATTGCCGCCGCAGAACCATCTTTCAAAACGTCGATAGACTCAATATCTTCCGGTGCAACAGTATTTAACCCACTAGGTACGCCATCAACCAGGATCAACGGATTGGAACTGGTCCCGAACAGGGTTGTATTGCCACGAAGACGTATCGCTGTTCCGGCTGTCGGGTCACCACTGGTGGTGTTTAAAGAAAGACCTGCCACTTTTCCTTGAATCAACTGGCCGGCATCTTGTACACTACCCGCGTTAAAGTCTTCTGACTTCACCGTACCTACCGAGCTAGTTACATCGCCTTTTTTAATGGTACCGTACCCGATGGCTACCACTTCTTCCAAACCAATTGTTTCTTCCGAAAGTGCAATGGTAAACGCTGATTGGGTACCAACAGGAACTTCGAGGGTTTTCATTCCTACAAACGAGAAAACCAATACATCTTCCGAACCTACATTCGACAACGAAAAGTTACCTTCGAAGTCTGTAATAGTCCCGGTGGTAGTTCCTTGTACCACAACAGTTACTCCGGGCAGGGGCTGGCCGGAAGCATCCGTCACTTTTCCGCTGACAGCCTTTTGCTGTACCGACTGAAAATTAGCTGGCTGGTCGCCCGATAAAATAATCTGCCGTTTGTTGATGGTGTAATTGATATTGGTGCCTTCGAATAGAATGTCGAGGACTTCGTTGATGGTTCTGTCTTTCAAATCGAGGGTAACCACTTTGTCCAGCGAAACGTTTTTGTTGTTGTAAAAAAAGAAGTAGTTGCTTTCGTCCTCAATTTGCTCCAGTACTTGAGAGATTTTGGCTTTTGTTACTTTCAATTCCAGCTTCTGGGATTGAGCATAATTGGTTGTTGCAATAGCTTGCAAACCGGTCAGGATAATTAGAAAAACAGCTAGTCGCATAATTTTAAAGATTTTCCCGGCACAGGCAAATACATACCTGTAGTCCGATAAGAACCAAGTTTTTTTCATAAATTTGATTTTTCAATGAGTTAGTTATTGATATAATTGATTCGGCAAAGGGCAGTGGTCGCAACACTGTCCTTTGTTTGTTTTAATTCCGGATGTTCACCTCCCTGTTTTTGATTTCAGTTTTCACAGATGTTGATATTTCAATCATTTTCAGCACTTCGCCCAAGGTTTCATCCTGGATGGTGGCTGTGTACAAAATGTCCGAGCTAAGCAGTTCGGGGGCAACGTGGATTTCGCAATTAAACCAGCGTTCCAGTTGTTGAGTCACCAAAAACAAGGGCGTGTCTTTAAAGACGAGCCGTCCATCTTTCCAGGAAGTGGTCAGACGGGTATCCACCTTTTCAATCAGCAGCTTTCGCGAGTCTTTTTCCAAACGGGCTTGTTGCCCCGGTTCCAGGCGGGCAATTTCCTTTCCGTGTTTATCATGAAGGGCAATGGCCCCATGCTCCAGCGTAAAGCTCAGGTTGGGATCATCGTCATAACAGGCTACATCAAACGAAGTTCCCAGCACTTCCACATCCATATCGCCAACAGTTTCTACCCGGAACGGACGATTTTTATCAGGCGTTACATTGAAATAGCCTTGCCCGGTTAATTTCACAGTTCGCTTTCCCTGCTTGCCGAAGTTCACCGGATATTCCAGCGTACTGCCAGAATTCAGCCATACTTCACTCTGATCAGGCAGAGTGAAATGCACCCTCGATCCAGGGCTCGCAAATACCTGCTGCATGACGAGCTCGCTTCCAGCATCAGACTGTTGGTGCAAGCGGTAAAACAAATAAACGGAACTAAGCAGTAAGGGAATAAATAAAACAGCGGCAATACGAACGAGATAGTCTTTCCAACCAATGGATCTGGTTTTTCCAGCTTGACCGGACAAAATCTTCAACCAAATCTTATTCTTTAGCGTTTCAAAATACGGGGTATCTGCTTCACTTTCTGAAACCTGAAGATTTTCCCAATGCAGAGCCATCAGCTCATCCAACTCCTGATCCCTGTAAGTTGAGGCAATATATTCCCGTAATGCTTCTTTTTCAACTCCATTCAGCTTCCCTTCATCCAATTTTCGAAGGTATTCGGTAAGGTTTATTTTGTGCTCCGGCTTCATATCCAAGTTGTGCTGTATGTAACGTTATACACACAACCCACATCCACCCCCTATTCATGGGTGCATTTTTTTTGAAAACCTTCTCGTTAATACCCCATCGAAGGCGATTTTTGCTGTATCATACGAACTGTTTTCTCACAAATAATGTCTTATCAGACGGATTTTACTCTTTGTCTTGAAACAAAGAGTAAACAGAAAATTCAAGGCTGATTTTTATCTGCAACCTCCATCTTCCTATAAGCTAAGTTCAACGGGTGATTTCCTCCTTACGTCGGAACTTCCCGTTTGCACTAAGCTTTTAGTTTGATTCCGGCCTTGATAAAAATAGGCCGCCCCGTTTCTCCAATGATCAAATCAACTTGATAAGTCTTCTTTTAACTCACCTTCATTCTCGTTGGTGCTTCTCGAGAATCATGTTTGTTTTTGATTATAGAAAAAGATCGAAGAAGATCAACCCGGAGAAACCGTATTGGTGCAGGTATTTTCTGATTTCGGACAAGGCCGATGTCATTTGGTTTTCAACGGTTTTAACCGAGATCCCCAACTGTTGCGCAATTTCGGCATTCGTGAGATTTTTTTCGCGGCTCAGCAGGAAAACCTCTTTCCGTTTCGGGCTCAAACTTTCAACCGAGAGCCGGTACGCCCTTTCCAATTCATGAAAATCAAGTTCTTCGTCAAGCAAAACATCCTTTTGCGGATGCAGCTTCGTGTAGGCGAAATAAACCTCTTCGTATTTTGATTTCCGGATGGTGTTCAGAATGGCGTTTTTGGCAATCGTAAAGATGAACGATTCCAGCGATTTGGTTTCCGAAAGCTCTTCCCGCACTTTCCAGATTTTCAGGAAAACTTCCTGGACGATCTCTTCCGCTTCAAAGGAATTGTGCAGATATCCCATCGAAAAGCGATGGACGCGGGGACCGTAAGCATCAAATAGTTCCCGGAATGCTTCGGAAGAACCTTCCTTTAAATGAAGAATTAAATCCTGGTTTCTATGGGATAGTCTTTCGTTCAAGTTTGACCTTAATTTTGACCAAATATAATGTTTCTGAAATAAAGTCTGAATCTTTCTGCCTGAATCGGAAATAGCTTGCCGATTAGGCCGACTACATTCATCTGCAAAAACAAAGACCAACAGCCACAAATCCGGCGGAATAATTCCGGGATTATGGAACTGCTGGTCTTTCTAAAACCAATGAAATCGACTTTTATTGCAGGATTTTCTCCAGTTCTCCTGCCATTTCCTCTACTAATTCGGGATAATTTCCTGCCAGGTTAACAGACTCCTGGAGGTCATCTTTTAAATGATAAAGCTGAGGAACATCTTCAAGTCCGCTTTCAACCTGTTTGTTTTTCATCCAGTCGGGGGTGCCTGCGGTTTGCCGCTTGATGTATTTCCAGTCGCCCTTCCGCAAGGCAAACGTATAGGCCTCTTCGAGCATCGATTCCCGTCCGGTTTCGTTTTTCCCCAGCCAGGCATCCAAATGGTCCTGACTATCGGGTGCATTGCCGGGAGCAACTTCCTGCCCAACCAATTTTGCCAGCGAAGCATACAAATCAACCTGCGTGAGCATGGCCGAACTTATCCCGGGTTTTACGGTTCCAGGCCAGTAAACAATGGTGGGCATCCGTGTGCCGGCCTCATAAATCGAGTATTTAGCCCCTCTGAAAGGGCCAGCCGGTTGGTGGTCGCCTACCAGTTCAACAGCCATGTCGGCATAACCGTCGTCCAGTACCGGGCCATTGTCACTCGAAAAGATGATGAGCGTATTTTGGGCGATACCGAGATCTTCGAGCTGTTTCACCAGCTGCCCCACACACCAATCCATCTGTGCGATAGCATCACCACGGGGCCCCATTGTGCTTTGGCCAACAAACTGTTCGTTTACCACCCGGGGAACATGAATGTCATGAAAAGCAAAATACAGAAAGAAGGGATTGTCCTTATTTTCGGCCATGAATGTTTTGGCCTTCTCTGTTAACACAAACGGAAAATCTTCATCTTTCCACAACGCCTTTTCACCACCACTCATATAACCAATGCGGCTTATGCCATTTATGATGGTGTTGCTGTGTTGCGGATCGGCCAGCTGTTTCAGCAGTTCCGGGTGCTCAGAACCCAGCGGAAAACCGTCGATCGGGCTACCATAACTTACAGCGATCGGGTCATCAGGATCGGCCCCAACTACTTGTTGGTTTTCCAAAAACACACAAGGAACGCGGTCACCGGTTGCCGGAATCAGAAAGCTGTAATCGAAGCCGATTTCCCTTGGCCCAGGTTTCACCTCTTCGTTCCAGTTTACTTGTCCCATGCCAAGTCCCAAGTGCCATTTACCGATAACTCCGGTTGTGTAACCTGCATCTTTCAACATGGAAGCCAACGTCCCCTTATTGGGATTGATAATCAGCGGAGCATCGCCGGGCAAAACGGCAGCCTGGTTCCGAAAAGCATAACTGCCCGTCAACAGGGAATACCGCGAGGGTGTGCAGGTTGCAGCCGAACAGTGTGCATCCGTAAAATTGACACCGTTTTTTGCCAATCGGTCAACATGTGGTGTTTGAACCCCCTTGGCCCCATTGATGCCAACATCGCCGAAGCCCAAATCATCTGCATAAACAATCAAAATATTGGGCTTTTGCGGCGTTACCTCTTTTTTAGCCGTAGTACAGGCTGTGACAGTAGCCAGGCAAGTGGTAGTAAGTAGTAAATTTTTCATAATTGGTTCGTTCGAAGTATTTGAAGTAAATGCTAAATTAATTCATTCATACAAAACCTGCCACTATTGGCTTCTGTGAAAAAAATTAATTCACCTCCAATTCCTGCCAGCTTGGTAATTCGGGAAACTTGGTATGGGGTTCGGTTTGGTACCAGAAGGCCACTGATGAGATATCTGATTTTTGTGGCAGATACCGGCCGCCATGCCGCCAGCCCAAATCCTGAATGGTGATGCGCAGGTCTTTCTTGAATCGCACCGGATCAAGAATATGCCAGCGGTACAAACCGAAACGCTGTTGCGATTTGTAGGTTCCGTCGGGCCTGATCACCTGGTGCAAGCCGGCATAAGGCGTGGTAAATTCCTTGGACTGCCCGCCCCGGTCGAAATTGTACGAGCCACAGAAATAATCTTCGGTGCCCGTGCCGCAAATGGTGGGAAATTCCTTATCGCCATCCATAAAAAACTTGATTTCGCCTTCGCCCCACCAGCCATTGTTGTTGACGCCCCAAGCCATGTAAACGCCTACAAACTGGCCTTGCCCTTTGATGTTGTCAACAATGGTGTAGTCCGAAGTGGTGTTTGGATTGGTACGCCGAAACTGCGCATGAAAATAAGCCGCATCATCGGGCACTTCAGTCAGCGTATAGTCAATCTGGTAGTACAGGCGCATTTCATCCTGGTCGTTGATGTTCTCCATCGTAATCCGGCATTTCTTGCGGAAAGGCATTTGCCAGTAGCAGTTGAACGCGCTGCCGGGGTTTACGCAAATGGCCTGCGAACTCAAGGGTGCATATTCATTCCAACCCATGGCAAAAAAATCGCCAACCGGCACTTCAACGGAAGGTTCTTTTTCATCATCCCAATACATGCGGATAATAGAAAACTTCCAGTTGCCTGTCGGGGTCATCCAGATGTGCTGAATAGCGCCCAGGCCTTCAATTTCGGCCAAGGTAAATGTTTCACCCGGCTTGATAATGATGAACGGGTTCACTTTCCAGCCTTGCCCCAAATCGCGGGCGGCATGACTGGCATTGGCCACGTTGCGCTGGTCGCCGTCGGACGGGTTGGCCATCCCGCCCTTGCCTTTTTCCCCGGAGAAATTCTCCGGGCTTATCGAGCGGGTTTCCGCGTCCGACAACCGATACAAGTTGCCCATATTCATATCCAAGCCATTGAAGCCACTTTGGGCAAAAACTTCAAAGGCCATGAAACAAATCAGTAATAAGAGACTAAGCTTTTTCATAATTTATACAGTTTAATGTTTAGTTTAAATCATCGTCCTTCAACGATCAGACCTCAAGTAGCGATTAGAAACTCAGCAGAAGTTTCCCCAAATGTTAAGCGCCAATCGGCCAGTCTGGAAAGAAATTCATCGCTGCACTTGGCTGAAGTTCCTACTGTCAGCTCGATAAAAAAATCCTCCCTGAATAGAAAAACTTCGGGGAGGATTTTGATTTTTCCTGACTTGTCCCCTTTAAAATTAGTGCGGTTGTAAGTGTTTGGTAATCAATGTTTGTTTCTGAAAAAGGGCTAAATTTACCGCACTAAGGGTAGATTTGGTATGAAAATCAGGGTTGTCA
>JBFXGM010000021.1:0-90831 GCA_050178015.1 Mangrovibacterium sp.
TTTTGACAACCCTGATTTTCATACCAAATCTACCCTTAGTGCGGTAAATTTAGCCCTTTTTCAGAAACAAACATTGATTACCAAACACTTACAACCGCACTAATTTTAAAGGGGACAAGTCAGGAAAGGTAGTGGTAAAAATTGCTGTTTCAGCATAAAGCATCCCAAAAAAAAGATCATTGATCTGCAAGAAAACCCTGTCCGGCAAGCGCCGGATCAGGGACTTTCATCCAACACAACGAAAAGCGGCCAACGCCAATTCTCAAAATCGACATCTCCTGCTGGCAGCTTTGGCGAAAGCCTGCTTTTAGTAATACCGCTGTTCCTTCAAGTTTTCGTAAATGGTCGTGTTCATCAGCAGAAGCAGAAAAAAGTATCCGGCATCCTCAACGGGAATGGTGAACATGCGGATGTTCAGGATATGGTCGGGATGGTACTCAACCACAGGCAGACCGGTTAAAATGCCGTTAACGATCAAAAAGGGAACCATCGAGATCAGAAAAGTTGCATAAAACTTGGTCAGGTGCTGTTTGAAGCGGTTCCGGAAAACAGTGTAGCCCAGATAAACAGCGGCAAAAAGAAAATTGAAGAACGTATAGTACTGCTCCCGGTGGGTCAGGCTTAAAACCGCAAAAGCAATGACCAAAACCAAGCTGAACGCGGCAAAAAGGTTTGGAAACTCAACCCTCGGGAAATACGTTTTGAGCACCTCGTAAATGAACAGGCTGGCGTAGGGTATAATGATAAAAAACAACCACTCCTCTACTGGGAGCCCACTGAAATGGTAGCCGATCAGATATTCCGGATTGAAACTCCAGATATTGGCTTCGGTAAATTTCACGTCCCAAATCAGAAACAAAACTGCCGTAATCAGGATGGCCGGGAAAATATATTTCCACCGGGTATAAAAATGCACCTTCCTGTCAAAGCTCAATACAAGTGGCACCAGGATGGTCCCCAACAGCAAACCGGCGTAGGTAAATTGTTTCCATTCCATTTAAAAGATGTTGAAAGCATTTTTAAAATAAGCATTGGCCAAAAGATACATCTTTTTGGGATTGGATACGCGGTAACGTTGTTTTAATATCTGGGCAGGCTGCGCCCGCTTGATCTTCCAGAAAAGGCGCAGGTAGTATATATACGCCAGATAAACACCAAACCGTACTTGCTTTTTTAGGGCTTTTATTCCCTGGAAAGCCTCTGTGAAATCCTGTTCAATTTCGCGTTCAATTTTTTGTTTCGATGCCTGATCGAAATGATTGAAGTCGATGTCCTGAAAATAAATGCGTCCCTTGTTTTCGAAATCGTCCCTGGCATCGCGCAGGAAGTTCACCTTCTGAAAAGCGGAACCAAGTTTTCGTGCCGGTTCCACCAGCTGTTTATACTTTTCAGGCTCATCGAAATAGAAAACGCGCAGGCACATCAGCCCAACCACTTCCGCCGATCCGTAAATGTAAGTTTTGAGCAACTCGGGATCATAGCTTTTTTGATTCAGATCCATCTCCATGCTCAGCAGAAAAGCGTCAATCAATTCCCGGTCGATGCCATATCGCCGCACGGCGTCCTGAAAACTGTCAATAATGGGATTTACACTGAACCCACGCTCAATAGCCTTGAAGGTTTCCTGCTTGAACTCGTCCAAAATCAGCTGCTGATCCTGATCGAAAAAGGTATCCACAATTTCATCGGCATAGCGAACAAAGCCATAGATACTGTAGATGCCCGCCCGATATTTCCGGTTTAGCATCCGCACCCCCAACGAAAAGGACGTGCTATAATTCTGAGTCGTAATCCGACTGCAGTCCAGGTTATTTTTTCGATAGATGTCCATGGTCTTTATGTATTCGTTCGGTTACTAATCGTGAGCTGATAACGGTCATGGGCAATCCGGTTCCGGGGATGGTGGAAGCGCCGGTGTAGTAGAGGTTATTAAATTCTTCGTCTTTATTGGCCGGACGAAATCCGCCAACCTGGTTCAAGTCGTGCGCCAGACCGAGACCACTGCCGCGGTACAGGTTAAACATGCTTTCCCAATGTTTTGGGTGATACACGATGCGGGTTTCGGTGTGGGCCGCAAAATCGAAGCCCGTACGTTCGCCCATATCTTTCACAATGGCATCGGCAATCTCTTCGGCATCGCTCCAATCTTTTTTATAGCGCAAATCGGGCACCGGGCACAAAATGAAAACACTCTCCTTCCCTTCGGGCGCGTATGCCGGATTGTGCATCGACTGGATGTTGACGTAATAATAAGGCTTGTCCAGTTTAATGCTGTTTTTGAATATTTTGTTCGCGTATTCTTCAAAGTTCCGGCGCAGAAAATAATTGTGATGATACATGTTCGTCACCTTGGTATCCAGCCCCAGATAAATGGTCAGTGGGGCCAGCGTCCACTTTTTGCTGTCTAGTTTTTCGGGTGAAAACTTAGGTCGCCCTAAAACCTGTCCCCGAAAAGAAGCTGCATCGGCATTCACCACGAAAAGATCGGCTTCCCAGCGCTTTCCGGCTTTATCAATGAATGCTGAAACTCCCGTATGGTTTCTCTCGAAACGATCTGCCTCAACGCCAAAATGCATCTTCACACCGCGTTTGTTGAGTTCATCCACCAAGCCCTCCACAATCTTATACATGCCGCCTTTCACATTGTGATACCCGTCGTGTACCAGCTCGGTGTAATTCAGCATGGAATAAACGGCAGGCGTATCAAACGGCGTGGCGCCCAAAAAGAAACCCACCAGCGAAAAAATCACTTTCACCTCAAACGAGTCGAAGTTTTTTTCCATCTCCCGCCACATCGAATAAAACATTTTGGGTCCATGCTTAATCGGAACACGGGTAAGCTGAAGCAGATAGGAAAAGAGACTGTCAAAATTCTGCTTGATGACGATATTTTCAGTGTCGTGAAAAATTTCACCTGCGGCTTTCAGGAAACGAGCCACTTTCCTTTCCATATCAGGTTCTACCAATTGAAACTCGGCGGCCAGTTTTTTCAGGTTTTTATATATCAAATAGCTTCGCGAATCACCCTCAAAGTGAACAGCATACAACGGATCCAGCTCTACAAACTCAAACGGCATGGGCATGCGGCAATACTCGGCCAGTTCTTTAAACTCGTAACTCATGCTGAAAAAAGTAGGGGCCATGTCGAATTTAAATCCGTTCTTTTCGAGTAAATTCAGACGGCCACCGGGGCGATGATATTTTTCGATCATTTCCACCTCGTACCCATCAGTTGAAAGTCGCAGAGCGGTTGACAAACCCGCCAAGCCGGTTCCGATTATTAAGACTTTTTTCTTCATGTGTTTAATAAATATTCTAGATCATTAAACAAATAAGGCGGAAAATGTTTTAAGTAGATGATCATTTTTTTTCACCGCCTGAATAAATTTACGAAATTGCTGGAACCATGAAGCAAAAAGCAGGAATCATAGGAGCGGGAATCGGCGGAATAGCAGTAGCCATCCGACTGGCCCGGTTGGGCTACCAGGTTGAGGTATTTGAACAATCCGCCCAGGCTGGCGGAAAGCTGAATGAGTTTCGGCAGGACGGTTTTCGCTTTGATACCGGCCCCTCCTTGTTTACCTTGCCGCACCTGGTGGACGAGTTGCTGGACGAAGACCTTCGTTTTCGATATCGAAAACTCGATGTGGTGACCCAATATTTTTTTGACGACGGGACCCGGCTTTCTGCATTTGCCGATGTGGAAAAGTTTGCAACCGAAGTGGAACAAAAAACACAGGTCCCGGCAAAACGGGTTCTGCGCTACCTGAAACAAGCGGCACAAATTTACCGGCTGACGGCGCCCATCTTCATCTTCAATTCCATTCACCGGTTTCGCAAACTATTTACGTGGCCCAACCTGGTGCGTGCGCTGCAAGCTTTCCGGCTGAAACCGTTTTCGACCCTGCATGGCTTAAACCAAAAAGCATTCTCCGACCCGCGGATCATTCAGCTGTTCGACCGCTACGCTACGTACAATGGCTCCAATCCCTACAAAACACCCGGCACACTGAGTGTGATTTCGCATCTGGAGCACAACCTGGGGGCCTATTTCCCGGCTGGCGGCATGTACCAGCTTGTGGAAGCGCTGCTGGCCCAGGCCAATCGGTTAGGTGTCCGTTTTTTCTACGACACTCCGGTGGAGTCGGTAATCGCAGGGAAGAAAAGTGTTTCCGGGCTGCGAGTGAAGGGTGAAGATCGCAGCTACAACCTGGTTGTCAGCGATGTGGACATTCATCATTTTTACAGAACGCTGTTACCCGATTCCAGGCGGCTAAAGAAAATGGAGCGTACAGAACGGTCATCCTCGGCCCTCATTTTCTATTGGGGAATGAAAAAGCGTTTTCAGGAATTGGAGCTGCACAATATTTTTTTCAGCCAGGACTACCGGCACGAGTTTTCGTGTCTGTTCGAAACGAAAACCATCTCCGATGATCCCACCGTTTACGTTTTTATCAGCAGTAAAGGAAACGAGGCAGATGCACCGGCAGGCATGGAAAACTGGTTTGTGATGGTGAATGCACCGGAGCATAACGGTCAAAATTGGGAGGAACTTCGGCAGAAAACCAGAAAAAACATCTTGGCAAAGCTGCAGCGGATGCTTCATGAGGAAATTGAAAACCAGATTTTGTTTGAAAAAATACTCGACCCCGTAAAAATTGAAACACGTACCGGTTCGTTTCAGGGGGCCATGTACGGGCCAAGTTCCAACAGCCCATTTTCGGCGTTCAACCGTCACCCGAATTTCAGGCGCGATATCCAGGGCCTTTATTTTTCAGGAGGCAGCGTGCATCCGGGTGGCGGGATTCCGCTGTGTTTGTCGTCGGCCAACATTGTTGCCGAAATCGTGGAAGAACAGTTAACTGAAAAACATGAATAAACCTGAAATCACAAAAAGGCTAAAGCTAGTGCTGGTAATCCTTTATCTGGTCGGAATTGCCGGATTTTCGATGCAGTGGAGCTATTCGCTTTTTGCGAACCTCACTCCGCTCAACCTGCTACTCACTTTTGCTATGCTGCTTTTGGCGCATGAAGGTTGGGACCTGAAAACAGTACTTGTACTGTCCAGTGTTGCCTTCATCGGATTTGTTGCCGAACTCATTGGGGTACATACGCAGTGGCTGTTTGGCCATTACTGGTACGGGCCGACACTAGGACTCAAACTGCTCGAAACCCCGATACTGATTGGCATCAACTGGCTGGTGCTCTCGTATGGCGTTTACGTTTTGCTGGCGCCACTCAATTTGGGAAGACTGATACCCTTTGCAGGCGCCCTGCTGATGGTACTGTTTGATTTTGTGATGGAACCGGTAGCGGTATCACTGAATATGTGGCAGTGGGCCGGCGAACAAATACCGTTAAAAAACTATCTGGACTGGTACCTGATTTCGTGCCTGATTTTTGCTGTGATGTACTTTTTAAAGGTAAAACTGAGAAACAAACTGGCGGTTTGGATTTTGCTGATCCAGTTCCTGTTTTTTCTCGTATTAAATTTCATTTTAAAACCAACAGCATGGGAATCCTTATTGCCATAATCGTTTTGCTTTGCTGGGCTGCACACCTGCTGTACAGCCTGCTCCTGGTGCCGGTTGCCCTCTCGTCGGGATGGATGTATGTGCATGTGTTGCTGCAAGCCTATTTATACACCGGGCTGTTCATCACCGGGCACGATGCCATGCATGGCTTGGTGAGCAAGCGCCTGTATGTGAACACCATCGTCGGATGGATCTCGTCGCTGTTGTTTGCAGGCCTTTCGTACCAAAAACTGCGAACCAACCACTATCAACACCACCTGTATCCGGCCAGCGAAAAAGACCCCGATTATTACATAAGCTCGCAAAATTTCTTAGTTTGGTGGTTTGTTTTTCTGAGGCGATATGCCACCATCTGGCAGTTTCTGTTTATGGCTGTTGCTTTCAATCTATTGAAGATTTGGTTCGACAATGCCAGCCTGATTGTATTTTGGATCGTGCCCGCCGTACTAGCCACCTTTCAGCTGTTTTTTGTGGGAACGTACCTGCCCCACCGCAAGCCGCATCTCGAAAACATGGAGCCCCATCGCGCACGAAGCCAAAGCGGACCGCACTGGTGGGCCATGCTGAGCTGCTATTTTTTTGGCTATCACTGGGAACACCACGAAATGCCGCGTGTGCCGTGGTGGCAATTGTTCCGCGAAAAAGACAAACGCAAACAGGAGGTTGGCCTATGATTTCTGCCCGTCACCATCTGCTGGCCATCTGGTTTTTCGATCTTTATTTTCGGCTGAAAATGAAGATGCACTTTCGCGGGATTTCCATCGAAGGAGATGAACCTGAACCCGGAAAACCTGTCCTCTTGCTGCAAAATCATTTTAGCTGGTGGGACGGCTACTGGTCGTTTTACCTGAGTCGCCGTTTTTTCAAAAAGAAATTTCACGTGATGATGCTGGAAAAACAGCTTCGGAAGCGCATGTTCATCAATCGGTGCGGCGCTTTTTCGGTTCAACCGGAATCGCGCGATTTGGTACAATCCGTAACGTATGCCGCCCGACAGCTAAATAACCCGCAAAACCTGGTCTGCCTGTATCCACAAGGAGAAATACAGTCGCAACATGTGCATCCTGTTCGGTTTAAAAAAGGGGCCTCCCGCATACTTCAACAGGCCAAAACAGCTGTGCAGGTTTACTTTTGCGTGGTATTGGTCGATTACTTCAGCCGTCCCAAGCCAATGGTTCGCTTATATTTGCAGCGTTATGCGGGTGAAACTTCTGCCACCGGCATGGAGACAGCCTACCGGATTTTTCAGGAACAATGCATAAACAAACAACATGAATGACCTAATTCTGCTTTCCTGGTTCTTACTGGGTTTTCTGATCGTCCGCACACTGATCGCCCTGGTTAATGCAGTCAGCCAGCCATACCTGAGCGAAGCAACGAAAGTTGATCTCGCCCGCGTATCCATCCTGGTTCCTGCACGAAATGAGGAGAATAACCTTCCCCGGCTGCTGCATTCTCTGCTGCAATTGGATTATCCCAACGTTGAAGTGTGGGTATGCGACGACCAGTCGACTGATAAAACTGCAAGCCTGTTGCAAGAGTGGCAATCCAAAGACAGTCGCCTCCACTTTTTCCGGGGCGAACCGCTGCCGCCATCCTGGACCGGCAAAAATTTCGCCTGCCACCAGTTGGCTCAAAAAGCCACCGGCGATTACCTGTTGTTTATAGATGCCGATATTTCCCTCTCGCCGCAAGCACTTCAAAAGGCGCTGGCCTATTTTCGGTCGCACCGGTTGACTTTATTGTCCATCTTCCCGCAACAGAAAATGCAAACGACAGCCGAAAAGGTCAGTGTTCCGTTCATGAACTGGGCCTTACTGAATTTATTGCCGCTCCCTTTCGTCCTGAATATGAAAAATCCACTGTTTGCCGCAGCCAACGGACAATTTATGCTATTTTCCGCCACGGAATATCACGAAAATCAGTGGCATGAGCAAGTGAAAGACAAGCATGTGGAAGATATCTGGATGGTCCGCCGGATGAAACAGGCCGGGAAACGGGTGGCGGTTTTACTCGGCAACCAGGATGTTTATTGCCGTATGTACACCAGCTACCAGGAAGGGCTGCAAGGGTTCTCGCGCAATGTGCATGAATTTTTTCTGGGCAGCCGACTGTTGATGGTTCTTTTCTGGCTGGGATTAATGACTGCTCCGGCCGTCATTTTTCTATCGTTTGGCCTTGCCGGATTTATCGTTTATCTGGTCATTTTACTTCTTAACCGCCTTTTGGTGGCCTGGGCAAGTCGCCAGTCAGTATGTACGAGCTTGCTCTTTCATCCGCTCAACATGTTTTTCTTTACGCACGTCATGATTCATAATATTTGTCTAGCAATCAATCATACCGGAAAATGGAAAGGTCGTTCCATAAATATTTAAAGCTGCTTACCGTTATCCTTGTCATGCTGAATTTTGTTGCACCGGCACAAAACCTGAAGGATTACCGCTGCCGATACTTCCACGCCTACCTGGAAGGAGATATGGAACCGTGGCTGGAATGGGCCGAAGAAATAGAAGCCAATCACCCACAAGAACTGGACTGGATGCTGGTTGCCCTGCAAGCCCGCTATGGACTCATTGGCTATTATTTTGGGACCGACCAGAAGTCGAAAATCAAAAACGTATTGCAGGCTGCCCGCTCACAACTGGAACCTTTGTTGGAAAAGCACCCGCAGGATGCCCGGCTGCACAGCCTGAAAGCTGCTTTTCAGGCTTTCGAAATCGGTTTGGCCATGTACAAAGCCCCACTTCTGGGGCCAAAAGTAGAATCGTCTATCCAGCGTGCCGTGCAACTTGGCCCGGAGGAGCCCCAAGCCTGGCTCGAAGAAGGAAATTCGCTGTACAACCGCCCGGTCCTTTTTGGCGGCGATAAGAAACAAGCCATCCAGGTTTACCGCAAGGCACTGGGCCTGTTCAAGCAGGATCGGGAAAAATGTAACTTTCTGCGGGTGCTAACCGAAGTTTTTATCATGAAAGGGTACTACGAAACCGGGCAACAGCAACTTTACCGGCAGACCAGGCAGAGCCTGGAAAACCAATACGGCAAACTTCCCTGGCTCGACGATTTCCTCCCTGCCGACATCATTCCCTAAAACGGTGCGGAATCAGTTTATCGGGTAATAAATGGCTGTGATCCATTTTTTTGGGTTGGGTTCCGATTGCGGGTCGGTCAGGTATTTTTCCATCGGCCCGCCGCTGATCGTGAAATGATGACCGGTGATCCATTGCTGAATAAACTCGTGCGTCTCACCCAGCGTTTCGTACGAGCCGATGTGGTCAGCCTGGGCATAGTTGCCAGCTTCCCAATTTCCAGCCAGTACTTCTCCTTCCGGTTCGGTAAACCGGTCAACCGGGATGCCTGCTTCCAGGTCAATCACCCCATTATCTATTTTATGATAGATCGCATAAGGCATGTCGGTCATCAGCAACTGATGATTATTAATATACTGAGTCAGTTTTCCATACATCGCCCCCATTTCATCAGAAACTTCGTCCGATGTGACGGTTTTCCGCAGGCTGACGTAGTTGAATGCCGGCAGCGTGACAAGCTCCACAATCGGACGTCCTTCCTGAACGATAATTTCGGAAACGGTTTTCAGGTTTTGTAGTCCTTTTTCGAAATCGGGACCTACCATGCGGTTAATGAAAAGCCCCATCCATCGGGCAAGCGGATTCATCCCCATATCCGCGCCAAATCCCCAAACGACAGTGGTTTGTTCATCTTCTTCCGAAAAACGAAACCAGCTTTCCGAAGGAGACTCCTCCCCGAATTCCAGCGCCAACCGGATTGAATCATAGGGCGATGAACCGGTAATTGTAAGCTTTCCATCGCCAACTTTCGGATGGCTGCTTTTCCACGAGTAGGCTGCCTTTTCACCAATGCCTCCATTCTGGTAGGTGATCTCCATCCCTGGGTCCAACTGGTTCCAAACCGACCATTTGTCCCAGGAATACAAGTCGTTAACCTGGTTGAACACGACCCGGGCAGGGGCATGTATGCCGATACTTCGTTCGAGTTGAACCTCACGAGGAAGAAAATAGGCAACGATGAGCAGGAAAAGAATTACGGAAAATAGTGCAGCCAGCAGTCTTACCAGGGTTCTCATTTCATTTCATTTTTAATGTTGATACTTGAAAACTTGATTCGCAACGTAAAAACCGCTGCGAAGCGATTTTGCTTCAAGTTAACAGTTTTATTTCTGATTATCAACATCAACCGAGCCTGAGAACAAATCTTCGCCCTCTCTTCACACAAAGAATTAAACCAGCGAATAACCTTCAAGCTGTAAGATAAAAGTCATTTTTAAGCAAAGATTGAGCTTAGTTTTGCCGTCCGGCAATTTGTTGTCGGTGCGCTGCTTCTGCTTCGGTTATTTTTTTCAGTTTTTTGAGCCCACATTCCAGGTCGGGACCAAGCAAGTGGTTAAAAAACAAGCCCGACAATCGGCTAAGCGGGTTGTTGCCCAAATCGGCCTCCATTTGCCAGATCACTGTAGTAGTACCGTTTTCTTCGGTAAAGCGAAAACAGGTGGTTGCCTGACTGTGACGCATAAAGTCCATCACAACAAGCACCGAGTCGCAAGGTGCAGCAGCCGTAACGACCACTTTGCGGGTTTGAGCGGAGGTTTCCCAGCTGTAGCCTGCCAAACAGCCGGGGCCGGCATTCAAATAGTTGACTTCGTCAGCCGGGCAGTTCGGGGTCAACCCTGACCATTTTCCCCAGCTGCACAGATCACTCACTTGTTTGAAGACAACTTCCTGCGGAGCCGCAATGGCTATTTTTCGTTCAAAGCTGGCCATTCCTGGAAGCAAAAAGGTGCCCAAAATGAACAAAAACAATATCACGATCGCAATTCGGGTTTTCATATCCGTAAGGTTTTGTTGAATCTGTTGCATCTTCGGGTTTATAAAGCAGATAGTAACTTTTCTGACTTTCTGTGAATCACGTTTTTCGTTGTGGAGTTCTCCGTTAAAAGTTGGTTGACCTCAACCTTCCCTCCGGATTTTTCAAGCTGGTTCAGCATGGTTCGTTTCAGAATAGCAGCTGTTTCGTCGGGATAATTAATTTTCAGCGCTACGGGCTTTTTCAGCCAGCGACCAATGGCCTCGGTTTGACCATGAAGTGAAGGCAGCACCGGAATACCCATACTTTCCAGAAAAGCAGCATTGCAGGCCTGCTCGTATTGGTTCTTCATGGGAATGACGCATAATTTTTTGCCCATAAAGATGGCCTCGGCAGGCGTTTCGAAACCCGCGGTACAAAGGATACCCCGGCAATTGACAAACGATTCGCTGAAACCATCCAGAGAAACCGGACGAAAAAGAATATGGCCTTTCTGATAGGTTTCACGACTGTGTTTCGAAAAAACTTCCCAGCGAATTTGCGGGAAAGCCGACAAAGCGGCTTCAATTTCTTCGTTGCTGTAGGCGGGCAGGTAAACCGTGTAATGACCTTTATCCGTCGGACGGGCCTGCCGGATGGCGGGGCGGATCACGGGTGTAAAGTTATTTTCGTCGAGCGATGTAAAATGATAGCCGTATTTCGTCTTGGCCGGTGCGTAATGTTTTAGGATGAAACGGCCCGACCAGTCGGTTTTCTTCGGTTTGGGGGCCAGCGGTTGCAATACCGCATTCTGGTGGCTCAGCCCGATGCACGGCTTGCCCTTCAAACGACAGGCCCAGGCCGAAACCGGCTCAAAGTCGCACAGCACCAAATCGTATTGACTTACGGGCAGTTTCACCAGGTCGCGCAGGAAACGCCAGGGTTTCAATTTCATCAACGTTTCGCGGATGCTCACGCCCCCCTTCTTCCCAAAAATAAAACTGATGCCATACAATTGGTAATCTACCTGAAAAGGCAATTGGATGTCTCCCTGGATGCCACTCACCAGCACATCGGTATCGGCCATTTGTTTCAGCAGGGGAACAATTTCGGTGGCCCGGGCCAGATGACCGTTTCCGGTTCCCTGGATGGCATAAAGAATTTTCAGTCGTTTATTTTGCATGAATTGTGTTTGTAATAATTAAGATTGACATCGTTTATAACATATTGGCAATGGCCAGCTCGCGAAAGAGCGACTGGTACAGTTGCTTTTTGTCCGGAATATCGGGTTCGTCGGCCATGTTTTCATCCTCATCATCCACAAAGTGGACCAACGACCACTTGCCTTCGTTGTATTCGGCGGCGGTGAGGTGCTCCACCCAATCGCCGCAGTTGATGTAACGAACCGTTCCGTTTTCATTCAGCATTTGCTTGTCGCGCGGAACGTGTGTATGCCCGCAAATGACCGTTTGGTAGTCGCGCTCGGACGCCACCCTGCAAACCGCATTTTCAAAACGCGACAAGTGGGGCTTTTCACGGATTAACCGTTTTTTGATGCTTTTGTAAATGAGGATTTCCCTTTTCCCGAAAAGACGGAAAAACAGGTTTATCGCCTTATTGATGATGGTAAGTAGCCCGTAGGTGGCAGCGCCAAACTTGGCCAGCCATTTGGCCTGATGAATGATGTGGTCGAAAATATCGCCGTGGATGATCCATGTTTTTTTACCGTCAAGTTCTAAAATCAGTTGGTTCACAATTTTCAGATTACCCATCCGCGTTTGGTTGAACTTGCGCAAAAACTCATCGTGATTGCCGGTAATGTAGAAAATGTGGGCACCTTTTTCGAGCATCTTGATCAACTGGCGCACTACCTTCAGGTGCGATTTGGGAAAATAGTTCCGGCTAAAGCGCCACGAATCGATGATGTCGCCGTTAAGCACAAGAATACCGGGATTGATCGACTTGAGGTATTTCAGCACATTTTTGGCTTTACAGGCATGGGTGGCAAGGTGGAGATCGGAGATGACAGCTACTTCCAGCTTTCTGGCTTTCATATATTTCTTCAGTTATTCACCGGTAAAGTTGCTGAACCACTATTAAGCGGCAGTTATGCCAAAATCAATAAAAGTCTATCAAAACGAGCTGAAAACCTGCTGGTTTGTGAATTATTTCTGAACAAGGTTAACTCAATATGAAATAATTGACTGACTTTTTACAGCCTTGCCCACCAACACGGAAATCCACATTTGAAAAACATTTGCTGAACAGCAGTTGGGCTTCGGGCATTTTGAACGGAAACTTGTATTAATTTCGCTCAACTAAACTAACCAACATCCAATGATTGAATACTCCAAGGGAAACGACCACGAACTCTGGACCAAATTTCTTCATGGAAATAATCAGGTGTTATCTCTCATTTACCTGAGATATGTAAACGCGTTATATGATTATGGAAGTAAAATCACACCCGACCGCAGCCTGGTGAAGGATTGTATCCAGGATGTTTTTTGCACCATCATCCGGAACCGTCAATCGCTGTCCCCAACCGACAATATCCAGCTTTACCTGTTCAAGGCGCTAAAACGCCAATTGGTGCGCGAAATCCAAAAAAGCCTGAAATACCGGGAGTTTGACTCGGACAACAGTGGACGGTTCGAGATTTCTTTTCTGCAAAGTTTCGACCACAGCGAGTTTGAACTGACAGAAGAGCAGAAAGAGGCGCTGATTTCGGCCATCGAATCGCTCACCGCCAGGCAAAAAGAAGCCATTTACCTGCGTTTTACCCGGGGCATGGACTACAAAGAAATCGCGGTGATCCTCAACCTGAATTATCAATCGGCACGGGCGCTCATCCACCGGGCCATCAGCAAGCTGCGCGAAATTTTGGCCGAAAAGTCCAATTATTTCAGCCAGATTTTGCTCTGCATCTTCCGAAAAACCGGGGAAGGTGTTTTACAGCAGTAAAAAATCCCATCAAATCGTATCAACAGAAATCGGGTTCGTGCCTTTTGTGTGCAGAACCTGATTGAAATGGACAAATACACGAAATACACTCCCGAGGATTTTTTAGCAGATGATTCCTTCATCCAATGGTTGCTCGATCCCACAGAAGAGCAAGACAAGTTCTGGAACGCTTTTCTGCAAGAGCATCCAGAAAAAAAAGCCACGATCGATGAGGCCAAGTTTGTGTTTGGCATGTTTCAGCACGAACGGGAAAGGCTGAGTTTGGATGAAACTTACGACATCTGGAACAACATCCTGAAAACTTTCCGCAGCCCGGGAACTTCGCGGTGGCTGAATGTTCTCAAGTATGCTGCCATCTTGCTGGTGGTTTTCCTGGCAGGCGGCATCAGTTATTATCTGTATGAAAGCCGGGAGCAAACCCATTTCGATTTGGCTTCGGTTCCGGCGACCACCAGCAGCGAGGCCAAAATCATCCTGTCCGACGGATCGGAAATCTCGCTCGAAAAGAAAGAGTCTGAAATTTCGTATAACAGCTCCGGTAACCAACTGATCGTGAACAACGACACCATCCTGCAAAATCAGGCTGCCGGGCGCGAGGTGATGAACAAGGTCATCATTCCCTATGGCAAGAAATCGATGATCCAGCTATCGGACGGTACACTGGTTTGGCTGAATGCCGGCAGCCAGTTGATTTATCCGTCCACCTTCCAACGAAAGAAACGGGAAGTGGTGCTGATTGGCGAAGCTTATTTTGATGTGGCCAAAAACCCCAACAAACCCTTTATTGTGCGCACAGCCGATATGCACGTGAAAGTGTTGGGCACCCGTTTCGATGTTTCGGCCTACCCGGAAGATCCGGTTGTGGAAACCATTCTGGAAGAAGGCAGCGTTGCGCTGGAAGTGGTCAGTAAAAAGTTTGCTCATTCCGGCGAGGAAGTCATCCTGAAGCCCAACCAAAAGATCAGCCTTAACAAGGAAGACGGCGTGGCAAATATCAAAACTGTGGATGTGAGCATGTACACGTCATGGAAAGACGGCATCCTGAAAACCGACCGCGAAGATTTGGTTCGCGTGATCAAAAAAGTAGAACGGTATTACAACATTCAAATAGAGATGAAAGACCCTCTGGCGGGAGGCTATCTCATCTCCGGCAAGCTCGACCTGAAAGGGAGTCCGGAAGAGGTACTGAACATCATCAAACTGACTGTACCCATTGACTGGACCAAGAAGAGCAACGGTGATTTTGTGATCGTAAGAAAATAAGAAACCATAAAAAAACCGGAAAGTGTAGCGGCACTTACCGGTCAAAACCATGGGTTTTATTAGTCGTTAAACTAAACGTTTCAAATTTATGAAAAAAATGTTTTATGCACGGACCTTTCTTCCAAATGAACGGTTCAAAAAAATGTTCCTTGTTATGAGGTTATCTGTTGTCCTACTTCTGATGAGTGTTTTCACGGCTGTCGGCGGCAGCTACTCGCAAAACACCAAGTTTTCTCTCAACCTGAGAAACACCACCATTAAACAGGTTTTTAACGAAATTGAACAAAACAGCGAATTTATCATCGTTTATTCGGACGATTTGGTTGATGTGTCTGAAGAGGTAAGCATCATCGTTAAAAACTCACCGGTTGAGAAAGTGCTGGACCAGTTATTTGCCGGTTCCAAACTCGGCTACGAAATTAAAGACCGGCAAATTGTCATCACCCAGCGCGAAGACCTCAGTCGGTTAGCTGCGGCCCAACAGCCAGACAACGAAATTAGAGGGAAAGTGGTTGACGTGGCCGGCGAGCCATTGCCGGGCGTTACCGTGCTGGTTGTTGGCACCACCGTGGGCACCATCACCGATTTCAATGGCAGCTTTACGCTCACCATCCCGGAGGGAGGAAAGGCGCTGCAGTTCTCGTTCGTTGGGTTTCAGACAGAGGAACTGGCTATCGGAACACAAAAAGTATTCAATGTGCAGCTACGCGAAGATGTGCTGGAGCTGGATGAAATTGTGGCCGTGGGTTATGGTGTTCAGCGCAAAAGCGACCTCACCGGCGCGATGAGCCGTTTGACCGAAGAAGACATGAACAAGGCCGTGGCCACTTCGCCCATCGAAATGATGCAGGGCCGCATTTCAGGGGTAAACATCACCCAAAACAGTGGTGAACCCGGCACCGGCATGTCGGTCCGGATTCGTGGGTCCAACTCCATCCGTTCGGGACAGGAACCGTTGTACGTGGTTGACGGCATTCCTTTGGACAATGCCGATGTTACCCCAACCGGCGGGGGCGCAGCCGGCTATGGCAGCGGCGCCACCAAAAACCCGATCAGCTTCCTGAACCCGGAAGACATCGAGTCGATCGACATCCTGAAAGACGCTTCGTCAACCGCCATTTACGGGGCCCGCGGCGCTAACGGGGTGGTTATTATCACCACCAAAAAAGGGAAACAAGGCAAAGGCACCATCACCTACGATGGCTACACCGGTATTTCGCAAATACGCGAAAAACTGGACATCCTGACTGCTGATGAATTCCGCTCGTACACCAAAGCCGATGGCACCAAGCTGTTGGACAAAGGGGCCAGCATCGACTGGCAGGATGAAATTTACGCCACCGGCATTACCCAGAGCCACAACTTGTCGTATGGCGGAGGCACCGAAAACTTCACCTATCATGCCTCGCTGGGCTACCTCGACCAGGAAGGGATCGTGAAAACAACCGGGCAGGAAAAACTGAACGGGAAAATCAATGTCACCCAGAAGGCATTCGACGGCAAACTAAACCTGACCGGAAGTTTGATTGCCTCGCATACCACTGACTTCCGCGCACCGATTACCGAACAAAGCGGTTCGGGATACGAAGGCGACCTGATTTTGACTGCACTGAAATCGAACCCAACCTATCAGATATTTAACCCGGACGGAACGTATTATCAACATGCCAAAGACCAACGAAATCCGGCAGCCATGCTCAATTTGGTGGATGACGAAACCCAAACCGACCGGATTATCTCTAACATGTCGGCAGAGTACGAAATCATCAAAAATCTGAAATACAAGCTAAACGTGGGTTTTGACCGCACCGTGGCCGAACGCCGGGTGAACCAGGACAAGCAACTGAGCTACCTGGCCAATAAAGGCGAGGCCGATATCAATGGTATTACAGCAAGTAGCCGTTTGATCGAAAACTATGTTACCTACTTGAAAGAAATCAATGAGCATTCCTTCAATTTTTTGGCTGGTCATGCCTATCAGTTTTTCAAAGTGAGCACCACCGAAATGAACGTTAATGGCTTTGAAGTAGATGAAATCAAATATACCGACAACTTGCAATACGGTAATTTTTCATCCGCTACCGTTAACTCTTCTGCCTACGAAAACGAACTGCAATCCTTCTTCGGTCGTGTAAACTACAGCTTCAAAAGCAAGTATATGTTCACGTTCACCGGACGCTTTGATGGTTCATCCAAATTTGGCGAAAACAACAAATATGGGTTTTTCCCCTCTGCCGCTTTTGCCTGGAGGGTATCCGAAGAAGACTTCCTGCAAGGATCCGGCAAATTGAGCAACCTGAAACTACGTTTGGGATGGGGATTGACCGGAAACCAGGAAATTGGAAATAAACTTTCGTTGCTGGCAGTTGGAACAACCCCTTCCGCAAATGGATATTTCAATGGAGTACTTAGCCCGGGAATCACTTTTATCAGAACCCCGAACCCGGAAATACAATGGGAAACCACCCTGCAAAGCAATCTTGGGATTGATTTTGGTTTCTTTGAAAACAGGCTCTCCGGAACAATTGATCTATTCAATAAATCAACAAAGGATGTGTTGTTGGAAGTGTATTCCAAAGCACCGGCAGCAACAGCAACTCAAATGCAGAATGTACCCGAGCTGAAAATTGTCAACAACGGGATCGAGCTGGGTCTGAACGGTTTGTTGATTGATAAAAACGACCTTTCCTGGGACCTTGGCTTCAACATTGCTTATGTCAAAAACGAAGTGAAGGATTTGCCGGTTAAGTTGATTGAAACCGGAAATGCCAGCGGACAAGGACTCTCGGGCACCCGCGTGCAGATTATCACCAACAACGAACCGGTAGGTACATTCTACGGCATGGTATGGGAAGGTTTGGACAGCAATGGCATGAGCATTTACAAAAAAGATGCTAACGGTGTTGAAGTGAAAGAGTCGCTGGGTTCGGCATTGCCCGACTACACCTACAGTCTAAGCTCGAAACTGAAATACAAACGTCTTGATGTCAGCATGTTCTGGTATGGCTCGCAAGGAAATGTCGTTTACAACAACACGGCCAACGCCTTGTTCCTGAAAGGCCCGCTGGACAAAGGGAACAACGTGCTCAAATCGGTGCTCGAATCCAACGAAAGCCCGGACAACTCGAACGCCTTCTCGTCCCGTTTTATCGAAGACGGCTCGTTCCTGCGCCTGGCCAATGTTACTGTGGGCTACACCATCAACACAAAATCGGTTAAATGGCTGAACAGCGCCCGCGTGTATGTCACCGGCAACAACCTGCTGCTGTTTACCGACTACACCGGTTACGACCCGGAAGTAAACGTGGCTGCCGACGAAAACGGCGTTCCCTCGATGGGGATCGACTACACCGCTTATCCGAAACCGCGGACCTTCACCTTTGGTTTAAACCTTCAATTTTAATCAGAACCTAAATCCGAAAAAAAGATGAAACCATATAAATTTATTCTATTCTTCACAGCACTGGGGCTGCTCGGCACCGTTGCGTGCACCGACCTGGAAGAAAATGTACTGGACGAACAACTGGGCGCCGAACTGATCAATAACCCGCAAAACATCGAAGCCCTCATCAACCCGCCATACGGAAGCCTGCGCCGCACCATTGAGTGGTACGACTACTGGGCCTTGCAGGAAGTATCAACCGACGAAGTCGTTATCCCGACCCGAGGCACCGACTGGTACGACAACGGCGCCTGGATGGAACTCCACTTGCACACCTGGAATGCCGACCACATCCGGATGAAAAACGTTTGGGATGCACTCAGCCAAGGAGTTTCGCGGGCCAACACCGCCATCTATTATATCGGGCAGTTTCCGCAAACAGCCACCACCGAGCAATACATCAACGAAGCCCGCTTCCTGCGTGCTTACTACATGTACCTGATCAACGATTTGTTTGGACAGGTTCCTTACCGCGAGGCCGATGAACTGGATTTCTCCGTGTCGCCCATGGTGATGAACCGCAAAGCGGCTGCTGATTTCATTATTGAAGAAATCAAAGCCATCATGCCTAACCTGAAAACAAAGGCCGAAGTGGGTTCAGAACGGGTAACGGTTGGCGCTGCCCAAGCCCTGCTTGCCAAAATTTACCTGAACTACGAGGTGTATGCCGGCGAAGCCAAATGGGCCGATGCCATTACCTACTGCGACCAGCTGATCAACTCGGGCGTGTACACCGTGGCCGACGACTACTGGACCATGTTCCAGAAAGATGTGGCCGACCATCCCGAATTTATCCTGCGCGTTCCGATGGACGACAATGTGGATATGGGCAGCGGCAGCGTTTGGGTGAACTTTACCCTGCACTATTCGCAGGTGTTTGGTAACATCACCAGTACCTGGAACGGGCCATCAACTACCTCAACGTTTTTCCAAACCTGGGACATGGAAAATGATGCCCGTTTTTACGACGACCGCATTAAAAGCCAAACCGGATTCAACCAAGGCTTTTTGCATGGACAACAGTACGGGTTGGACGGAACGGCCCTGGAACAACGAAATGGCAACCCGCTGATCTTCGTGCCGGAAATCAACCTGGCGAGTTCGGCTGAGAATGCCGGTATCCGGGTGATTAAGTTTGCACCCAACCCGGCCACCGAACGTCAGTTCTCCTCGCCCAACGATGTGCCCATCATGCGCATCTCGGATATTTACCTGATCCGGGCCGAGGCCAAATTCAGGGACGGGAATGAAGACGGGGCATTGGCCGACATCAACTTCCTGCGCTCGAAACGAAGCGCTGCCGGCAAAACATTACCTGCACTGACTTCGGTTACGCTGGATGACCTGCTGAAAGAACGCGGCTACGAACTGTACTGGGAAGGACTGCGCCGCCAGGACCTGATCCGTTTTGGCAAGTTTACCGAGGCCTACCAGGAAAAACCGGCTACCGATGCCAAGAAAGAACTGTTCCCATTGCCAACTTCGGCTGTTGATGTAAACGAAAACCTGATCCAGAATCCAGGATATTAATAACCGCGACCTATTGACCCATGATTGAATGCCAGCCGCTGCCGCTTGGGGCGGCGGCATTCTTTTCAACCTGATTTCAACGAAACCTCAGGACCAGCAGGGTTTTGAGTAATTGCGAATAATGGCCGCTGTCCGGAAACGGCAGCGGTTTCGCTTTCACCGCGAGTGGATTCCCTCTTTTGGCGAAGTCTTCCCGAACTTCCTGCCCGACTGGTCAGGCGGGGTTTCGGGATCTTTCGCTTACCCACTGAGGTTCTGCACGGAGTTTTTCCGTTTTGGCGAATCGTTCGCTGTTCTTCTAAACCTAATCCCTTTCCGGTTGTTGTAATTACCGAAAATCAAAAAATCGAATCAAGATGAAAGAGACTACCGGAAAAATTACCTTCAAAGGAAACCCGTTGACCCTGTTGGGCGAGGAAATAAAAGTAGGCGACAAAGCCCCCGACTTTACCGTGCTGAGCGCCGGATTGGCGCCGGTAAAGCTGTCGGATTACGACGGCAAAGTGCGGGTGATTGCTATTTACCCGTCAATTGACACGGGCGTGTGCCAGGCCCAAAACCGCCGGTTCAATGCCGAAGCTTCGAACCTGGGCGATGCCGTCATCCTGTCGGTTTCGTGCGACCTGCCCTTTGCCCAAAGCCGTTTCTGCGCTGCTGAAGGGCTCGATAAGGTGATAACTTTGTCAGACCACAAAGACGTAGATTTTGGCACCAAATACGGCTTCCTGATCAAAGAGCTGCGCCTGCTGGCCCGCGGAACCGTGATTGTTGACAAAAACGGAATTGTGAAATACGTGGAGTACGTTCCCGAAGTGACCACCGAGCCCGATTACGAAGCCGCGATTAAGGTTGTAAAAGAATTGTTGTAACATAAAGGTTAGAGATTATAGCTACAGGCTGCTCCGGTTGGAGTGGCCTGTTTGCTTATATGAAAGTCGAAAGGGGGTACTTCGGAAGTACCCCTGTCCACTTCAAAAACGACTCGGGTCGGTTTAAAAGAACTGCAGTCGGTAAAAAGACGACTCGAGTCGAAAAAAAAACGACTTAAGTCGAAAAAAAGAGAACCGGGGTCAAAAAAAGACGACTGCAGTCGCAAAAAAGAGGACTTGAGTCAAAAAAAGAGCAATGAAGTCGAAAAAAGAACACTGAAGTCGGTCTTTTGAGAACTGAAGTCGTCAAAAGATGAACGAAGTCGTCAAAAGAATACTTTTTCTTTTGCTGGTGCGTTTTATCGGAACAAAATAATTTGGCTACTTTTATCGTCCTAATTTGCCGGTATTCATGAAGAATCTGTATGCAATTTTCGTTGGCCTGTTTGGGCTCCTTTTTGTTTTGGGGGCCTGTTCGTCGCAAAAAGCCTATCATTCGGCCGTTTCAGCATACGAAATTGGCGAATATTACCGGGCTGCCGAAAAATTTCGCAGAGCTTACCGAAAAGACCAGGACCCGCAACATAGGCGAGAGATGGCCTTCCTGTCGGCCGAGGCATACCGCAAAACCGGCGAATATGCCCGGGCTGCCATCTGGTACAAAAACGCCATCCGGCGCGGCTATCCCAATGTGAAGGCCTTGCTGCATTACGCCGACTGCCTGCGGGCTACCCAGAAGTTTGACGAGGCAATGGAAGTGTATCAGCAATATCTCGACTCCGTGCCCGGCGACGTGCAAGCCATTAACGGAATGGATGCCTGCCGCTACATTCCGGAGTGGGAGAAAAAACCCAGCCGATACATTGTGAACCCGGTGCGCGAGCTCAATTCGAAATACCACGACTTCTCACCGGTATTTGTGGGCGGGCGCGACAACGAGATTCTGCTCACCTCCACCCGCGAAGGAGGAACCAGCAAACGGCAAAGCTCGATCACGGGCGCCCTGTATGCCGATTTGTACCGCTCCGAATTTCAGGTGCAAAAGCAAAAGTGGTCCCCTCCGCTGCTGATCGATGAAACGGGCATCATCAACACCCCCGACGAAGAAGGGGCTGCCACGCTTAGCCCGCTGGGCGACCAGATGCTGTTTACCCGCTGCCGTTACGACCGGACAAAAGATATGAGCGCCGAGCTGTTCCTGGCCAAGATGTCGCGCGGCGACTGGTCGGAACCCATCCTGCTCCAGCTGGGCGGCGACAGCCTGATGGCTGCCCACCCGGCCTTGTCGCCCGACGGCAACACCCTGTATTTCGTGTCCGACCGTCCCGGAGGCTACGGCCAAAAAGATATCTGGATGGCACAAAAGGAAGGCACGAACTTCTCGCGCCCGGTAAACCTGGGCAATAAAATCAACACCCCTGGTAACGAAGTGTTCCCCACGGTTGACCGCGATGGCAACCTGTATTTTTCGTCGGACCACCACATGGGCATGGGCGGGCTCGATATTTTTATGGCCTCGAAAGAGGAGGACGGGCAGTGGCGCGTGCAAAACCTGAAAGCGCCGATCAACTCGCCCGGCGACGATTTCGGCATGGCCTTTATCAACTCGGAAGACCAGCGCGGGCTGTTTGCGTCGAACCGCAAAGGATCGCGCAGCGACGATATTTATTCATTCTACCTGCCACCAAAGGTATTCCGCGCAGCAGGCGAAATATTTGACAAGGAAACCGGCCAGCGCATCGACGGCGCCCGCATCCGCATCATTGGCACCGACGGCACCAACCTGCGCATGCGTGCCGACGGGGGCAAATTTCAGTTGAAACTGAACCCCGAAACCGAATACGTGTTTGCCGCTTTCCGCGATGGCTACCTCAACGACAAGGCCCGCGAATCGACCATCGGGCTGGAGGACAGTAAGGATTTTCGGGTGGATTTGTACCTCACCCCAACCGATGCACCCATTCGCGTGAACAACATCAATTATGAATTTGGCTCGGCTGAATTAACAACGGGGTCGCGCGCTGCCCTCGACAGTCTGGTGCAGCTGCTCGAACTGAACCCCACGATCACCATCGAGCTGATGGCGCACACCGACCATATTGGCTCCGACCAGTTTAACTTCACCCTTTCGCAACAGCGGGCCCAATCGGTGGTGGATTACCTGATTGAAAAAGGCATCAACCCCGACCGCCTGGTGGCCAAAGGTTACGGCAAAACCTGGCCTAAAAAAGTGACCCGCGAGCTGGCCCGGCAACACGATTTCCTGAAACGAAACGATGAGCTCACCGAAAGCTTCATCAACGGGTTGACTCCCGAGCAGCAGGAAATTGCCAAAGCCATCAACCGGCGCACCGAGTTCCGGGTACTGTCAACCGACTTTCAGGAACGGTTTGCTCCCGAGCCTGGGGAATAAATTTGACATCTCCCCTTTTCCCGTGTTTTATTGTCGAAAAACCCGTGTACTTTTGCATTTCGACCCGCATATCCGAACAGAACCCGGTCTGCGCTGTTGATTTCGATATAAAAAAGTTAATCATGGCAATGAGTTATTTTCCATCTTTACAGGCCATTAACAAGGCAAAGCTGACCATCAACGAGGTACTGACCGCTACACCGCTGGCCGAAAACCTGAACCTTTCGGAACAGTTTGGGGCGCGGGTTTTTCTGAAACGGGAAGATTTGCAGATCGTGCGTTCTTACAAAATCCGCGGGGCATACAACAAAATCAAGAGCCTGACCCCCGAGCAGCGAAAAAACGGCATCGTTTGTGCCAGCGCAGGAAACCATGCGCAGGGAGTGGCCTACTCGTGCCAGAGGCTGGGCATCCGGGGTAAAATTTACATGCCCACCACTACCCCCCGGCAAAAAATCAAGCAGGTCCAGATGTTCGGGAAGGAGTTTGTGGAGATTGTCCTGCACGGCGATACCTACGACGATGCCAGCCGCGAAGCCTGGAAAGACTGCGACGAGACCGGAAAAACTTATATCCACCCGTTTGACGATCCGCTGATTATTGAAGGACAAGCCACCGTGGCGCTCGAAATTATTCAGGATTCGACCTGCCAGATCGACTACCTGTTTGTCCCGATTGGCGGCGGCGGGCTGATTGCCGGTGTGGGCAGCTACTTCCGGCAGGTGAGCCCTGCCACCAAAATTATCGGCGTGGAACCGGCCGGCGCCCCTTCCATGAAAGAATCGCTGGCCCAAGATGAGGTTGTCACTCTGCAGGACATCGACAAGTTTGTGGATGGTGCTGCCGTGCAACGCGTGGGCGACCTTCCTTTTGAAATTTGCCGACAGGTGGTGGACGACATTGTGCTGGTACCCGAAGGCCGCATTTGCACCAAAATCCTGGAACTGTACAACCGCGATGCCATCGTGGTGGAACCGGCCGGGGCGCTTTCCATTGCCGCGCTGGATTATTATGCCGATGAAATAAAAGGTAAAAATGTGGTGTGCATTGTTTCGGGCAGCAACAACGACATCACGCGTACCGAGGAAATCAAGGAACGCTCCTTGTTGTTCGAAGGGCTGAAACACTATTTCATCATCCGGTTCCCGCAGCGAGCTGGCGCCTTGCGCGATTTTGTAGAATATGTGCTGGGGCCGAACGACGACATCACCCACTTTGAATACACCAAGAAGAACAGCAGGGAGAAAGGCCCGGCTTTCGTGGGCATCGAGCTGACCGACAAAAACGATTTTGAAGGGCTGGTGCAGCGCATGGCCGAACATGGTTTCGTGTATGAATACGTGAACGAAAAGCCCGATCTGTTTCAGTACCTGATTTAAGGTTTGCGCTGGTTTGTTTGCGTTTTCTTAAGTCATCCGTGGTCATTTATTGCCATTTAAAGTCATTCGTTGTTTTCCCCAATGACAATACATCCGGAAAGGCAGGGCGACCGCGTCTTTTTCTGAGAAGCGGAAAAATTGCTATTTTTGCGCCATCATGTGAAAATTTCAGCTTACATACGCACGATGGGTGCAGCATAACCGGCCACTGCAACCGGGAGCCCCACCCTACAATCCCACTCAATTTGATCATGTTGACCCGCTCGGGCGGACACAATAACTATCTGAAACAAAATTCAGATAAATTTAAAATCAGGAAAAAGCAGTTTCATGTTCAATAAAAGCGAAAAAGAAGAAAGAAAATACCTGGAAGGGGTAAAAGGAAAACTTGGCGCCGCCCTGGACCAGATTGACCAGAATGTGGCGAACTATGCCAAAGACCTTCAGGAACAAAAAAACTACCTGTACGAAAACAAGGCGGGGATGGACCATGCCGAAAAGGTGTCGGTACACCAGTCGGTTCATGCGGCGGCGCTCACCGGCGAGGCTGCCCTGGAGCGTAAAAAACGACTGCAAAAGCTGATGCTTTCACCCTATTTCGGGCGGTTCGATTTTGCAGAAACCAGGAATGGGAAGGCCGTGCCGGTGTATATCGGCATCCACGCCTATTTTGACGAACCTGAGAAAGCCAACCTGGTACACGACTGGCGCGCGCCCATCTCGACCATGTTTTACGATTTTGAAAACGGCCCGGCCTGCTACGAAGCGCCCTCCGGAATGGTTGAGGGCAGCATGGTGCTGAAGCGCCAGTTCCGCATCCGCGACGGGAAGATGGAGTACATGCTCGAAAGCTCGCTCAACATCCACGACGATGTACTGCAAAAAGAGCTGAGCAAGTCGTCGGACGACAAAATGAAGCACATCGTGGCCACCATCCAGCGCGACCAGAACGCCATCATCCGCAATGAAAGTTCACAGGCGCTCATCATTCAGGGGGTGGCCGGCTCGGGAAAAACGTCGATCGCCCTGCACCGGATCGCTTTTCTACTTTACCGCTTTAAAGATTCCATCTCCTCGAAAGACATCCTGATCCTTTCGCCCAACAAGGTGTTTGCCGATTACATTTCGAACGTGTTGCCCGAGCTGGGCGAAGAGAAAATCCCCGAAATGGGCATGGAAGAATTGGCTGCCGAACTGCTGGAAAACAAATATCGTTTTCAGACTTTCTTTGAACAGGTAAACCATTTGCTGGAAAAAGAAGATGAAGCCTTCCGCGAACGCATCCGCTTTAAAGCATCGAACGGATTAATTACCAAGATGAACGAATACCTGGCTTACATCGAAAACAATTATTTCGCTCCTGCCGACCTGGTGGTGAAGCGCTACCCTGTTCCGGAATCCTATATCGAAGAACAGTTCCGTTCGCTGCACCGGCTGCCGCTTTTTGCCCGTTTCAATGAAGTGGTTGCCAACATTGAGCGCGACCTGCTGTTTTACAACCGCTACGAGATAAGCGCCAAAGAACGGAACGAGCTGCGCAAGTCGGTGAAAAACATGTTCCGGATCACCAACCTGCGCGACCTGTACAAAGACTTTTACAACTGGCTGGGACAGCCCGATCTGTTTAAGCTGGCGCCCAAAAGCCGGTTCGAATACACCGACGTGTTCCCACTTATCTATCTAAAAATGAAACTGGAGGGCCTGAAGCCGTTCAGCAAGGTAAAGCACCTGCTGGTGGACGAGATGCAGGACTACACGCCGGTACAATATGCCGTGCTGGCCCGGCTGTTCCCCTGCAAAAAAACCATCCTGGGCGATGCCAACCAGTCGGTGAACCCTTACAGTTCCTCAACTTCCGAAACGATCTCGCAGGTTATTTCCGGCGCCGATGTGATGCGGTTGAACAAAAGCTACCGCTCCACCAGCCAGATTGCGCGCTTTGCCCAAAACATATCGCCCAACAACGAGCTGGAGGTGATTGAACGTCACGGTGATGAGCCGGAACTGACCCGCTGCAAAAGCAAGGCCGGTGAAATCAACAAGATCAAACAAATCATCGGGGAATTTTCACAATCGGGGCACAACGCGCTGGGCATTGTGTGCAAAACTCAAAAACAAGCCACTCATTTGCACGAGGCGCTCACAGCCGACTGCCCGCAAGTGCGCCTGCTCACCGCCGACAGCGTTTCCTACTCGGGCGGGATCATCATCACCACCACCCACATGGCCAAAGGGCTGGAGTTCGACCAAGTGATTGTGCCCCATGCCGACGCCAAAAACTACCGCGAAGCCATCGACCGCAACCTGCTGTACATTGCCTGCACCCGGGCCATGCACCGGCTCGACATCACCTGTGTTGGCGAACCGACCACCTTCATTCAACCAGTGGAGGAATTGGTATGATCAGCTGCCCCCTTTGCGCCAGCCAGGGAGATTTTGCGGCCATTACCGGATTGATGGACCGGGTGTTCCGCCGTTGCGATAACTGCAACCTGGTATTTGTGGAACAACATTTTTTACCTGAACGGGAAGAAGAGAAAGCACGGTATGACCAGCACAATAACAGCATCGACGAACCGGGCTACGTCAACTTTCTGAACCTGGCGGTCATGCCGGCATTGCCCTACCTTTCAAAAGGGATGAAGGGGTTGGATTACGGCTGTGGCCCCGGGCCAACGCTCAGCATCCTGCTGGAACGCGAGGGATATCCGTGCGGAAATTACGACCCGATCTATTTCCCCGACCTGCCAGCCGGTCCGTTCGATTTTATTTTTGCCACCGAATGTTTCGAACATTTCTTTGACCCGGCAAAAGAATTAAACCGGTTAAAGCAGTTGCTGAAACCTGGCGGATTACTGGTGGTGATGACCAAATTTTGGGAACACTTTGACCAATTCACCAACTGGTTTTATTCGAACGATAACACGCATGTAACTTTTTATCGCACCGATACCTTTCAATACGTCTGCCGTCAATTCGGCTTTTCAATGATAGAAACTGACGGTGATCGGATCGTGATCCTTAGAAATAACGTAAGCTGATTCTTGTATCCGTATGCTTAGCCCCGGCGCAGGCAGTTGGCACACAGCCGTATTTCGGGACGCAACTTTAAACGTTCGAAAGGAATAGACTGTCGGCAACGAGTGCAAATGCCATAGTCGGCATCGTTCACCACCGATAAAGTTTGGGTAAGCTGATCGATCCGGTTTTGCAGGTTGCGCATGCTGGCATCAAACACACTTTTGTTGTTGATGGCGTCCATGCGCGAAATACGGCCAATGGCGTCATCCGGCGAAATGGGGCCGGTAAAATCCTTCAGCGCATCCGCCTTCTTTTGCAATTTCTCAATTTCGTCATGAATGATCCCAATGAGCTGTAACCGTTCTTCTTGTGTCATTTTTATCTGGTTGAAGTTCAAAAATAGGCAATAAAACCGGATCTGCCCAACCTCAATTTAATGTCAAATTTTCGGGAAAGTATTTCCCTGTTATACAACACAAGCTGGGTTTTTCGGCCAAAGCCCTATTTTTGCCGCTCCTAACCCGAGAAATTAATCACCACCCTTTCCCTGCCGACGAAGGTCGCCGGAAGGATTAGCCAACTTACATTGTGAAAAAATACCTGTCCACACATCCGTTTGGTCAGGCAGTAGATAACTTTTTTAAACCCGTTTAATGAAGCAGATTTTTAATTTATTCGACCTGAGACAGAAAGTGGATTACAAGACCGAGATCCTATCCGGCTTAACCGTTGCGCTGGCGCTGATCCCCGAGGCCATAGCCTTTGCGCTGATTGCCGGTCTTTCGCCACTCACCGGCCTGTATGCCGCCTTCACCATGGGATTGGTCACCTCCATTTTAGGAGGCCGTCCGGGCATGATTTCCGGAGCAACCGGCGCTGTGGCCGTGGTGATTGTGGCGCTGGCCAAAACACACGGCCCCGAGTACATTTTTGCAACCGTCATCCTGGCTGGAATTTTTCAGTTTTTGGCTGGCGTACTGCGCCTCGGAAAGTTGATTCGCCTGGTGCCCCACCCGGTGATGTTCGGTTTTGTGAACGGACTGGCCATTGTCATTTTCATGTCGCAGCTCGACCAGTTTAAACATGCCGGAGCCGAAGGCAACCTGCAATGGATGAGCGGCGGAGCACTGTGGCTGATGCTCGGCCTGGTAGGACTCACCATGCTCATCATCTGGGGATTGCCCAAACTCACCAAGGCTATTCCTTCATCGCTTACAGCCATTCTGGTGGTGTCGGCCATCGTGCTGGGACTGAATATCGACACCAAAACCGTAGGAGACATAGCATCCATCCAAGGCGGCTTCCCTCCGTTCAACATACCAAAATTGCCCTATACACTGGAAACGCTGACCATCATCCTTCCCTATGCGTTGATTGTAGCCGGAGTTGGGCTGATTGAAAGCCTGCTGACCCTGAACCTGATTGACGAGATCACCGAAACCCGTGGTTGGGGCAACAAAGAATGTGTGGCCCAGGGAACAGCCAATGTGGTTACCGGTTTCTTTTCCGGCATGGGCGGTTGCGCCATGATCGGACAAAGCTTGATCAACATTTCATCGGGTGCCCGCGCCCGCCTTTCAGGCATTGTGGCTGCGGTGATGTTGCTGGTGTTTATCATGTTTGGCGCCGGTTTGATAGAGCGTCTGCCGATGGCCGCCCTCACCGGACTGATGATCATGGTGGCCATCGGAACCTTTGAGTGGGCCAGCCTGAAAACCTTCAGCCGGATGCCCAAAACAGACGTGCTGGTGATGGTGCTCGTGGCACTGATTACCGTGCTGGTACACAACCTGGCCCTGGCCGTGTTGATTGGCGTCATTATTTCTGCCCTGGTATTTGCCTGGGAAAACGCCAAACGCATCCGTGCCCGCAAATATGTGGATGAAAACGGTATCAAGCACTACGAAATCTTTGGCCCGCTGTTTTTTGGTTCGGTCACCGCTTTCAACGAGAAGTTTGACGTACTGAACGACCCGGAGGAAATCATCATCGACTTCTCGGACAGCCGGGTGATGGACATGTCGGGCATTGAAGCGCTGAACAAACTGACCGAACGTTATCTGAAAGTGGGCAAAAAGCTGCACCTGAAACACCTGAGCGCCGACTGCCGGCAGCTGTTGCACAATGCCAACGAAATTATCGATGTCAATATTATTGAGGACCCGACCTACCGCGTGGCCGTCAATAAGATAAAGTAAGAATATCTTAATATTCGCGGGATTCCAACCGATGAATTAATCCTTAGTTTTGCGCGCTGATTTTAATTACTAATTTTCGACACCATGCACAACACAAAACTTGGCAATCCGGCAGTAGTCGGGTTGGCCGGCTTCGGTTTAACGACACTTTTACTGCAATTCCACAACCTGGGCATTTGCGAGTTGGGCCCCATCCTGGTGATGGGATTCATTTTTGGAGGATTGGCCCAGTTGATTGCCGGGTTTATGGAACAAAAAACCGGCAATAACTTTGGCTTTGTTGCTTTCACCAGTTACGGTTCATTCTGGATTGGTCTGGGTATCATCTGGATGCTGGGCCACTTCAATGTGTTCCCGTCATCCACCACCGATGTGGGTTACTACCTGGTAGCCTGGACGCTGTTGACAATCATCCTTTGGGTGGGTTCTCTGTTTATCCACTCAGCTATGGCCATTACTTTCAGCTCACTTTTAATTGGCTTCATTTTGCTGGATATCGGCCATTTCGGCTTTCCGGTGATGAATACCGTTGCTGCTTATGTGCTGATCTTCTGCGCCCTGTCGGCCTGGTACATGATGGCTGCCATCCTGCTGAACGAACTTTCAGGCCGCGAACTGCTCAAATCGGGAAAAGCCTGGATTAAAAGAGCATAAACGCCCCGGTTTTCACAATTGATAAGGGTATCCTAAAAGCATTCGGGAACTTGTCCGCTTCGTTTTTGCGAAATTGGAAGGTCCCGTTAAACCGATAGCTTTAAGGATACCCTTGTTCGTTGGAATTCCCGGTTAATTGCTATGGGGCTCTGTTCTGTTCGCTTTTCCGAAAGTACAGATTCTTACGGCAATCCATGACACTGCCCAGCCGAAGATCATACCCAATCCTGCTGCAACCACCACATCGCCCGGATAATGCACCCCATTATAAATCCGGCTGTATGAAACCAAAATTGCCCACACGAAAAGCCAGTATTTCAGGTACATGAACCGGTCGTTCAGTGTTAAAGCCAGGAAAGTGGCCAGGCCAAAAGCATTGGCCGCGTGCGACGAAACAAAACCATACAACCCGCCGGGGCCGGCTTTACTCAAATGAATCAGTCCGGCCAATGCCGGTTCATGCGACGGTCGTAAGCGCTGAACCACATGTTTGATCAGGTGCGAGGCAGTTTGGTCGCATACCAGAATGACGACGCCGACAAAAACCAAGATAAAAATGCCTTGCCTCTTGTAGTTTTTGATGATGAAAAAAGCGATCAGCACATACATCGGAATCCAAATCAGGATGTCGCTGAACCAATACATGATTGGATCGAAGAAAGTGCTGTGCTGGCTATTGAGAAACAGAAACAATTGGGTATCAAGAGCATTCAGAAAAGCCATGATTTAAGATTAAGAGAATTTATTTAGACAATTTAACGAAAAGCGGCAATGCCGCCATTTGGGCCAACACCGAAAACAAGACTAACCCGGCTACCGAAACATCATACAGCCAGCCCATCAGGAAACTGCCCAAGAACCAAAATACGCCCAACACGGCATTAAATAAACCAAAACCGGTTGCTTTCTTTTCGGGAGGGAGGATTGAAGCCAGTACCGCCCTGACCACTGATTCTTGTGCCGCCATCCCAATTCCCCAGCAAACCATCCCTGCAAGGGCAGTATAGAAATTACCCCAGAAAACAAGCGGTGCAAACAATACGGAAATCAAGGTGCTGCCAATTAAAATTTTCAGGCCGTGCTTATCGAACAATCTCCCCAATACGAGAGCTGCCAGGGCATCTACCCCCATCGCAACGGCATACAGTAGCGGAATCATCTCGTCCGAAACCTGACTGGTTTTATTGAAATGAAATGCGATCAGCGGATAATCGGCAAAACCGGCTGCTATGAACGCAATTGCGATCAAATAGGTCCAGTAAAACTTTTTGTCTGCTACCGGAAAGCTTCCGTTTTCTTTGGTCTCAAGTTGTTCCGTTTTCGGATAGCTCAGCCGGGCCACGACCAGGATAGACAGGGCAATTAATGCGGGAACCAGCAACATACTGAAAGACCTGGTATAGCTCCCTGAAAAATAATAGACCGCACTGACAATCAGCGGTCCCGAAACGGCGCCAATCTGATCGAGGGCTTCATGTACGCCAAAACCTTTACCGTGCCCAACAGATGAAGTTGCATGAGACAGCATGACATCGCGGGCGGGATTGCGGATGGCGCGCCCGGTGCGTTCCAAAATCATCAGCACTGCCGCCATTTGCCAGCTTCCCGCCAGCGCCAGGGCCGGTACTGCCAGCAGGTTTATGAAATATCCGATGAACGTAACGGTCCAATATTTTCGGGTGCGGTCGCTGATGACGCCTGAAACCAGCCGGATGCCATACCCCATCAATTCGCCAAAACCGGCCACAAAACCAACTATCGCACCGCTGGCGCCAAGAGTTGCCAAAAAAGGCCCCGTGATACCCCGCGCCCCTTCATAGGTCATATCCGAAAACAGGCTGACCACTCCAATCAGGATGATGAACGCCCACGGCGATTTTTTGATAACCATCATGCCAAACCCTTTTAATCAGCATCCCAATATTCAACCTCTTTGTAAACCACCACTTTGTCTTTGAAAAGGGATTTGTGTTTCAGAAAAAACGTTTGAAGGTTTTCCTTTTTGTCGATCAGTTCGATGCAAACCGTCAACCCCAGGTTATCCGATTCCATCGCAAACTGGCTGACCCGTTCGTAATTGCTGAAGCCCATTTGGGTGGTGTAAACCGAGGCGTTCATCAGCCCGTCTTCCTTGGCCATGTCGATGATCCCCTTGTGTACGCTGGTGGGGAACAACTTGCTACGAAGAGCTTTTGATTTGATTTTTTCTCCGGTTTTCACATAAATCCGAAGTTTGCCCAGCAAATGGGTCTTAATTCGATCTTTCATTCGTATTCCTAATTGGATCCATTGCAGTCAATAAAGGAGGGGTTTCCCCCTCCTTACTATTATACATTTTTAAACGCCTTTTTCCCTGCGAAGCTGGCAGCTTTGCCCAGCTGATGTTCGATGCGCATCAATTGGTTGAACTTCTCGATGCGCTCACCCCGGCACCCGCTCCCGGTTTTCAAATGCCCGGCATTCACGCCAACAGTAAGGTCGGCAATGAAACTATCGGTGGTTTCGCCGCTGCGGTGCGAAACAAAACAGTTGTAGCCGTTTTTGTAGGCCAGTTCAATAGTTTCGAGCGTTTCGGTTACTGTGCCAATCTGATTCAACTTGATCAGGATAGAATTGGCTACCTGCTTTTCAATCCCTTCCGCCAAAATGGCTTTGTTGGTGCAAAAAAGATCATCGCCTACAATTTCGATTTTTTTGCCCAGGGTTTGGGTGAGGTTTTTCCATCCTTCCCAATCGTTTTCAGCCAGTCCGTCTTCGAGCAAAACAATCGGGTATTGGTTGGCCCAGTTTTCCCACAGACGGACCATTTCATCGCTGCTGATAAGTTTCCCGGTACTTTTAAAGAGCTTGTATTTCCCGTTTTCCCACATTTCACTGGCAGCCGGATCAAGGCAAATGCTCACTTCCTCACCCGGTGTATAACCCGCCTTGGTTATGGCTTCCAGAATAACTTCAACGGCCTCGTCATTCGATTTCAGGTTGGGGGCAAAACCGCCTTCATCGCCCACGCCGGTGCTGTACCCCTTTCCTTTCAATACCGATTTGAGGGTATGAAAAACTTCAATCCCCATCCGGATAGATTCGGTAAACGAAGTCGCTCCGTGAGGGGCAATCATGAATTCCTGGAAATCTACATTATTATCGGCATGCTTTCCTCCGTTGATGATGTTCATGCAAGGAACCGGCAGCAGGTGGGCGTTGCTTCCGCCCAGGTAGTGGTAAAGCGGAATGTCAGCACTCATCGCTTCGGCACGCGCGTAGGCCATGGAAACGCCCAGGATGGCATTGGCTCCCAGTTTTGCTTTGTTGGGCGTGCCGTCAAGTTCGATCATCCGGTAATCCAACTCGCGCTGGCTGCCAAAACATTGGCCTTCAAGTTCACGGGCAATGATTTTGTTGACGTTCTCCACTGCCTTTAAAACGCCCTTTCCCCCGTAACGATTTTTGTCGCCATCGCGCAGTTCGGTAGCTTCGCGCTCGCCGGTAGAAGCACCACTGGGGACCATGGCCCGCGATTCGGTTCCGTCTTCCAGCATTAATTCGACTTCAACTGTTGGGTTTCCCCTCGAATCGAGAATTTCGATTGCTTGTACTCTTTCGATTTTCATACGTGTAATTTTTAAAGGTCAAACAATTTCTTTTGGCCTGATTTATACAATAATACATTTACCGGTTGCAGGGTGGCCAAACATCCGTAGCGCATGGTTTCAAGGCTTGGCCGGATGCTCTCAAAAAACGAAAGGATTTTATCCTCATCGTCAATAATTTCAATGACGGTGGGCACTTTTTCGGTCACTTCCCAAAATTTATAAGAATGCAGCACCGAACTGGCCCCAAACCCCAGCATCCCTTTCAAAACCGTTGCACCAGCCAGCTTGGTTTCTTTTGCTTTGAATACAATGGATTCGAACAACACATCGTGCTCAATCTTGTCGGTCGAGCTAATAAAGATACGCAGCAACACAGCAGTTGAATTATTTTTCATATCAGACAAATTTAATGAGTGCGCGTCCCAGGAAAACCGCAACCAGTCCCAGAAAGAAACTAAGCGACGGGTAAAGGGCGAAACGGAACCAGTCTTTGTTTTGCAGTAAAATAAAAGCGTCGTTTGAAAAAGAGGAGAAAGTGGTAAATCCTCCGCAAATACCGATGGTGAGAAAAATCCGCCACTCGGGCGACAGGAAATTACCTTTTTCGGAAATCCCGAAAATTACCCCGATCAGCAAGCTACCCAGTATATTGATTAGAAAAGTACCCCATGGAAAAACGGAAACGTAGGAAACTTGAATGTAACGGGAAATCAGAAAACGGAAGATGGTTCCGAGAAATCCGCCGAACCCGGCTATTAGTAATGACTTTACCATAAATTCAACCTTTTGAATTTTTACGATTATGGTAGAAGTCATCAGCCTGGATGGTTGCAGGCGGTTAAAGGCAGACCTCATTGCCTGCCGTAAATGTATGAAAAATTTAGAAGCGGTTTCCCTTTTTTCCCAACGTCACCATGGAAATCCCTTTTAAAAAGTTCTACTAAGTTCTATACCTTGCCCTTTCAGTATCGTTACCAACATGCCATACGCCCGCTGAAAACCCAAATCAACCTAGCCGGTACCTGCCGAAAACGCACACGGGATTAGGGGACCTTCCGGCTTGTGTAATATTTGTGACGGCTCAGGTTAAATCAAAAAGTAATCACCTTGTCACTGTCGACAACCCAATCTGCCAAAAAGCCCATCGTTGACGTGTTGGCGCCTTCGAAATAAGGGTGGTTTTTATAAACACCGCAACGGGCCATGCAGGTTCCGCACACTTCCACCTGCACCCCCTGACTGATTAGCTCTCTAAGCATCTGAGACAAATCCTGGTCATAGCCATGCGGGGGTTTCAATATATCTCTTGCCAGGTCAACCGAATCGTTCATCAGAAAGATCCGAACTTCATGCCCTTTTTTCTTCAAGGCGCCCGCAAGACGAAGACCATTCCATGTTACATCAGTATTATCGTATGGCTCACGATTGAAAATGATTAAAACTTTTTGCATAATGAAAGATTAAAAGGTTAATACTATTTTGTTTTTACGGATTATTGCATATAAATCGGACAAGGAAGAGAAACTACAAACCTCTGGTTGATCGTTTTTACGACTTTGCAAACAAGTGCCGCACCCCTGTATGTTGCCGCCATTTGCTAAAAAGGAATCAACCTGTTTTTTTAATTCATCATTTTCCTCTACCAATTGATCTACTTCTACTCCTTTGGCCAGTAAGAATACCTGTACGGTATCTCCCAGGTTTCGGGAATAGTTGGCGAGACGGAAGGCGTTCCAAGTAGTTTCTACATCGTTGGAGTAGATTACCATTCCGATCGATGTGGGAGAATAGTGTGCCGGTTGTGGGCCAACCTGCGCCGAAAGGTTATTCGAAATGAAAAGCAAAAAAATTGTCAGGAACAAAACTGTTTTCTTCATATTCATTAAGTCATTAATTTCATTTACAAAAATTGATTTACAGCGCTGGAAATGACATCTACCACCAGGTCGATTTCTTCTTTCGTGGTATATTTTCCGGTTGAGATGCGCACAGTGCGGGCGGCCGTCATTCGGTCAATGTTCATGGCTTTTAGTACGTATGAAATCTCCACGGAATGAGCATGACAGGCCGAACCGGTTGAGATGGCCACTTCGTTGCTGATGAGCAAGGCCAGCGTGTGGGCCTCCACTTTTTCGAAGGCCACGCTCAGTGTGTTGGGCAAACAGTTTTCCAGATCGGTATTCAGTTTTATCGCTGGCCCTAATTTTTCCAGAAGGCTCTTTAATAGGCGATCGCGCATGTGCTTCAGGTGTGCCTGGTTTTTCGCCAGGCCGGTTTTCGCCAGTTCGCAGGCTTTGCCCAGGGCCACGATGTACGGCACATTTTCGGTGCCCGGCCTCAGTCCGTTTTCCTGTCCTGCGCCAAAAAGGATGTTTTCGATCGGTGTCCCCTGCCGGATGTAAAGCGCCCCGATACCTTTTGGGGCATACAGTTTATGCCCGGCAAGGGTGAGCAAATCCACGTTCAGTTTTTCTACGTCAACTTCGATCTTTCCTGCCGATTGGGCTGCATCGGTATGATACAACACCTGGTGTTTTTTGGCAATGTCCCCGATGGCTTCAATGGGTTGAATGGTGCCCACTTCGTTGTTGGCATGCATGATGCTGATCAGGATGGTTTTGGGACCGATGGCATTCTCTACCACTTGCGGGTCCACCCGCCCCGACGAATCAACCGGGATGGTTGTTACCTCGAAACCGTGTTGGGAAAGATGACGGCACACCTCCTTCACCGCCGGATGCTCAACTGCTGAAGTGATAATGTGGTTTCCCCGATGATGGTTGGCCCGTGCTGCTCCAAGGATGGCCAGGTTGTTGGCTTCGGTGGCGCTTCCGGTGAAAACAATCTCGTCGGGCCGGGCGTGGATAAGTTCTGCTACCTGTCCCCGCGCCCTGTCAATGGCCCGTTTGCTTTCGAGGCCCAGCGCATAGGGGCTCGACGGGTTGCCAAACCGGTGTTGCAGAAAAGGCGCCATCTCGGCAAACACCTCCGCATCCAAAGGAGTGGTGGCATTATAGTCCAGATAAATTGGTATTTCCATATGTTTCCATCTGTTTCATTTTCCATTCGGGATATCCTTCGTCAAGCCGACGTACGTGGTAGCCATGTTCGCGTAAAATTTTCACGGTTTCGTCGGCCAGCACGCAAAACGGCCCCCGGCAGTAAGTGATAATTTCTTTGTCGTTGGGCAAACTCTTCAATTTGTCCATTAACTCGTTCATGGGAACAGAAATGGCGCCGGTGATGTGCCCAAATTCATATTCAACCGAAGGGCGAACATCCAGCAACAGCACCTGTTCGTTGCCGATCATGCTTTCCAGTTCCTCCAGGCTCACGGCATCGGTCGATTTATTGTCCTCGCGCTGACGGTTCAGGATTTTTTCCAACTCGGCAATTTCGCTTACGGCATAGCGGGTAATGTGCTGATAAAGCGCCTGAAATTCGGTATTGACCAGTGAATAATACACATACTGCTTCTCTTTCCTGGACTTTACAATATTGTTATTTTTTAGTACCTGCAAATGCTGTGAGGCATTGGCAAAACTGAGGCTGGTAGCCTGTACAATGCCTTCCACGCTTTTCTCGCCTTGCGAGAGCATTTCGATGATTTCCAGCCGATAAGGATTTGCCAGGGCCTTTAATAGCTTGGAAAGCCCGTTGTACATAGCGTCTTTGAATTCCCTTCCTTTCATATTTGTGTTTCCTGAGAAGACAAAAATAAGAAAGCTATTCAATTATTCAATATATATCTTGAATACATACAAAAAATCAGGAGCCGAAACAATTATTGACCTGAATAACGGCAACTTATAACAAACTCAACAGATAGCCCAAACCGGAACCTCCCAGCACGATGATGGCGCTGTTGACCTTCTTCCACCCAAAAACAGCTGCAAGGCTGGCCAGGGCAATCACCACCGTTTGCCAGTTGGTGATGGTTTCGCGGCCCATGTGGTAGCAGATGGCGAGAATGATGGCCACCGAGGCAATGTTGACGGCATCCAAAAACACCGCAGCCAGTTTGGAGTTTCGCAACTTACGGACCAGCGGGTTAAGCAAAGCCACAAACAGGAAGGAGGGAAGGAAAATGCCCAGGGTGGCCAGCAGGGCGCCATTGAAATCATCCATTTGGTAGCCGACGAAAGTAACCGACGAAAAAACAGGCCCGGGCGTGAATTGCCCCACGGCAATGGCGTCGATCAGTTGCTGCCGCGAAAGAAGGCCGTTGGCCACCAGCTCCGTATCGAGAAAGGCAAACAGCACATAGCCGCTCCCGTACAGGATGGCGCCAATTTTCAGGAAGGTGAGAAACAGGCCCAGGCTGCTCAATCCTGCCAAACCAACTGTTGGCAGCTGCATCAAAGGAAACGGCAGCAAACCGAGGACGCTTCCGGACCGTTTGTTTTGGATAGCTGACAGAACAACGGCAACGATTCCGGCGCCAAACAGCACATAAATCTCGTGGATGCCCAACAGCGAAAGCGCCAGGGCGCTGAAGCCAATCATTCCCAGACGGGCAGTTTTCAGCGACCGGCGGGCAAGCGGATAAACCGCAGCCAGAATGATGGCAATGATGGCCGGCTTGATGCCGTAAATCCAGGGCTGCACCTCGGGCAATTGCCCGTAGGTTTTGTAGATCACCGCGAAAAAGCCGGTAATCAGCACGGCGGGAACGATGAAAGACAATCCCGCCACTACAAGCCCTTTCCAGCCCGCCCGCTCATGCCCGATGTGCATGGTCATTTCGGTGCTATTGGGTCCGGGTATCAGGTTCGTAGCCCCGATTAAATCCAGAAAATGCTGGTCGTCCATCCATTTCCGCTTTATTACCACTTCGTCCCGCATCATGGCAATGTGTGCCGCAGGCCCCCCGAAGCCGATAATTCCTAGTTTCAGGAATAATTTTGATAATTCTATGAGTTCCTTCATCTTATTTTTTTCAATTCAGCCACCGCCAAGTCAATATCATTACCAGAAAAATACCTCCGTAAATAATTGGGATTAGGTAAAACGGTTTGTTTGAACCGCTTTTATTAGTCTTAATAATAAGATTCTGAACAACTTTTATGCTCAACCAGATGCCTGCACCAATAACCAGCGTTAGAAGTACGGATACCAGTATGTTTACCCAAACCGGTGTTTGCGGAAGGACAATTTCCCCGTCAAGAATTTTTTGTGCGGTGGAAATCCCTGTAACATCGTCGAACAGATGCTGAAAATAAGGAAACCTGCTGGTTGTCTTCAAAACAGACTTGCATAAATGTGCTGCCGCAATGATAGGGACAAAAGCTATACTGTAATACAGAAAATAATCTTTCATTTTAATGGCCGCGCCAAACAATTTTGCTGCAATAAAGGGAGTAACCCATATTACCAAAGGCACTATTGCAAACTGCACTATTCCGTACAAAAATCCAGAAATCGTGCTGTTGGATGCGGATAATCTTTCGGATAACAAACTCGGGAGAAAATTAAGTATTTTGTCAGTTGCTGCCCATTCCGACCAAATCTCTGAAATTACAAAACCCGAAACAACCATTACAAATACCATTTCGGCCATTTTCAGCGGTTTGAGTTTAAATAAATCGTTTGCAAACCCTATGTAGGTTATCTGAGGGTTTGGCCTGTCGGCATTGGGTTCCGACTGGTATTTGCTGCATGTTTTCAAACAGCCGGTACAAAGGATACAGTGTGCATTATCGTCAATTTTTGCCGTGTACAAATCAACACCACAACTTTTGTAGTTCAGGTTGTATTGGTATTTTTTGTGAATGCAGGATTTGTCTTTGCAGGTGTCGCAAACATTCTTGTTTTTTACCCTCCATCCCAAAAACGACAGCCTTGAGTACAAACCCAACAAATATCCCACCGGGCAAACATATCGGCAAAAGGTATTTTTTTCGAAAATACTCCCGATAATGATTGAAACGCCAACGATTGCCAGCAGGTAAACGGCCATATAGGCGGGGTTCCGGTGAATGGCAAAGCCCTGGATCCCCACGAAAAGAATCAGGATGTAAAAAGCTGTTATTGCCCAGCCGGAAAGTAACCATTTCGGTCGTTTGCGCTTCAAGCCAATTTTAGCAAAAAAGGTGGTAATTATCTCTACCGGACAAACCATGCACCAAACACGGCCAAAGAAGATGGCGCCAATTACAATGGCAGGCCACCAATATGACCAAACAATCAGATTACCGAGATTTGTGTTCCGTAACTGCTTTAGAAAAGCTGCATCGGAAGAAGATGCTGAAAAGCCTGACACAACCAGTGCAACGAATGCAGCCAATGAAACATATTTTAATACTAAAGGCATACACGCCTTACTAAAGGCCTTGTTTATTTGAATTAGCATAGTCACCCTGTTCGTGTTATTTATCCAATTGTTTATCTGCTTTAAATAATTCTTTATCCAGCGACCAACCTCCACCTCCTCTGATAATCAGGAAAAGGCAGCCCAGCCACATGGCAAAATCGGTGCGCATTTCATGGGCCATGCTCCAAAAGCCATAAGTTTTCAGCTCGCGTAATACAAACGGTCCAAAACTTTCACCAAAGGCAATTGGTATTTTTGTTACAATAATAGCCACCGTCATATTGATCAGCATCGCAAAAGCAGCTGCCTTGGTAATGAATCCGAATAGCATGAATGCCCCGCACAGAATTTCAAACACACCGACAAAATTCCCCCAAAACTCAGGGGTTGGAAACCCCATGCCGTCGAACCTGCCTGAACCAAGCGTGGCAGGATAAAGAAATTTCTGAATGCCTTCCGAAAGAAAAACTGCACCCACCATCAACCGAATGATGATAGTAGATTTTGACTGATCCGTTTTTAATACTTCCTGTAACATATCTAAACCCGAATTAAATTATTCCTAATCCCAAAGCAATCGAAATAAGGATAAGCATTACTGCCACCATGAGTTGAATGCTTCTTAACGTAACTTTTTCAAGCAGCGCTTTGCCAATAAAAGCCCCTGAAATTGCCGACAAGGTTGCAGAAATGAGCAACGTCAAATTCTCCGACAAGCCCGAAGCGGCAAACCGTGATGAATACACCGACAGCCTTGTAATGTCAACCAGGGAAGCAATGATAACCCCGGTAGCAATGAAAGCTTCTTTGGAGAGCCCGCTTTTTATCAGGAATGCACTTCGAAAAGCCCCCTGTATTCCTGCCAGTCCGCCAAAGAAACCGCTTAAAGTGCCCCCTATTATCAAGTGGCGACCACCAAACCGGATTTTTTGCATTACCGGCAACACTTCCAACAGGGAAAAGAAAAGGAGCAGAATGGCTATAATAAGTTTCACGGGTGTTATTTCGAAGGTATTACCCCACAATTGGTATTCGTAAACCGGTGGCAACCCGGTAATCCGGATCAAAACCCAGGCTCCTGCAAATGATGCCAGAATGGCCGGAATGCCGAACCGAATGAGAACCTGTTTATTTGCCATTTTACCTACCAAACCCATTTTGAAAATATTGTTGACAAAGTGCACCACGCCTGTCAGGGCAATGGCAATGTCAACCGGGAAAAAAAGGGCAAATACCGGCATTAAAATAGTACCCAGCCCAAATCCTGAAAAGAACGTAAGGATGGCTGTAAAAAAGGCTGCCAACGAGATAACAATTATTTCCATTTATTTGCGTATTGGGGATTGCCGGTCAGTTGGCTTTTGTACCGTAAAAAACGGCACTTCTTCCAAAGCATGGCATGCCATGCAATTGGCAGTAAGCGAATTAAATGCCTGCTTGAACTGCAAGGTATCCCGGCCAGCAATGGCGTTGTCCATCTGTGGCAATGCAACATTTAGGAAGTCCTGTGCAGATGCAGCCCTCTTGGGCCGTCTTTCCAAACCGTTTTCAATGGCTGTCCTGATTTTTCCCGTTTGGTATGCGGCATATTCCCAGTTTTCGTCTTTTCCTGCCCAATATAGTTCCTGGTAGCGATAACCTGTTTCAACCATAGCCATATCAAAACCCCGAAGGTGTTTGGCAACTGTTTCAAGCTTTTGGGTTTCATCTCCTTTCAGCCAGCCGTCAGCTCCAACGGGTTTGTTTTCAACCTCACTGCTACAGGCAAAAAGGGTTGCAATTACCGGTATGCCAAATATTTGAATGATCGGCTTCATATCTGTTCATTTCTACTGATACAAAATTAAACCGACAAGACCAGACAGGCATGGTATAATAAAACGTTAATCTGGTATTATTGAAAATATTTCTCCCTGAATTGGGCCGGGGTTGTCCCTTCCGCTTTCCTGAAAAATTTGACAAAATTCGATGCATCAGAAAAGGATAGGAGTTCCGCAATTTCGGAAATGGTATTGTCGGTGTGCAGGATATAACGTTTGGCTTCAAGCATAAGCTGTGCCGAAATGATGGCACTGGCGCTTTGCCCGGTTTGTTTTCGGCAAATGGCGTTTAGGTTTTGCGGGCTTGTGTTCAGTAAATTGGCAAACTCGTTTACTTTGCGCAGGTGAGGGCATTCGCGCACCAGTAACTGCCGGAATCGTTCGAAAAGCGAGGTAGGCTGGCCTGTCGGCAGTGAATCGCTGTGCGACAAGTTTAGGACCTTTCCGAACAGGGCCCTGAGCAGTCCGTGCAGAATAGTTTGCGAATAGAGAGAATGCTGCCCGAATTCGATTACCATTTCGGTCAGGACGGCCGACGGGTACAGGCGTGCCGGGATCGGCAAACGGGTGAGGCTTACCAATTGGTTGCACATGGCAACCAAATCAGGCTCTTCCAGTTGATCAAATTCGGTATCTTTAAACAAAACCACAAATCCTTTCGGGATTGCGGTAAATTGCCAAAAGTGCAGTTGCCCGGGTTTCAGAAAGTAACATTCCGGTGGAGAAACCAAAAATTTTTCCGTTTCAACCGTATGAAAACCTTCTCCCTCGTGCAGAAAAATGAGTTCGTAATACTCGTCGTGTTTGTGGGGAGTGGTGCGTTTTATTTGTTCTTTAAATCGCGAAACTTTAAAACTGAGCCCCCCGTCCAGTTTGTTTTTGGTACCGATCTGTTTTAGCTCTGCCATACGACCTAAAAGTAATAAATAATTGCCTCGGTTAATTATTACCTTCCGACAGAAAGTGTCATGTAAAAATAACAAGCCCCACCGGAATGGTCCGGCAGGGCTGGATAATAGGATTGTGGCTGTACTTTCTCAAGGCTTAATCTTCCCGAACAGCCCCATCAGCTTGGTTTGGTAGATTTCGGCGATTTGCGCTTCATGTTCGCCAATCGGTTTCACGGGGATGAGGTCGATCACTTTTTCGGGTGACAGGCCATGGTCAAAATAAAGGTCCAGTGCATCTTGTACGGTTTGCCGAACGGCAGCCTTTGTTTCATCTTCTGATAGCCCCATCGGTTCGCCCAGGCTAACCAGCTCTTTCCACTGAAACCAGAAATAGGTAGGCAGCATGGCCGACAGCATGGCATAGGCTTCCAATTTGGCTTCGGGCACTTCGAAGGTTGTTCCGAGCAATTCCAGTAAGTCCATCAGCTCACTCTTTTCCATCTGAATAAAACCTGTCGAAAAGGTAACCGGGTTGTAGCCCTCATTAATATACGAAGTGGCATTGGGAATCATCCGGGCCATGCTTTTCGTTTTTAATTTCGAGGCGATCTTTTCGATGGTAATCTTCGGAGCCAGCGAAACCACCAGCGCCTCAGCAGATACAGCACCGGCAATTTTATCCAGCGTTTCCATAATCATGGGCGGGTGCAAGGCGATAAAAACTGTTGCCTGACTGGCGGCCTGCATCAAATCGCCGGCTTCAACAGCCGGAAACTGTTGTTTCAGCGCTTGAAGCACTTCCGGGTTTGTGTCGAAAACAACCACCGAATCAAATTCGTGTTTCTTGTTGGTAAAAGCTTGAAGAAAAATTTTGGTGACGCGACCACCACCAATAAAACCGATTGATTTTGTTTTCATAGTTTGTCGATTTATGGTTCTATAAATTCAGAATATTGGTTCTAAAACAGCTCCCAAAACAACTGAGACTATTTCATTAACCTGTAATGAATATCAGAAAAAACTTTGTGTCCCAATGATTCATCGTGGCATGTATTACATGTCATTTGGGTGGCAATATTGTTTAGTTTGCCTTCGCTTCCATGACATGCCATGCACGATTGAACGGTTTCGTCGCTTTGGATGTTTGTAAAATAGGCATTGTAAAAAACAGCATTGAGCGATTTAACTATTTGTTTCGCTACATCTGCCGTAAGGCGCCGACAACGCTCTTTTCGTTCCTTGCTTTCGATTTTTACCCCTGCTTCTTTGCTCCAATTCGTATTCGACACATGACACAGAACAGAATTGGAAGCGTAGGCCGGAATTTCTAATTCAGCATTAGCCGGGACAAAGGAAGGATGAGGTTCTTTTTCATACCAATGAAAAAGATCAGTAATTAAACGGTCGCGAACCGCTTTATCGGTGACAAACAACCCAAATAAAGCAGCTGCACCATTCAAAGCGCCGCATACTGTACCAAAACCGCCGATGCCACCATGCCCGTATCTGAACATATGGCAGGGGTACGATGCAAAGGGTTCCCCGTGTATTTCAGCCAACTGTGAAATAACGCTTTTAAATGTTGCATACATACAACTACCATCGGGGTATAGTTGATAGGCCAGGTTTTCCGTAACCTCAGGATCTAACTGACTATATGCCCATAGGCTGTCGGCCGGCAGATACGTCAATTTGCGGGGTTCGTTTTCAACCGGATGTTTGTGTTTAAATGTATTGGCCAGAGTTAAAAACCCGGCCCCACCCCCTGCCAGGATACCGGCTGCTATTTTCATCGCGTTACGCCTGTTCATGTTCTCTCTTTTATGAATCATTTTTGGATGCCGACATAAAATTATGGATTTTGACCACTAAAAGAATGTTCCGTAGATCAGACCGGAAACAGTGGCCATCACCACAACCAGAATTACGTAAACAATGGTTTTTTGTGTCCCCATTACGCCACGAATCACGAGCATGTTGGGCAATGAAAGCGATGGCCCGGCCAGGAGCAGCGCCAAAGCGGGCCCCTTGCCCATGCCCGAAGCAATCAACCCTTGCAGGATGGGAACTTCGGTGAGCGTGGCAAAGTACATAAACGCCCCCACGATAGAGGCAAAAAAGTTGGCCATCACCGAATTACCGCCCACCAGCCAGGCAATCCACTCGCCGGGGATCACACCGGCAATGGCCACATCATCGTGCGTTGAGCCAAGCAGAAATCCGGCAGTAACCACGCCAACAGCCAGCAAGGGCATAATTTGCTTGGCAAATCCCCACGAAGACAAGGTCCACTCGCGGTTATCCTCGTCCATTTTATCATACAGGGTGATGATGCTCAGGGATGCAATAGCGACCAACATCGGCACCAGCGGCCCCAGTTTGGGGTTTGCAATGAAGGTGGTTGCCAGCAAACCCGACAATCCGGTTGCCAACACGGCAGCCAGCACCCATTTCCAGTTAATTTTCAGAATGGAAATGAGCGACCAGGCCAGGAACAAGCCAAATATCCCGGTGATATACCATTTGTAGTGCCAAATGAAATACCACGCTCCAGTTGTTTCGTCTGCGGATGGCGCTCCCCAGTTGGCAAAAACAAGGATCAGGATGAGGGTGAAAAAGTGAAACGAAGTTTGCCACATCGGACGTTTTTCGGGAGGAGGAACAATATTCATCTGCTGGTCTTTCTTGATCTTTTCCTCTTTCCGGTAAATGATTGACATGGCCGAGCCAATGACGATACTGAAAGCCACGGCGCCAATGGTACGGGCAATACCCATTTCAACCCCCAAAATACGGGCCGTAAGAATAATGGCCAAAATATTGATGGCTGGCCCTGAATACAGAAAGGCAATGGCCGGCCCCAAGCCAGCCCCGCGTTTGTGAATACTCGAAAATAGTGGCAGGATGGTACAGGAGCAAACCGCCAGGATGGTCCCCGAGACGGACGCCACGGTATAGGCCAGCCACTTTTTGGCATTGGCGCCAAAGTATTTCAGTACCGAGCCCTGGCTGACAAAAATGGAAATAACCCCGGCAATAAAAAAGGCCGGCAAGAGGCAAAGCACCACGTGCTCGCGGGCGTACCATTTTACCAAATCGAATGTGGCCGCGATGGCCGTGTTGAACCGGGCGCTTTCGATGGGCAGAAAAAATGCTGCCCCAAAAATCACCGAAATCCAGATCAGTATTTTTAGTTCTTTTTTAGTTTCCACGCTTGTGATTGATGATTGATGAATGATAATTGATGAATGATAATTGATGAATGACACTTATAGTTCGTAAAAAGACGAATAATTCCCTTAAATTTTTTTACATAAACATGACCCCCACGTAATAAACCCCCACGCCGATAAAAAGTACGGCCACGATTCGGCGGAACCACATTTCGAACGTTTTCATTTTGTTGTAAACCCCTCCTAGTGAACCTACCGAAAAAGCGATGAGCCAGGCAAACAGGATGACGGGAATTCCGGTGGCAAAGGCGAAAGCAACTGGCAGGTACAGGCCGGAAGCGCTGCTTACTGTCATCGGAATCAACATGCCGAAGTAAAGGACACCGCTGTACGGACAAAAGGCCAGCGCGAACACAATTCCCAGTAGCAAAACACCCCAAAAACCTTTATTGGCGCGGCTCTCCATCCTCTCGGTCAGCGAACCGATGCCGGGAATTTTTAAATTGAGCACCCCCAGCATAAACAAACCGATCACAATGAGCAACGGCCCCAACAGCTTTTCGCCCCAGGTGGAAAAAATACCTTCGATGCGAAACTGTTCGGCGCCAAAGAAAAACATCAGGCCAATAGCGGTGTAAGAAATTGCCCGTCCAAAGGTGTAAACCAAGCCATTGTAGAAAACTTTCTTTCGGCTTTCGATGTCTTTGCTGATAAATCCAATTGCCGTAATGTTGGTGGCCAGCGGGCAGGGACTGATGGCAGTCATCAGTCCCAGTATAAACGCCGACAATAGCGGGAATTGAGAATTCTCCAGAAAATTTTGCAATAACTCCATGCACTTATTTCATTGAATCGATGGTCGATTTCAGCTTTGCTATGAACTTTTCCGGGTTGGTACGGGCATTCAGGAATGCATCGTTGGTTAAGTTCACAACCTTGTCGCCATTTACTACCAGCAAGGTTTGTCCGCTGACTTTATACTTTTTGATGAGCGCATTTTTGCTGTCTTCTTCCCGGTTAATCGATTCGAACGGTATTTTCTCACCATAATACGCTTTCAAAGCTTCTTTGGTGACTGATTCGACAGCCTGGCAAGTTGCACAACGACGGGTAGCATGAAAGTAATACGCCTTTACGCCGGCTTCATCAGGTTGGGTAGAACAGCAGGCCTCGGCCTTGGTAAGTTCGGCAACTTTGGTATCGCAGCATTGGGCGCTGGCCGAAACGATTCCGGCAACCAGGGTAATCAACAGGATTACGGTAAGCTTCTTCATAGTCATGATTATTTGGTTAATAACGATTTGATTTCAGCGACACTGGGAACTTTCCCTTTTACCACAATTTTCCCATCCACCACCAAGGCCGGCGTGGTCATCACGCCATAGTTCATGATTTCCACGATGTCTTCCACTTTAGTTACCAATGCATTAATGCCAGCTTCGGCAACTGCTTCGCGGGTTGCATTTTCGAGCGCTTTGCACTTGGGGCAACCTGTTCCTAATACTTTTATGTCCATCTGAATTGGTTTTAAATTTTGAAAATCCATCTCTTTTCTGTCTTTTAATTGTTCGCCGTTCGCAAAATAACGAACATACTGGCTAAATTTTTTAACTGTTTAAAAATCTCCTGAACAGCTCCTGCGCTTTCCCCCAGTTTTCGCGGTTGATGCAATATTTAATTTTGGGAGCTTCAATCTCGCCCTGGATCAACCCGGCGTCCTTCAGTTCTTTTAAGTGCTGCGATAAGGTTGACTTGGCAATGGGCAGCACCTCTGACAAATCGCCACTGTAACAGCACGCTTGCCTGTTCAGCAATTCGAGCACATACATGCGCACCGGATGCCCCATGGCCTTGGCAAAACGGGCCGTCTGCACTTGTTCTTCTGTAAATACAATTGTTTCTTCCATGATTCGGTGTTCGTAAAACTACGAACAAAAGTAGTGGAATTTTTAATTTACACAAAGGTACGGGGTAAAAACTCCAACCATTCCCGAAACGAAAATGCCACGAAACATACATGGAACCTATTTTGCATTTTCCTATCTTTAAATTAATTTCCTCCAAAAACCATGTCCAACCGTAATCACAATTTCCGCAACCGCAAATCCATCCGGCTCAAAGGATATGATTATTCAAAGGCCGGACTATATTTCATTACCCTTTGTGCCCAGAACAGAGAATGTCTGTTTGGCAATATAGATGACAACGAAATGATCCTGAACGACGCCGGGAGAATGGTTGAAAAATGGTACGTTGAATTGGAAAACAAATATCCGAATATCCGTTGTCACGAAATGGTGGTCATGCCCAACCATTTTCATTGTATCGTGGAAATAACAGACACCCGCGTCATTCCGGACGCCCACGCAGGGGCGCCCCTGCGTGGGCGTCCGGAAAACCAATACGGCCCGGATAATAAAAAATACAATCCCACGATTGGACACATCATGGATTGGTTCAAAACGATGACAACAAATGAATATATCCGAGGGGTAAAAACGGAAGGATGGAAACGTTTCGATCAGAAATTGTGGCAGCGCAATTATTGGGAACACATTATCCGAAAGGACGGTTCATACGAACGAATTGCTGAATACATCGGGCAGAATCCGTCGAAATGGAAGGATGACCGGTTGAATGGCCATTAATCAACGACAGCATCCTATATCAGCAAAAAGGCTTCTTGCCGAAAACGGAAGAAGCCTTTTATAAAGTATTTTAATTTGCTTACAAGCGCGCTTTGATGGCTTTGGTTTCTTCCTCAAAGCCTGGTTTTTCCAACAAGGCAAACATGTTCTTTTTGTATGCCTCAACACCCGGCTGGTCGAACGGATTTACGCCCAGCGTGTAGCCACTCAGACCACAAGCTTTCTCAAAGAAGTAGATCAGTTGCCCCAAGTAGTATTCATTCAGTTTCGGCAACTCGATCAGCATATTGGGAACGCCGCCATCCACGTGGGCAATCATGGTGCCCAGTTCGGCCATCTTGTTTACTTCGTCAACCCGTTTATTGGCCAGGAAATTCAGTCCATCAAGGTTTTCAGGATCGGTTGGAACGCGTACTTCGCGATCGGGGCTGGCCACCGAAATGACTGTCTCGAACAATTTGCGTTCGCCTTCCTGAATGTATTGTCCCATCGAGTGCAGGTCGGATGTAAAGTCAACGCTGGCCGGGAAGATTCCTTTGCCCTCTTTGCCTTCACTTTCTCCGTAAAGTTGTTTCCACCATTCGGACACAAAGTGCAGCTTGGGATTGTAATTAACCAGAATCTCAACCAATTTGCCGTTTCTATACAACTCGTTGCGGACCGCAGCATACTGAGCAGCCAGGTTTTCTTCGAAAGAAACATCCACACCGGTTGCCTTTTCCATATCAACAGCGCCTTGCACCAACGCGCGGATATCGAAACCGGCAACGGCAATGGCCAGCAAGCCCACCGGGGTGAGGACCGAATAGCGCCCACCGATATCATCCGAGATCACATATGTCTTGTAATCTTCGGTGTCTGCCAGCTTACGCAGGGCGCCCCGTGAAGCATCTGTGACAGCCACAATGCGTGATTTGGCTTCTTCCTTACCATATTTATCTTCAATATCCTGTTTCAACAAACGGAAAGCAAGCGCCGGTTCGGTAGTGGTCCCCGATTTGGAAATCACCGCCATGGCGTATTCTTTGGTTTTCAGCAGCTCGCGCAGTTCGTACAGGTAGTCTTCGCTGATATTTTGTCCGGCAAAAACGATCAATGGTTTGTCGCCGCCCTTCAGTTGGGCAAAACTATCGGAAAGGGCATCAACTACGGCTTTTGCTCCCAGATAGGAACCACCGATACCCACCACTACAAACAGCTCAATCTTCTTCGCCTGAAGCACATTGGCTGTGGCTTCGTAGTCGGCCAGCTCTGCTTCGGAGATTGATGAAGGCAGGTTCACCCATCCCAAAAAGTCATTTCCTTTACCGGTTTTGTTATGCAGCGCTTCATTATGCTTTTTCATTGTTTCAGCATAACCATAAACGGCCTCTTTTGATACGAAATCGAAAGTCTTATCAAATTTTAATGCAATGCTTTTCATGGTATTTATCTTAGTTTTTCGGTTAATCGACGAATTTCAACTGACGGTGTCGCCCCTTCGTAAAGAATGTTGTAAACCGCCTCGCAAATCGGAATATTCACTTTGAACTCCTGATTGATTTCGTGAATGGACTTGGTGGCATAATACCCTTCGGCCACCATATGCATTTCCAGCTGGGCCGTTCGGGTGGTATAACCTTTCCCAATCATGGTACCAAAGGTACGATTTCGGGAAAATTGCGAATACGCGGTGACCAACAAATCGCCCAAATAGGCAGAACTTTTAATATCGCGGGTGATGGGGTGAACTTTGTCCACAAAACGTTTGATTTCCTGAATGGCGTTGGCCACCAGAACCGCCTGAAAATTATCGCCGTAGCGCAGCCCATGTACAATGCCGGAAGCAATGGCAATGATGTTTTTCAAAACCGAGGCATATTCGGTGCCGAAAATATCGTCAGACACATGAGCGCGAATGTACGGGCATTCGAGCTTGAAGGCGAAATCGCGGGCGCGCTTGATATCCGGGCAGGCAATCGTCAGATAAGAAAGCCGTTCCAGGGCCACCTCTTCGGCATGGCAAGGGCCGGCAATTACACCAATGCGCTCATACGGAACTTTGTAATTTTGATTCAGGTACTGACCCACAATCTGGTTGCCTTCGGGGACAATCCCCTTGATGGCCGAAACAATGTATTTGTGATTGAAGTTCGTTTTCAGGTCGGCAAGCGAGCGGTCTAAAAAGGCCGATGGAATAGCCAGCACAAGCACATCAGACTGCTCAACGACTTCGGTTATGTCGCTAAAAAAATCAATCCGACCGGTATCAAACTCAATTCCACGCAAATAGCTAGGGTTGTGTTTGAATCGTTTAAACTGTTCGATACTATCCGGGTTCCGGAAATACCAGTTAAGGCGGTCAACATTGTTCAGGAGTATTTTTGCCAAAGCCGTAGCCCAGCTTCCACTCCCGATGATGGCTATTTTTGGTTCAGTCAACATAGCGTAGGTATCAATAGTTACGCGAGCCACTGCTTCACGTCGTCCATTGACGGATTTTCCAATCCCAGTTTATTTTTTTTGTTGTATCCGCAAAGATCGTTAAAGAACTTTCCGGGTTTTACTTCTTTCAGCGCTTCTACTTTTTTGAAGCCCATTTTTTTGACCACATCCACCCATTCAGCCGGAATGCCGGCGGCTTCGAACTTTTCATCCGGATCCGCATCCAACTTCTTCTCCGGTTTCATTTGGGGGAAGAACAGCACATCCTGTATCGACAGGTTGTTGGTCATAAACATGGTCAGCCGGTCAATACCGATCCCCATTCCTGATGTTGGGGGCATGCCGTATTCCAGTGCCCGCAGGAAATCCTGATCGATAAACATGGCTTCGTCATCTCCTTTTTCCGACAACTTCATCTGATCTTCAAACCGTTCGCGCTGGTCAATCGGGTCATTCAGCTCAGAATAGGCGTTGGCCAACTCCTTGCCGTTAACCATCAGTTCGAAACGCTCGGTGAGTTCCGGATTTTCGCGATGCTTCTTGGTAAGCGGCGACATCTCAACCGGATAGTCAATGATGAACGTAGGCTGGATGTAATGGTGCTCACATTTCTCGCCAAATATTTCATCGATCAATTTGCCTTTGCCCATGCTCGGATCGATCTCAATGTCGAGTTCGACGCAAATCTCACGTAATTCAGTTTCCGTTTTTCCGGCAATATCGTAGCCGGTATGTTCTTTGATGGCCTCGTACATGCTCACCCGTTTGAAGGGGCGTTTAAAATTGATGATCTTGTCGCCCAACTTCACTTCGGTTGTTCCGTGCAAAGCAAGCGCCACGCGTTCCACCATTTCTTCGGTGAAATTCATCATCCACTTGTAATCTTTGTAAGCGACGTAAATTTCCATCACGGTGAACTCCGGATTGTGGGTACGGTCCATGCCTTCGTTGCGGAAGTCTTTGGCAAACTCGTACACTCCTTCAAAACCGCCAACAATAAGTCGTTTCAAGTACAGCTCGTTGGCAATACGCATGTAGAGCGGAATATTTAAGGCATTGTGGTGCGTTATAAACGGACGGGCAGCGGCGCCACCAGGAATGGCTTGCAGGATGGGCGTTTCAACTTCGAGGTAACCTCTTTCGTTGAACATTTCGCGCATCGTATTGATGATTTTTGTGCGCTTGATGAACACATCTTTCACCTGCGGGTTGACAACCAAATCGACATAACGCTGGCGGTAGCGCTGTTCGGGGTCGGTAAAAGCATCGTACACCACGCCGTCTTTTTCTTTCACAACGGGCAAAGGGCGCAGCGATTTGCTCAATACCACAAATTCTTTCACATGAACCGATATTTCACCTACCTGGGTAATAAACGCAAAACCTTTTACTCCGATAAAATCACCAATGTCGGTTAGTTTTTTGAACACCTCGTTGTAGAGGGTTTTATCTTCTTCGGGGCAAATTTCATCGCGGTTGATGTATAGCTGGATGCGGCCTGTATCGTCTTGCAGCTCGGAAAAAGAGGCTTTACCCATGATCCGGCGGCTCATAATACGGCCAGCCAGCACCACTTCCTGAAAATTACCCTTTTCGGGTTCAAACTCAGCTTTAATTTCCGTTGCCTTGGCATTTACCGGATACTCTTCGGCCGGGTAGGGCTCGATTCCTAACTCACGCAACTTCGCCAGTGAATTCCGGCGGATTATCTCCTGCTCGCTAAGCTCTGCTATACTCATTGGTGAACTACAGTTTTGAATTTGCTTTGAAAAAATTTGTGCAAAGATAACAAAGAAATGAATAATCCCTACTGAGGTGCTGGCTCAAACTAAAACATACTAAATCAGCTGTTTGTATTTTTCAGGCTTATGTTGATAATTTTATTGTCAGGCTAATGATTTGAAAGGATGAAATTTACACCGGACAAGATCATCTTAAATATACCAGGACTCCACATCCGGCATCTTTTTTGCTTTCCAGATCGGTCGTCATTTTCTATCTTTGGGCAATTTAAGCAGCGTACTCAAATGTTCCTGCCCCAAGCAAAATGGACAAAATTTGGAAAGTAAAGCAACAAGGCGACAGTAATGTAATCAAGCACTTATCGGCAGCTCTGAATGTCAACATGGTCATTGCAAACCTGTTGGCCCAACGGGGCGTTACCTCGTTCAATGAAGCCAAGTCGTTTTTCAGGCCCAAACTCTCCGATTTACACGATCCGTTTTTGATGAAGGACATGGACAAGGCTGTTGAACGTTTGGAACAGGCCATCAACAACCAGGAAAAAGTATTGATTTACGGCGATTATGATGTGGACGGAACAACTTCGGTAGCGCTGATGTACCAATTCCTGCGCACCCGCATCAAGAACCTCGATTATTACATTCCTGACCGCTACTCGGAAGGCTACGGCATTTCGCCGCGAAGCATCGAGTTTGCTTCCGAAGAAAAATTTTCGCTGGTCATTGTGCTCGACTGCGGCATCAAGGCAGTGGACAAAATACAACAAGCGAAGGAAAAAGGCATCGATTTTATTATCTGCGACCACCACAATCCCGATCAAATCATTCCGAATGCCGTGGCCGTGCTCGACCCCAAACGCCCCGACTGTCATTATCCGTACAAAGAACTATCGGGCTGCGGCGTGGGTTTTAAATTACTGCAAGCCTACACCCAGAAAAACGATGTGCCGGTTGTTGAATTGTACGATCTTCTCGATTTGGTTGTGGTGAGCATTGCGTCGGACATCGTTCCGGTAACCGGCGAAAACCGGGTGCTGGCCCATTACGGTCTGAAAAAGCTCAACAGCAACCCCAGCCTGGGACTGCGCACCATCATCCGTTTTTCAGGATTGGATGGTCAGCACATCTCCGTCAGCGACATCGTGTTTAAAATCGGCCCCCGCCTGAATGCTTCAGGCCGGATTGAACATGGCAAAAAGTCGGTGGAAATCCTGGTGGTGACCGACGAAGAACAATCAACGCGGCTGGGTGACGAAATCAACTCGTACAACGAAATTCGCAAAACACTCGACCGCGACATCACCCAGGAAGCGCTCGACATGATCGCCCACGACCCGATACAGGCCGAACGGAATGCCACCGTGCTCTACAACCGCGACTGGCACAAAGGCGTGGTGGGCATTGTGGCGTCGCGTCTCACCGAACACTATTACCGCCCCACCGTGATATTGACTGAATCGAACGGGCTGGCTACCGGCTCGGCCCGATCGGTGAAAGACTTTGACCTGTACGAGGCTATCGGACAGTGCAGCGACTTGCTGGAATCGTACGGCGGACACATGTATGCCGCCGGGCTGACCATGAAGATTGACAACATCCCGGCCTTCACACGCCGTTTTGAAGAAATTGTAAGAAACTCGATTACCGATTCGCAACAATCTGAAATACTGGAGGCCGATGCAAAAATTCAGCTTTCGGAAATCACTCCGAAATTTTACCGCATCTTAAAGCAATTTGAACCATTCGGTCCGCACAATATGACACCGCTTTTCATGACTGAAAATGTGCTGGACAGCGGAACCAGCCGGTGCGTTGGGCGAAACATGGAGCATTTAAAGCTCGACCTGGTAGAGCCTACAGGTAACTCGTCGATATTTCCGGCTATCGCCTTCAACCAGGCCAGCCACTACGAAGCCATCAGCCAGGGATTGCCTTTCGACATCCTGTATTCCATTGCTGAAAATGAGTTCCGTGGAAAAACCAACCTTCAGCTTTATATTCGTGATATTTCAGCCAAAATATATTAAATCCTGTTTTTTACTAACCTTTTAAACAAGCTTTATGATTCCAGAAATGAAAAACCAGAACCAGTTCACACCAAGGAACATGGTTTTGGGAGTCCAATTTTTGTTTGTTGCATTCGGCGCCACGGTGCTGGTCCCCCTGTTGGTCAGAATTGATCCTGCCGTTGCTCTGTTTACTGCCGGTGTTGGAACCTTACTGTTCCACCTGATAACCAAAGGCATGGTGCCCGTATTTTTGGGCAGCAGCTTCGCCTTTATTGCCCCCATCATCGAATCGACCCGGCTGTATGGTTTACCGGGCACTTTCTCCGGAATAATCGCTGTAGGCGTGGTTTACATGTTGGTGTCGGGTTTGGTGCGGGCACGCGGGATAAAATTCATTGAACGCCTGTTCCCCTCTACTGTAGTTGGCCCTGTCATCATGATTATCGGTCTTTCGCTGGCCAGCGTAGCCGTTGACATGGCCAAAACCCAATGGGTAATAGCCAGCATCAGCTTACTGACAGCTATTGTTGTGGTCGTCTTCACAAAAGGATTGATTAAACTGATCCCCATCTTTGTTGGTATCGTGGTAGGATATATTGCTGCCCTGACATTTGGCTTGATCGACTTCACCCCCATAAAAGAAGCAGCCTGGTTTACGCTTCCAGCATTCACCATGCCCGAATTCAGCTGGGGTTCTATCCTGTATATGATTCCGGTGGCCGTTGCCCCCATTATTGAACACGTGGGCGACATGTACGCTATTGGCGGTGTTGCCGAAAAAAACTTCATTGAGCGGCCCGGGTTGCACCGCACCCTGCTGGGCGATGGTATTGCTACCAGTTTGGCCGGGTTCTTTGGTGGGGTGCCCAACACAACCTATTCTGAAGTTACCGGGGCTATTTCACTCACGAAAGTTACTAATCCGTTTATCTTGCGGATTTCGGCCATCACGGCCATAGTATTTTCGCTGGTGGGCAAAATCAGCGGTATCCTGAAAACCATCCCACAGGCCGTATTGGGTGGTATCATGTTGTTGCTGTTTGGCCTGATTGCGTCGGTGGGCATCAAAACCCTGGTTGATTCCAAAACAGATCTATCGAAAGTTCGTAACCAGGTTATTGTATCGGTAGTACTCACCGTTGGTATTGGCGGGGCTGTGATTTCATGGGGCAATTTCTCGTTAGCCGGAATTGGCTTGGCTGCCGTCGTAGGTATCCTGCTGAACCTGATCCTGCCCGGCGAATCGGCACAAGTAGTCGTTGCCGAGGAAGCCGAATAAGATCGCACCCTACTTTTCTGAACAAAAAGCTGTCAAAGAAATTTCCCCTCTTCCCCATCGCGAAATTTCCCTGACAGCTTTTTCTATTTTTCATCTTTCTCCGGCAGAGCCTCGATAATACCATAATAACCGACCGATTGCCGGTTGTTCGAAAGCACATCCACGTGCGCATAACCTCCAACGCCGGCTGAAATCTGGATTTTGTAGTTGTCCTTCTGCGTATCCACCTCCAGGTTGATCTGATACGTTTTTTTCCGCTCGTTAAATCGAACCTCCAGGCTTTTTGCCTGCTCCTTAAACTTGATGCCCCCCTCAGTATCGCCGTAATCAACATGGTATGCACGCCCGAAAAACGGCAACCACGATTCAACCCACGTACTGTCAACGGTCAGGTCGTAAACCGAGGTGAGGTCGATTTTTGGCCCCGCCAGCGGAATAACACTTTGGGCAACAAACCGGAACTGCCGGCTTTCAATCCATTCCGTCACTTCTTTTTCTTTTTGTGCCCGTCGCTCCCTGGCCGTTAGCTTCTGGGCATATCCCACATTCAACCCGACCAACGCGACCGCCAATAAAATAATCAATCGTTTCATAATTTGCTGTTTCTCAGATTTTACGAAAATGGATGCCAAATAGATGCTATCGGCCAGCTATCGTACAAAGTGTCTGAAGGGGAAGCTGAACTGGCTCATCCAAACCACTACTCATTATGCTACTGTTCAATCTGAAGGCGCTAGCAATCAAGCAGCGCAATGGGTAATTTTACCTATAAAACCGGGAAGCCTCAACCCAAACACACCATACAGCATTGTCTCACAATACAATACAATCAATTTTAAAAAATCTAAGGGTAATCACGACTTGAAACCAATCTAAATAATCAGGAATTTTGATTTGTACATGAAGCTGAATGTCACCCGGACAAAGCCAACAAAAAGGCAACCAGATGGGAGGCAGGAAGCGAAGCTGTGAAAAGAGATGATCAGAAATTTCGTAGATGGGACGTTGATATTTTCCTCAAGAGTGATTGTGTTTCGCGCCACCTTAAAATATTCCATAAACAATCCGTTACTCCCCTTCTCATGCTCTTTACCCGTTGAAATTGTAAGAAATTAAAAAAAATAAACATGGACTACACTGATCTGTTAACTATTGCGATGCCGGTTTACGAAAGAAAAGAATTCTTCGTAGAAGCTTTGGAAAGCGCTATCAACCAAACCGTAAAGTGCAAAATCATTGTTGTTGACAATTGCTCATCACATAATTTTTACGAGCAAGTTTGCAAAGAAAAAGGGATAACCTACTACCGGAATGATGAAAACATTGGTATGGCCAGAAATTATGGCCGGTGTTTCGATCTCTCGGAAACCGAATACGTCATGAATCTACAAGATGATGATATCTTGTCACCAATCTACGTTGAATCATTCGTTAATGCCCATAAACAGCATCCAAACATTGATTTATTCTTCACAAACTTCATCCAGTTCAACTCCTCCGGTGAATTTCATCACCGCCATACCCTGCCTTTTGGCTACATGGAAAACGGAGAAAAAATTATTGAATATGGGATCAGATATAAATTGGGGTTCCCGTTTATGGCCAGTGTGATCAAGAAAACGATGTATTCAGGATTCTATTCCGGTTTTGGTGGAAGTTATGACTGGGTTTGGATTTATTCCATAGCAGACAAGTTTTCTTTTTATGGCGATTCCAGAGAGCTCTATTACTATCGGGCCCACGAATTACAGGACACAAAAGACAATTCCATAACCTATAGCTTTACAATTCCTTATATCTATGAAGGGATTTTACAACAAAAAGTTTCAGACAACAACCTTCGTAAGATCGCATCAAAAAACGCATTCTGGGCACTCGTCCGCTTTAAATCAGTTGCAGAAAGGAAAACCGTCAACGAATTAATATCCAAAGACAATCTTTTCAGCAATTACTTAAGAAAAAAATTGGAGGAAGACTGGCTTATCAAATTCCTGTTTTCACTACCAAAAGGCATCGTAAAACTTTCATACAAAGCACTTGCTAAAGTTGGGATGACAAATTAACAACGTACACCTTAACCGTTTAAAATGATCACAAAGGCCAAAGAATTACTTCTGTCTCTCAAAAAAAATACAAGGGGTGCAAAAGCAAAAAGACACATACTTTATTCATTTTTCCTGCAGGGGATCAGCATCCTCATCGGATTGCTTTATGTCCCGCTCTTGTTACACTATTTAACACAAGAAAAATACGGCATCTGGCTGACTTTAACGTCCATTCTTGGTTGGTTCAGCTTTTTCGACATCGGCTTGGGCAATGGTCTTCGAAATAAGTTGACTGAAGCCCTTGCTCTGGGCAATACAAAGTTAGGCCAAAAATATATCAGTACAACCTATGCCCTATTGATCTGCATTTTCAGCGTTGTGCTGGCATTGTTCCATATCAGCAATTTCTTTTTAGACTGGAATGTTATTCTAAATACAAAAACACTTGAAAATAATGAGCTATATATTCTGACTTCCATTGTTTTCACTTTTTTCATTGTCCGGTTCATTGTCCAGTTAATATCCATTGTTTATATCGCACACCAGCGCCCTGCCATCAATAAACTGATGGGAACATCGAGCAATTTACTGGCCTTTTTGTTAGTATTAATTCTTACACGAATAACAGTACAAGGAGACTTGATCTTATTGGGGACCATCATTAGCGCAATCCCGGTCCTTCTGTTCATAGTGGTCACAACCATTGCATTTAAACGACAGTATAAACCACTTAAACCATCCCTAAAGGGGATCGACTTTAAACTAAGCCGGGGATTAATGAGTTTGGGTGCCAAGTTTTTCTTCTTACAAGTTACCGCCATCATACTCTTCTCAACCTCAAATATCTTTATTACACAATTCTACGGCCCCGAAGAGGTGGTCGTGTATAACATCGCCTACAAATTTTTTCACTTGCCCGTAATGGTTTTCTCAATTATTATGACCCCTATCTGGTCGGCAGTAACTGATGCCTACACAAAGTCCGATTTCCCTTGGATGAAAAAAACCCTGAAGCAACTAAACCTCCTTTCTTTATTATTTATGGCCGGAATCGTGTTAATGGTATTTCTGAGCAATTGGTTTTACAGGATGTGGGTTGGCAAAGAAGTTACTATCCCTTTAAGTCTTTCAATCGTTTTGGCAGTACATTCTTGCATGCATATTTTTATCGCACCCTATTCCTATTACCTGAATGGAGTCGGTAAGATCAAATTAACCCTGTACCTTACCTTAATCGGTATCCCGTTCTATCTGATATTGGTTTTCCTTTTCGGAAAACTATTTACGAATAGTGTAGGCATTGTTCTGGCCATTATTATTCCCGGCATCATTGGGACTGTGATACAACCAATCCAAGCCTATCGACTGGTAAACCAAACTGCAAAAGGAGTTTGGAACAAATAATCCCAAGCCGATCAACTAAGCAAAGTACATTCAACTAATCAAATACCGTACAATGAGAGTTCTTTGGATCACCAATTCTCCCTTTCCCGAAGCCACCTCCGGGGAGAAACCGAAATCACCGGTAAAAGGGTGGGTATATGCTGCGGCCAATGGATTAATAGAGAAATATAAAGACTTAAGTTTAGCGGTTGTATCAACCTATAATGGAAATGAAACGAAGGAGATCAAGACAGATGATCGTATCAATCATTATCTCATCCCCAAGAAGGTAAGAACGGACGTAAATAATTCGACAAACAACCGCATCTGGATTCAATTGAAAGATCAGTTCAATCCGGATCTGATCCATATCCACGGGTCAGAATATCCACATTCCTATTCTTATGTTAGGGCTTGCGGTGCAGAGAAAGTTGTAGTATCCATACAGGGCCTGGTTAGTGTGTATGAAAAATATTACTATGGGAATATTGAAAAATTAGACTTATTGAAATCAATCACATTGAGGGATCTGGTAAGATTTGATACAACTTTCACTCAGCATAAAAATATGATGATCCGGGGCGGATATGAAAAATTACTTCTCCAAACCGTAAATCACATTATTGGTCGAACCTCTTGGGACAAAGTCCATACCTGGGCCATCAACCCAAATGCCAACTATCATTTCTGTAACGAAACATTGCGACCATCATTCTACACAAACACATGGTCTATAGACAATTGCGAAAAGCACAGTATTTTCATCAGTCAAGGGCATTACCCCATTAAAGGGTTCCATCAGTTAATCAATGCTATGCCCATTGTTCTGAGGCATTACCCCCATACAAAAGTATATGTTGCCGGCACCAATTATTTCTCAGGCCGCGGCATTCGCCTAACTGGGTTTGGAAAATACATCAATTCCTTGATTAAAAAGTACAAACTTGACGGTCATTTTATCTTTACCGGAGCACTGTCAGAAGAAGGTATGTGTCAGCGATTTATAAACTCTCACCTATTCATCAGTCCATCAGCAATTGAAAATAGCCCGAACTCGGTTGGGGAAGCACAACTTTTGGGAGTTCCCTGTATCGCATCGAATGTTGGTGGAACTTCGGATATGATTGATCACGACACAACCGGCCTGCTGTACCGCTTCGAAGAATCTGAAATGCTCTCAGGCAACATTTGCCGGATATTTTCGGATGACAATTTAGCCCTTCGGCTATCTGCACAAGGCAAAATAGCTGCAGCAAAGCGGCATAATAAGGAACAAAACGCCGCCGCCCTCCGACAAATTTACGAAGAAATCATTGCAAAAAAGTAAGATTGAGATGAAAAGCCAAACCAATATTTGGATAATTTCATAAGGTAGTTTCTACACAACCTGTTAGCTTCATGATCAGAAAATCTTTAATCGCAATAATACCCATTACTGTACTTCCCGTTGCCTTTATCGGGATACAACGTTTTTCCTCCGCCCCGATTGGAGGAACGACCGTCTATTGGCTGATTCATTCATTCATTTTAATAATTTTCGGACTGGCCAGTTTCGTGCTTTTCGAACCGGAAAATAACCGGGCAATTCAGGTGGTGAAATGGTATTTACTATGGAATGCTATCAGCATTGTGCGAGGAATTTTTGTTGCCGAAACCTATTGGGAATATAAAGGGTTAGTTGAAATGGGCATGGCATTGCTAATACCGATTATTGCCTATGCTGCTTCAAACAAAGAGATTCTTCAATCGACACTATCATTCTATGTAAAATACGCCTTGCCATTTTCAGTCACACTACTACCTTTTTTAACAATTGGGGGGTTAGGTGGTTATTTATATCCGGTTAGCTTGCTGATGCTATTTTTTCCGGCAATAAAACTCAAATGGAAAATACTCCTTCTGGCAATTTCAATAATTGTGATATTGGGGGACCTAAGCACAAGAAGTCTCCTTTTCAAATATGGCGTACCTATTCTCTTGCTTCTTTTCTATTACTACCGTGCATTCCCTTGGTCTTCTAAGATTATGGGGTTTACTCGTAACATTCTTATCATTGCTCCTTGGGTATTATTCTTCTTGGGGATCACAGGTACATTTAATGTATTCAAAATCAATGAATACATCAAAATTAATTTTGTCGCAGAAACAAAGAATGCGGAAGGCGAGATTAAACGGCAAGACATTACGACAGACTCGCGCACCTTTATTTACACAGAGGTTTTGCAATCGGCAAAAAAACACAACTATTGGATTATGGGAAGAAGCCCTGCCCGTGGGAATGAAACGACAGCCTTTGCCCATATTGCAGAAATAACCGGCCGAGAAGAACGATTACGAAATGAGGCAAATATCCCAAATATTTTTACCTGGACAGGAGCGATAGGTGTTTTTCTGATATTCTTCATTTTTAACAGAGCATCCTGGTTGGCAATTAACCGATCCAATAATATTTATATCAAACTGATTGGTCTGTTTGTAGCATTCAGATGGCTATATGCATGGATTGAGGATTACTATGATTTCAACATAAATTTATTCACTATCTGGTTTATGATAGGCATTTGCTTTTCAGAATCCTTCCGCAACATGAATAATGCAGAGGTAAAATTGTGGATTCGGGGCATCTTTGCAAAAAAATACCAGACCGCTTATCTGGATTACGCGCGAAATTACATGACCGATTCAATTTAAGTCATTCCTAAAGAATGGGATATCCATACAAAATAGCCGTCCTCCTGACTTGCCACAATCGAAAAGAAAAGACCTTGGCCTGTTTAAATTCATTATCAGAATCGACCATTTCTGGAGATAACCAATTTGATATATTTCTAGTAGATGATGGGTCCACAGATGGAACAAGGGAAGCGATTTCTGACAAATACCCTGACATTACTATTATCCAGGGAGATGGGAATTTATATTGGAACAGGGGGATGCACCTAGCTTGGGAAAAAGCTATAAAAGAAGATGATTTTGACTTTTACTTGTGGCTTAACGATGATACTATACTATTCAAACATGCATTAAAGAAAGCGTTAAAAATATCTGAAAAAGAAAACCACAAATCGATTGTTGTTGGTGCAACGTGCAACATTAATAAAACAATTACAACCTATGGTGGTTGGTCGCATGGTAAACTAATCACTACAAATTCCATTAAACAATATTGCGATTTTTTTAACGGCAATTTTGTGTTAGTCCCAATTAGTGCATTTAGGGTGTTAGGTAATTTAGATTATCGATATCGACATACACATGGTGATTTTGACTACGGTTACAGGGCAAAAAAAAAGGGAATAAAATCGATCCTAATACCTGAATTTATAGGGATATGCGAGCGAGACAAAAATACACTTATGTGTTTTGATCCTGAAGTTCCTTTTTCAAAAAGACTAAAATTATTTTACTCTCCTTTAGGAAAAAATCCTTTTGAATTCTTCTACTTTAACAATAAGCATCGGGGAACGATACCTGCTTTGAGAATTTTTGTATCAAATCATTTTCGGGTTCTCTTTCCATCTCTTTTTACAAAATAGCTCAACGCTATGAAAAAATGCTTCAATGAAATGAAAAATATTCTTCTGGTAACCAATTCGCTATTCGAATATCGCTACCCGATTTATAATGAGTTTATCCAGCTCTTCCAAGAGCATGGATATGTCTTCAAGATAGTTATAATTAATGATAGAAAGAGAAAAGTAATTAAAATCAACAATCCAAATTACCTAATCCTAGACAGCGGGTACAAAATGTTAAAAAAAACCTTAGATGCTGAAAAACCAAAAGCTGTAATAAGTTTTATTGCACCAACAAACAAAATATTATGGGAATTATTTTTATATAGCAAACTTAAAAAAATCCCTAACATTACTTGGACACATGGCATCAATCTTCAAGATCCAGAAAACAACACAAAACGCCTTGTATACAATTTAATTCATAAAATTTCGTCAGCAATAATTCTCTATTCCAAAAATGAAACAAAATATATTAAGCATAAATTTCACCAAAAAACATTCATCGCTAATAATACGATTAGCTTCAACAGTATTCCCAATATTGTGGATTCCAAAGAAGAAATCAAGAAAAGGCTAGGTATCCGTTATAATAAAATTGTATTATTTGTAGGTCGTATGCAGTCTCGCAAAAGAATAGAAGAATTAATAACTATTTTCAAAGAGTCTAGATTTCAAAAACATGGATTATTGATTGTTGGCCCAGGATTTAATGAATACTACGAAAATCTTATTTTAAATCAAGACAACATTAAGTATCTGGGAGCAATCTTCGATCCAATAAAAGTTAACGAGATATTTAAGGTTGCTGATTTATTTTGTATTCCTGGAACTAATGGGTTAGGGATCAACCAAGCTATGTATTGGGGGCTGCCTTGCTTAGCCTTAAATGTACATCACAGTCCGGAAATTGCCTATTTGCAAAACAATGAAACTGGTTATATTGCTGATACTCCGGATGAATTATCTAACAAATTATTTTACTTACTCGAGAATGACACTGAAAGAGATAGAATTTCAACGAATGCCAAAAATAAAATAATCAATGAGGCGTCGATAAATAGAATGTTTGAGGGCTTCCTTAATGCAGTAAACTTTACGTGTTGACATTTCTACTTTAATTACCACCGGTAATAAACTACTTATAGTCTACTTAAAAAACATACAGAACAAAGCCATTATGAAAATCTTTTTTTCTCAACATTACAGCAGAAATAAAGGGAATATTTCACTGCTATATACTATGGTTGAAGTAACGAAAAAACAATTTCCGGATGCTGAAATTGTTGTTTCATCATTTGACCCGGAAGATACATTCATAACATTTGGGTACAAATCTTGCGAATGGCCATTTCCGACCAGAAAAATAGTTGATGCTAAAAGATTAAACAAAGCAATTGCTGTTTTTATTGAGATATTTTATTTATCAATAAGCACACTCATTGCTGTTCTTATCCGATATAAATTTATTAATGCCAAAAATTTAAAAGGCAGATTTACGCCTTTAAAAGAAATTTATGAGTCGAATATAGTCGTATCACCAGGTGGTCATTTATTTACGAATTACAATAAAATAGCGGGAGTTTTTGCGCATTTCTTCCCTTGCTTCTTATCAAAAATCATGAAAAAACCATATGCCGTTATGGCCCAAACGATTGGACCTTTTTTTGGTCTATGGGAATTACCTGCTAAAACCCTGACAAAATTTGTTCTTAAGAATGCTGATTTAGTCACGATAAGAGACAGTAATTCGTTTGAGCAAATATCAAAGTTGAAAATAGAGATTAAAGATATCAGAAAAACAAATGAGTTGGTTTTTCTCTATCCGGACAATGAGAGCTTCTCCGCATCCAAAGTGAAAAATAAGTTAGGGTTTACATTTCATCATATTTACTATAAGCGTTGGATGACCAAAGGAGAATACATTGATAAGATGGTGAAATTCATCAATAAAATAAATGCACATTACAATTTTGAAATTTCATTTATTTCTATGGAAAAAACCATTGAAAGTAAAAGTGACATTCCACTGTTAAAAGAAATTAGGTCAAAATTAGACAAACAAAGCAACATCGAGATTATTACGATTTCGCAAAGCCCAAATGAATTATTAAGTGTTTTTGAGTCATTAGATTTTTTAGTTGCTACAAAAACCCACTCAGTTGTTTATGGATTAAGAAAATGTATCCCGACTCTGGCAATTGCTTACGAGAAAAAAACCGACGATTTCATGAGAGACTTCAATCAGGAATATTTTTCTATCCCCCTTTCAGAATTTGATGCAGAAGACGCCTATGTCAGATTTGGGAAAATGGTATCACGAGAAATAGAAATTAAAAACATGATCAAGAAAAACCTGGTTTCAGTACAACAAAAAGCATTAGAGAATATTAATTTATTAATTAATTACAATTAAGTATCTAGGGTTATGGAAAAATTTCAAACACACCAGACCTTCGAAGATTGTTTTAACGAATTGAAGAAACAGGATTATACTGGTTTTGACCCGGCAGATTTAATGAATACTTCTTCTAAAAGGATTAGAAATTTACCTTCACCTTTAATCCGTTTGCTCACTATTATCAATTTTCTTTCTCCTATAAATTTCAGGAAATACCTTAAAATTCAGCCTACGCAAAATACGACTGCAATGGTGGTAATGGCCCGTGCCCTTTTAAACAAATATAAAGAAACAAACATAAGTGGATATAAAACTGAAGCACAGAAACTTGAACAATGGATGTCACAAAGGTCAATTAGTTTAGACAACTCTATTGGATGGGCCAGGGTTATCCCTTATCAATCCAGGAACGACTTTCAGCATGCAAGTCAAAGCTCTTTGACATTTATTAACGCTTTTGCATTGGAATTATATCTTGACCTTTATGAATTAGAAGAAAATACGTACTATTTAAACAATGCAAAAAAGATAAGGAACCATATTATCAACGATACAAATAGGATTAATCATGAGTTCGGAAGTTGTTTAAGCTATATAAATGATGCACGTGAAGAAGTATTGAACGCATCAATAATTGCCGGTGCTGCATTGAACAGATATGCGCATATTCAGGATGATAAAGATGCAATGGAATTATCACTCAGTGTTCTTGATTATGTTCTATATAGGCAGAACGCTGATGGTTCATGGGAGTATAGCTATAAAGCAAATGGAAAAGCCAAACGCCAATATGATTTTCATCAATGCTATGTACTGGATAGCATTAAAAAGTATGATCTAAGAGATGACGATTCGCGGTTTAGAAAAGTAAAAAAGGCATTTGATCTGGGGATAAATTTCTATTTAAAAAAACAATTTGATTCTAAAATGAACCCCTTCTGGCGTTATCCGGTTAAATACCCAATTGATATACACAATGTCTCTCATGCAATCTTCTTTGTTGCCAAATATTATGATGAAATACCAGAATCTCACCCAAGATTAAACAACTTACTATCACTACTATACGATGAGTTCTATTGCAAAGAAGAGCACTACTTTTACTATCAGAAATATCCATTCCTAACGGTAAAACATAATTTTTTTAGATGGAATACCGTTTGGACTTTATATGCATTAAGTCACATTAGATCCAGATAGCCATTACTTTCTATCAGAACTATTCTATGAAAAAAATACTTCTTGCCTTCGGCACACGTCCTGAAGCCATCAAAATGGCTCCATTGGTTAAAGCACTGCAAAAGCAGCCGGATAGGTTTCAATCAATTGTCTGTGTTACCGGCCAACATCGCGAAATGCTCGATCAGGTTTTGCAAATCTTTGAAATTAGGCCAGACTACGACCTGAATATCATGAAACCCGGTCAGGATTTATATGATATCACAGCACGGGTATTGACCGGGATGCGTGATGTACTCCGGGAAGTTCAACCCGATTTGGTGCTTGTACATGGCGATACGACTACATCAGCGGCTACCGCTTTAGCGGCTTATTATCAGCAAATACCAGTTGGCCACGTCGAAGCAGGTCTGCGCACGCACAACATTTACAGTCCGTGGCCGGAGGAGATGAACCGGCAAATCACCGGGCGAATTGCATCCATTCATTTTGCCCCGACCCCGTTAAGCCGGAAAAATTTAATGCGTGAAGGGGTGAACGATGATCGCATTAAAGTAACGGGGAATACGGTTATTGATGCCCTTCAACTCGTTATCGACAAAATAGAAACCAATCCGGGAATAATCGAAGATATACGCCAATTACTCGGCAAACATGGTATTTCTGAAGGTTTGTTGAATGCATGGGACTCTTCCCGCCGCCTGGTATTGATTACCGGGCACCGGAGGGAAAATTTCGGTGACGGATTTCTGAATATCTGCCATGCGATTAAAGAACTGGCCGTTTCTTATCCGGAGGCCGACTTTGTTTATCCGGTTCATCTCAATCCAAATGTAAAAGAACCGGTTTTTGAAGTTTTGGGAAATAACGGAGATAGAACATTATCCAACATCCACCTGATTGCCCCGCTCGACTATCTTCCTTTTGTGTATTTGATGAGCAAAAGTTACCTGGTACTGACCGACTCGGGGGGAATTCAGGAAGAAGCCCCGGGTTTAGGGAAACCGGTACTTGTCATGCGCGATACGACTGAAAGGCCTGAGGCGGTTGAGGCTGGCACCGTTTTATTGGTAGGTACCAATAAACAGAAGATTGTGCAGGAGGTTAGCCGCCTGTTGGAAGACCCGGCACACTACGAATCCATGTCGCAAGCATCAAACCCATATGGCGATGGGCAGGCAAGTCCCCGAATTGTTGAGATGATCGAATTGATATGAAAAGTCTCACATATTCTCCTTCAATCTTTAATCCTCAAAAAAAAAAGAATTATGAACTATAATCAAGTCTGTTTCATGGGCCTTGGCTATATCGGCCTCCCCACTGCGGCCATAACTGCCAGCAAAGGGCTTTCCATACTTGGAGTTGACATTAATCAGAAAGTCGTTGATACAATCAATAGAGGAGAAATTCATATTTATGAACCGGGACTGGGTGATTTGGTCAAACAGGTTGTAGAACAGAAAAAGCTAAGAGCATCCACTCTCCCGGAAACAAGCGATGTGTATTTAATCGTTGTACCTACGCCTTTTAAAGGGAATCACGAACCCGACATTTCCTTCGTGGAGACAGCCACCATGTCTATCATTCCACTTTTAAAAGAGGGTGATCTTTATATCATAGAATCCACCTCCCCGGTTGGTACTACCGATAAAATGGCCTCACTGATTTTTTCAAAAAGACCGGAACTTAAGAACAAAATTAATATCTCTTATTGTCCGGAGCGCGTATTACCCGGCAATGTTATTTACGAGCTTGTTCATAACGACCGTGTTATCGGTGGAATTGATCAAGCTTCGACCCGAAAAGCCCAGGAATTTTACGATACGTTTGTTACCGGTAATCTCCATGCAACCAATGCCCGGACGGCAGAAATGTGTAAACTCACTGAGAATTCATCTCGCGACGTTCAAATCGCCTTTGCAAATGAACTCTCACTCATCTGTGACAAAGCCGGAATTAACGTTTGGGAGCTCATCGAATTGGCGAACAAACACCCAAGGGTCAACATCCTTCAACCAGGATGTGGTGTAGGAGGACATTGTATAGCCGTTGACCCGTATTTTCTGACAGCTGATTTCCCGATGGAATCTCAGCTTATCGGAAAATCCCGTGAAATCAACAACTACAAATCGTTCTGGTGCGCCGAAAGAATCCGGACCGCCATGTTAGAATTTGAGCTGAAAAATGGTAGCAAACCACAGGTGGCCATTATGGGACTCGCTTTTAAACCCAATATTGACGACCTAAGGGAAAGCCCGGCAAAATACATTGCACAAAAAGTGATGCAGTCCGAGCAAAACGGCTTGATGATCGTTGAGCCAAACCTGGAGGAACACAGCGTCTTTAAACTGACCGATTATCGCGAAGCATATGAAAAGGCTGATATTATCGCGTTTCTGGTGGCCCATAATGAGTTTAAAACATTGACCCCACAAAAAGATAAAGTAATCCTTGACTTTGCCGGAATATTCAAATAACAAAGTGTAACCGGTAAATGAAATGTGCATGTACCCGGTATAAGCTTTCAAACTGGCGTCGCAAAAAAAATGATCAACCGGGTGCCACCAAAACATTTGAGTTCAACCAATAGACACAGGAATAGACGAACTAACCAAGTTTTTTCTGATGAAGATCTGGATCGATTTTATCAATACTCCCCAAGTTTCATTTTGGATTCCCTTTATAAAGGAATTACGGAGCGAAGGTCATGAACTAATCCTTACCTGCCGTGACTCCGGAAACACAGTCGCTTTACTTCAACTACACGGTTTAACTTTTGAGATAATTGGAGAAAGTGTCGGGATCGGATTATTTCAAAAAATAATGCTCTTCCCTAAACGGATAATAAAACTAGCTGCCTTTATCCGCAAAAATAAACCAGACATAGCTGCCAGTCAAAGTAGCTTTTATCAGCCTATCGTGAGTCGGATCCTTGGCATTCCATGCCTATATACCAACGACAATGAACACGCCAAAGGTAATCTGTTTGGCTTTTTGTTCGCGAAAAAGATCATACTTCCGATAGCCTTCCAACATGAGCATTTCACAAAAAAGTGGCCATTACGGTTAAAGGTTTCATTTTATCCCAGTGTAAAGGAGGCCATTTATCTATCACGCCAGCCAGAACTCCTATCACTGGTAAATACACAAAAAAATGTCATCTATTTCAGGCCCGAGCCATGGTCGGCACAATACTATGATGGCCCACAAAATTTCTTCGACCAAACGCTACTTGCTTTAGCAACGGAAAATAAAATCGTCATCCTTCCCCGCGATAAAAATCAGGTAAATCATTATCTACAGGCAAAATTCAAGCAATTGAGCGTTGCTGAAAAACCACTTTCGCTGAAAGAGATCATCACAAACTGCAAGCTATTTATCGGAGCAGGTGGGTCGATGACCAGAGAATTGGCTGTTATGGGCATTCCTGTTATATCAATTTATCAAGCAGAAACACTGCATGTCGACAAATATCTGGTTGAGAAAGGATGTATGGCGATTAGACCTGATATCTCGTACGAAGAAATACAAGCAATACTTGCAGCTGAAACACCTCTAACAAAAGACATGTCCGTCCTTGATGAAGGGAAAAAATCATATGAGTTAATCAAAAATATACTCTACACGCTAAAACCATAAAATATGATACGCGGAGCAATCATTGGACTCGGTAAAATGGGTTTGTCGCATACGGCCATCATTGGGGCAAATCCCAAGGTTGAGCTGGTCGCAGTTTGCGACACCTCATCGCTGGTGCTGAGCGCCTTTAAAAAATTCAGCGAGATAAAAACCTACAGTGATTACAGCAAAATGCTGGACGAAGAACCGTTGGATTTTGTTGTGATCGCCACGCCAACCAAGTTTCATTACCCGATTGTCAAATCGGCCCTTGAACGGGGCATTCATACCTTTTGTGAAAAACCCTTCAGCCTGACTGTGAAAGAAGGGGAAGAACTTGTTGCCTTGGCCAACCAAAAGGGTTTGGTGAACCAAGTGGGCTACCACAACCATTTTATCGGAACCTTCCGGGAGCTCCGAAGGCTGATACAGACGGGAATCCTGGGAGAATTGACCCACTTTACCGGCGAAGCCTACGGCCCAGTGGTCACCCGCGAAAAAGGAGGCACCTGGCGGTCGAAACCCGAAGAAGGGGGCGGTTGTTTGTACGATTACGCCTCGCATGTACTCAACCTGATCCAGGAAATCATCGGGCGACCGGTAAAATCAAGCGGCATATTGCTGAAAAGCATTTATTCCAAAGGGGTAGATGATGCTGTTTATGCCCTGTTGACCCTGAACGATGGTACAAGCGGCGTATTATCCGTTAACTGGAGCGATGAAACCTACCGCAAAATGTCAACTTCCATAACCGTCATGGGCAAAAAGGGAAAGCTGATTTGCGATGCTACCGAACTGAAGATTTACCTGAAAGAGGCCGCCCCGCAAGAAGGGCTCGACAAAGGATGGACCACCAGGTACATCACCGATTTGGCCATTCCGGTTGATTTCTACCTGCGCGGCGAGGAATACAGCGCCCAGCTGGATTATTTTGTGGACTGCATCATTAACCGGAACAAGGCAGAATACAACACCTTCGAACAAGGACTTTATACCGACAAAGTCATTGAAATGCTTATTGACAACTCGAAAAACAACCATCATGGATAAAGTATTATTTGGCGACAACCAGTTCTTTGCCGTAAACCATGCATCCGACGAGAAATCCAGGGCACAGGCCATCCGGTTTAAGGATGACCGGGCCATCATCCAGGTACTGGACCAGGCCATTAACCTGGGGATCAACACCTTCATGTGTACCACCCACGACCGCATTGCCAATGTTTGCGACCACCTGCGTGCCAACCCGGCCAAATATGCCGACTTCCGGATTTATCCCTGCATGCCCTATGCGCACAAATATGCCAATGCAGTAACCGAACTGGGCATTGCGGGTACCATCAAGCAATATGTTCCGGGAAATGTGTTCAGCACCTTCGCCAAAGGGGGCTTTGCCTTCCTGAACAAAGACTTTCTCAAATTGATGGAACTGCTCATTGATGCGGAAATGAAAATGTTCAAAGGAATCCAAACGCCGGTTGTTTTCATTCAGAACGTGTTGGTGGATATGATCCTTGGATTGAAGATGTTTGAGATATTTAAAGAATACGATGCCTATATCCGTAAAAAATACCAGGCCGAACCCGGGTATATCACGATGAATATGCCTGCCTTGCTGGATGCGCTGAACTCGGTTGGAATTGAAAATCCTATTATTTGCAGTTCCATCAACAAAATTGGCTTCCGAATGAGCGGAGGAATTGAGATTTACGAAAAATACCTGAACGAAAAGGAGTTTCGTCCGATTGCCATGCAAGTGCTGGCTGCAGGAGCTTTGCGCCCGAAAGAAGCGATCGAATACCTGGGCAAATTTCCAAAAATTGAATCGGTTTTGTTTGGCGCCTCCAGCCAGTCGCACATCAAAGAAACCAAAGATTTGATTGAAAAATACCTCTCTCCCATTGCAGTTGCTGATTAATAAGGGTAAGGTGCATTTCTTTCGTCACAGAGCTACTAAGGTTTAGGAAAGAAAATAAGGTTTTTGTTCATTTGGTGTCCGGGAAAAAAGAATATTAAGTCCCTACGGGACTTGGATGCCTTTTGGCAGCTTATTTCTCTCAAACCATATTTGATCCTTACCGGGATCGTCCGTTATGCCGGATAAAAAATGAATACAGGAAAAAATAGCCCCTGAATGACGTACAGTCCCATAGGGACATAATATGGGTAGAAAAAGAAAGTAACCCCGGATTCTACAAGTTCGCGGCTGGCACCTTGCCTGTGAGGACAAACTTTTGCTTTTTCAAAGCAAGACACGGGGCACTGGCCCGCGCGCCAGCGAAGGGAGCAACGGGAAGTTTCTTCCGGAACCTTTTTCTTTTTCTTTGTTTTTAACCTTAGTAGCACACGAGGCAATATCCCCCCAACCTTATAGACCTTATTTTTTTAGGGTATCCTGATAATGTTTTAGAAATTGTTCATACTCCTCGGCAAAGCTCAGCCTTTTATGATGTTCGGGTTGATTTAGAATATATTGACACACCTTGTTGATATCTGATTTTGAAACGGAGAAAGCAGATGCAGATTGCTGCCATTTGAATGGACCTATTGTTAGTTTGTTTTCGTTAATAAACCGATCTGAGCTGTCCGCGATTATCGTGGCAAGTTCTTCTTCGGATAGCGACGGGGATCGGGATACCAGTATATGAACATGTTCGGGATTTGCATAGATAGCATAAAGTTTTAATTTATTGTTGTTCACGATTCCGGTAATGTATTTTTCAATCCTCACACGGTTTTCTTTGGGTAGGGTACGTTCCCGGCCTAAAGTTGTGAATACAAAATGGGTGTACAGGTTATTATATTCGATCTTCATCCAATAAGGTAAATAAGGTTAACGTGCATTTTTTGTCACAGGGCTACTAAGGTTGACGAAAGAAAAATAAGGTTTTTTTTGTGCAAAAGAAAGATGACTTTATCTGTCTAATCCAAATTCCCGCAAGAAATTCCATTTAATTCTCTGCTCCTCTATATTTACTCAAAGCGGATGAAACGGCAATCCGGCCCCCGAAGATTGGAGTACATCCGGCAGTTGCCGCACAAACCAGCAGCTTTCTAATCATAGGCATATCCCAAGCAGAAAGGGGTAGTTTTTTCAGAAACCTTATTCTTTTTCTTTGTTTTTAACCTTAGTAGCACACGAGGCAATTCCCCCCTCAAACCTTATTAACCTTATTTTTAGTGTATCCTGATAATGTTTCAGGAATTGGATAAAAGCAAGATGATTTTATCGATTTTCGGATAGACAAAAAGCCGGATTCGGTTGACGGGAGAAATTTTTCCCGTCAACCGAATCCGGCTTTTCTATTTCACTTAAGGCCCCTTTGAGAGGAGATAAGGTTTTGGCTTATATAATCACAATCTTACTCTGCGAAGCTTGATCTTCACAAATCAGGCGAACGATATAGGTTCCCCGTTCCAGATGAGTCAGGCTAAAGTTTTCCTCCAGATCGCCATTCGAACCATAAAGCACCTGTTTCATGATCTGTTTTCCGGTCATGTTGAAAAGTGCAAACTCGCACACCTCAGTTTTCAGGTTATTGGCCCTCAGGGTGAATGCCCCGTTCGTTGGGTTCGGAAAAACCAACAGATCAACCGCCGGTACGTCCTGGCTGTCCGGATCCAACTCCAGGTTTTTAAGAATGTTGTTATCAACCGCGAATCCGGTAAATGAATCGATTTCGTTTCCGGCAAGGTCATACAATGGCGAAACTCCTTTTTCGTAGGAGACCAGGATTTGGTCTTCTGCCTGAAAATCGGTGTCCACATCCAGAATGACTTCGGCTCCGGTCACCGTAACAGATTCAACCTGCTTGCCGTTGCTCAAGCGAAAATCGGCAGGCTGCGGAACGCTGCTCTCGATCAGTGGTTCGCTGAACGTCAGGATGATACGTCTGCGATTGTTATCGTAAACAATCCCCTCTTCCATGCGGCTCTTAATGATGATGTTCACCGTAATGGTGGCTGTTGCTTTCGTAGGATTAGCCGCATTATCCGTCACTTCAACATTCAGAAAAACAGATTGATCGTCTTCTGCTTGAATGGATGTTTTCACAAATAACTCTCCGGTAACCGGATCCACATCAAACAGATTGGTCCCATTCCCGCCGGTAATCGCGTACGTCATCGCGGATGGACCGCTTGCCGCTACTTGCCCAATGATGGTGCCCTGAGCCGTGGCTTCCTGAATTGCAAAAACCTGATTGGTAATTTGAGGCGTAGTATTCTCAATATTATTGATCACCACATATCCCGAAAAAGAAGCAATCTCATTTCCATGGATGTCGAGTATGGGACTCGACCCTTTCGTGTAGTTTACAATAATTTCATCGCCATATTGATATTCTGAATCAAGATCCAGATAAATCATTGATCCGCTGATGGTCACTTGAAGGACTTTCTTATTGCCACTCACGGAAAAATCAGAAGCTAATTCAGTACTCTTCAGTTGGGTGGATTGAAGACTTTCGTCGTAATACAAAATGACCCGTTTGGGATTACTTGCTGTAACTTCCCCCTTAACAGGTTTCCCGTTAATGACGATATTAATTGTCACATTGGCACTTGCCGACAAAGGATTTGCCGCATTGTCCGTTACTTCTACCACCATAGGCACAGCATATGTTCCGGTGGTTTCAATCACATTTTGTACAAAAATCTGACCGGTAGCGGCATCCAATGAGAAAAGATCACCGGTATTTCCCTGAACAATCGCATAGCTTAGCACTTGTCCCTGATCAGGATCCGTGGCCACTACCTGGGCTGCCAAGGCGCCGTTTAGGTAGTTTTTGCGGATTTCAAACGTCTGATCCTGAATGACTGGTTTTTGGTTCTCCGCAACTACAGGCTCTTGCTCAGCCGAATTAGACAATTCACGGACTTCCGCTGATGATAGTGCGGTATTATAAATCCGTACTTCGTCCATCAGCCCATGATACAAATAAATAGGATCTGCATCGTCTCTGCCTGCACCAATTAATAAGTTGTAGCCCTGTCCTGACTCCAGCAATCCGGCTGAGGCAGCGCTGGAAATTACAACACCATCCAGGTAAATTATTTTTTGAGCCCCATCGTAGGTTACAGTCAGGTTATGCCAGTTTCCATCCCACAGCTCATTCACACCCGCCAATTCCATCCAGGGAGACGAAGTTCCGCTTGTTTTAAAGGCAATGCTTTTTGTATCGGGTTTGATATAAAGCGCATAGGTATCCACATTGGGGCCACCATGCATAATGATACCCTGATACCCGCCTGTTACAGAGGTCGGTTTTACCCACGCGCTTAATGTAACTTCGCTTTGCACATTATCCCCAAATGCTTCGCCAAGGCTGATGTAGCCGGTTCCACTCAGTTCGAGGCCATTGCCGGCGACTCCGGTAGTCCGGGTCGCGGTATTCATAATCGTTCCATCGTTTGAACCTTGTGAATCCACCACCGTTAAACCGGCAGATTCTTCAAACAGATATTCAGAAAAGGACGGCGACAAATCCGGCAGACTGATCGTAACGGTTGCCGAACGGGAGGTAGAAACGTTTCCGGCAGCGTCTTTTGCCCAGGCATAAAGCGTCTTGGTCCCTTCCTGCGAGAAGGTGTATGTTGTCGGCGCAGAAGTTGTCCAGCCATTGTCGCCTACCAGAGGAGCAGTTGCAGATTCCGTTAGCTTATAACCGGCAACCGCCTGATTGTCAGAAGCCGTAAATGTACTGACCGCGATGGTAAGCGACGTGGACGTTACCGGAATAGAAAAAGAAGAAACGGACGGACTGCTGGTATCTGCAGTTGGGGTTGAACTGCTGATTTGAATGGTGATACTGGCAGTGGCCGAAAGCGGACTTTCAGCATTATCGGTTACTTTGACTCCCAGCACTATGGTTTGACTACTACTCACCGAAATGTTTGTCTTGGCATAAATCTCCCCGTTAGCCGAATTGATCGAGAACAAACCCGCTTCATTGCCGCTGGTGATGGAATACGACAACGTCTGGCCCTGATCCGGATCGGTGGCTGCCACCTGACCGATCAAGTCATTGATCACTTTAGCCTCGCGAATTTCAAACGTCTGATTGTTGATCACCGGGGATTGGTTCGTACTGCTGATCCCGTCAAATTTGGTACCGATCAGAATTTTGCCGGTAAACGGTTTCAAGGTTAACTTCCCGGTCACACTATTTCCATCAATATCGCGGTAAGTATTACTCCCCAGATCAAAGGTTTTGTCCTGCTTAGTATCGTTGTAGAATAATTTTTCGGTTTCGCCGGTCTTTAAGGCAGAACCATCAAAAGTTGCGCTTCCATCCTGCCCTGTAGCTGATTTCCATTCGATGAAATTAATATAGGTACTACCCTGTTTGAATTGATCGTCTGTCTTATAATGGTGTACGTATGAGTTGTTGTTGATTATGGGAGTAGCCCCATTGTCATAGCATACCAATCTTTGATATGAATCCTGCCACCATTTAGCGTCTGCCAGTCTATTTGTAGCGTAAATGATATTGTTGGTTATGGTATTATCAGCCTCTTCACCATCAATAAGCATTCCCATTGCACAGTCCATGAAAACATTGTATCTCACAAGCTGTTCCCCATTGTCATGCAAATACAAACCGTTGTTTGATCCGGCCACAATATTGCTCTCAATGGTCACACCATGAGTACCATTGTCCATGTATATCCCATATCCGGCATCATATGAACTTATTGCTCCTATTCTGTTTCCATGAACATTCAGAACAATATTGTACATCACTTCTGACCCTCTGCAATCATCCGGCGAATCAGCACTATAAGTGTATATGCCAGCTCCATCATCTAAAGTTTGGCAAGCCCCGTCAATGAAATTATATTTTACCATCACATTTCCAGACCGTCTGAAATTAATTCCATTGTAACCCGCATTTAGTATCCTATTGTACTGGATAGTACAATTATCGCCAATAGAGTATATGGCTGTGCCAAAGTTGATACTGTTGTCTGGGGCATTCGTACTCTTATTAATGTTGCTCAATAGTCCTGTGTTGCTTATATTATTGTCAGTTATCACAGAATTTGGGCTGTAAGATCGAATACCATTTAGGTTTGCATTTTCAATAGTGTTTCCCGTTATGGTCGAATTAGTGGAGCCTGCGTTTGGGAGGTGAATAGCTGCCCTGTCGGGGCTTACAATTGTACTATTACTGATTGTAACATAGTCGCCGTTATATACATATGCTCCATCTACCGAGCTGTGCAATATTTCCAAATTTTCAACAGCTACGTAATTTTTAGCTGATATATTTACACCATAGTCATACACCGAAGCCCTGACTTCATAATTTGATGGTGAATCCCCATTCGGCATCCATGCGTATAATGTGCTTGTCGAACTATTGTAATACCATTCACCAGCACTATCTAAAAACTCTAATTTGTTTGCCAAAAAGAACCCTTCGGTGGCATTTAAACTTAAATAAGGGGCGGCATCCAGCGTTAAAGTTTGTGAGCTTGAACTAGTGACCGTCTTTGAATATATGGTAAACCTACTTGTCCTACCCACCCATGTAGCCCCTGAATAATTTATTCCACTACTTAGGGATGTACTTGTAAATTGGGTAGAACTTTGAACTGATGATATCAAGAATAGGCCGTCATTCGGATATCTGGCCAATTGTTGCCTTTCGCCAGCTACAAACAATTGAGTTATGCTTTGTCCAACCGTCGCTTTATAAATATTCCCCGAATGCAGCGTCCATCCGGTAATTTCGGTAGAACCATAAATCTTAGGTTTGTCTCCTGTTCCATAAGCTCCGTAGGTGACCGGGCTACCGGAGGTTCCGGAGGCTTTCGGGGTTAGGGTGCCTTCCCATGCATCTCCCCGTTTAAATAAAATTTTGTCCCCGGCTTTGGGGGTTAAATTGTTTACCTTGGTTAAGGTTTTCCAGGCTTGGCTTTCGCTGGTTCCTAATTTTGAATCATCTCCACCACTACTGCTCACGTAGTAGGTAGTCTGTGCCATCATGGCCATGGGTAACAAGAGGGTTACCACAAAGAGCAGCTTTCTCATCTTAAACATCTTCTTCAATACTTGTCCTTTATTATTATTTATCGATTTCAATTTCTCTACTTTTCCTACACACCGCGACAAACCTGCTCCGTTAGGACCACTTAATCGTTCCGCGATAAACGGTGCTTTTTGCATACTTTCTATGCTGCCCTCAAATTAACCTCAAAATCACTCCGTGAATGACTTGAGATAATCAACTTGAGTATAATCCCACCTGGTTGAATTTCTGCAAATTCAGGTCGCCGAAAAATAAAATCAAGGCTTTGGGGGATGAAATTCCGGAGGAAGTAAATTCCTCCATCATGGAAAATTAATCTTAAATGTCTCGCCAACGTCTCCACGATGACGTTATAAAAACTCCAGATTCTGATTTCTGAGACAGAAGCTAAACGGGACTTTTTATTAAAAAAATGACACACCTTACCTTGGTTGATTGATCGCACCATAAAATTGGGATTTACTACCAGCCATTAATTTGCAATCACTATGCCAAGGGCTTTCAATTCTGATAAGGTACTGATTCGTAGTTTGTTGTTATTTTTACAGGAAGCCTCATTTGCTATCAAAATGAACATGGGCTTTCCAAATTGATAGCCGCCTTATCAGAAATATTTATGATAATATAGTGTTGATTTTGAGCAAAATACGACACATCGGGGAACATCGCTTTGCTCCACGAACACACATACGTATTCATGTCCATCCAATCGATCGGCATGGGCATTTCCTGAGTCGTTTCAATCTCAAGTTGAAATACAATTACAAAATGAACCTATGAGAGGATTTTCGAATCTTCAACCTTTTCGGCGTTTAATAACGGATTGGCATACATCTGCATAAACAAGCGCTTTTGGCAGCTTGCATCACCTTCTCCGATCGTCTTTACCAAATCATCCAGCAATTCTGAAAATTTATCCCGAACGGCATCATCCACCTTGTCGGCATGGAGGTTACTGTCGGTCAACAGGTCGGCAGCCAGGTAATTATTGGGCCATAACTTATAGTTTCGGTAAATACAGGTATCAATATGATCGGCCAATTGCTGAATACTCTCGGCAAGGTTTTCTGTTTGTCCAAATTTTTCCAGCTGAGCATCAATGGGTTTCCCGAATGCAAAATGGACCCGCCCCTTTGGCCGCGTCAACCCGAAAGCCATACTTTTCAGGTCGTCCTCCTGGGTTTTCACAAAGCCATCACGTTCACGTTTGTATATTTCTTCAACTTTCGAAATACCACACGGCTCACGTTCATACGAAATAGATAAGGGTACGATTTGCAATTCCCTGAAACCAGATTCAAAATCCGATTTATTGCTCAGGTTCAGCATCTTCAGCAGCGCTTGCTGGGTCTGGTCAAATCCATCTTTGGTACGGCCCTCACGTTGAGCAATCCATACCGACATATTATCTTTGGTGATGGTTTTCCGAATGTAGCTTGACAAATTTTTGGAGGCCAGCAGCAATTCGCGGGCCGGCAAGTTACGTTTCACCACGAAAGCGCGGTTCAACTTAACGGCATGGAGAATCCAATCATAAATCAGCAGATTGTTGCCAATGGCAATTTCCGTTGTATTCATCCCGGCATTGACGATAATATAGTTCAGGATGGCTGAATCCAGAATAATATCCCGATGATTGGAAATAAACAGGTAACTCTTGGTTTTATCGAGATTGTCCAATCCGCTCCAGGTAATGCCACTGGTTGTTTTATCAATAATCCACTCTTTAATAAGCGGATACATAAACTTCATCTGAAGTTCATTGATGGACCGGATTTCGGAAAGCAGCTGACAAACCCCTTTCACCTTTTTCTCATCCTGAAAAATAAAATACAAAACCTGTTGGAACACGTCGTCCTTCAACAACACGTTGATGTAGTGATTGACTTCATGATCTTCGTAGGGACGAATATCATCGTAATTCATAATTTCCCTCATTCCGTTAGTTTAAGCGCCGCAAATATACGAAATGCCAATTAAATCCTGAACCGTAACTGAATTTTCACCTCGGTGCGTTTGTTCCTGTCAATTTCGGAATATCCGCTGCCAATGCTGTCGACACCGAAGAACCAGCTACGTGAAACCTTGAACCAAAGCTCTATTTTTTCACAAAATTTAACTTTTCCGGTCAAGTACGAACGCATTCCTTCGCCAGATAAAGCCGGAATGGAGAACTGATAAAGCAGGTCATTTTCATAGGCATAAATTCGTGCATCATAGTCGTCAGTATTGAAATAGGCCAGCCGTACCCAAACATTTATCCCCTCATTTTTAGGCTGAAACCCTACATCCTGACTAATCAGAAAACCTGATGACCAATGATCGTGTTCGTAAAACGAATGTTCAACCCGGGTTTTCACAGAGAAACGCTCATCGAGTTTTCCGGCAAGTTGAAACCGAACGCCTTGCCGGATTTGATCCAGATTGCTATTGATGGCATTCCCGGTTATTTTTACCGGCTTCCGTTCATAAAAGTACCGGCCCAGGATCTGCCAGCGGTCATTTGGCTGATACGTGGTTTGCAACAGGTACTCTAGCCCTTTGCCCGGAGCCGCTGTCGTATATTTCACCCACTGATAACTGAAAAAATCGGCGTACAGGTTGACACTGACCCTGGCAGCCGGAAAAAGCTTCATGCCCAGATAAAATCCTTGTTCATCGTTCACCCGGCTGTTTTCGATAAAGGCTCCAGCCAATGGCGCGTTATATTGTTTGTCGATATGGCGGTACACAGCCGAAAGTTCAACCTGGTCAACCGGCTGAAACAAGGCCCCATTTAAAAAAGCCAACCCATTTTTCGCATCGGTTGCCAGCTCACCAAACAAAAACAAGCGGTTGACACTAAAATGATAATCGCCACTCAAATTGGTAATTTGGTCGCCTTCAAACAAAAATTGATTGTATAAATCGTTTCTGCGCTCAAGCGGGTACTGGTAGCGCACATGAACACCGGTGAGGCCTACCGAAAACCGGTTACCCCGAAAAGAAAGGTTTCCCCCACCCGTTGCCGACCACACAGAATTTTTGTCCTCCAGCTCGCTCCCGGTGCGATGAAGTCCGCTTGTTTGGAAGGAAGTAAACACTTTTTCTTCCCCCACGCTGTCGGTATTGGCATCAAACTTTTTATACGAAAAGAATGGATGGAAGCGAAATCGTCCGAGGTTGATTTCGGCAGCCATTCCCCGCAGAAAATTATTTTCATCAGTCGATGTGTAGGGCCGGATGCCCTGATTGAACTTGGCAACCTGCATCACTTCGGCCGACTTGCCCAACGAAAACCCCTGCCAAACAGCCAGCCCCTGACCAAAGCGGACAACATAGTCACCCACCATCAAAGCAGATTTCCTTTTCCCAATCTCTGTTCGCACAAACGCGCTGTAGTAATCAAAACCGTTCTGGTTTGGCGAATTGGAAAAAGGTTCCCCGGCATCTTTCTCGGCTGTAAAACCAGCCTGAACCGAGCCTGAAGTAAAACGATACCGTAGATAAAGTTTATCGGGCGAACCGGCATATTTCTGTTCTGAAAACCCAGCTTGTTTTTCCAGCAGGCGGATGCCCCGCATTAACACTTCATGATGTTGGTAGGTTGAGGGAGCCTTGGCGTCCACTTCCCCAAAAACCACAAACTGACCCACCAGTTGGGCAAGCTCCGGGGTGAAACCATCCACGGCTGCCAGCTCATAAACCGACAAAACCGGACGGTATTGATCCCGGTATTCGAGCAAAGACGCCACTTGCACCGGTGTTAAAAAATAGAGCGCGGCCAAATCAGCCACAGTAGCCATATTTAGATTAACAGGATTTTCCCGGATCGCTTGCAGCTCATTCAAAAGCTGCTCCACGTCCTGCGTTTCATCCTCAGCAAGTATTTGCTCCAACAAATCCTCCAATTGCTTCTCGTAGGCCGACTCAACCTCCTGTGCCCACGTTCCGCTTACAATCAAAAAGAAAAAAATGAGAGGCAATATCTTTTTCATGGGCGCTGAAAATAAAGAGTGAACGAAGGCGACATACCAAGGTATTGGTGGTAAGAAAACGTCAGATCGGTGCACACGTTTTTATGGGTATAGCCTACTCCCAACGAGAAAATTCCGTGTTGGGTTTCCACACCGCAACGCAAGGACAGTTGCTTTTTCAGCAGATATTGAATACCAACACGCGGCTCAACCGCCTTCGATTGCTCAGCAGATAACTCTGCCGTCAATAAAAACACCTCCTGAAACGTTTTTTGCACCCCCACCCGGATTACACTGGGATATTCGACCACCAAGGTATTTTCGTGAACAGATAAACCATACGGATTAAAATATTGGAGGCCCAGGCTGAAATCAGACAGTTGCAGCCGGATGCCCAAATCGGCCAACAGGGTTCCGGGCCGACGGTCGTTCTCGGCCATAAAAAGGCTGAAATACTGAAATTGCAATCCCGCAGACAGTACCGGCGAGAGTTGCCTGGCCAATCCTGCCGAAATTTTAGTTTCGCGGTAGCCGTCATTCCCAAACTGAGAAAAGGAAAACAGGAACCGGCTATTCTGAACGGGCAAAACCAGGAATGCTGAGCGCGTGGACAAATCCTTCAACAAAAAACGATTATCGAACAAAATGCCGCCAGACAAAGCAGCGGTAGCTGCCCCGGCCGGATTTGAAAACACGGAAAGCGGAGATTCCAGACTCACGGAAGCATTTCCAACCGCCTGGAACGCGGCTGGCACCCGGAACAATTCCTGTCCAGCTCCGCTCATGAACAGACAGGAAAACAAAATAATAAGCAGTTGTTTTCGTAAAATATGTTGCATAAAAAAGGTGAACTAATCAGCCCACCTTTCACACTCGCAGCTACAAGTTACTATTTCTTTTCTAAACAAAAACTATATACTCTGAAATAATTGCTGACATTTTCTGTCTTTTTTACAATTTAGGCAAGAAGAAATAGTAAAATACAATCAGGTCCGTGACCTTAATTTGTTTTGAATTTGAATTTCACTTCGGACAATTCCCTGTTCGCCTTGACAATTTTTTCTTTCAGGTTCTCTTTAAACTGAATGAATTTTGTCATGATGGTCTCATCGCCTAACGCGAGCATTTGCACAGCCAGGATACCTGCATTATTGGCCCCATTAATGGCTACGGTAGCGACCGGAATTCCCGGGGGCATTTGCAAAATGGCCAACATCGCATCCCAACCATCCAGACTGGCGCGAATGGGAACCCCAATTACCGGTAGCGGGGTCATGGCGGCAATCACGCCCGGCAAATGGGCCGCCATTCCGGCGCCTGCAATAATCACTTGAATCCCACGATCTTTGGCGCCTTTGGCAAATTTCTCCACTTCTTCGGGGGTACGGTGTGCTGACAATGCGTTAATTTCAAAAGGAATCTCAAATTCATCCAGAATTTTAGCCGCTCCTTCCATCACTCCCAAATCAGAAGTGCTTCCCATGATAATACTCACTTTTGGTTTCATCTGTTCAATTTTTATTCTTTCAAAAACTACTTAATTAATGACAAAAACCCTTTCTCTCTGGCAATATTTTTTTGTTACTTTGCAACTTTTTAAAATCTGAGCTAAGATAGTCGAAATTAAATAGATATTAAAATTCTCCCGGTTGGGGGAAATACTGCTTAAAAATCTGCAAAATGGCGAACATAACGATTTTAGATAAGGAATTCGAATTATTCATCCCCTACGAAAAAATTCGTTCGGTAGTTGAAAAGATGTCTGATGAGATGAACGCGAAACTGGAAGGCAAGAATCCTTTATTCCTTTGCATTCTGAACGGTTCCTTCATGTTTGCGGCAGAAATTTACAAACGTATTACGCTGCTCGATGCCGAAATATCGTTCGTCAAACTGGCGTCCTACTCAGGCACATCCACAACCGGTGATGTAAAAGAACTGATCGGCCTGAACGAACATTTGGAAGGACGCACAGTGGTGGTGTTGGAAGATATTGTTGACACCGGTATTACCATTGCAAAAGTAATCGACCAAATCAAGTCGAAAAATCCGGCAGAGGTACAGGTAGCCACCTTGCTTTTAAAACCGGATGCCCTGCAAAACGAGGTTCAACTGGACTATGTAGGCTTGGAAATCCCGAATGATTTCATCGTAGGTTACGGATTGGACTACGATGGACGCGGACGAAACCTGATTGATATTTTCAAAGTTGTTGGCTAAAACCAAAATAGATAACCACATGTTAAATTTAGTTTTATTTGGGCCTCCCGGAGCTGGAAAAGGGACACAGGCCGAATTCCTGATCGAAAGCTATGGATTGATCCACCTTTCAACCGGCGATTTGTTACGTAACGAAATTGCGGCCTCCACACCGCTTGGCCTCGAAGCCAAACGTTTTATGGACCATGGCGAGCTGGTGCCTGATTCAGTTGTAATCGGCATGATCAAAAACAAGCTGGAAGCAAACACCGACGCCAAAGGATTTATTTTCGATGGCTTTCCGCGCACCGTGGCCCAGGCCGAAGAGCTGGATGAGTTGCTGAATGAAAACGGCACGCCGGTTTCGGGCATGTTGTCGCTCGAAGTGGAAAAAGAAGAATTGGTCGCCCGCCTGCTGAACCGTGGAAAAACATCGGGACGCGCTGACGACCAGGATGTTTCCATCATCGAAAACCGCATCAATGTATATCATGAAAAAACATCGCCGTTAAAAAATTATTACGCGGCACAAAACAAGCATTTTGGTATCAATGGCATGGGCACGATCGACGAAATTGCCGGTCGCCTGAAAGATACGGTGAACGCACTTTAGTTTGAAAATAAGGACGATATAAGGACGAATGTATTCCCTGCATTCGTCTTTTTTTGTTTACTTTGCACCTTCCCAATTTATAAGAAATGGCTGAAAGCAATTTTGTTGATTACGTAAAAATATTTTGCCGCTCCGGTAACGGAGGCCCTGGATCCAGGCACATGAGACGAGAAAAATACATCCCCAAAGGTGGTCCGGATGGAGGGGATGGCGGACGTGGCGGACATGTCATTGTCAGGGGCAATGCCCAAATGTGGACCCTGCTGCACTTGCGTTATCAACGGCATGTTTTTGCAGGCCACGGAGAGTCGGGTGGTAAACAATGCAGCTTTGGCGCCGACGGGGATGATGTGATCATTGAGGTGCCGCTGGGCACCGTTGCCAAAGATGCCGAAACGGGTGAGTTCCTTTTCGAGATCACAAAAGATGGCGAAACGCATCTTCTGTCTAAAGGCGGACGCGGCGGACTGGGCAACACCCATTTCAAATCGGCCACCAACCAAACGCCCCGTTTCGCGCAACCCGGCGAAGAAGGCGAAGAGGGCTGGAAAATACTGGAGTTGAAAGTTTTGGCCGACGTTGGCCTGGTGGGTTTCCCGAGTGCCGGAAAATCAACTCTATTGAGCGTCGTTTCGGCTGCCAAACCCAAAATTGCCGATTATCCGTTCACCACACTTGTACCTAACCTGGGCATTGTTTCATACCGCGACCAGCAATCGTTTGTGATGGCCGATATTCCGGGGATCATTGAAGGGGCGCACGAGGGGAAAGGACTTGGCCTGCGCTTTTTGCGCCACATCGAACGGAACTCCATGCTTTTATTCATGGTGCCGGCCGACAGCAAAGACCACCGCAAAGAATATTTCATTTTATTGAATGAGCTGGAAAAATACAACCCGGAATTGCTCGACAAAGAACGCTTCCTGGTCATCAGCAAATCAGACTTTCTGGATGATGAACTGAAAAAAGAAATCAGCCGCGAACTTGGTGACATTCCGCACGACTTTATTTCATCGGTTACCGGAATAGGGATTCAGCAACTGAAAGACAAAATCTGGCAAATATTAAACAACTCATGATCGGATTCATAGATACCATCACCCAGCTGGACCAAGACCTGTTTTTCTTCTTCAACGGGAAACACTCCCCGTTTTGGGACATCATCATGTCGCTTTTTACCCGCACTGAATACTGGGCGTTGCTGTATCTCACGATTTTGGGATTTATTATCCGGAAATACCGGGCCAAGGCGGTCGTAATTTTGGTTCTTTTGGCAGTGTCCATTGTCATCTGCGACCAATTTTCGGGACTGATCAAGGATGCCACCCAGCGCCTGCGCCCCTCGCACGACCCGGCCATTCAGCACCTGGTACACAATGTGCTGACCAAAGGCGGCCTGTACAGCTACTTTTCGGCCCACGCGGCCAATACATTTGCCGTGGCCACTTTTACCTCATTGCTGTTCCGGCGTGTACCGTACGGCATTTTCATTTTCCTTTGGGCGCTGATGGTCAGCTACACCCGCATTTATCTTGGACTGCACTACCCGTTGGACATTCTCACCGGTATCCTGTTTGGCGTCCTTACTGGCTGGGCGCTCTTTAAATTGCTAATCTTTGTTGAAAACCGTTTCCTGTTACTTCAATTTCCAAAACTGACCGAGACCAAGCTAAAAAACAAAGAGTTCCGGTTTATCTTCATCTTATTCCTGACCATTATTATCACCACGGTACTGGTAGTCAACCGCCTCCAACATTTTAATTGGATTTAGAGATGAATGACCGGGTGCGGGAATATGAAAAATTATTAGCCCACGATCAGCAATGCGCTTCGGATGCACAAAAGAGTATTCAACAATTAGTTATTTGGCGGCTTGCTACTTTTTCCGGAATTGTTTTGTCATTTATTTACCTCGCCCATCCCCTCAATTGGCTTTCGGCGGCAGCGTTGCTCATTCTGTTTTTATACCTGGTGAAGGTTTTCATCAAAAAAGAAAAAGTAAAAAAGCTGCACGACAGGCTGATGCTGATCAACCAACAGGAATTGGAAGCACTTAAGGAACAGTACAGCCAATTTGAAAATGGTTCGGAATTCATTGATCCACACCATGCCTATTCATTTGATTTGGATTTGTATGGCGAAGGAGGACTGTTTCAATTTCTTAACCGGACAACCACCCAGCTGGGACGAAAAAAACTGGCAAGCTGGTTAAATACGCCTCTTCTCGAACCGGAAAAGCTGAAAGAAAGACAAACTGCTTTGCAGGAATTGGCTACTTACACACGCTGGCGCCAATACTTTGCAGCCAAAGGCCAAACACACGACGAACAAGATCTGCAACTGCTGCAACAAATAGCCGGTCACGAAGCGTTGCCCAAGCCCGAATTGGTCCGCCGACTGATTTTTGTGCTGCCATTCATCAGTATCGTTTTCCTCACGCTGCTAATCCTGGGAATCATCCCCTGGGGAGTTTTCCTGCTGCCCGCAATCATAAATGCGGCTGTCCTTTACGCGTACCGAAAAACGATCGGTTCGTTTTATCAGCTGTACGGCAACCAATCCAACTTGTTGAAAAGCTACACCGACTTACTTCGATTGATTGAGCAGAAGGAGTTTCAATCTCCGCTCTTGCAATCATTGAAGCAACAGCTGTCATCTCATTCTGAAAAAGCCAGCCAGATTGTCAATGAATTGCGCCGTATCATGGCCCGCTTCGATTACCGTGCGAACCTCGTGTTTGCCCTTGTAGCTGAGCCGCTTTTTGTGTGGGACCTGGTTTGCATCTACCAACTCGATCGCTGGCACCGGAAGTATGGAAAGAATATTAATGATTGGTTCGCCATCATGGCTGAATTTGATGCCCTCTCCAGCCTGGCCAACCTAAACCACAACCAGGTGGAATGGGCCCTGCCAACTTTCGAAGACGGAGCATTCTGCTTTTCGGCCAACGACCTCGCCCACCCGCTGATAAATTCGTCAAAACGAATTGGAAATGATTTCCGGATGAATGGCGAAGGCAAAATCTGCCTGATCACCGGCGCCAATATGGCCGGCAAAAGCACATTCCTGCGAACAATCGGGATAAATATGATTCTAGCGCTGAACGGTTGCCGGGTATGCGCCAGTTGGCTCACCCTGAAACCAACCGGTTTGTTTACCAACATGCGCACTACCGATAACCTTCAAAAAGACGAATCCTACTTTTTGGCCGAATTGCTGCGGTTGAAACAAATGCTTGACCAAATTGAGAGCGGACAGCCGCTGTTTATTATCATTGATGAAATGCTGAAAGGCACCAACTCCGAAGACAAACTTTCCGGATCAAAAGCCCTGACTGCAAAGCTGATCCGTTTGAATGCAAATGGACTGGTCGCCACCCACGATTTAGCGCTCACCGAGCTGGAGAAAAGCTATCCGGCGCAAATTAGCAACAAATGCTTTGAGGTTACGCTTGAAAACGACCAGCTGACCTTCGACTATAAACTCCGGGATGGCGTTACCAGCACCATGAATGCCAGTTTTCTGATGCGAAAGATGGGCATCACCGATTAATTTCGGCCTGAATCCTGTCCGCCCGAACCAACCGGTAAATCGCCACAAAAAGCAAGTTGCGTAATTTCACCTTCGCCCACACGCAAAGCACATTTCAGCCAATGGGTAATTTTACCCATAAACACTGAAAACACTATCAACGCACCCTCCTTTTACACTCACTGACAATACCTTACAATATTTTCAAACAAATCTAAGTGTAATCACGACTTGAAATCAACCCAAATAATAAGGAATTTTGAATAAGCACTTTAAGATGTTATTCATTCACATTGAAAAATGAAAACAAATTAAAAAGTGTTCAGCTGTAAAGCTGTCGGATAAACGGTACCAGGTTCTGGTAAACAGACCTGCAAAACTCTCAAAAAAAACGCGATCAGCTGTGGGTCAGGAAGCGAAGCTGTGCCAGACCGGCAAGAAAGATCAGAAAGTTGCGAAATCAGGAATAATTCACTTTTCCGATTGTTAAAAACAAGATTTAGTAATGAGTTTAGTTAATTCAACATATCAATGGCTGGCGGTTTACACCCGTTCGCGATCAGAAAAAAAACTTCTGTCGGAGTTGGTAAAAAAAGGTATTGATTGCTACCTGCCATTGAAGATTGAAAAAAGGCAATGGAGCGACCGCATAAAAAAAATTGAAGAACCATTGCTAAAAGGTTACCTGTTTGTGAAGGTCAGCAATAAGGAATATTTCAATGTACTGAACACACCGGGCGCCGTTACCTATGTTTCGTTTGAAGGGAAAGCGGCCCCAATCCCGGAAAAACAAATCAACGACCTGAAAACATTCATGAAATTCTACAACGATCAGGTTGATGTTACGCGCGAAAGTCTGTCGAAAGGCGAAAAAGTAATTGTAGTTACCGGCCCATTGAAGGGCGTTACCGGCGAAATTACCGACTTCCGGGGAAAAAACCGGATAGCCCTGCGATTTGAAAATCTGGGATATTGTGTCCTGACAGATATCGCCCTGGAAGATGTAGAAATTTATAAACCGGATTTGATCCCCTCGCACAGGAAATTAGCGGACATGTTGACGGACTATTAAACACGCTTCAGTCCAAATTGTGGACAACAAAAAAACGGCAAAAAACATACTAACAAAATATTCTACCTAAAAATAATCACGATGAAAATATTAGTAATTGGGAATATGGGCTATGTCGGCCCGGGAACAGTAAGTCAACTCAGGTCAACCTATCCGGATGCCGAACTAATCGGTTATGACATGGGTTATTTCGCGAACCATCTAACTGATGCCGAATTCCTTCCCGAAGTAAAACTGAATCAACAAATTATTGGAGACGTCCGCCAATTTCCCGCAGGCATTCTCGAAGGCGTGGACGCAATTGCCTATCTGGCCGCCATTTCCAATGACCCCATGAGTGCCATTTACGAAGAAATAACGATGGACGTAAATTACCGCTCCTGCGTGCAAATAGCAAAAATGGCCAAAGCTGCAGGGGTAAAATCATTTGTCTTCGCATCCAGTTGCAGCATCTATGGTGCAGCCTCGGAATATCCAAAAACCGAAACCGATACTGTAAACCCGCTAACGGCTTATGCGCGGTCGAAGATTGCCGCTGAAAAAGAGTTGGCCCCATTAGCCGATAAAAATTTCACGATAACCTGCCTGCGCTTTGCCACAGCTTGCGGAATGAGTAAGCGTTTGCGCTTAGATCTTGTATTAAATGACTTTGTTGCAGGAGCTATCATTTCGAAGGAAATTAACATCCTGAGCGACGGAACTCCCTGGCGTCCACTGATCAATGTGTTGGACATGGCCTTGGCCATCGATTGGGGAATCCAGCGGGAAGCTTCGAATGGGGGCGAATTTTTAATTGTAAATACCGGAACCAGCGCCTGGAACTACCAGGTAAAAGATCTGGCAAAAGCTGTTGGCCAAGTAGTACCGGGCTGCCGGGTAACCGTAAAAACCGATGCTCCAGCCGATAAACGCTCCTATCAGGTAAATTTCGATTTATACAAAAAACTAGCCCCCGACCACCAACCAAAACATGACCTGATGGCAACCATTCAGGAGTTGTACAGTTCGATCACTGCCATGCAACTAAATGATGCAAACTTCAGAGACTCGAAATTTATGCGACTGAAAATTCTGGCCAGCTTGCGGGAAAATGGTTATTTGAATGAAAACTTATCTTGGACCTGGTAACCGATAACACGATGATATTTACCGAAACAAAACTAAAAGGAGCTTTTGTCATTGAGATCAAGAAACTCGAAGATGAAAGAGGATTTTTTGGGAGATCCTGGTGTAAAAAAGAAATGGAAGAACACGGACTTAATGCCAATGTGGTACAGGTCAACACTTCGTTAAGTTATAAAAAAGGCACC
>JBFXGM010000022.1:0-54228 GCA_050178015.1 Mangrovibacterium sp.
CGGCATATTGATTCGCTGAGTGTAAAGCAGCTGAAAGAAGGCGACCCCAAAGCATTCGATGCGCTTTTTAATAAATATGCCCAGCGTTTGTATAATTTTTCGCTCAAGTACCTCAAGTCGGCCGAGGAGGCCGAAGAGGTGGTGCAGGAGGTTTTTATGTACGTATGGGAACGAAAGGAAGGCTTAAAACCCGACAGCTCTTTTAACTCCTACATTTTCACCATTGCCTACAACATTATCCGAAAGCATTTTATCCGGAAAGCGCGCGACAATTCGCACAAAGACGATCTCATTTATGCTTTCCTGAATGAAGAAAACAACCTCGACCAGACAATCGACTATAAGTTTTTGCTGGAAAAGGTGGAAAACATCATCAACAATCTGCCCGAAAAGAGGAAGGTGATCTTTATTAAACGAAAGTATGAAGGCTTGCCGGTGAAACAGATAGCCGAAGAATTGGGCATCTCTCCTAATACCGTCGAAAACCAACTGGTTGCCGCACAAAAACAAATCCATCGCGAACTTCAAAACGAAAAACTGGCCGGCCTCATCTTTTATGTCCTGTTTTTATCTGTTTGAGGGCAGTTGCAATTAACAGAAAATCAATCGAATAGGGATTATTTAAAAAATAGTTCATTTTTTTCCTGTTTGCGGATAGTGGAAAATGGCCTGAAAAGGACATAACCAGTATCATGGATACCAACAAGGAAAAAATAAAACGATTTATCTCCGGCAAATTTTCTTTCAACGATTATTTGGCGGTTTCGGATTGGTTTCGCCAGGAGGAAAAGCAGGATGAACTCAGGATGAGCATGGAAGAGGAGTGGAGCGAAACAACATCCACCGGACCCGACCAGCAACGCTTAAGTCGGGTGCTCGATAAACTTCATCACCGGATCAACCTGGAGAAACCGGTTTCCGCGACAGCCCTTCAACGCTATTACCGCCTTTTCTTGAAGGTTGCTGCTATCTTGCTCATTCCGGCCCTGATCACAATTGCCCTGCTGGCCTATCTTTCAACAGATCGCCTGGGTTCTGTTGACGCCTGGGCCGAAATCCATTCGCCGATTGGCACAAGGACTAAATTTCAGTTGCCCGACGGAACGGTTGGTTGGCTGAACAGTGGCTCGGTAATCAAATACCCGGTAAGTTTTCTGAGCAGCAGGCATGTAGAGGTGTCGGGCGAGGCCTGGTTTGATGTCGTTCACCGCGAGTCCGATCCGTTTTACGTAAAAACTCCCTGGTTTCAGGTGAAGGTCCTGGGCACTCAATTCAATGTTATTTCTTACGAGGATGAAAAAACGGCTGAAGTGATTCTGGAGAGAGGAAAAGTTCAGGTTACCGGGGTGGATACCAAATTTAAAAATACGCTGGAGCCCGACCAGCACATGGTTTATGACAAATCGGCCCGGCAAACCTTCCAGACGCGTATCGACGCAAAATCATATACCAGTTGGAAAGACGGGCTGATGATTTTCAAAAACGAACCCATGGCCGAAATTGCCCGGCGGTTGGAGCGCAGGTATCATGCCGAGATTATCCTGCATGGCGATTCGCTGAAAACATCGGTATTCCGGGCCACTTTTCAGGATGAAGACCTGGACGAAATTTGCCGAATGCTCTCCACCGTTGCTCCTATCCGGTACAAGATCCATGAGCGGGAGAAAAGACCGGACGACACATTTACAAAAACCAGAATTGAGATGTGGCTGAATAATTAACCATCAAAACAGATAAAATAACCTATGAAGAATTGACTTAAAGAAAAAACAGGGAGGTATTCGCACTACCGCCCTGTCATGAAGTAGAATTAACTTAATGAAGTAGTAAATCCACTAACGTTCAAATTTATGAAAAAAAAGAAGAACCCTTGGCCGTTGGCAAACACCGGCCTGTTAAAAATGATTAAAATGATGCGCTTTACCATCTTTATCGTGCTCGTTTCCCTGACTCAAACCTTTGCTGTGAACAGCTATTCGCAGCAAACGAAACTTAACTTCGATTTGAGAAATACCAGGGTGGAAGACGTTATAGATCAGATTGAAAGAAACTCCGAATTCTTTTTCCTCTATCACCGGAACCTGATTGATGTGGACCGCAAAGTTGACATCAAGGCTGAAAACGAAAGTGTTCGTGAAGTACTCGAAAAAATGTTCCAGGGAACCGATGTTTCCTTTACAATTAAGGACAGACAGATCATGTTGGCTAAAATTCAAACCGAAGGCAACCAGCCGAGCGTCCAGCAAGCTTCGGTAACCGGTAGGGTGACCGATACCGCCGGGCTTCCGCTGCCCGGGGTCACCGTGTTGGTAAAAGGTACTACCACCGGAACAATTACGGATGGGGACGGACGTTACAGTCTTTCGAATGTTCCGCCCAATACTATCCTGGTATTTTCATTTGTAGGCATGCAATCGAGCGAGGTTGAAGTGGCCGGTCAAGGCACCATCAATATTACCATGCAGGAAGAGTCGATAGGCCTGGAACAAGTAATTGTAACTGGTTATCAGACTCAAAGGCGGGCAGATTTGACTGGCGCCGTTGGCGTTGTTGAGGTGGATAAAATCAAAGAAATGCCAACAGGTAATGCTATCAAAGCATTGCAAGGACGACTTGCCGGGGTGTACATCACAACTGACGGTAACCCGGGGTCGTTTGCTACGGTTCGTATTCGCGGGGGTAGCACCATGGGGTCAGGGAATAACAATCCCTTGTACATCATTGACGGGGTACCGACAACCGGAGGTATCGAACAACTTAATCCGAACGACATTGAATCGATGCAGGTATTGAAAGATGCTTCGTCTGCCAGTATTTACGGTTCTCGCGCTAACAACGGGGTCATCCTAATTACAACAAAAAAAGGGCAACAAGGTGTCAGTAAGGTTGAATTCAGTTCGTATGCTACCATTCAACACTATGCCAATAAACTCGATGTATTGAACACCTACGACAGAGGTTTGGTAAATTGGCAAGCCGCCATTAACGATGGAAATACGCCAACATCAGCTATTTATACCTATGACTGGCATCGCGATGAAAGCGGGAAAGCTATTCTGGACCGGATTCTTCTCCCGGAGTTTATCGATCCGGCACAGACCATGCGGCCAGCTGATACTAAATGGTATGACGAAGTATCTCAGCAATCACTAATCCAGTCGTACAACCTGACCTTTTCGAACGGAAATGAAAAGAGCAATACGCTGTTCTCGTTGAATTACTATGATCACGACGGAATCATCAAGGAAACCAATTCCAATAAAATAACTGCCCGTATCAATTCGGATTACAGATTTCTGGATGGCAAGCTAAAAGTGGGCGAAAACTTGACTATTTCGCGGGTAAAGAATGCTGAGATTCCTGTGGGAGATGTGATGTACCTGGCTTTGGTTCAGCAACCTGTAGTTCCGGTTTATTCTGTGGATGGTGGCTGGGGAGGCCCTGCTCCGGGCATGACCGACCGTCACAATCCGGTTCGTTTAATTGAGCAAAATAAGCAAAACGAATCGCGCACAGCGCGGGTGTTCGGGAACATGTATGCAGATCTCGAAATCATCAAAGGATTGAATTACAGATCTAATTTTGGTATTGATTATACGCAGAATTACTACCGGAAGATGGATTATTCATATGAATCCGGGTTTCTAATCAGTGATATCAGCCGGGTGACAACTTCACAATGGCATAATATAGCATGGACCTGGTCCAACACCTTGAATTACAAATTTGAAAAAGGCAAACACAATACAGATATTGTTGTGGGTACTGAAGCCATTAAGGCAGAATACGAATCGTTCTATGGAAGCCGCGAAGGATATGTCATCGAAGACCCGGAATACATGTTCCTGGATTCCGGTACGGAGAAAATCCTGAATGGTGGAAGTGGTGCCGGTAACTCGCTGTTTTCTTATTTCGGAAAAGTAAACTACGTGTTCGATCAAAAGTATCTGGCTTCGGTCACTGTTCGCCGCGATGGTTCATCCCGTTTTGGTAAAGATAACCTGTATGGTACTTTTCCTGCTTTCTCTGTTGGTTGGCGGTTAAGCGAAGAAGACTTTTTTAAAGAAGCCTTGCCTCAGTTTTCAAACCTGAAATTCAGGGCTGGCTGGGGGATTACCGGTAACCAGGAGATCAGTAATGAAGCTATTTATTCCATCTACCGTTCGGATTATGGCATCGACCCAACCTGGGATTTTGATTCAGGAACAGCCTATGATATTACTGGGGCTGACTCGGGACCCCTTCCTTCAGGTTTTCGTAAAATCCGCGAAGGCAATACGGGCTTGAAATGGGAAGAAGCCACTCAAACTAACTTAGGGATCGATTTTGGATTGATGCATCAAAAATTGTATGGTAGTTTCGACTATTTCTTCAAAGAAACCAAGGATATTTTAATTGAGCCTCCTTACCTGGCTGTTAAAGGCGGTGGTGGCAACCAATGGGTGAACGGTGCCACACTGGAAAATAAAGGTTGGGAATTTGTGCTGGGGTACAATACCAAACTGGGTAACGGATTGGAAATTGACCTGACCGGAAATATCTCATCCTATAAACGTGAAGTTACCTTTTTACCGGATGAAGTACTCACCGGCTACCCGGGAGACCCGTCAACCGGAAAAAGTGTGTTGGGGCATTCCGACCTGGTTCACTTCGGTTATATAGCCGACGGTATTTTTAAGAACCAGGATGAAGTGGACGCTCACGCTTCTCAAACAGGAAAAGGCGTTGGCCGTATTCGTTATAAGGATATTGGCGGCTTGGATGCTGAAGGTAATTTCGTATATCAGCCTGATGGCGTGGTAGATGCGCTTGACCGTACCTGGCTTGGCGACCCGAATCCCGATTTTATCTACGGTCTGAATGCCAGTTTTGCCTACAAAGGATTTGACCTGAATCTTTTCTTTCAGGGGATATACGGCTCCGATGTGTACAACGAATTTAAACACCTGACCGATTTTACCTCGATTTGGCAGGGAACCAACTTTGGCTCACGAACACTACAAGCGTGGACACCGGACAATCCAAACTCAACGATTCCGATGTTGACCCGTACGGATACGAACAATGAAAACCGCGGTTCCTCTTATTTTATTGAAGATGGTTCGTACCTGAAACTGAGGAATATTCAGATTGGATACCAGGTTCCGGCTCGATTAATCCAGAGTTTACGCATGTCTTCTGCCCGGATCTATTTGCAGGGACAGAACGTCTTCACCATTAAGGATAGAAAAGGAGGCGATCAGTTTACCGGCGTTGATCCTGAATCTCCCGGGTTTGCCTACCCGATCCCATCTAGCTACACAATTGGTATTAATGTAACATTCTAGAAAATACAGACAATGAAAAAGATGAGCAACAATATATTCGCCTGGATTCTGATAATGGCTTCAGGGCTACTGTTTTCCTGTTCGGACTCGTTTCTCGAAATGGCACCAAAGAGCATTGTTAGCAGCGACCAGCTTTTAACACTCGAGAATGCAGAGAGTATGGTCATTTCTGCTTACGCTGAATTGGGTAATGACCACTATACTGCACCGAATTCCTTATGGCCTTATGCCGACATTACCAGCGGCGACTCCTATAAAGGGGGCGGTGGAACCGGTGATATCTGGGAATTCAACTTCATGGAATTATTTGCGTTTAACACGACAGATAATCCGTTGGTTGATCAGAAATGGTACCGGCTCTATGTCGGCATTGGGCGAGCAAACGAAGCGCTTAAAGTTGTCAATCAGCTATCGGCAGAGGAGTACCCCAAAAAACTTGCCCGTCAGGCTGAAATGCGTTTCCTCCGGGCACATCACTATTTCATTTTGAAAACCATGTTCAAGTACATGCCTTGGATTGATGAAACAATTGAAGGAAACGCCTACAACGAAGTGTCAAACCGAGAATTTTCCGATCAGGAATTGTGGGACAAAATTGCTGCCGAGTTTCAGTTTGCAGCTGATAATCTGCCCGAAACCCAGAACGACAAAGGACGGCCAGACAAATACGCCGCGTTGGCCTATTTGGCAAAAACCAAGTTGTACCAAGCCTACGAGCAAAATGAACAACACAACGTGACAACCATAAATACGTCAAAGCTTCAGGAAGTGGTTAGCTTAGTTGATGAGATGATTGGTTCAGGGCAGTTTTCCTTGTTCGCAGATTTTGGTTATAACTTTTTGCAGACTCACGATGAAGGAAGCACCGAATCGGTTTTTTCCATTCAGCGGTCTATCGAAGATGGCACACCTAAAGGTCGCCTGGACTGGGGAAATGCACTGAATTACCCCATGAACCCGGAATACGGCTGTTGCTGGTTTCACATTCCGTCTCAAAATTTGGTGAATTCGTTTAAAACTGATGCTATCGGCCTTCCCCAGTTCGATACTTTTAATAATTCAGACGTTTTGGAAGGCGACGATTTTCAGGAAAATACCTTTGATGCCCGTTTAAATCACACCGTGGCCATTCCCGGGCATCCCTGGAAATACGATCCTGATTTTATTTACCAGAAAGATTGGGCCCGTGCTACCCAAATTTATGGTCATTTTTCTTCGCTGAAAGAAAATCAGCATTACGCATGTGCCTGCTTCGAGAAAGTGCCGCCATTCATGGCTAGCTCCAAAAATACCGATATCATCCGGTTTGCTGATGTTCTGTTGTGGAAGGCTGAAGCCCTCATCGAACTTGGTCGCCAGGACGAGGCCCTGCCCATAATTAATGATGTGCGCCAGCGGGCTATCAATAGTACAGCTATGCTTATGGACAAGGATGGAAATCCGGTTTCAAATTACGGCATGGATACTTACAAGCCGGGAGAAAATTGTACCTGGAATCAGGATTTTGCCCGTCAGGCATTGCGTTGGGAACGTCGCCTCGAATTGGCCATGGAAGGTATCCGATTTTATGATCTGGTTCGCTGGGGAATTGCTTCTGAATACATCAACAATTACTTTACCGAAGAATCGGTTAAGCGGGAATACCTGAAAGATGGACAGTTTACAAAAGGAAAACACGAGTATTTTGCTATTCCGCAAAACCAAATTGACTTCAGCAAAGGATTGTACCAGCAGAACTATGGTTGGTAAAGAAGGAAGTGTTAAAACGTAAAAGACATTCGAAATGAGAAAACATATATTAAATCTTTTAGCGATCGTATTCCTTGCAGGCATGATTTCTTGCGATGAAGAATACAAATCCAACTTGGTATTGGATAAAGATGTTACGATCTCAGCCTTTTCAGTCGATGGTGTTGAAGGAGTAATCAATGAAAAAAATAAAACGATTTCGGTTACAGTACCTGATGGCACTGATTTGGCGAACCTCAGCACAACGATTCAATTGGCAGAAGGCGCAACGATTACTCCTGCAATTTCAGGTAATATGGATTTTTCGAATCCTCTGGAAGTGGTGGTTGTCAATGGAGATGTATTTAGTAAATATACGATCACTGTATCTGAACTATTTTACATTGGCTTTTTGGGCACAGCGCCTAATGTGGGGGCGATTGCCGATGACGATGAAAAAGCCGCTGCCGAATGGTTCTTCGAAAACTACGATAACGGAGTTTACGTAAGTTTCGATGCTATCAAAAATGGCTCAGTCGATGTGAATGACTTCCGGGTGCTTTGGTGGTACTATGATTCAGGCCGTGATCTTCCCGCTGCTGCGCTGGATAGCGATGTACTCAACGCCATCAATAATTTCTACAAAAATGGCGGCAATCTACTGTTCAATGGACATGCCTGCGCTTATTTGTGGACTTTGGGGCGAATCACGAACAATTACAACATGGTGATCGGCGACGGAGAAGGGTTTGAAAACGGCGATACCTGGACGATTGGAGCAACCGTGGGAGCACATGATATGACTGGCCATCCGATTTATAAAGGGATAACTTTTAACCAGGATAATGATGGTTATCAGTGGGTGCCAATCATTGGACCGGGCTACCGCGAAGACCATAACTATGTGATTGTTGAAGTAGCCGGTTTCCATGGTTACGGAAATGGAGACGAAAACGCCTATACGGCTTTTACTGCATCAAACCAGGTTCAATGGCTTGGCGTTTGGGGCGGCATACGCGACTATTTTATGGCTGGTGTTATGGAACTGCTTCCAACCGATGAGTATCAGGGGAAGGCAATTTATCAAGGTATTGGCGGTTTTGAATTCAATCAAAACGAGCAGGGGGACATCAATCCTTCCGGCGTAAATGCGTATCAATCCAATATTAACCTGATTACAAAGAATTCACTGAATTATTTGTCTCAAAAAAATTAATCAACGGATGTTGAGGTGGGCTAAAAGCTGTATCTGTGGGTCGGCAAGAAAAATCTTACCCGGCGAAACAGCTTTTGGCCTCCTTTTTTTACAGAAAACAGACAAGCTTTTTCAAACCGGAAAGCAGATTGTCTCCGAAAACTTATAAATAAATGAAACTTAGCAAGATCATATTTTTGATGTCCGTGCTGCTACTGGGAGCCTGCAGCGATAACGAAGAAACTGACAGCAGTGCAGATGTGATGTATCACCACAATTTCAGGCCTTACTATCATTACACGCCGCAGGCAAACTGGATGAACGACCCCAATGGGATGGTTTATTACGACGGCAAATATCACCTTTTCTACCAGTACTATCCTAATGGAACCACCTGGGGGCCTATGCATTGGGCGCATACCGTCAGTACTGATTTATTTCATTGGGAAGACCAGGGGATCAAGCTATATCCCGATGAGTTGGGGTATATCTTTTCAGGGAGTGCGGTGGCAGACCTAAACAACACGGCCGGATTCAAAACTGGAAGCGAAACGCCATTGGTGGCCATTTTCACCCATCATCAAAATATAACCGGGAGGCAGGTTCAAAGCCTCGCTTACAGCAACGATAAAGGGGATACCTGGGCCAAGTACGAAAACAATCCGGTTTTGGACAATCCGGGGATAGCTGATTTTCGCGATCCAAAAGTAATTTGGCACGAAGCCACCCAAAGATGGATCATGGTGCTGGCCGTTTACGACCACATTCGTATCTATTCATCGCCAGACTTGAAAGCATGGGAACTGGAAAGTGAGTTTGGAAAAATTGAGGGATACCACGGGGGCGTATGGGAATGTCCCGACCTGTTTCCGTTGAAGGATGAACAAGGAACCGAAAAGTGGGTAATGCTGGTTAGTTTGGGAGGAAACGAGTATAGCGAACCAAACGGCGGTAGCGCAACCCAATATTTTATCGGAGAGTTCGACGGGAGTTCCTTTGTTTCAGAAAATGACGAAATCCTGTGGGCCGACTATGGCATCGATAACTATGCCGGTGTTACCTGGAGCAATATTCCCGAAACAGACGGACGGCGCCTGTTTATTGGTTGGATGAGTAACTGGGCGTATGCCAATGTTGTACCTGAATCCGGTTGGCGCAGCGGAATGACTGTTCCGCGAGAAATCAAATTGAAGAAAAGGCAAGACAATCGCTACATTCTTCATTTCTCTCCGGTGGACGAGCTGAATACATTAGTTGATCCGCAAAAGACGATTGCACCCGAAACCCCGGCCAATCAGATTCATGTTGATTACCACGAAATTATCGCCGGGGGCAGCTATCAAGTCGAAATGGAAATCATTCCTGCGGAGATAGATCAGTTTACCATTTCTCTCGGAAATGAATTGGAAGATCTCACGATCAGTTACAGTACAACAGATGGTGAATTCACGATTGACCGTAGTAATTCGGGGCATGTCACCTTCAATAATTTATTTATGCGCGAAATTCGTTGCGACTACCAAGCTACAGGGGCAACCCTGCCTCTTACATTGCTGGTCGATCAGAATTCAGTTGAATTGTTTATCAATCAGGGAGAAAAGGTTATGACCGCCTTGTTTTTTCCAAGGTACAATTACAAGTTTTTAAGACTTGACGGCAACACGCAGAGTAAATTTGTCAAGTCATTGACGATAAAAGCACTCAAGAAGTCAATGATCCGATAACACCTAAAACAAAAGAAGAATGAAAAAATATTTGCTCATTGCAGTTCTGGCTATCCTGGCTTCGGGCTGCGCACAAAAGCAACAGACAACCGAACAATACGCAGAACAGTACCGCCCGCAGGTTCATTTTACACCCGATAGCATGTGGATGAACGATCCAAACGGCATGGTTTATTACGAAGGAGAGTATCACTTATTCTATCAGCATTACCCCGACAGCACCATTTGGGGGCCCATGCATTGGGGACACGCTGTCAGCACCGATTTGGTGCATTGGGAACACATGCCAGTGGCGCTGTATCCCGATTCTCTTGGTTGGATATTCTCGGGCAGCGCGGTGGCGGATGTAGCAAACACTTCGGGTTTGGGAACTTCAGAAAATCCTCCGTTGGTGGCCATTTATACCTATCACAATCCGGAGCTTGAACGTGCAGGCTCTGATACTTTTCAATACCAAGGCATTGCTTACAGTATCGACAAGGGACGCAGCTGGACGAAATATGCTAACAATCCGGTATTGAGCAATCCCGGTATTCGTGATTTCCGCGATCCGAAAGTGATTTGGCACGAAGAAAACAACCGCTGGATTATGATCCTGGCTGCCCAGGATCGCGTGCAACTCTATTCATCGCCCGACCTGCTTAAGTGGGAATATGAAAGCGACTTTGGCCAAGATATAGGCGCTCATGGAGGTGTGTGGGAATGTCCCGACTTATTTCCAATGGAAACTGGCGATACAGTCAAATGGGTCATGCTGGTCAGCATCAACCCAGGTGGACCAAACGGTGGCTCGGCCACACAATATTTTGTGGGTGATTTTGACGGGCATCAGTTCATTCCAATTGGCGACAAAACCAAGTGGATTGATTACGGCAAAGACAATTATGCCGGGGTCACCTGGTCAAATGTTCCGGATGAAGACGGACGACGACTGTTTATTGGTTGGATGAACAACTGGCAATATGCAAACGAGATACCTACGTCGGGATGGCGTGGAGCTTGTACGGTGGCCCGCGAGTTGGAGCTGGTGGATGTGTATAACGAATATTTGTTGATTTCGAAGCCGGTTGCTGAATTCGATCAGTTAAAAGTGAAAGAGCAACTGATTCCAGCCGTTACCATTTCCGGCTTGCATGACCTCAAACAGCCTTTCCGCTTTCCAGTCGAGATTAATCTGAATTTCGATACAAAAGATGCTACCAGTTTTAATTTCGCCGAAAACTTTGGAGTTATACTTTCCAACAGCAAGGGTGAAAAGCTGGTCATTGGATACGACAACCTGAATAAACTGTTTTATGTTGATCGCAGCCAGTCTGGATGGCAAAGTCCAAACAACGAATTTGCAGGTATCCATTATGCGCCGTATATTAACAACGACCCATCGATGGATATGAAACTGATAATTGATCATTCATCAGTGGAATTGTTTGCCAAAGGCGGTCTGGTTGTAATGACCGAACGTTTCTTTCCAACAGAAGATTTCACGATGGTCAGCCTTTTTTCAGAAGGTGGTGACGTGAAATTAACTCAGGGTTCAGTTTGGCAACTGGCTGGAATTTGGTAATCCATGGAAAAGACTTTTCTGCCCATCAACAAAAACCAACCAACTGCCTTATAGAGGTGGTGCTGTTTAAATACAGGCTGACAGCGAAATGGGTTTCACACTAGCACCTTGATTATAGTCTGGCAACGCGAATTTTAAAACCAATTAAAAATTAATCAACTTAATGATGACAAAAACTAACCGTGCCCCACAGGGCTATTTGTACTGGATCACCTTTGTGGCGATCAACGGAGGCCTCTTGTTTGGGCTGAACATGGCCGGTATTTCGGGAGCAGTTGATATGCTGAAAGATGAGTTTTCGCTCACCGACAGCGGACTTGGAACAGTGGCAGCCTTATTGACCATCGGCTGCCTGATCGGCGCCCTGTTTACCGGTAACTTTACGGAGAAATATGGCCGCAAAAAAGTGATGCTGGCCACCGCAGTTTTGTATATTATTTCGGCGCTGGGCTGTGCCCTGGCCGAATCGTCTGCCATCCTGATCGTTTTTCGGGTATTGTCCGGTTTGGCAGTTGGGGCTACTTCGGTGGTGGGGCCCATGTACATTTCCGAGATATCGCCGGCCCATAACCGGGGCCGCCTGGTGTCGATGAACCAGTTTGCCATTACCATCGGCATTGTGCTGGCTTATATTTTCGACTACCTGCTCATCGGTTTGGGTGACAACAGCTGGCGGTACATGCTGGCCGTACCAGCCCTATTCGGTGCGCTGTACCTGGTTTTCATCCTGGTGTCCTTCCCCGAAAGCCCGCGCTGGCTGGTATCGAAAACCCGCAAAGCTGAGGCCGAAGCGATTATGCTGAAAATTGGCGGTAAAGCTTTGGTGGCAAGCGAGCTGCCCCAGATGGAGAAAGTCATTTCGGAGGAAAAGAAGAAGGAGAAGTTAAAAATATCGGAACTGTTTAAAGGAAAAACCGGCAAAATTGTATTGATAGGGACCTTGATTGCTGCCCTGCAGCAAATCACAGGCATTAATGCGGTGATCATGTTTGCTCCCGAAATGTTTAAGGCAGCCGGCTCGGCCAAGGGCGATTCCATGATGCAGGCCATGGTGGTGGGATTGGTCAACTTTCTGATGACCATCGTAGCCCTTTGGCTGGTGGATAAGAAAGGGAGGAAAACGCTGTTGCTTTGGGGTGCTGTTGGAATGATTGTCTCATTGGCCTACCTTACCTGGGAGTTTGCCAAACCGGTGCAATACGGTCCCGGCGTGCTGGCAGCCCTGCTGGTGTACATTTCGTTTTTTGCCGCCTCGTTTGCCCCCGTCATGTGGGTGATCATCTCCGAAATTTACCCGAACCGCATCAAAGGCGTGGCCATGTCGTTCTCTACAGCGGTGAGCTGGTTGTGCACCTTCCTGACTGTTTACTTTGCCCCGGTCATTCAGGGCGGACTCGGATTGAGCTACCTGTTTGGTATCTTTGGAATCTTCTCGGTACTCGCTTTCGTATTCGTGAAAATATGGATACCGGAAACCAAGGGCAAATCACTGGAACAGATTGAAAAAGAATTGGGAATCATTTAGAAGATACGACAATGAATAAGAAACCATTGGTAATAGGAATAGGAGAGTTGCTGTGGGACGTTTTCCCCGACCATAAACAAATGGGGGGAGCGCCCTGCAATTTTGCCTATCATGTTTCCCGTTTGGGAATCGACAGCCTGGCGATCAGCGCCATCGGGCATGATGAACTCGGGGCAGAAATCATTCAGAAGCTGGATGCGGTTGGATTGCAATACGATCTTCAAGAGGTTGATCATGTCACGGGGATCGTTCAAGTGACCTTGAGTGGAAACGGCATTCCGCAGTACGAGATCTGCCAGCCTGTAGCGTGGGATTTTATCGGGATGAAATCCGAATATGCGGATCTGGCAAAGCATGCCCGGGCCGTTTGTTTTGGTTCGCTGGCACAACGGGGTGAAGTTTCGAGGGCTACCATCCGCGAGTTTGTAAGTCTGGTGCCCGACAGCTCATTGAAAGTGTTCGACATCAACCTGCGGCAGCAGTTCTTTTCAAAGCAGCTGATTGAAGAATCGCTTCAGCTTTGCAACGTGCTGAAAATAAATGATGACGAAATCCGGATTGTAGCCGATCTGTTTGGCCTGAGCGGGAGCGATGAAGAAATCTGCCGGACGCTGATCGACCGCTACGGGCTGAAACTGCTGGCCCTCACCTGCGGAACTGAAGGCAGCTACCTGATTACCCCAACGGAAACCAGTTTTCTGGAAACCCCGAAAGTAGAAGTGGCCGACACGGTAGGGGCGGGCGATTCATTTACGGCGGCAATGGTTGCAGGTCTGTTAAGCGGAAGAACACTTAAAGAAACCCACCGGATGGCCGTTCAGCTTTCGGCCTTCGTATGTACCAAAAACGGCGCCATGCCTGCCTACGAAAAGGAGTCAGTGCTGGCATAAATCATCACGCCGGAACTCACTCAGACGAAAAGGAACAACAGGTTCGTATGGTTATTCCATCGGGTGTTGTTCCTTTTATTTCTATGCGGTTACAATTTTTGCAGCCACTGCGGATAGTCCTCTTTTAGCAAATCTTCGGCATAATTTCGCAGGTAGCTGTAGCCAACCCGGCGTTCGTATTCGATTTCTTCGAGCCGGTATTTTACAACTCCGTCGCGTCCGACAAACATGGGGCGGTTGGTGCCGAGTTCATAAAAACGCGCCCATAGCGGGCCGGCTTCGGGGTCATCAACCACCACCAGGTCGAATCCTTTTGGTAAGGCAGGATCTTTCTTTCGTTCCACCCGCTGCCCCTCAATTTTCACCTCTTCAAACCAGGCAATGGCACTTTTAACTGCGAGAATAACCCGCTCATTCGGGTTTTCGACCTCCATCAGGTATTTCACAATGCCGACGCTTTCGCCCCCGCTGAGTGAAGGCAGCTCGTAGGCACGTGCTTTGGCCGGGAGCAGGGTTTCTTTATCGTGCTGGGCACACCAGGCGGTCAGCTTTTTATCCACCACTACCTGCGTTTTCAGGATGATATCCAGCCCTTTTTCAACAGCCTTCGCAGCTTTTTGCTTTCTTCCTTCATCCACAAACGAAAACGGGTCGTCGTTTCGGCCAATTCCCCGAAGCAGGCGCATGACGCCAATCATGGCATCGTCGTTAAAGGTGATGTTTTCGTAATAACCTTTTCGGATGGGATAAAACTGGGGCCATCCGCCATTTTGGTACTGCGCCTCCAGCAAAAAATCAACTCCTTTCAGAAAGGCCTCCCGGAAACGGTCGTGCCCGGTAGCTTTGTACACCCGAGCGAGGTAGTTAAGCTGGGTATGAGTGGCGCCATTATCGATGGTGGTGCCGGTTTTCTGTGATTTTTCTTTTTTTAGTTTTTGGACTTCGGAATGACTTAACTCTTGGGCCATGTCGATGTTTTTCGACCAGCCGCCGTTGTTGTTTTGGTATAGCAACACATTTTCGGCAATGCGGATGGCCTCGGCGCTGCCATACCACTCAGACGGCTGGCTCATAATCCGGCGCCAGGTAATTCCTTCGGCTGGTTGAGCCTGGGTTTGTCCACTCAGCAAAGAAATTAACAAACTGATCAGACAGGTTTTCAACATCAGTTTCAACGCGTTTAATTTCGATTTTTGAAGACGGTAAGGTCTGGTGATAAACATGATTGGTATTCGTTTTATGATTTGAGCTCGCAAGGTACAAAATATGGCTAACAAGGTGCAATTACCGGCTAGTTTCGCTAACCATAAACCGGTAACTGCCAGCCCTCAATTTCTAAAAGATTACTCATTCAACCCGTGTCAGCCGCAAAGCTTGATAGGGCTTCCCGGGCAATTGGATACGTTGCCCTTTTTCGTCAACAAAACTGTAATTGTCCAGCTTTTTCAGCTGAAACGTATGTTTCACCGGGGTGATGGTCATATTCCAGGTATCGATGATTTCGGCCCGGAACACCATGCCCTCCTCCAACTCATTATCCGGAAGTTTTACCGGCCATTCCCGGATGTTTTCTTTTCCGAAATAAATCAGGTAATATTCTCCCGGCTTACCGGCCATGTTCAACTCGTAGTACTGATCGATGGGGTTCAGTCCTTTTGCCGGCCCCGACTCCACAATTCCACGTAAGAAAGCAATCCGGGCCGGGCTGGTGCCGGTGAGCAGCCCGCCGTTCGACAGCCACCCGCCTTCAATGGCTTCGCCGTGTGTAGCATACGCCCCGCCAATATAGGTATTCCAGAAGCGATACGTCATTTCTTCGCCGCTAAGCTGTCCCCAGCGACGACTCACATTGCCTTCGTAGTTAATTTCATCCTGAAGAATAGGCTTTCGGTACAAATCGCGAAGCAAAGCCGACACACCGGGAACACGTACCGCGTTGTAATACTGCAAGCTCACATGGGTTACCCAAGGCTTGCTGTAATCGTAAATACGTCCGGCATTGTGGATGGAGCGCATGTGCCCGTAAGGATCATACGTTTCAACTACCTGAAAAAGATGGTCCCAATCCTCGTCGGTGAGGTGACGGATAAAACTGTTCTCGTTGCACAAGCTCCACCAGATGTTCCGGAAGGCTGCAAAACGGGCGATCATGTACCGGGTGAATTGCTCGTTGCATTCGGGGGTCATGGTATCGAACCCCCAACGGCCATGGTCGTAAGGGCGGAAGAGAATCAGATCGGCTATCACACCGATTTCCTGAAGATCCGTCACGCATTTTTCCAGCTCGCGGAAAAACTCTGGATTGAAGCGCGAAAAGTCCCAGTTTTGCGGAGGCGTCCCTTCATAAGGAAAATGAAGCAGCGAATCCGGGCCGCTTTGATAACGTTCGCCAAACGGGGGCACGGCCAACATGCGGGCCTTGTTGAAGGGTGAATTTTTCAGCGTTTCAATGGTTTGTTTTTTTCGTTCATCGGATTGGAAAGCCCATTCGTAAATAGTTGTGCCAAAGGGATAATACGGGGTGCTGTCGGCATAGGCAAAATGATAGGTGTTGCGAATGCGTACCGGACCGTGATTACTTACCGACGGGGCAACACAGACAAATTCTCCTTTGTGTCCGTTCAGCCCGGCAAAGTTGCTGAGCGTTTCGTACGTCCAGGTTCCTTCGGTACCGGGCATAAAGCGCACCTTGTACACTCCGTCTCCATCGTAAAAACCTTCCGGGGAATACGTTTCTGTCCCATTCGTAAAAGTGGCCGACAAGCTGATCCCCACAAATGGGTTTCCGGGGGGCTGCGCTTCCAAACGAAGCTCGAATATTCCCCATTTCTCTACCGGCTCGTGGGCATTGGCCAAAATTGCGAAACACCAAAAAATGGCTGCCCAAATGATTCTGTCTTTCATAGTAGTTCGATATCAGATTATTGGATAGTTTTTAAAAAAGCTGCAGATGCCGCTATTTGCGAACGATCAACACCCAATCGGTTGAAGCCGATGGCGGAACAAAATCAACAGATTCGGTTGATCCGGAAACGGTCATCTCATTGCTGGACTGCTTTTCGCCGGTTTTGGTATCAATCCAGCATACCCGACTGTAAGTGCCGGGCTGCAGGGTCAGCGCAAAGGTATTTCCGCCGGGCGAAAATACCAGGTACTGTTCACCCGGTTCGGCCAGGGCATATACCTGCAGGGGCTGATGATTGGTAAGCAGATTATCGTTGGGTTTCATCCGGTAAAAATCCACTTCCTCCTGCATCACACCGGCCAACACATCGATCGCCTGTTCGGATTGCAGAAACGGATTTTCCTGGTTGAAAGGCAAGCCGGAAGGGCCACCGGCGTACAACTCGTATTCTTTCTCGTGTCCGTTCCAGGTAAACGAAGCGCCTGCTGTGGCACAGGCCCAGGCGCTACGGCGAAGGTCGTCCTGGGTGGCGCCGGTACGTTCGTGCCAAAACCGGCGCCAAAGAGCATTGCCCTCGCTCATAAACACCGGCTTCCCCGTGTAGCCAAGCAGGCAGGCCATGTGGTGGGTCCAGGCATCGCGCCATAAATTGCGTTCCAGGTTCTTTTCGAGTGCGGCAATCTGGTGGTTCTCGATGGCTGCAAAAGAATATTCGGGCAGGTGATAGAAATTCTCCCGGGGAAACTCGTCTTCATACGTGCGAAGGTGATCAAAAACATCAAACTCCTTCACCAAACGGGTAAACCCCAGCTCATGATTTTCGCGGTCGCCCGGAACTTCCCACACAAAATTCCATCCGGCCAGGTTGGCAAACGGAGCCAGACGGGCCACCATGTATTTCACCAGGAAGCGCTTCTCCTCCGGCGTAAGTTTGTTCCAGGCAGGGCCTTCGTTCTGGCTGCCGTCAACCCCCAGAAACATGTGAACCCCCATGTCGCGTTCGTTCAGCCAGCCCAGATGCTGTTCCATTCGTTTCCAAACATCCAGGTTCATCGTTTCGGTCAGCCTTCCCTCCTGGTACAGCGCCAGGTCAAGCGTCTCCGGCTCGGGGCCATCCAGGTAGTACTGCCCGAAACAGCAGAGCGACAACAACCAGTTTACCTGCAGGTGGTTGTAGCCGCGATCGGCCAAAGGCTGATAAACGTGGGCCACAATCCAGTCGAAGTCCTGACCAAGTGATCCGTGGCCCGTTTCGTAATACGATTTCAGCCAAACCGGTTCGGTGCCGTTGTAAGCAAACCAATGCGGGTTCTGAGCATAAGCTTTCAGAATGCCCTTCCCGGCGCCTTGCCCGGAACAGGTAAAGCTGCCTTTCCCGCCCGGCGTTCCGTCCGACCAGCGGTAAACATACTGCCAGGTTCCTGTCTCGTCCGGCATAAACCGCATTTTCCAGATGTGCCCATTCCGGGCATCGCCTTCCCCCTGTCCATTCCCGTCATAAAAACCGAAGAAATTAACAATCCTCCCCGACGGGGCCTGATATTGCACCAGCAGCTCTACATCGGTAAAACGATTGGCATACGGCTGCCGGTTTTCCACCACTTGCTCAAAAAAACGGTATTTCCCAACAGTTACTGCCTTCTTCGAAGAACCGGCGGCACACAGATGACCGGAAAATAAAATAACAAAAAGTGAAAGAAACAGATTTTTCATTGTTTAGCGTTCGATTAAATTGATGGACCGCCCAGTAGATTTCCGGCTTTTTGAACCGATTATCGAACCATTTTTTGGTTTGAAGGCTGAAAAGTAAGAAATTAAGAGTTCATTTGGTAAAAAAAGCAAAAATCATAAATCAATCCGAAATCCATTCTTTCGTTCCTTTGGCCAGATGGGTATTTATTACTGCAATATCCGATGATAGTACAGTTTGGACCAAGGCGGAAGATTCACCGGTAACTGCGCCTCCCTGAAGAATAAGGTTTCTGCTTTTACGGGCATAAACACTAACCTGTTTTGCACCTGTACTCTTAAAATGAAAATCACGCAGTACACAGTTTTCGACCATATCAAGGAAGAAAGCAGGCCGTAAATCCGAATTGTCGGTCTTCAGATCGACTCCTTCAAAGGTTAGATTTTCGGCATGACGAACGAAGAAACCGTAAGCCGGCAAGGTGCCAAACATGGTTGCTTCGGGGTAATCTTTGGGTTTATAGGCTACTTCCTGATGAAAATCGTCGGTAGTGCCTCCGCCCAGAAAATCAATTACGATTTGGCTAAGACGGAGATTTCGGACAGGGAAACCAGGCTGGCCAGTGATAGAGCAGCCGGTTTTTCCACAATTTTTAACCCGGATATTGCTGAGACTAATGTCTCCCAGACTACCAATATGATCGATTACTAAACCTTCACGATAAGGCCGTGCCCTATTTGCCAGACGAATGAAAATCGGAGACTCTGTGCCATCAATCTGAATATTATTGATGGAAATTCCCTCCATTACACCACCATCGACAATCTCAAGACTAATGGCTGAAATGCCAGTTTCTTCACCAAAAAATACAGGTTCCTTAATCAATGAGGGTTTCACCACACAGTTGTTAATACTTATGTTCCTGAATCCTCCGTTTGATTCAGTACCCATTTTAATAGCGTTGCAGCGACTGCTTATGACACAATTTGAAATGGCAATATTTTCGCAAAGCCGGGGTGAAGTGCTTTTCAGAGTTATACCATCATCATCAGAATCTGATATGAAATCAGAAACGGTAACATTCCGACAGCCATCCAAATCCAGCGCGTCATTATTGAAATTATTCCGGTTAAACACACGAACTTCTCGAATTTGAAGCCAGTCGCAAGCGAGGTAATGCTGCATCCAGCAGGCTGAATTTCTAAGTGAGATGTTTTCAATCAAAATATTTTCACAAGTAATCATGCGAAGCAAATGTGGCCGCGTGATGCCTTCATCATTCCAACTGAGTTTTTCAAACCCTCGACCCTGACCGTCAATCTCGCCATGACCTGTGATGCTAATGTTATGGGCATTTTCAGCATAGATCAGTTGTATGGTTGCTTCCTGCGTGCGTAAAGACACATATGCTGGTTCAAGCTTGATGTAGTCCTCCAGATTTCGACTGCCGAATAAAATTGCCCCGTTCTCTAGGTGTAATTCAACATTGCTTTTTAGAATGATTGTTCCGATTTTAAAATGTCCCGCAGGCACGACAACTTTTCCACCACCATTGCCCGAACATTCATCCATTGCTTGCTGAATGGCTTTCGTGCTGATAACACTGGTATCAGCTTTTGCTCCGTAATCGAGGATGTTGTATTCTTTGGCATCAACGGTCAGCGCATGCCAACATATTAAAATCGGAACCAAAATCCACTTCATCGTTTTCATGGGTTGCTATTTTTCGTTTTCGTTTCGCTATTCGTTCATTTTTATCTGGAGTCAATCCTACTGCATTAAAAATCCGGATTTAAATCTTCCCATTTTACATTCCATGTTCCATCTTTGGGAAAACCGGGATTCTCAGTGGTACACCCCTCCCATCCGGCACACATCAGGGCAATTGCCTTGAGGAAGCCGCCATTGCCAGGAAGGTAAATACGTAAGCGTTCATCCTGGTAATTATGCCCGTTCACCAGGTAAGTGTTCTTCTGAACATCTTTTAATAAAGCTTCGAGCGCCACTTCCGGTTCCAGCAATCGAGTCGCGCACATAGCTACCATCGGGTAATCCCAACCCCAGGTATGCGGCCAGTCCCATTTCTCCATAATCAAATTCAGCGTGTTACGCATAGTTTCTGCATCAAGCTTTTCCCACTCGGGCAAGATACCCAGAGTCCCCAGCACCATCGGGTGATCTCGCATATTCTTCGGATTAGTATACGAATCAAGCGCATTGCCAATCCCCATATAAAGCCCATCGATAGCTGCGGGCGCAACCAATTTGGTTCGCACTTCCTCCCATTCCGGGTTCGGGTCTTCCCCCAGACGCTTTTTCCATTCCTGTGCCGTGGTCAACCCCCAATACCAGTAAGCCAATTCGAAGGGTGGATTATAGGTTGTTTCCCTATTCCAGTGTTCCTGCGCCGGAATGAGCGGTGGCCCAAGCACAAAAGTATTGCTTGCTTCATCAAAAGTGGCAAAATCGGCCATAAAGTCGGCGGTTGCATAAATCAACTCCGCATACTCCTCCAGAACTTTGCGCTCCGGCTTAGCCCGATAGAGCTGCTCTGCCAAGTAAATCAGGTGAGGCTGCTGCCAAATGAGGTAATTGCCGATGGACGACGGGCTATTTCCGCCATCCGGACCAACCATTTTGGGCCAGCGAACTCCCTGATACCCCTGTAACCGGGTAAACTCGACCGATTGCGAAAAAATGTCGTTGTAATATGAAAGCTGATTAGCCATCAGTTCAGGGCGTTGCCAATTATAAAAATGAGCACTGTGCCACCAAATCATCTCCATGTGAAATTTCCCAAACCAACTGTTAAAAGTTAAGCCCGTTTCCTGCGGTGGTAAATTGCCTGACCCATTAATTTTTGTGAGGTATTGAGAGAGGATCGTGCGCCGTTCCAGCTCATTTGCCCGGGGATCGGTACATTCCGAAAAATCGACTGCACCTCCCGATTCCCAGAATTTTTTCCATTGCGTGTCGTTATTCTTACGGGTTTCCTCAAAATCGGGCAGGCTTATATCTATTTCGTCAGGAGAAAAAAGACAGCTAAATTCAATTTTATCAATGCCAGGTTCCGGCTGGAGAATGAACCGATGTTTCCCAACCTCCTCCAATTGGGAACCTTCACTCCAGCTTAGATTTGTATAGTACTGGTCATTGTCGAGGGTTCTGACAATTCGGGCTGAGGTCTCTCCTTTGCTTTCCAACACTGAACGATGCTTATCCGGCAAATCAAAATCGTAACCGGCATGTGTGTGTTTAGCTACCCCGTATGGAAAAAGCCATTCAACTGCTAATTGTTGCGACTGAATTAGAGCGGATTCGATTCTCGCGGCAATCATATCTTCATCTTGATGGGCAAAAACCGTTACTTTAACCGGTATTCCTTCCACCTCAAAACTGCTGGCTATTTCGCCAGTCCATAGATCTAACGAGTGTTTTGGCATTTGGACATCACTAATTGTCATTTCCTCACCATCTGCCTTTTTTATTATTAGTCGGATTACCCCCAAATGCAACCGATGTGGATTTTCGCGAAAATAGTTTCCGGCATCCATTGCTCGTGGCGATGAGCGTAACTGATCTTCGTATGGAACCTCCCGGCCCTCTACCTGATAATAACGATACGTTTCCGACCGCGTGTAATCCTCCGTGTTTGGATGAGTATGCCAGCCCCAATTCGACATGGTGCCCAGGGAAACGCCTTCTTCATATTCCTGGTAAAACGTTTGCAAGCCCGTCATGTCGGTCGTAAATGCAAAGTTGCCATTGCCAACCGACAAAGACGCCAGCGGATCAAAGGCCTCAACGACAATATTATGCCTGGTTACAAGGGCATGCCGGTCAATTCGATCAGGTTTGTCAGACCGATTGCAGGCGAAGAGCAAAAAAATAATAAGTGAGCAGCTAAAAATGCCGTTACTTCTAAATTTGATTAACTTATTTCCGTTGACCATTGAATTCATTTTTTGATTTAAAAAACTTTGTTCTTCTTTAATCGACAGCTATTGAGTTGCTTCGAGCTGTGGAGGTACCGGCAGTCCCAGAAAATCCCAGTTTCTGGTTAACTCCAACAACTCGCCCGGCACTTGGGTAACCGAATCACTCTGAATAACACCATACCACTCCCCATCTGCATTTCGCCATAAGGCAATATCCATTGGTTCGTTCAGCGACAAGGAGAAATCGCCCGCTTTGATATAGCTCAATTCACTTGCCGCAAGTGCCTCCAGCATTCCTTGCTTATTCAGGCGGATACCCACTACGCCTACGGCATCAACAGACACATCAAACCCATTCACTTTAAAGTCTCCAGTTATGGGGTCGCCACTCACTTGTTTGGTGCCGCCAATAAAGAGATGAGTGCCATCAATCAATCGTGACTGACCGGTATTGGCCGGGAAATAGGATTCATGTTCATACCCCCGAAGTGTATAAAAACTGGTGTCCAATACTGCGGTAGCGGGGGTTTGCACTTCAATTTTTCGTCTCTTCATTTCTGACAGCACGTTCTCAAAAGCAAGCTGGATACTCGAAACCATTACCATATCTTTTGGCAAATACTCCATCACGTTTACCGGATTACCATCAAAATCGTAATTCCATTCTCCCATACGGAGGATCGTGGTTTTTCCACCACTGGCTTTTTTGAATAAATCAGAAGTCGCTTTTCCCTCAAACTCGGGATTGTACAAAACCACAGCGGCATATTTCTGGCTTCCATAGCGAATCCATCCTTGATCATCCACTATCAAACTACCATTTTCTATTTCACTGGTTGGTATTAAATCGGCAGGAAAACCGTTATTCCAAAACTTATTAATCAATTTCATTCCAACATCATTGAAACCTTCACTGGCCCAGTTCATCGCCGATGTGTGCCCAAACACAACCGCTACCGGACAGTCCAAAGGACTCTCGCTAATGTAGTTCAGCAGCCTGATACGGTTCTCGGCACGCATGATATCAGGCTTGAATAAGGAATAGTAACGAAGATAGTTTATTCGTCCGCCTGCCAATGCCGAACCCCAAACCTGGTCGGATAAACGGGCCGTGTAATACATGTTATACCAAACCGGACTATCCCATTTTTTGCACAAAGCCGTACGAACACCAAACGGAACCAACTCATCAGTTTGTGCCCAGTCACGTTTCGCTGCCCACCAATTGAGCCCATTTTTTTTAAACTCATTCAAATCTGGATAAGGCCACCACGTTGGATGGACTGTAACCGCTGCATCCGGACCAAAATATTCTTTTACTGCGTCATAAAAATCATTTTCAATTTCGGTATTTCGATGGAATGACATCTGCCGAAAATGGTTGATGACTACTTGCCGGTCCCGCTCCATTCCTTGCGTTTCGAAAGCCATTAGTAAGCAATCAGCCAATAAATCCCGGCCTCCAGTGATCTTCGCATATTCTTTAGCCCGGTGCTCTGAATACCAGAAATCAGAAGCACCTTCGGCATAATATCGGGGATAATAAGGTGGAAAACCCCATTCATCTTTACAAACCCCTGGAATCGATAAATCAGCATATCTTTTTAAAATATCCCGCTGGAATTTCAATAAATGCGGTGCAAATACATCAGGATAAAAAAGCGTAAATGATGCCATAACGCTTGCATGAGTATACTTATCAGGTTCGCCAACTGGCAACTGAACAGTAAGTGAATCATCAGAAGAATAAAGTAATTCGCACTTTGAGGTAATCTCTTTTATCGACTTCGGATTAATGCCTTCGGGTGTCTTTTGATAACCATATACCCTTAATAGCGAACTTTCTATGGAATTATACTTTGGAATATTGCCACCGGAATAATGGTCATTCAGGTCTTTAATACTTCGCAGCGCCACAATGGAGGACCCTGTTTCGGAAAGTGCAACCTCACGAATTCGTAGCATCTGCTGCATTTCGTCCGGATATTGTTTCTGAAAGGCTCGCCGGGCTGAGCGAACATCAAGGTCGGGCAGCAAGCCAATGTTATTTTCCACCGCGTATTCTGCAGCCAACTTCACCCGTGTGTAAACCTCGTCATCCAGTAGCTCTTTATCGTGAAATCGCAGAAATGGCACGATAAGATTAAAGGGCGAATTCGTGCTTAAGTGATCAATCGCTTGTTTATAACCATCGGGCTCAAGATCGCGCTGCCCCCAAACCCAAACACCAATAACCGGCAGGTGCTGGTTTGAGAGCTGATTTGGCCTCAAGTCTATTTGAGAAGATGTTCTCAAATTTGGGTATTTTACTTGTCCATTTACCAACGAACAGAATAACATGGAAATAGATAGAACAAAAATTCGAATCATGATGTATGCTTATATTGTTAGTAGCCTAAACGACCAGTTCTGATTCTGCCGTTGTCAGCCATTGTCACTAGTTGAAATCGTAACGAAAGTCATCAAACAGAGCTGTGCCCCCATCTTGAATTTCGTTAAAACTAAAAAGACCTATTTTAGGGCCTTTCCAGTGTCCAAACCTTAACTGAAACTTTTGGCCCAAAGCATGAAATTTCTTATTGTCCATGCTGTAATAAAATTGATTACTATCGGGTTTATTGGAGATATCCAGTTTCAGATAGATTTTTGAAGAAGAAACTTTCTGCAGGTTCTCCTCGCCGTTTATATCGGTAAACAAGTAGAGTTGTCCTTTCTCTTTTTTAAGTCCTAAAAGCGCGTAGGGTTTCGAAATCATGCAGATACCAGCTTTCTGGCCGTCAGCCAATTGTCTCCCGTCAAGAAAAACAACCGCTTCGCCACCATTCCCCATTACTTTTTGGGTCAATGTATTTCTTGCCTTCATTATGTCGGGAGCAAACAAAGCCTCCAGCATCAATTTACCTGGATTCTTTTCCAGCGACCAGCTTTGATCAACCGGATTATGGTTCCAGGCCCACTGAAACCCCAATTGCGCAAAATCAAAATTGTCTGAAGTTTGAGGGAAAGTCATTGGTTGAGGCTCAGTATCCGGCTTTTTCCAAACAAAAACGGGCTCTCCAATGCCATTTCGGTCAATGTCCACACCGATCACCGGCCAGTCATTCTCCCAATACATGGGTTGCAAATGAACGACTCTCCCCAACTGGGGTACCAATTGAAAATGCATAAACCACCATTCTCCTTTTGATGTTTCGATCAACGATCCCTGATGCGGTCCATTAATTTGAGTTGAACCGGTTTCAAGAACCACTTTTTTCTCATAAGGGCCATAAACATTTTTAGATCGTAAAACGGTTTGCCAGCCGCCTGCAACACCCCCTTCGGGAATGCTGATGTAATAATAGCCATTCCATTTATTCATTTTCGGGCCCTCCGCTACCGGTCCGGTATACACGGTAAACCCATCATCCAATAATGTTTTCCCATCAGCACTCATTTTGTGCATGATAAGTGGTCCCGCGCGATGCCTGCTTCGTATCAGGTACGCTTGTCCATCATCATCCCAAAAGGGGCAAGGATCTTCCCACTTGTCAATTTTAACGACTTGCGTTAACGGATCCCAAGGCCCTTCGGCTTTATCCGCAGTCGTCATAAAAAGTCCTTCATCGATTGTGCAGAAATAAACCCAGAACTTGTTGTCATGATAGCGGATGGATGGGGCCCAACTACCCCCGGCATATCGGTCGTTGGTATTGAAAGCCAGGTCAAAGTCAATACGATCGTATATCCGGCTGACAATCGTCCAGTTCACCAAATCCTTCGAATGTAGGACAGGCATACCCATAAAATGAAATTCAGAGCAAATCATGTAATAGTCGTCGCCCACGCGAACCACATCTGGATCGGAATAGTCAGCATTTAAAACCGGATTAATATAGGTTCCGTTTCCCTGGTCGCCCCAAGTTTTGAGTGACTGTTTTTGTTGTGCCCAAAGGCAAAGACCAAGAGATAGAAAAAAAGCGAGTGCGAATAGTTTCATCGGATTAGTAAAAATAGTTTAGAAAACTGGGCTGTCTGAGAACCCTGAAGTTACCATCATTCAACTTTAATTGAAAAATTGTTTTCAAGATAATCAGACAGCCTTAACAATTCCGGCTAATTGTATCCCGGATTCTGCGTGAGTGATTCCAGGCTTCTATCTATTTCAGCCCGTGGAATCGGCAATAGATAGAGCCGATCATTCCAGCTACGGGTAATCAGGTTTTTTGTACTGTAGGTTTTTGTGCCGTCAGCTGCTTTCACGATGGAAACTCCCAAAATGTCTTTGGTTTCGGTTTCCTGGGCAACCTTCCAACGGCGGACATCGAAATAGCGGTGTCCTTCAAACACCAGCTCAATACGGCGTTCGTGCTGGATACGTTTCTTCAGGGCTTCGCCGCTTTCGGTCACTTCCGGCATATTTACGCTGGCCCTGCTCCTGATTTCATTGAGCATATCTCTGGCCACATCATCGTAGCCAAGCATAAATTGAGCTTCGGCGTAATTCAATAAAATTTCAGCATAACGGAACATGATCCAAGGAGATGTGGGATAAATGGTACCTCCGATCGGTGGAATATTTTCTGGCACAAATTTTTTGAGATAGTAGCCAGACATGGAACCGTTCCATGCCTCAATCGGGCCTTCGCGCGAATCAAGGCCTCCGACGAAAGTTTCGGTCTCCCGCCCCATCCACAGCGCACCGTCGTGCAAGATGGAGGCATAAAAGCGGGGATCACGGTTGGCATATGGTTGGGTTGGATCATAACCGGAAGCCGGGTTTACCGATCCGTCTGCCCAAAAGGGTAGCTCTCCGTTTATCATTTCGTAATCATTCACTAGATTTTGGGTTGGTGAATCCGACCCCCAACCGTTGTTTCCGTTGCGTCCGACCTGCCGGCTCAGGTCGAGTTGGCTGGCTTGGGTGTGATATTTGGCAAAAATGACTTCCGGGTTGGACGCCAGAAATACCTGTTGATAATCATCTTGCAAACTATAGCGGGTATCAATTAGGGCTTCAGCTGCATCTGAAGCTTTTTGCCACTTGGTCAGATCGTTCGAAGGATTATTCAAGGGACTGGCGGCATACAACAGAACCCGCGATTTGAGCGCCCGAGCGGCATCAGCCGAAGCTTTGCCCAGGTTGGCCCCGGTTTGCTGATCAGGTAGCAAGGTGATAGCTTCATCCAATTCCTTGACGATAAAAGTCACACAGTCATCATACGAATCACGGGTAACCAAATATTCATCATTTAAGCCATATACCTGATCAATAATCGGCACGCCTCCGTATCTCGAAATCAGTTGGGAATACAGCCAAGCCCGCATAAATTTCATTTCGCCTTTCATCTGATTTTTTGAATCTTCAGAAATGGGGGACGCATCAATCTTCTCAAAAAAGATGTTTACATCGCGTATCAGCGCGTAAGCATTTTTCCAATTGTTTAAATAGGAAGAGAGTGTGGTAACATTATCAGCCGTTAAATCGCCCCGGGTGATGAGGTAATAATAAACAGAGCCTTTAATGCTATGCAGTTCATCGGTTGCATGCCCGATTTGGGTATTGCGGTACAACCCCTGTTCGTATGCCCGGGTATAACAGGCATTCATATACAGTCGGATCAAGGTTTCATCGTTCCAAACATCATTCTCGGATATTTTGTCCTGCGGCGAAATCTCAAAAATGTCCTCACATGAGCTTAACGTGATGATTGCTAGCATGATAATCAATATCTTATTTTTCATAGTGATGGGGATTAAAAGGTTAGATTAATACCAACGTTAAAGGTCCGTTGTTGCGGATAATACCAGAAATCGGAAGTTTCCGGATCAAAGCCAACATCCTTCATGTGATCATAGAGGATAAACAGGTTGTTGCTACTGATATAGGTTCTCAAACCATGCAATCCGATTTTCTGACATAGAGTAGCTGGAAGGGTATAGCCAATTTCCAAATTTTTAAGTCTCAGGAAGCCGGCATTCATCAACCAGTGTGTACTTTGCAAGGTGTTATTGTTGAAGTTGTCAATTGATCCCCTTGGTTGAGAAGCATTGGTATTTTCGGGAGACCAGCGATCATCGGCCCGCCATTGTAAAAAGTTTCCCAGGTTGTAACTCATCACCGAAAAATAGGGTTGCGGATTATCCGCACCTTGTTCTTTTACATAGGTTTGCGCATTCTCCTGCCCTTGGAACATGATCGAAAAATCAAAGTCTTTATACTTTAGGCTTGCATTGAGGCTATATACGATCTCTGGAGTGGGTGTTTCATTGATCCGGATCATATCGCGTGAGTTTAACTCCTGATCTTTGTTGACATCGCGGTAGATAATGTCACCTGGCCGTGTACCTGGTAAATGTGGCGTGGCGTCAATTTCGGACTGTGAGCTAAAAATGCCGATGGCATCGTAAAACAATTCTGCTCCAATAGGCCTTCCGGTAGCCAGCTGATAATCCTCTGCCGCAGGTGCTTCATCTGCAAAGACCACCTTATTCCGGGCATACGATAGATTGCCCGTGATGGAATAACTGAGTTTGTTCAAACGGCGGGCATGGGTCACGTGCAGCTCAAACCCCTTGTTTTCTACAATGCCGATATTCTCATCGGGCAATACCAGCCCAGTATAATCCGGGATAATTGCGGTCCGTTTGGTCAAAATATTGGATCGTTTGGTTTTAAATATATCAAATTCAATTCCTAACGCTCCTTCCCACAGGGTTGCATCCAATCCGAAGTTGGTTGATTTGGCTACCTCCCAGGTAATGTTGGGATTTGGGACGCTGCTTTGTACCAGACCAATGACATCACTGTTCCCTAATACATAATTGTTCCCGTAAGCATAGCTGGTGAGATACTGAAAGGGAGGAACAGCATCATTCCCCATTTCGCCGTATGAGCCACGAAGTTTGAGGTTATCCAAAAAACTGAAGTTATCCATAAAAGCCTCTTCTGAAATCCGCCAGCCCAGAGACATCCCGGGGAAGAAACCCCATCGTTCATTTTCCGGGAAATTTGGCGAGCCGTCATATCTGAAAATTAACTGGGCGAGATATTTTCCGGAATAATCATAAGTTGCGCGGCCAAAATAATTTTGTCTGGACGTTTTTGATGAAGAGCCGTCATTGCCTTGTTTGCTTTTATCGCTGCTACCGGCAAATAGTTCCGGCAGAACAGTTGAAGGGTAATCGGTGCGGTAAGCTGAAAGGAAATTGTCATCGTACTCCATCTGTTCATAACCAACCATCAGGTCGATACTATGTGCATCTATTTTTTTGCTATAGTTTACCAGCGTGTTCAAAGTCAGCGTAGTGCTTTGTTCAAAGCGTTCTTGCAGTTGGGCCAAGTTGGGGCCATCCCCCGAACGCCCTTCACTATAGGAATTTGTGTCTTCGTTGTAATAATACACATAGCTGGGTAGGTTAAAATACTTGACAAAGTTATAGCCGGCATCATAATTAGCGCTTCCAGTAACTGATAAACCTTTAACCCAAGGAAGATCAAACTTAAAATGCAATTTCGACTCAATAGCCTTGTACGTGTCGTCCTGATAGCCACCATCATCGCTAACCCAGTTAATCAAACTTTCACTGCTGCGGTTCGGCCTTTTATAGTTCGTTCCAGGCCAAAAAAGCGTCCAATTGGGCTGATACAAATAAATATGGCTGTAAATGCCTCGGGTATCAGGGTTTCCCGGGTAATGTTTATCATCCAATCGACCGGCAATATCCAGGCCTACCTGAAAATAATCTGATGCTTTTACTGTCAGATTAGAACGAAAATTATACCGGTCCACTTTGGTTGAGCCATGATTAAAGTGCCCTTCCTGCCCCAGTTTACCCACCGAGATATAATAATCCAGCTTTTCTGTACCACCGGAAACCGCCAGGTTAGCCTGATACTGTGGTGTTAAAGTCCGGGTCATCACATCATACCAGTCGGTAGTGGTATAGCCCACTTCTTTGCCGACTTTAAACTTTTCCAGTTCAGCATCGGAATATCTGGGAGAGCGTCCTTCACCAATTTCAATTTCATTATACACCTTTGCAAACGTATAGGCATCAGCCATTTGAGGATTTCGAGTGGGTTGTGCAAAGCCTTGATTGAATGAAAAATTAAACACGGGAGCACCTTTCTGGCCTCTTTTTGTGGTAACCAGAATTACTCCATTGGCGGCCCGGGCCCCATAAATGGCTGCGGAAGCGTCTTTCAATACCGATATACTTTCAATGTCATTGGGATTGATGCGTCCAAAATCAGGCCGTTCAACGCCATCAATCAAAATCAACGGATCAGTTGTGCCGGTAGTACTTCTCCCACGAATAAAGATTTCCGGGTTATCTTTCCCTGGTTCTCCCGAACGGTTGTTGATGATCACCCCAGGCAGATGACCAGCAATTGAGTTTAAAACGTTTGGTGTTTGGCTTTTGACCAGTTCATCTCCTTTTGTGGAGGCAACCGATCCTGTAATTGTTACTTTGGTCTGGGTACCATACCCAATCGCTACCACTTCTTCCAGACCAATGGTTTCTTCCGTCAGGGTGACACTAATTTCCCGTTTTCCGGCCACCGGGATCTCTTGCGCCTTCATCCCCACAAATGAAATCAGCAACACCGCATCTGCCGGAACATTGCTCAGGTTGTAGTTCCCGTCAACATCGGTAATGGTGCCATTGTTGGTTCCTTTCACCACTACGGTTACCCCCGGGAGGGGTTGCCCGGAAGAGTCGGTCACTTTACCACTCACGTTGGCAGGTTGCTGCGATTGATTCATTTTTACTCCGGCACGAAGGATGACTTGCCGGCCAATAATCTCATAATTAACGTTTTTATCCCGAAAAATTTCATCCATAACGGTTTGGATCGGCGCATTGCTTACGTCGATCGAAACGTTCGAGTTGACATCAACCTCTTCGTTATAAAAGAAGCGGAATTCGCTTTTGTCTTCAATTTCACGAAGCACGGTAACGATCTTTTCATTTTGGTACTCCAGGCTGAGCTTGGTGTTCTGGGAGTACAAGTCGGCAGCTAAACTGCTGAAAACCGTAAGCATGATTAGTAACAGGGTCAGTTTCATACGTCTTAGGTTTTGATAAAGAAATGGCCTGATGCCATTACTACATCGTTTTTTTTCCATAATTTTACAATTTGAAGTGAGTAATTTGATTTGAATCAGGTTATTCGAAAAAAGGCAGGATCTCGCACATCCTGTCTTTTTGTTTCTTGCTGATTAGTTGGTGCTTATTTTTAATGTTCCTTGTTTTTGATCATAGGCATAAGTTATAGGTTTGGTCATTTGAATGTAGGCCATGACTTCGGTGACTGTTTCGTTATAAATTGTCCCGGTAAACCGGATCGGGGCCAGCTGCTCATCCAGCGAAATCTGTATGCCGAAGTGGCGTTCCAATCTTTTCGTCACTTCGCTTAAAGGTTCGTTCTCAAACGAAATAAAGCCGTTCTTCCAGCTGATGGCCTTTTCGGTGTCCACCGCCTCAACGATCAGTTCCTGCCTGGCTGTGAGGCTAAGTTGCTGGCCGGGCACCAGAAGCTGCTCCTTGTCTTCGGTTTGAAATTGTATTTTTCCTTCTACCAGGGTGGCCTGAAAATCCAGGTTGTCATAGGCTCTCACGTTAAACGAAGTGCCCAGCACGCGGATGTCGCCGTAATCAGATGAAACAATGAAAGGCGCCTTTCCTTTCACCACTTCAAAAAAGGCCTCACCTGCAAGGCTGACTTCCCGGAAGTTTCCGGCAAATTGTTGCGGAAAACGGAAGGTGGTGCCTGAGTTGAGCCACACCCGCGAGCCATCCGGAAGGGTCAGTTCGGCCTTTTCGCCGTTAGGCACCCGGATTTCGGCAGTCATCGATTCGGAAATGGGAACACTACCCGGCCCGCTCGTGATCAGTTGCCCGAGATAGATGCCCAGTGCAAAAATGACCAACAGGATGGCTGCATACCGCATCACGGTTGAAATCTTCAGCATCCGGCTCTTTGTGGCGGGCTGCTTCTTGCGGAACTTGTGATAGGAGGCTTCGATTTGTTGTTTGCCCATCTTCGTCTGGGAGGCCGACAAGGCCCAGGCATTTTTCAAGTCTTCATATTGCTTGCGTAAAGCCGGATCCTGGCCAATTTCTTTCAACACCTGTTCCTGCTGTGCGGCATCCAGGTTCCCGGAGATGAGTTCAATGAGTTGTTTTTCCTTTTCCATAATTTGGTACTTCGGTTATATAATCCACCGAAAACGAAATACCCTTGCCCGGGTGGCAATTTTTTTTGAAAAAAAATGAAAATCAGCGAACCAGCAGGAAGCCCAGCAGCGGCAAATAATCTTTCAGGTTTATTTTAAATAGCTTGATGGCCTTGGTGATATGGCCTTCCACCGTTTTAACCGAAAGACCCAGCTCATCGGCAATCTCGCGGTTTTTCTTGTGGGCGAAGCGACTTAGCTCGAACACCTGCCGGCATTGCGGCGGCAGCTGTTCCAAGGTGGCCTGTACCAGTTGCTCAATCTCGGAAAAATCGCCTTCGGTGGTTTCCAACCGCATCAAGGCACCGGCATTCAGCTCCAGCTCCAGCGGATGAAGGCTGGGCGACTGCAATAGCCGTTGCCGGTAGTGTTCGTTGCGCAGTTTTTTCAGGCTGTTATTTTTGGCCAGAGTATACAGGTAGGCATTCAGGTTGCTGTCGGCCTGCAAATCGGACCTCTTCTGCCACAGGGTCAGAAAGGTGTCGTGCACCACATCTTCGGCTACCTCGTGGTGCGGAAGATATTCAAGCACAAAATAATACAGTCGGGGGTAAAAATGCTGATAAACAACCTTGAAGGAAGTTTCATCTCCCGTCAGCAGCAAGTGGAAAAGGTGTTTATCATTTTTTGTCATCAGGGTTTAGTAAGGTTGACAAACAAAAATAGCAAAAAATATGGGTAGTGCCACCCGGGCTTCCCAAACAGGGAAATCGCTTTTAACCGTTATAAGATGTTCCACCCGCTTACGACTGACCGGAATCAACCACTTCTCGAAAAGAAGGGTACAGAAGTCCGGTTTAAAAAAAACGTGCAGCCAATCGTTCAAATAAAAATCGTGAGACCTTATTTTATTTTCTTCAACCTACTATATAACAAAATCGCAACATGCAGCAAGTCAGAAGCTTTTAATAGTCTATTTTGCACCGATTTATAGTAGAATGAGATTCAAGTTATCTATTTCGAAGTTCGGTTTCAAAACCGTGTGGACTTAGTAGCCTTGTGTACAAATGGGCATCATTTAAAACCTTATTCGTGTAAACCCACTTTAAATAAGTGCCGAACGTTGGAGTGAAAAGAGCGGCCTATTTTTATCGAGACCGGAATCAAACTGAAAGCTTAGTGCAAACGAGAAGTTCCGAGGAACGAGGAAATCACTCGTTGAACTTAGCCTTCAGGCAGATGGAGGAATGAAGATAAAAATGAGCCTTGACCTTTTTTGATTCCTTTTTGGTGTCCCCGTCAGCAGCCGGGCAAGAAGACAAAAAAGGGATTGGGGTTTGGGGCAAAGCCCCATCGTATGTTTCTGGCGGAAATATTTCCTATTATTGATTAGCGATTTTCGATTCGTTCAACCCGCATTGGGGTTGTGGAAAGCGCTTTTACTTTCCGCAATCCCCCAATCGAATTGGGGGTGATGCATGGTTCGATCCCTTCGGGATCAGGGGCTTCAGAGGGAGTTTTCAGTTGCCAGTTACCAGTTTAAAATCGTACAGATCATATCGTATCCGCGTCCCATTTCTTTCCTCATTGCAGATTGCTTCATTCCGCTGCGCTTCATTCGCAATGACGCTGGTTACATGCGGCCCATTCATCATTCGAAAAACGTATTTTATTTTCTTCAATACACTAACTAACAAAATCGCAACATGCAGCAAATCAGATGCCTTTAGTAGTCTATTTTACATCGAATTATAGTAGAGTGAGATTCAAGTTATCTATTTCGAAGTTCGGTTTCAAAACCGTGTGGACTTAGTAGCCAGGATATAACAAAAAATCTCAACCTTATTTAGCTTATTCAGAACGTGACCAGAATATACGAATAAGGTAAATAAGGCTGGACGGAATGGGGGCAAACAAGCTACTAGGCTGGATCAGGAAAATAAGGTTTCAGCAGATCAGTACCATGACTTTGATCCGTCGGCTGATGAGCCATGTGATGTCAAATCCAGCATATTTTTCTAAAAGCGATTTCTCTGTGCTTTCGCACTTGACATTGTCCGGATAAAGGTCTAAATTTATACTAGTTTTCTGCTAGCTTCCTGTTAGGTTTCTGTTACCTAATTAAGAAAAAATAAAGAGAAAATTAAAATAAACTAAGTAGTAATTTCGAATATGGCCCGAACCAAATCCTTTCCTGGACTTATCCTGAGTGGAAAAATAGGCAACCTGGTATTTGTACAACATGGCGACGAAGTGATTGTGCGCACCTTGCCCGAACGCCGGAAACCCGACAGCTGGAGTGAAAAGCAACTGCAACAGCGCAAGCGGTTTCAGGCAGCCCGGTTGTTTTATAATTCCGTCCGCGAAAACGTGGTGAACCCCATCTGGAAATTATCCGCCACGAAAAAGCTGACGGCCTACAACCTGTTTTTAAAAGCTAACCTGGGGGCTTTCGATAAAAATGGTGAGCTGGCCGATTATTCGCGCCTGCATTTTTCGACTGGCCCCTTGCCGCTGCCTCAGCAACTGACGGCTGCACGAAGCACCGAGAACCCCGGACAGGTAATTGTTCGCTGGAACCCGGAAGCCCAATCCAAGGCCGAGTTAGCCAATGATGAACTGCTTTGTGTGTGGGCGCGGGAGGGGCAGCGCCTTGGGCCTATAGCGACCGGCAGCGTCCGGGGCGAGGGGCAAGGTATCCTCGAACATCCGTCTGTAGAGGCCGGGGAGAGCTGGAACCTGTATCTTTTCTTCCGGAATAAAAACCACACCAGCTATTCGGACGATAAGCACATTCAACTGTAACAACCCTTTCCCAAAGTCTTTAAAATCCCAACAAATGGGGATTGCCAACCCCGCCCGCCCGCTCTACTTTTGCCCACATCGAACCGGAGGAATGTAGCGGTCCGGGAAATCGATGCATGATCAATTTAAGCATGGCAATCTTGAAATTATTGAATACGAGGGAAAAGCTGATTCGGGTAATTCTGATCTTATTGGTCGTAATCGCAATCGGGGATCTGGCTCACGGTCAATCCGAAAAAGGCAGCATTGCCGGCGTCATCCGTTCGGAAGCCGGGGAAAGCCTGCCCGGAGTGAATGTGCTGTTGGTACATCAGCAAAAAGGAACAGCCACCAATATTGACGGCAGCTTCGGGTTTCGTGATTTATTGCCGGGAAGCTATTTGCTGCAAACCAGTTGCATGGGCTTCGAACCAGCGCAAAAGGAAATTGAGCTGCAAGCCGGTCAGGAATTGAAGGTGGAGTTGCATTTGCAGGAAGAAACCTTCACCCTGAACGATGTGGTGGTAACCGGCAAGTCGGCTACCCGGCGGGTGATTGAGCAGGCGTACCAGGTGGCTTCGGTTTCGACCAAAGAACTTTTCAACAGCACAGCCGATGCCAAAGCCGTGATGAACCGCATATCGGGTGTCCGCATTCAGGAAGATGGCGGACTGGGGTCGGATATCAACTTCACCCTGAACGGCTTTTCGGGCGACCAGGTGAAATTTTTCATGGACGGCATTCCGATGGACAATTTTGGTTCGTCACTCGGCTTAAGCGACCTCCCGGTGAACCTGATCGAACGCATCGACGTCTATAAAGGAGTGGTGCCCGTTTGGTTGGGTACTGATGCCCTGGGGGGCGCCGTGAATATCGTCACCAACCGGAATCCCCGCTACTTCGACGCCTCTTATTCGGTCGGTTCGTTTCACACACACCGAGCTTCGGTAAACGGGGCCTGGACCAATCCGCAAAACGGGTTTACCTTTCGCGCCAATGCCTTTTTGAACTATTCGGACAACGACTACAAGGTGCTGGCCGGTATTGTGCGCAACAATGTGATTGTCGATACGGCAGAAGTACGCCGGTTTCACGACCGCTACCGTTCGGGCGCCATCAAACTGGAAACGGGGGTTGTCAATAAAACCTATGCCGACAACCTGCTTTTCGGGCTCATTGCTTCGGCCAGCGATAAGCAAGTCCAGCACGGGGCCACCATGAGCACTGTTTACGGGGGCATCATGCGCAACAGCCAATCGCTGATCCCCAGCCTGCGCTTCAATAAAAAGAATTTGCTCACCGACGGGCTGGATGTCAGCCTGTACAGCGCCCTCAGTCTGAACGAGTCGCAGGTGATCGACACCCTGCGCGGGGTGCGTTACAACTGGCTGGGCGAGGCCACTGTCACTACGACCGGCGACGGACAAGTGTCGAATGATGGTGAATACTTCCGAACCTTCACCACCTTGGATGAAAAAGAATGGACTAATCAGCTGAATGTGGGCTATGCGATGAGCACACGGAGCTCGCTGGCGTTGAATTATGCTTTCAGCTATTTCCACCGCAAAGCGTTTGATACGGAAAACCCGGACCTGGCGGACAACAAGTTCCCGAAGTCGCTGACCAAAAACGTGTTGGGCCTGGCCTACAAGTTCGATTTCAACCGGCGGTGGAGCATGACCGCTTTTGGGAAGACCTTCGTCACCCAGGCAAAAACATCCAAAGAATTTGACTTTGCCCTGGAAACCCAGCGCGTGGAACCGGTAAGAAATAACCAGCACAATGTTGGCTACGGCCTTGCTTCAACCTACTTTGTTCTACCGGAGTTGCAAGTAAAGGCATCGTACGAACACAGCTCGCGGATGCCCATGCCGGAGGAAATTTTCGGCGATGGCTTGTTTATCGATGCCAACCCCGACCTGGGGCCTGAACAAAGCGACAATTTCAATTTGGGGGCCGAGTACCGGTTCCGGATGAAGGAATCTGAATTCGCCTTGGGCAGCAGCTTCATTTATCGCGAAGCTGACGATTTGATTTACACCGTCGTAACTATTGCCAGTCCGAAAACCCGGTACGACAACCTGAATAAAACCCGGGTGCTCGGGGTGGAAGGCAACTTCCTGTACCGTTACCGGGAATGGTTCCGGGTGGGCGGGAATGTGACTTTTCAGGATATGACCGACCAGGCCGAATTCATCCGGAACGATTCCTATACCGGTTCGGGTTGGCAGAAGAATTATCACTACGGATACCGCCTGCCCAATAAACCTTACTTTTTTGGCAGCGCGAATGCCGGTTTCAGTTTTGCCGGCGTGGGAGCGCCTTCTTCGGGCCTGAACCTGAACTACTTCTTCAACTTTGTGGAGAAATATTTCTTGACCTGGACCGAGATGGGATCCCCCAACAACAACTATGTCATTCCGCGCCAAACAACACACGACCTGGAAGTAAGCTACAGCGTACAGAACGGCAAGTACAACATTTCGGCCGAATGCCGCAATTTGTTCGATGCCCGGGTGTACGACAAATATTACCTCCAAAAGCCGGGTCGTTCGTTTGCCGTTAAACTGCGATACACCCTTTAACTAATTGATTGAATAACCCATAAATTTTTTAACCCATGAAAATTTTTAAATACGTTTCGAAATGGACTTTGCTATCCCTGCTGATTGCCTCAACCGCGCTGTTTCCAGCCTGTTCGGAGAAAGAATCGGAAGAGGAATACATCGGCAACGATGCCTTTGTGCTCACGCTGGCCTATGCCGGGGCCAACTTCAACTACGACTATTATACCGTCCGGTTTGATGATGTGATGAGCGGAAGCCTGTCGGCCGTAGGGAAAGGCTACCATCAGCTGGGCTATTTTTCGTACGATAAAATTGGCGATCAGATCTTCTCCACCGGAGGCTTGGGAACTGCCGGCATTGTCGGGTTGACAAAGGGAGCTGACGGTTCGATCCGGGAAGTTGGAGGAGCGTTGTCGTTCGACAACAGCTTGCAGGATGTTATTGAAACAGAAGACCAAAAGCTGGTTGGCGTAGAAATTTCATCCAGTTCGGATGTGGTGAAACTTCACATCCTTGAACCGGAAACCGTAACGGTAAACGCCACCAAATCCATCGCGGTCTCTAACCTCACCAGTGTTGCCGGCCCCAGCTACTCGGGCATGGTGCAAAGCGGCAATTACCTGTACCTGAGCTACTACATCAGCGACCCCACCACCTATGCAACCCCAAACACCGACGAAGCTCAGGTAGCCGTTTTTAGCTACCCATCGCTGGAGTTTGTGAAAGTGATGACCGATGACCGTACCGGTCCGATTGGTGGTTTCGGAACCAAATCGGGACTGATAAAGGATGAAAGCGGCAACGTTTATGCCCTGTCGCACAGCAATCCAGCCAATGGGTTCAGCCAATTTACCACCGAACCTGCCATTTTACGAATCAACCGCAACAGCACCGAATTCGACCAAAGCTACCTGTTCCGCTTCAACGATGTCGCCGAAGGAAAAACTACGGGCCACCTGATCTACCTGGGCAACGGGAAGGTATTCGCCGAAATGAATACTGCCGATCGCAGTGAGCAGTCTGCCTGGTCGGATGCTCCGCTACGTCCGGCAGTGCTCGATCTGAACAGCAAAACCATCAACTATATCAGCAACATTCCCGAACATACCGGCATTGGCCGGAAGCTGGCTTCGACAGTCTTGTACGACGGCAACTACCTCTACATGAGTATTCCGGAAGAAGTAAGTACTTACATTTACCGGATTGACCTGACCAATTACACCGCTACTAAAGGCGCTGAAGTGGAGGCCAATTTCGTGGCCGGTTTCTTCAAAATGTAACAACGAACAAGATATCAACGCCATACCGGTTTTATCGGGAAGGATGATTCCGGTATGGCTCAATTTATGAACGATACATCGAAAACAGCCATGAATTCATTCCGAAGCAAACTTGGTCAGCTGAGCAGATGGCTCCACCTTTGGCTGGGGTTAACCTCCGGCTTAATTGTTTTTATTGTGAGTATTACCGGTTGCCTCTATGTTTTTCAATCGGAAATCAAAGATGCCCTGGAACCCTGGCGCTTTGTGGAGGCGCAAGGCAAGCCTTTTGTTCCGCCAAGCCAGCTGGTGGACACGGCGCTGGTTTATATGCCGGGGAAAACGCCCACCGGCCTGACTTACGAAGATGAAACAGGCGCAGCGGCCGTGGGTTTTTATTATATCGAGAATGACAAGCTCGACTTTGGCGTCGTGTTCATGAACCCGTATTCCTGTGAGTTCATCCGCAAGCAGGAAGCCGTGTTGCATGGCAGTTTCGACTTCTTCCAGTTTATCATGAAAGGTCACCGTCACCTGTGGCTACCCGAAGCAATCGGCAAAAGGGTAGTGGGAATTGGCGCCCTGGTTTATGTGGTTTTACTCATCACCGGGCTCATCATGTGGTGGCCCGCGAGCTGGAAAAAGAAACATCGCGAACGAAGTTTCCGCGTTAACTGGAAGGCCGGTTTTAAACGGCTGGTCTTTGATTTACACAGTGTCTCCGGATTTTATATCCTGATTTTTGTGCTCATCATTGCCTGCACTGGTTTGGTGTGGAGTTTTAAGTGGGTGGAAAATTCGGTGTATTACCTGGCCTCGGGCGGAGAATCAAAAGTTGAACACGCGCATCCGCATTCTGATGTTTCGAAGGCTGCCCTGGCGGTGAGCGACAGCATCCCTGCCATCGACCGTGCCTGGTACCTGACGCTGGCCCAAAACCCAAACCCGGAGCGCATCTACATGACCCCCCATTTAGCGGAAGAAGATGAAGCAATCGAGATTTTGGTGTTCCACAAGAAAGGAAAATTCTATCACCACGACGAGTATTTTTACGATCGTTACACCCTGGAGCCCCTGGCGGTTGAAAAGTATGTTGACGCCGGGTTTGCCGATAAACTCAACCTGATGAATTACGACATTCATACCGGCGCTATCTTGGGCTTGCCCGGAAAAATCCTGGCTTTTATCGTCAGTTTAATCAGCGCCAGCTTACCGGTAACCGGTTTTCTGGTTTGGCTCAATAAGCGAAAGGCACAGCGTAAATTCCGGCATTCAATGGAGGGGCAGCAAGGAAAAAGATAAAGGCATCCCGGGGAATTTCTTATTTAGGTCTTTTCGGTAAGGAACGTTCTTTTTATGTCGGTTCACCGGATTGGAACAAGCTGGCTTGTACAATTCAAGTTTTAGTCATAATTTTAAAATTCTGATTTGAGCTTGTTTTGTTTTTCAAACCCTTCTGTAAGTGGCTAATCTTGTGAGTATTAGGCAAAGCATCATAACACAAAGGTCTGTCTGGGAAAGAATGAAGAAAGGAGATCAAGCTGCACTGGCTGACCTTTTCTCCTGTCATTACCCGGATTTGTACCACTATGGCTTAAAGATCCTTAACTTACCCGATTTGATTGACGACTCGATCCAGGATGTGTTTATCCGGATCTGGGAAAAAAGAGGTACCCTTGGAGAAGTTCTAAATCCACAAGCCTACCTGATCAGCTGTTTGCGGCGTAAATTGTTCGAAAATAAAGAGAAATATTTCGGACAAGACTTCTCGGACAAGACTGATATCGAAACCCAGGCGGCCTTCCGCTTCGAACCAGCCGAATTTATGGAGGTGGAGGAAACAACAGAGCAACTTCGACAATCCATGATTCGGGCGATAAACAGGCTTCCCGAACGCCAACGCGAACTGATTTTGCTACGCTTTTATAACAATTTGCCTTACCGCGAAATTGCCCGGATTATGAATATTAACGAGCAAAGCGTTAAAAATTTGATGCAACGGGCCCTCACACACCTGCGCCTTCACACCAACCGGGAAGTACAGGAAGGAGTGGATTCTCTGAAAGATCTCAGTTTAACCCTTTTTGTATTTTTCCGAAAAAAAAATTAGAATTTACCAGGTACCTTTTTTACTTTTTACTCTCTATCTAATTAAAGAGCAGAAAAGCCGTATCTATGGTAAATCACAAAAAATTAGAACAACTACTTGCGGATGAGAACTTTCAGGATGATCTTCGGGCAGTGCTGAAAGATCCTCAACGGATGAAAGTTCAGTTCATTCAGAAGTACTCGATCCGTGAAGAAGAATTTCAATATGCACAGCGCATTCTCGGTACTCTCGCCTTTCAACGAGCAGAAATTGACCATAAACAGATCGATAAATCTTTCAATCGGGTCCTGGAGCAAATTGAGAAGCCAAGGATCCTGGCAAATAAGAAACCAACAGTTAGCCTTTGGTTCACACGTATCGCAGCTGTTTTGACTCTCCCGCTGTTGCTAACCACCTTTTATTTTTATCAGCAAACGCGCATATTACAGTTCCCGGCTCAACCGGCTTCCGGCTTGGTGGCCCAACACACGTTTTATGCCCCCTTGGGCATAAAAACCCAGGTGGTGCTGCCCGACGGTTCGTTGGTCTGGCTGAATTCCGGAAGCAGTCTGACATTTCCGGTAGCTTTTCAACCCAATCAACGGGAAATTCAATTGCAGGGAGAGGCTTATTTTGAGGTGGTAAAGAACCCTGCTGCCCCCATGTTGGTTTCCACCGAACACATGAAAATCAAGGTTTATGGAACGAAATTCAATGTGAACGCTTTTGCTGATGACCAGATTGTCCGCACAACTCTGGTGGAAGGAAAAGTGACCCTGATCCCTGAAAACAATACAAAGGAATATGCCTTGAGTCCGGGATATACCGCACTGTACTGCTCGGAAACAAAAGAAATTAAAGCCAGTGAGGTAACCAATATGACGGCCTACACCGGATGGAAAGACGGAAAACTTCTGCTTCAGGATGAAAACTTCGGAGATATTCTAAAAAAATTGGAACGCTGGTACAATGTGGAAATCCAGTTATCGGATCCATCGCTGGCTGACTATACCTTGTATGCAACCTTTGTTGATGAGAGTATTGAACAAGTATTAAGCATTATTTCCAATTCCTTACCTATCCAGGTAGAATTTCCAAAGCGAATAAGACAAGCTGACGGGAGCTATGCCAAACGAAAAATAATGATACACAGAAACTGGGCTAAAGCCATTTCTTAGAAAAGGAAAAACAGAAGATAGCCTAACAAAAAAGAAATGCCTATGTAGGAACATCACTAAACAAGAACAGGAAAGAGCGGCAACTCCTTCCTGTTTGGATAAAAATTACGGATTTATTATCACTAACAAATCAATTCAAAAGTATGAAAAAAAACAAAAGAATCCACTACGGAGACCTGCTTGTCAGGCACTTCGGAAAAATTGCACTAAAAATGAAACTAACAACCGTATTCATTTAACTCTGGATTATTCAGTCTGTATCGCTGAACAGCTATTCCCAATCCACTCGATTGACCATTGAACTGCGGGATGTGTCGGTCGTTGACGCCCTGCGTACCATTGAAGATCAAAGTGAGTTCTACTTCGTCTATAACAAAGATGCTATTGATCTGGAAAGGAAAGTGAGCCTGGAAGCCAGAAATCTGTCGATTCAGGAGATACTGGACCATATGTTTCAGGAAACAAACGTCGGCTATCAGATATCTGACCGTCACATTATCTTATCCACCCTTCAGGCCAATCAGCAACCTCGAACAGTTGGCGGAAAAGTGACCGATGCAACCGGCGCCTCATTACCTGGCGTTACTGTTGTCGTAAAAGGAACGACCCAAGGGACAATTACAGACATCGACGGCGTATATTCACTTGCGAATGTACCCGTAAATTCCACCTTGGTATTTTCTTTCGTTGGTATGGAAAGCCAAGAGGTTCCCGTCGGTACCCAAAGTAATATTCAGGTTGTGATGAGAGAAGAAACCATCGGTATTGAAGAGGTAGTTGCTGTTGGATATGGTACGATGAAAAAGAGTGACTTAACCGGATCGATTGGGAGTGTAAAATCGGAAAACCTCGTTTCCAGAGGATCCACTTCGGTTATGGAAGGTTTACAAGGTCAGGTTGCCGGTGTGAATATCCAGCAGGTATCCAGCCGTGCCGGCGATGGTTTTAGTGTTCAAATTCGCGGTAAAAGCTCCATGCAGGGAGGCGAGCCTTTATATGTGATAGATGGGGTGGTTTGCGATAATATGAACTTCCTGAATCCAATGGATATCGAGAAAATCGACGTGCTAAAGGATGCTTCATCCACCGCTATTTATGGTTCGCGTGCCACTAACGGCGTGTTGATCATTACGACCAAAAAGGGAACGGAAATCTCGGATAAAACAAAAACCCTGGTCAGTTACGATGCCTATTACGGGGTTAAGAAATCAGCCTACATGCCCGATTTTATGGATGGTGACGAATTTTTGAAATATCGGTTTTCCCGGTATGTAAGCTCCTCCATGAATGCGGCTACCGGTGCAACAACCTGGAACATGACTGATGCTAATTTCCGGAATTTTTGGGGTGGCGACAGTCCGGTAATCAAAGAATTCTATGCCGATAAAAACTACACATATTGGCCTGATATTGTGCTTCGCGATGGACAGCAGCAAAACCATTTTGTCAATGTTGCCGGTAACAGCAAAGATATAAGTTATCGTGTTGGTGTAGGTTATCAATCGGAAAAAGGAATCCTATACGATGAGTACGAACGATGGAACGTGAAAGCCAGTTTCGATTCAAACATAAGTGATCAACTCACTGTCGGTTTTAATGCCAACCTGGCTACTTCATTGCAAAACAGAGGAAGTCAACGGTCAGTACAAACCGGGTTCAATATGTCGCCGGTTATGCCGGCTTACTATTGGGAAGGCGAAAATGAAGGTGAACCGATTGTTCAGCCAGGCAAAGATGCAGCCGTTTATCCCAGCGGTGGTGGCCCCACTTCAACTCTGAACCCGGTCGTTGATCGCATGAATTCGACCGATGATCTTCGTGCCTATTATGTGATGGCCAATACGTATTTGCAATTTAACCCCGTAAAAGATATCGTTTTAAAGACCACTTTCTCGCCCATGTACACCAAAAAGCATAATGGTATTTTTTATGGCGTAGATACAGAAAGCCGACGTGGTAAAACTAATTATGCCGAAGACAATAGCGATGAAGTATTCTCTTACACGTGGGATAGCCAGGCCAACTATATGAAACGGATTGGTGACCACAATTTTAATCTCTTAGGGTTGGTGAGTGTTTACAGTCAAACGAACGAAGGAAGCAACATGACCGTGGTTGATATGCCTTTTGATGTGAAATGGTACAACCTGGCTTCAGGAACCGTTCAAAATCAAGGCAGTTACTTTGAAAAGATCACCATGCTTTCGTATGTGGCTCGTTTAAACTATGATTACAAGGGAAAATACCTGGCCACAATCTCCAGCCGGTGGGATGGTAGCTCCAAGTTTAAGAAAGAAAACCAGTGGGGAGTATTCCCATCAGCAGCATTGGCCTGGCGTATGTCGGAAGAAAGCTTTTTGGATGCAGCTAGCTGGTTGACCAACCTGAAGCTTCGCGTCAGCTATGGCATAACCGGGAACAATGCACACGTAGGTCCGTATGACACTCGTGCTTTGGCAGATACAAAGTATTACTATAATTTCGGAAACGCCGTTGCCAATGGTTACGGATATAGCTTGACAAACTCAGAACTTACCTGGGAGAAAACCAATGAGATTAACCTGGGTATTGATTTCGGACTTTGGAACAATCGCGTTTACGGCTCTGTTGACGCTTACCACAAAGTCTCGAAAGATTTGTTGATGGAGATGGACACCCCCTTTGAATTAGGTTCATCAACCGGCTCTATTTGGAGCAATGTTGGGAAGGTTAAAAACCAAGGGGTTGAAGTTCAATTGACAACTGTAAACGTGCAGAAGAAAGATTTTGTATGGACAACTTCCTTCACCTTTGCCCGCAATAAAAATGAGATTCTCGAACTAAACGGCGGCAAAGAAGATTTGACCGGAAACTGGTGGTTTATCGGTCAGCCTATTGACGTCGTTTACGGCTATGTTTTGGATGGTGTGTGTACCGCAGAGGAATCCGCTGCATTTGCAACCGACCCGACCAAGAAAACGAAGTTTTACGAAGGAGAAATGAAGATCAAAGACGTTGACGGATCCGGCACGATTGATCCTGAGGATAAAACAATCCAGGGGCATGTTGAGCCAACGTGGACCGGTAGCTTAATTTCCAACCTCAACTATAAAAACTTCGACTTCTCCTTCAGCATCTACTCTTCACAAGGCAGTAAAGTGTACAGCCCGTTTATGGGAAGTTTTGCCAGCTACAGCAGTCGTGGAACCCAACGTCTGAGTGTGGATTATTACATTCCTGATGGTGCCCCGGTTTTGGGAGAAGATGGCACAATTTCAACTCAACAAGGTACCCACTACGGGAGTTATCCTTTCCCAACCGGAGGAGCAAACAATGCCGGTGCCGGTTCTTTCTGGATCAACAGTAAAGACGGAAGTCAGTATTTTGTTGACAATTCGTATGTTAAAGTGAAAAACATCACACTTGGATATACGCTTCCTAAGAACCTGACATCAAAGATGAAGGTTTCCAATTTCCGGGTTTACGTCAATGTGCTGAATCCATTCACCTTCACCGACTACAACGGATTTGACCCCGAATGGGCGGATGCCGAAGTTAATAACGGGGCTGGTGGTGTAAGCTCCAGAACTTATCAGATTGGTGTAAACGTAAAATTTTAACCCTAAAGACGATTAAGATATGAAACAAAAATATATAATTGTGGCGTTGGCCATGCTTCTTTTCTCCGGTTGCTCAGATTTCCTTGAACCAGATATTCGTTCCAGTGAATCGACAGCTGGTTTTTATGCGACCTCTACTGGTTTTGAAAGTTTAACCAATGCAGCCTACTCTTCTCTCAGAGATATGTACAATATGCAACCGCTGCTGTTCTCTGCAGGAACTGATATTTATGGTGATGGTAAGTCTCAGGGAGTTATTATGAACCATTATACGGCCCTGAGAGCAACCGAAGGTATCATTCAAACCTTCTATCAGAATTGCTACAGAGGTATTCAATTAGCCAATAGTGTCATTGCCTACGGTGAAACTACCGCAGAATCCAGTGTTCGGAAGCAATATATCGATGAAGCTCGTTTTATTCGCGCTTGGTCTTATTTTCAGCTGGTTCAGCAATTTGGGGAGGTGGCTTTAAATACCCAGATGTTCGATTATGCTGAAATGAGCCACGAGCGGACCGATATCGGAACGATTTATTCCTTCATTATTGATGAGTTCACGTATCTCATTTCCGGGAATTCCTCTTTACTCGATCGGAGTGCTTCAGGTGTGGGTCGCGCCAATAAGCGGGCAGCTGCTTTTTTCCTAGCCAAAGCCTACCTTACCCGTGCCTGGTTAAACGGACAGGATTATGAATCACTGGAGGAGAATATTGCTCAATCATCTGATTTCACAAATGCTGCAACTTATGCGCTGCAGGCTATCAACTCCGAAGTCCCGTCTTTATCTATCGAGGATGCTTTTGACTTTGCAAAAGAAAGCAATGATGAAATATTCTGGTCTGTCCAGTTCGATTTTTCGGCAGTAGAAGATCCATCCGGCGATGGCAGTTATCAGCAAGCACAATTTGGCGCCTATTTGGGAGGTTCTGAGAATGCCCGAAATAAGGCTATCGATGGTAATTTGTCTCCTTTTTTAAGGTTGCATCAACTCTATGATAAAGGCGATGGAAGGTATGAGCAGACTTTCATGCAAGAATTTCACACCTGGTATTTTGACTACTATACCAATCCAACCACATCTCCGATTAAAATATATTATGCACCTGCTTGGGCTAGTGATGACGATATTGCAGCCTGGCAGGCTGATGATCCATATGGACTGAAAGCAAATACCTTGATTTCGAAGACAATTGCCAACGGTGGCATTGCTCCATCCAATGGGGCACCAGAAACTTATTTCAACAGAAGAAATATGGACTTCGGTGTACCTTGCATCAAGAAATTTGATGATTATTCAGAAACCTCCTTAAGCAATCGCAGTAGCACCTGTAGTATGCATGATGTTGTTGTTGCACGTTTGGGTGAGGCCTACCTGATTGCTGCTGAGGCTTATGTAATGTCGGGACAGCCGGACAAAGCAGCCAACATGATTACAGCGCTTCGCTCACGCCCCGGAACGATCAAAACAGGTTTTGAAACCGTAATGACTGTGTCAGCCGACGATATGACCATCGATTTCATCCTTGATGAAAGGGCCCGCGAAATGGCAGGTGAATATGTGCGCTGGACTGATTTAAAACGTACACATAAATTGGTTGAATATGTTACAACCTTCAATGAAGATGGAATCAGTGAAGCTGATCTGAAAGGCGACGACGGAAATTACAAATTTTTGCGCCCGATACCGCAAACCGCCATTGACAGGAACCAAGCTGATGTAAATCAAAATCCTGGTTATTAATATTCATAATCCACAGATTTCAGCCGGGCCTGTCTTATATTGACAGTGGACTGCTGAAATTTGTGGATTTTTTTTTATAAACTACAAGTGTACGAAGCATGAAAATCACAAATTTACTAGTTCTGGTGATCCTTTTCGTTTCATCCCATTTGCTGGCCCAACCAGATAAGTATGCCTGGGAGGAAAGCTATCCACTCATTCAGCAACACATTCAAGTACCCGTTTTTAAAAATCGCACCTATAACATCGTTGACTTTGGAGCTGTATCCAATGATACCTCTGTGTTGAATCATGAAGCCATTAACCGGGCAATTGCCATTTGCAGCCTGAACGGAGGCGGAACTGTTTTGGTTCCTCCGGGTACCTGGCATACCGGTCCCATCACGATGAAAAGCCAGGTCAATCTGCACCTGGACGACCGGGCCACCTTATTATTTACCACCGATACAAAATACTTTCCGGTTGTTTTAACTCGCTGGGAAGGAGTTGATTGCTACAATTTGCAACCCCTGATTTATGCTTATGGCGAAAAGGACATTGCCATAACCGGCAAGGGAACCATCGATGGAGGAGCCGAAAATGAAAATTGGTGGAAAAAATGTGGTTCACCCCGTTTTGGATGGGAAGAAGGGGACATCTCTCAGCGTACAGGAAGACCAAAATTGCTGCAATGGGCCAACGACAAAGTACCGGTAAGCCAGCGTGTTTTGACTGCCGAAGACGGCATGAGACCGCAACTCCTAAACTTTTATTTGTGTAAAAATATTCTAATTGAAGGTGTAACATTGCTTCGTTCTCCTTTTTGGGTAATTCATCCGCTGCTTTGCGAGAATCTAACCATTCGCGGTGTAAAAATGATTAATGATGGGCCGAATGGAGATGGTTGTGACCCGGAATCCTGTAAAAATGTTCTGATAGAGGATTGTTTTTTCAACACCGGAGATGATTGCATCGCCATTAAATCGGGTCGAAATAACGATGGTCGGCGTTGGGCTGTTCCCAGCGAAAATATCATTGTTCGTAATTGTGAAATGAAGAATGGGCATGGAGGGGTGGTCATCGGAAGTGAAATTTCAGGCGGGTATAAAAACCTTTTTGTCGAAAATTGTCAAATGGATAGTCCTGAATTGGACAGGGTTATCCGCATAAAAACCAACACTCTAAGGGGGGGTATCATTGAGAATGTCTATGTTCGTAATATTGAAGTGGGGCAATGCAAAATAGCAGTGGTTAGTGTAAACTTATTATACGAACCCAGAGAAATCGGTGAACGCTCTTTTGTACCTACTGTCAGAAATATTTTTGTTGAGGACGTTAACTGCCAAAAAACTCAATACGGAATCTATTTGAATGGGATAGAGGATCAATCTAATATCATTGGCATTCATATTAAAAACTCAAGCTTTTCGAATGTTGAGAAAGGAAATTTCGTTAATGGAAAGGTTGATGACATCCATTTTGACAACCTGAAAATAAACGGTCGAAATATAACCAAACTAAAATAAGCTACCAGCTATTGCAAATCTTGAAAAATACAACTCTGTTTCTCGTATTTTCTAATAAAGCAACCTTTATGAAATTATCGATTCGTCTTTTGTTTATCTGGATTACACTGGCAGTACCAGACCAGGTAAATGGCCAGACAAAATCTGCTTGGGGCGACCAGGGAAACGGCACCTACATCAATCCAGTGCTAAACGCCGACTATTCTGATCCGGATGTTATTCGGGTTGGAGAAGATTATTATATGGTTTGCTCTGAATTTCATTTTATGGGCATGCCGGTATTGCATTCCAAGGACCTTGTAAACTGGACAATCATTGGCCAAGTTTACGACCGTTTTGAATTTGATCCGGCCTACAGCTCAAACAATCGTTATGCGGGAGGGAGCTGGGCGCCTGCTATCCGGTTTCACCAAGGCAGATTCTGGGTGTATTTCTGCACTCCGAAAGAAGGACTTTTCATGTCAACGGCCCAATATCCCGAAGGCCCATGGGAGCCTTTGGTACAAGTTTCGGCCACTGCCGGCTGGGAAGATCCCTGTCCGTTTTGGGATGATAACGGGCAAGCCTACCTGGGACGCAGCAAAGTTGGAGCAGGACCCATCATCATTCACAAAATGAGCGCTGACGGAAAGACGCTGCTCGACGACGGAGTAACGGTTTATACCGGGCCAGTTGCCGAAGGAACAAAAATCCATCAGCTGAATGGCTATTATTACTTGAGCATCCCGGAAGGCGGCGTTGAACAGGGCTGGCAAACCATGCTCAGGTCGAGAAATATTTACGGACCCTACGAAAAGAAAGTGGTATTGGAAACCGGATCTACTGCCATCAATGGTCCCCATCAGGGATCTTTGGTTGAAACGCCCGAAGGAGAATGGTGGTTCCTGCATTTTCAGTCTGTCCCGGCAATTGGACGGGTCGTACATCTTCAGCCCATGTATTGGCATGACAACTGGCCTGTTATCGGTGTCGATCTGGATCGAAACGGAATTGGCGAACCAGTATATGTGTGGAAAAAACCTGCTGTTTCGGATGAATCCACCATCATGAAACCACAATGTTCTGATGATTTTGAATCGGAAACGTTAGGCCTACAATGGGCCTGGAACCACAATCCGCTTGATTCGGCGTGGTCGCTCAGTAAGCTTCCCGGAAAGCTGATTTTCGAAGCGCATTATGCACCTGGATTTCTGCAGGCAAAAAATACAATTACCCAAAAAGTGATGGGAAACAATGGCAAAGCAACAGTTCGACTGAATGGAAGTCAGTTTGCGGAGGGTCAGGTTGCCGGACTGTGTTTGATGGCTAAGGAATTCGCCTTGATTGGCCTTGAAAAAAAGAAAGATGGGATTTATATTTTCACTGATATTGGCGGATTGAAAGAAGAAAAGAAGGTCAACCGTTATGATGTTGAATTGAAACTTGTTATCAGTTCTGTTCCCAAACAAAACCAATTGTTTTACAGTATCGATGGTCAGAAATTCATTCCCATCGGAGATAAGTTTAATATTTTAAGCGGTAATTGGAAAGGCCCAAAAGTCGGATTATTTTCCTTCAATAAGGAGCAGATTGGAGGATCAGCTGTCTTTGATGACTTTGTTTACTCATTCGATTAATAAGATTACAATTCAAAGACATAAAGTGCAACCCGGCAATAATGCCTCATCTACAAACGAGGCCATGTTTTATAATCTAGCACATCGAGTTTTAAAATACTATCATAGATAACATCTATCAAAAAATCAATTCGATACGAAAACCTTTTGCCCGATTTCCTGTAAAAGAAAGAAAAAATTTTGCAGTATGGACAAAGACAAAAATCAAACAAATCCCTCAGCTAAGAGCGCCGGTATGGAAAGTAAGTGCCCGGTTACCGGTCACACGATGACAAAAAGCGCTGGTGGTGGCACGTCTAATCGCGATTGGTGGCCAAATATGTTGAACCTGGGCATCCTGCGTCAACACTCCTCGTTGTCCAACCCCATGGGCGGAAAATTCAACTATGCCGAAGCGTTTAAAACACTCGATCTGAAGGCTGTAAAGCAAGACCTCTTCGAGCTGATGAAAAACTCCCAGGGCTGGTGGCCTGCCGATTACGGGCACTACGGTCCGTTATTCATCCGGATGGCCTGGCACAGTGCGGGAACCTACCGCATCCACGATGGACGCGGCGGCGGTGGCTCCGGGAGCCAGCGTTTTGCACCGCTCAATAGCTGGCCCGACAATGCCAACCTCGACAAGGCGCGTCTGTTGCTCTGGCCCGTCAAACAAAAATACGGGCGGAAAATATCGTGGGCCGATCTGATGATTCTTGCCGGAAACTGCGCCCTGGAGTCGATGGGCTTCAAAACCTTCGGATTTGCCGGAGGGCGTGAGGATATCTGGGAGCCGGAAGAAGATGTTTATTGGGGCTCGGAAGCCGAGTGGCTGGGAGACAAACGCTATTCCGGCGATCGCGAGCTCGAGAACCCGCTCGCTGCTGTTCAGATGGGGCTCATTTATGTGAACCCGGAAGGTCCGAATGGCAATCCCGACCCGATAGCGGCTGCCAAAGACATTCGCGAGACCTTCCGCCGCATGGCGATGAACGACGAAGAAACCGTGGCGCTTATCGCCGGTGGACACACCTTTGGCAAAACACACGGCGCAGCCGATCCCGGCAAGTACGTAGGCCCCGAACCGGCAGCTGCATCCATTGAAGAACAAGGCCTGGGCTGGAAAAATACCTTCGGCAGCGGCAAAGGCGCCGACACGATTACTAGCGGCCTCGAGGGCGCTTGGACCACGACGCCCACCAAGTGGAGCAACAACTTTTTGTGGAACCTGTTCGGTTACGAGTGGGAATTGACCAAAAGCCCGGCCGGGGCCCATCAGTGGAAGCCAAAGCATGATATGGGCGCCGGTACGGTACCCGATGCACACGACCCCTCGAAAAAGCACGCTCCATTCATGCTGACCACCGACCTGGCCCTGCGATTTGATCCGGCCTATGAGAAGATTTCAAGACGGTTCCTGGAGAATCCGGATGAATTTGCGGATGCCTTTGCTAAGGCATGGTTCAAACTGACCCACCGCGACATGGGGCCAAAGGTACGTTACCTCGGCCCGGAAGTACCCTCGGAAGACTTGATCTGGCAGGATCCCATTCCACCGGTAACGCACGACCTGATCGATGAGCAGGATGTTGCGGCGCTGAAAAAGCAAATACTCGGTTCAGGCTTGTCTGTTTCCCAGCTAGTATCTGTTGCCTGGGCATCTGCGTCAACCTTCCGCGGCTCCGACAAAAGGGGCGGGGCAAATGGTGCGCGTATTCGCCTGGCACCCCAGAAATATTGGGAAGTGAATAACCCGACTCAGGCGGCAAAAGTTTTGGAGACACTTGAGGGTATCCAGGCGACATTCAATAAGGCACAGTCGGGCGGCAAACAGGTTTCACTGGCCGACCTGATCGTTTTGGGCGGATGCGCCGCTGTGGAGAAAGGCGCGAAGGACGCCGGTTTTGATGTGACGGTGCCTTTCACCCCGGGCCGTGCCGATGCCCTGCAGGAGCAAACCGATGTGGAAGCCTTCGCCGTCCTTGAACCGCTTGCCGATGGGTTCCGTAATTACATGAAGTACAAATACCTGGCTACCGCAGAGGAAATGCTGGTTGACCGCGCTCAACTGCTGACGCTGACCGCACCCGAGATGACTGTTCTTCTGGGTGGCCTGCGAGTGCTGAATACGAACTTCGATCAGTCCGCGCTCGGCGTTTTCACCGACCGTCCGGAAACGCTTACCAACGATTTCTTTGTCAACCTGCTGGATATGGGAACCACCTGGAAGGCAACTTCGGAGTCGCAGGAGGTATTTGAAGGTCGCGAACGCAAAACAGGCGAACTCAAGTGGACCGGCACCCGCGTTGATCTCATCTTCGGGTCGAACTCGGAACTCCGTGCCCTGGCCGAAGTTTACGCTTGTGCCGACAGTCAGGAGAAGTTTGTGCAGGACTTTGCAGCTGCCTGGAGCAAGGTGATGAACCTCGATCGTTTTGGCCTGTCCTGATTTCGGAGCTTTTTGAAATAGAATTTATAGGCATTGAAAAGGTGTTCCGACAACGGGGCGCCTTTTCTTTTCCACTTTATGCAGCCCAACGAACTATCGGACGAGAAAAGAACAGGACACAGATGACACGGATTTATTTTGATCGTTATGATTTAATGTGTAATCCTTTGCACTGGCATTTCCCTTCACCGATCCGCGCAGATGGCCCCTGCGGGCTTGAAGAATGGGGCGCTGTGCACCGACACGGGTGGTGCGGTTTCCGAACCGCAATTTAATGAAACTGCCAGTTGGTTTGCAACTGGGAGGTCACGGCGTACCATAACTGTACGGGGCGGTGTGAATCGGAAATTAATAATCGGAAATATTTCCGCCAGAAACATACGGATGGGGTGTTGCCCCAAACCCCGATCCCTTTTTTGTCTTCTTGCCCGGCTGCTGACGGGGACACCAAAAAGGACCCAAAAAAGTCAAGGCTCATTTTTATCTTCGTTCCTTCATCTGTCTGAAATCTAAGTTCAACGAGTGATTTCCTCGTTTCTCGGAACTTCTCGTTTGCACTAAGCTTTTAGTTTGATTCCGGCCTCGATAAAAAATCGGTAGGTAGAACATAGACATGGTAAGTCATTGGCTGATAAAAAAAAGGAGAATTTATCTTTCAAAACATTTTCATCTTGGTAGCGGGAATGCGACTCGAACGTGCGTCCGGCCTTTGCCGGATAGGAGCCCAACGAGCTATCGTGAAAGGAGTATCTTTCGGATGAAATCCCTTCCGTGGTGAGATTTCAAAGCCTTCTCTCGATTTAAGGCATCAGC
>JBFXGM010000022.1:54328-90394 GCA_050178015.1 Mangrovibacterium sp.
TGAGGCTCCAGGGGCGAAAGTTTTTTGTCCAGCCTTTTGGCAGGTGGTTATGGGCAAATACCCGTTTCTCAAGATCACTGGTCATGCCCACATAGATCTTGTCGAACTTTTCGGAATATAAGACATAGACATGGTAAGTCATTGGCTGATAATAAAAAAGGAGAGTTGAACTTTCAAACTTTCTTCATCTTGGTAGCGGGGACACGACTAGAATGTGCGTCCGGCCTTTGCCGGATAGGAGCCCAACGGGCTACCAAAAAAATGACAATAAAAAAGGAGAACCAATTGCTTGATTCTCCTTCACTGTAGCGGGGACACGACTCGAACGTGCGACCTTTGGGTTATGAGCCCAACGAGCTACCAACTGCTCCACCCCGCAATATATTTTTAATGTCTCTAGTCAAAATTTAAATGAACCTCGAACGTGCGTCCGGCTTTTGCCGGATATGAGCCCAACGAGCTACCAACTGCTCCACCCCGCAATATATTTTTAATGTCTTTAGTCAAAATTTAAATGAACCTCGAACGTGCGTCCGGCTTTTGCCGGATATGAGCCCAACGAGCTACCAACTGCTCTACTCCGCAATATATCGTAAATATTTTTAGTCTGCTTTGAACGTCTGCCGGGCGCTCATGTCCCGAATGCGGATGCAAATATAAGACAACTTTTTCGGAAAACAAATCTTTCGCTGTATTTTTTTAATTTTTCGGATGCGTTAAAAAGTATTAATTTCAGCCTCCGGCTTAGGCCGTCTATGTATTCTTACTATTTTTGATGCTTCCAACACCGGGGAATGAAAAAAGAGAAAAAAAAGAAAATCATCCAGAAACTAAAAAACCGTTATCGCCTCATTATTTACAATGATTCGACATTTCAAACGGTTTGGAGCACCAAACTAACACGGATGAATGTGTTCGTGATTGGCGGAATGGGTAGTTTATTGCTCATTTTCCTCACCGTCTTGATTATTGCTTACACGCCTATTCGCGAATTTATCCCGGGCTATCCGTCGGGCGATGTGCGCGATTTGATTGTTCGCAATGCGATCATGGTCGATTCGCTGGAGCAACAACTTCACTTGCGCGATAACTATTTCGACAAGATCAAGCTGTTGGTTGAAGGAGGCGTTCCCGAGGAGCCCGATTATATGGCCGATACCATGGAACGGCCGGTAGAAGTGGCGATGCATGCCTATAATCACGATTCGGTTTTCAGACAAAACCTGTTGGAAGAGCAGCTGGGGCTCTCGCTGCAACAAAGCGAAACGAAGCAAACAAGCCTGGCTCAGGTTCATTTTTTCACACCGTTAAAAGGACTTGTTTCTCAACGGTTTGACAAGAATATAGATCATTTTGCCGTGGATATTGTGGGCTTGCCCAATGCGCGAATTTCTGCCGTGTTGGCCGGAACGGTTGTTTTTGCCGGTTGGACGGTGGAAACAGGGTATGTGATTTATCTTCAGCATGATAATAACCTGATATCGGTGTATAAGCATAATTCGGAATTGTTGAAAAAAGTAGGGGAACAGGTGCAAGCCGGTGAGGTTATTGCTTTTATGGGAAACACCGGGGAGCTGACAACCGGGCCTCATCTGCATTTTGAGCTTTGGCACAAAGGTACACCGCTCGATCCGATGCAATATATTGATTTTTAATTTTTTGAATGAAAAAACGAATAGCCATTCTTGGGTCAACCGGCTCGATTGGTACACAGGCGCTGGAAGTTATTGAGCAAAACCCCGATCATTTCGAGGTGGAAGTGCTGACAGCAAACAACAATGTTGAACTGTTGGCTGAACAGGCCAAACGGTTCAAACCCAACATGATCGTGGTGGCCAACGAATGTCGTCACCAACTGTTGTCGGAAATCCTGAAAGATGAACCGGTGAAGATATTTGCCGGCAAGGATGCGTTGGAGCAGGTAGTCCAGCTGGACACGGTGGATCTGGTGTTGACGGCGATGGTCGGCTATTCGGGATTGCTACCTACCCTGAAAGCCATTCAGGCGGGAAAGCACATTGCCCTGGCCAATAAGGAAACCTTAGTGGTGGCCGGCGAAATCATTACCCGTGAGGCCAATCGGAACAAGGTCAACATTTTCCCGGTCGATTCGGAACATTCAGCTATTTTTCAGTGTCTGGCTGGCGAGCACATGAACGAGATCGAGAAGATTTACCTGACAGCCTCTGGCGGTCCGTTTCGCGGGTTTAGCCAGCAACAACTGGAAAAGGTAACCACCGCCGATGCGCTGAAACATCCCAATTGGGACATGGGCGCAAAAATTACGATCGACTCGGCCAGCATGATGAACAAAGGTTTTGAGGTGATTGAGGCCAAGTGGCTGTTCGACCTGAAGCCGGAACAAATTGATGTGGTAGTCCATCCGCAGAGCATCATTCATTCCATCGTCCAGTTTCGCGACGGCTCGATGAAGGCACAAATGGGGTTGCCGGATATGAAGCTGCCCATCCTGTATGCGATGAATTTTCCGCAGCGCTTACCCTCCGGATTTAAGCGCTTTAACTTTCTGGACTACCCAAAACTTACCTTCGAACAGCCGGATACAAAAATTTTTCGTAATCTTGCACTGGCTTTCGAAGCTTTAAATCAGGGCGGTAACCTGCCCTGTATCCTGAATGCAGCCAACGAAGTGGTGGTGCAGGCTTTTCTTCGCGAGAAAATCCGCTTTGTCGATATGCCCGGCCTCATCGAAGAAAGTATGCAGAAAGTCAACTTTATTAAAAATCCGGTGTTGGATGATTACATTCAAACCGACAAGGAAACACGATTGTTAACAGCATCGTTGATTAAACAACGCAATTAAAAACAGACACGATTAGAGAATGGAACAAGTACTGATAAAAGCTGCACAGCTGATTTTAAGCCTCTCAATTTTAGTTATCCTGCACGAATTTGGCCATTTTGCCTTTGCCCGCCTGTTTAAAACCCGGGTGGAGAAATTTTACCTCTTTTTCGATCCCTGGTTTTCGCTTTTTAAAGTGAAGAAGGGCGATACCGAATACGGAGTGGGCTGGCTGCCACTGGGCGGATACGTGAAAATTTCGGGGATGATCGATGAGTCGATGGACAAGGAAGCCATGAAACTTCCGCCCCAGCCCTGGGAATTCCGCTCCAAGAAAGCTTACCAACGCTTATTGATTATGGTGGGCGGGGTGCTGATGAACTTCCTGCTGGCCTTCCTTATTTATATTGCTGTTTTATACGCCTGGGGGACGCAGTACCTGCCAACCGAGAGTGTGAAACATGGTATCATGGTTTATGAAACCGGTGAAAAGATTGGCCTCCAAAGTGGTGATAAGATCCTTTCGGTTGACAACCAGTACATCGAGAATTTCCACAAAATTATCCCGACGGTGGTGCTTGACGGCGCCCGTACTATTCAGGTATTGCGCGATGGGAAACAAGTGGATGTTGAAATTTCGGACGATGACCTGGCCTTGCTCATCAAAAGCAAAGGAGTGATGGACCCGCGTTTACCGTTTCAATGTAAAACCGGTAAGATTCTGAACGGATCACCTGCCGAGCTGGCTGGCCTGGAAAAAGGCGATGTGTTTGTGGGTATCGACGGGCACGACTTTCAGTATTATGACCAATTTACCGGCTATATAAAATCGCACAAGAGCGAGGAAATTGCGATCAGTATCCTGCGCGATGATCAGCCGCAAACCCTTTCGGTTACCGTGAGTGAAGACGGAACCATCGGATTTTTCCCGGTTTTCATGGAGGAGGCGATGAGTTTTTTGCAGTACGAAACGATCCGCTACAGTTTTCTCGAATCGATACCGGCGGGCATCAAACGCGGCGTATCCACCGTACAGGATTACCTGAAACAGTTTAAACTGATTTTCTCGCCCAAAACAAAAGCTTACGAATCGTTGGGTGGGTTTATTTCAATTGGGAATATTTTCCCAGGGGCCTGGGATTGGCATGCCTTCTGGAATATGACGGCTTTTCTTTCGATTATCCTCGGAGTAATGAACCTGTTGCCTATTCCGGCGCTGGATGGAGGGCACGTTACCTTTTTGCTATTCGAAATTGTGACCGGCCGCAAACCCGGGGAGAAATTTCTGGAATATGCGCAAATTGCCGGGATGATCATCTTGTTGTCGCTCGTGTTATTTGCCAACGCCAACGATATTATCAAGCTCTTTAATTAGGAGCGATTAAAAATTTTCTATTTTTGTACAAACCATTAAACTTGAAGCTATGTACTTATCAATTATTGCCGGATTCCTGGGGCCACAAGAAATTATCATCATATTGATCATTGTTGTATTGTTGTTTGGGGGCCGTAAAATACCTGAACTGATGAAAGGCCTTGGAAAAGGGATGAAGGAGTTTAAAAAGGCTACGAAAGAAGATGATGAAGAGGAGGTTGATCAGGAAAAACCGAATCAAGGAAAAATCAAAGAATAATACATTGAAAGAAACGAATCCCGCCTTGATGACGGGATTTTTTATGCCCTTTTGCGAAATTCTTGCCGGTCAGCCTTTTCTGGTAGGATTTTTGTATCAGTGGCACCGAACCCGGTAAAAATAGCACCATGAAGCGAATCGTCATTATTTTCAGTTTGTTGGTTATCAGTTCTGTATTCCTGTTTTCATGTAAGGATGATACCAACATGCGCAAAAAAATCACCGGGAAGGCCGGTGAGCTGGTTGTCGTTATTCCGAAGGAAACCTGGGAAGGACAGGCAGGGCAGGCCATCCGGAAGGTATTGGCCCAGCCGCAATTGTCGTTGCCCCAGGATGAGCCGCTTTTCGACCTGATCGATGTTCCGCCGGTAGCCTTCAAGGAAATTTTCAAGACCAGCCGGAACATCGTCAATGTCCGTATTTCGCCGACCCTGGATTCTGCCAAAGTAGAATTTAAAAAGGATATTTGGGCCTGGCCACAGGCGGTTGTGAATGTTCAGGCCAAATCTTCGGAGGAGCTGGAGCGGATATTTAACAGCTATTCCGATCGGATTGCCGCCTATTTTTTGAAGGCCGAGCGTGACCGGTTAATCCTGAATTATAAGAAATACAGCGAAAAGGCAGTCAAAAACACGGTGTTGAAAAATCTAAACGTGACGTTGCATGTCCCGCCCGGCTTTGTTGTGGCAGGCGCCGGTGACAATTTTACCTGGGTCCGCTACGATACGCCCGACATTATGCAGGGGATTGCCATTTACACATTTCCATACCAATCAGACAGCACCTTCACCCAAAACTATTTGCTGCAAAAGCGCGATTCTGTGCTCAAAGCCTATATTGATGGGCCAGCCAAAGGCAGTTATATGACTACCGAGCACCAGCTTCCGCCGCTGTTCAATGTGTTCGAGTTCAAGAACAACTACGCCGCAGAGATGCGCGGTCTTTGGCGGGTGGAAAATGATTTTATGGGCGGGCCTTTCATCAATATGGCCGTTCTGGATGCCGCCAACAACCGGATTGTGGTGCTGGACGGTTTTGTATATGCCCCGCGGTTTAACAAGCGAAATTACCTGCGCCAGGTGGAGGCCATGATGTATTCGCTGGAATTGCCCGATCAGGCGAAGAACGACAAGATCAGCAGCCAGGTGAAAATGGGAAACTGATCTGATACAGATAGAATAAAACGAGGGTGCCGACCGTGTCAGCACCCTCGTTTTATGTAAGCAGGTTTATCAGTTATTGCAAGGCCAGCGCAGGCTGCGGATGCAGTTGGTCCTGAACGGCCAGCGGGTCGAACCCGGGCTGGAGGGTCAGCATACTGCCATCGGGGTTTACCACGTGATACGAAATTACCTGTCCGTCCTGGATTTCTACTTCAACCAGCTTCTGGAATTTCTTACCTTTTTTCAGGTACCAGCTGTTGTCAGATTCGCGGAATACCATTTCGGTTTTCGAATCGGCAACGCCCAGTTCTTCCACGGTCATTTTGAATTTTTCAGACGTTAACTGGTAGGTTTTCCCATCAATTTCAACCAGTTTTTGATGTTTTTCCCCTTCCTTCAGGGTCATCGGGTTTTCGCCCGACCAGAACTCGATGCTATTCAGCACGACGGCATCCACAAAGGTGGCCACGCCATATACCGGGACAATGATGCAGGCCAGGAAGACCAACTCGTTGACAAATTTATCGCCAATACTGTTGTTCCAGTCATAAACGGTGCGGGTCAGCTTAAAACTTCCGATGCAGCTTTGCATCAGGACCGCGGCTAAAAGAACCACTACAGAAAGATTTCTTACTTTTTTCATAGTCACAAATTTTTGTTGAAAATATAATACATAACAAAAGTTGGATTCAAACGGTTTTGCCTATCGGTGATTTATACCCTGAATTTGATAAACACCGGAAATGTTGGAAACAGAAATTTACCACCTTTTCCTCAAAATATTGGTTTCAATATGCAGTTTTTGTTTCTGAAATTAAATGCAAATTCAGTTTTTCAAGGAATGAAATGAATCAATTTGATTTTCTTTATTTTTGCGGCATGACAAAACAAGTATCCTACCTGCCTGCCGAGTGGGCCGAACAAAGTGGTGTACAGCTTACCTGGCCGGACGAACAGACCGATTGGGTGACCAACCTGGATGAGGTCATCCCGGTGTATGTACACATGGCCCGCGAAATTATGGCCCGCGAGAAGCTTCTGCTGGTGTGCCGCGATAAATCGATTCTGCCGGAATTCCTTCAACAGGAAAGGGAGAACCTGATTATCCGCGAAATGCCGGTGAACGATACCTGGGCACGCGATCACGGGGCCGTGACCTTGCTGGAAGAGGGAGAGCCGGTTCTGCTGAATTTCCGTTTCAACGGCTGGGGAATGAAATTTGCCGCTTGCGATGACAACCAGATTACGCCGAATTTATACCAGTCACAGGCCTTTCAACCCGGTCTGCCCCTGCGGGATTATTCGTATTTTACGTTTGAGGGTGGAGCGGTCGAAAGCAACGACAACGGCTGTTTGCTTACCACCAGCGAATGCCTGCTGTCGAAAAACCGGAATGAGCATCTCAGCAAGAATGAAATTGAATTTTTCCTGAAAACCTGCTTTCATGCCGAAAAAGTACTTTGGCTTGACCATGGGTTTCTGGAAGGCGACGATACTGACAGCCATATTGACACGCTAGCCCGCTTTTGTTCGGAAGATACCATTGCCTATGTGAAATGCAACAATCCTGCTGATATCCATTTCGACGCCCTGCAAAAAATGGAAGCGCAGTTGCAGCAGCTCACCGATCAGGATGGGCAACCGTTCAAGCTGGTGGCTTTGCCCTTTCCCGATCCCATTCTGGATGAGGATGGCCAACGGCTCCCGGCTACTTATGCCAATTTTCTGATTGTGAACCAGGCAGTCTTGTTTCCCGTTTATGGGGTACGGCAAGACGAAGAAGCTGTCCGCGTGGTTGCCTCCTTGTTCCCTGACCGGGAGATTGTGCCCATCAACAGTGTGCCGCTCATTAAGCAGCACGGCTCTGTTCACTGCGTGAGTATGCAGTTTCCGGCGGGTGTTTTATAAATTAATGTTGAAAGAGATGAGTAAAAAAGAAATAATTATCGGCTTAATTCAGCAAAGCAATACAGTAAATGTTGACGGAAACAAAAAGAAACTGGCCCGTAATATTGCCGATTGTGCGGCTAAAGGCGCAGAACTGGTGGTGTTGCAGGAGCTTCACAACAGCCTCTATTTTTGCCAAACCGAAGATGTGAACCTGTTCGACCTGGCTGAAACCATCCCGGGGCCTTCAACTGCATTTTATGGTGATTTGGCTAAAAAGTATGGGATTGTGCTTGTTACTTCTCTTTTCGAAAAGCGCGCGCCCGGTTTGTACCACAATACGGCCGTTGTATTTGACAAAGATGGCAGCATGGCCGGACGCTACCGGAAAATGCACATTCCGGATGATCCGGGCTTCTACGAAAAATTTTATTTTACACCGGGCGATCTGGGGTTTGAGCCCATACAGACTTCGTTAGGCCGTCTTGGTGTGCTGGTCTGTTGGGACCAGTGGTATCCCGAGGCAGCTCGTTTGATGGCTATGGCTGGCGCCGAACTGTTGATTTATCCCACCGCTATCGGCTGGGACCCGCGCGACGATGCCGATGAGAAAAACCGCCAGCAGCAGGCGTGGATTACCATTCAGCGATCGCATGCCGTAGCCAATGGACTGCCCGTTGTGAGCGTGAACCGGGTAGGGCACGAGGCCGACCCGTCGAGCAGCTCGGAAGGCATTCAGTTTTGGGGAAACAGCTTTGCCTGTGGTCCGCAAGGTGAGGTGCTGGCACACACGTCGAGCAATCGGGAAGAGAACCTGATTGTTACGGCTAATATTCAGCGCTCGGAAGATGTGCGGCGGATTTGGCCTTTCTTCCGCGACCGACGGATTGAGAATTATGCGGGCATCACCCGGCGGTTTTTAAACGATTGATAACGACCTTCATTTATAAAAAACAGGGAAGCTCTTGGATGGGCTTCCCTGTTTTTTAGCGGTATGTGTTATTTTTAGAAAAAGTCTTCAAACTCGGCTGGTTTCTGCCGGACATCATTCTCGTCGTCACAATCCAGGTTCAAAATAAAGTTCATCGGCTTTTCAAATTCATGGTCCGGCTTGTATTCCAAGGTTTTGTCGGCATACACTTTCTGCATGAAACGTCCCCAGATGGGGAGTGCCAGGTTGGCGCCCTGTCCGGTGGAGATATCGTCAAAGTGGATGCTTCGCAGGTCGGCGCCGGTCCAAACGCCGGCTGCAAGTTGCGGGGTGACTCCCATGAACCAGCCGTCGGAATGGTTTTGTGTGGTGCCGGTTTTTCCGGCAATGGGCCCTTCAATCCTTCCGTAAACCTGGTGCCAGCGCAGTCGGGTTCCGGTACCGTTGTCAATCACCCCGCGCAGCAGGTTGATCATCAGGTAAGCCGTGCGCTCATCAATGGCGTCATGACGTTCCGGTCGGAAGGTAGCAATCACGTTGCCGTGTTTGTCTTCAATTTTGGTCACAAAAATGGGTTGCGTATAAACACCCTTGTTGGCAAAAGTTCCGTAAGCGCCCACCATCTCGTAAAGGGTAATGTCGGAAGTGCCCAGAAACATTGAAGGAACCGGGTCGATCCTACTGTAAACGCCCATTTTTTCCATCACTTCGGTGACCGATTGGGGATTGAACTGTTTCATCACCCAAGCCGAGATTTGGTTGACCGAATTGGCCAATCCCCATTTCAGGGTAACCATTTTTCCATCCATGTCGCTGGAACTTGAGTTTTTGGCTTCCCACACCGTTCCGTCGGGGAGGATGAATTGTTGCTTCACATTGGGAACCTTTGTGCAAGGCGTCAGTCCGTTTTGCATGGCCAGTGTGTACAGGAAGGGTTTCACGGTAGAGCCTACCTGTCGTTTTCCGCCTTTCACCATATCGTACATAAAATGCTTGTAATTGGGGCCGCCAACATAGGCACGCACCTGTCCGGTTTCTAAATCCATGGCCATAAACGAAGAGCGGAAATAGCCCAGGTAGTGCCGGATGGAGTCTATCGGCGTCATGATGGTGTCTTTTTCTCCTTCCCAGGTGAAGATGGTCATTTCGGCTGGTTCGCTAAAGTTTTGTTTGATTTGGCCTGAACTTAAGCCGCGTAAGCGCAACACGCGGTAGCGTTCGCTTTGGCGCATGGAGAGGTCGAGCAGGCTGCTCACTTCTGTTTCGCTCAGGTCGCCGGAGAAGGGCGGTCGTTTCAGGCGTTTCAGGTGGCGGTTGAAGGCGGGTTGCAATTCCAGCCGCAGGTGGTCCTGCAAAGCTTGTTCGGCATACTCCTGCATGCGCGAATCGATTGTCGTATATATTTTCAGCCCGTCTTCGTACAAATCGTAGTTGGTTCCATCCGGTTTGAAGTTCTTTTTGCACCAGCCGAACAGGGGATTGGTTTCCCATTCCACCGAATCTTCACGGAACTTGACCTGTTGCCACGAGGCATATCTGGAGCGTTCGGGTTTGTTGGCGCCCATCGTAATTCGCAGGTATTCGCGGAAGTAGGGTGCCAGTCCGCTTTTAAAATCTTCTTTTTGAAAATCCAGTCCCAAAGGCAATGCCGAAATGGAATCGTATTGCTGTTGACTGATGTAGCCGTACTTTTTCATCTGAAACAGCACTACATTGCGCCGGTCTTTGGTAAGTTCGGGCCGTCTGATCGGGTTGAACAAGGCCGAGTTTTTTGCCATTCCGACCAGCATGGCTGACTGATGGATTTGCAGGGAATCGGGTTCGGTATGGAAATAAATCCGTGCGGCCGACTTGATGCCCACGGCCAGGTTCAGGAAATCGTATTTGTTGAGGTACATGGTAATGATCTCTTCCTTCGTGTAGCTTCGTTCCAGCTTCACGGCAATCACCCATTCCTTAAATTTTCGCATAACCAGCTGGATTTTGTTTTCAAAATCCTGGCGCGGGAACAACATCTTGGCCAACTGCTGGCTGATGGTACTTCCGCCGCCGGTACTGCTGTTGCCGGTCAACAAGCCCTTTACCACGCGGAACAGTCCTCGCAGGTCGATGCCCGAGTGACTGTAAAACCGGACATCCTCGGTGGCAATCAGCGCTTGGACCAGTTCTTGCGGCAACTGTTCGTACACCACGAAACTGCGGTTCTCCCTGAAATAGCGTCCCAACACGACCTGATCACGTGAAATAACTTCCGAGGCCAGCAGGCTTTGCGGGTTTTCCAGCTCGTCGAACGAAGGCATTTCTCCCAGTTTTCCTTCAGCAATTGAAAAGAAAAAACCGGCGACCAGCAGGACCACGACCAGGTAAAGGGCCCAAAATCCCCAGGTATATTTTCTGAATTTTTTATTTCCCTGTTCCATCAGGATTTATTTGATGATTTGACGACAAAGATAACGAAACGAATAAGATTTTTATTTTTATCTGAGGAAGGTCGCCAGACAAGTTTCCGAAACACCGGTAAGCTTGATCCTGTTGTCATTGTGGCTGTTTGCGAGAGCTGTCGTTTGTTGGGTGTCCATCAAATTTTAATGGTTATAAACTTGGTGCAGACAATTAACCGGCGACCTGAACAACGGATTCAAAACGCAATAAAATAATCATTTTCAAAGAAATATGAAATCGAATTTTGTTGGATGAAAATTTGAAGTTCGGGATACATTTTCTTTTATTTGCAAAAATTTTCACAAAACAGGAGGTTGTATGCACGAGAATCTGGTTATAGTAGAGTCCCCTGCCAAAGCAAAAACGATAGAAAAATTTCTGGGAAAGGATTTTTTGGTAACTTCAAGCATGGGGCATATCAGAGACCTCGAAAAGAAGGATTTTGGAATTGACCTGCAAAATAATTACGAGCCTAAGTATATTGTTTCGCCCGATAAGAAGAAGATTGTCACCGATCTGAAGAAACTTGCCAAAGAAGCCAAAACCGTATGGATCGCATCCGATGAGGACCGCGAGGGGGAGGCCATTGCCTGGCACTTGAAAGAAGTGTTGAAATTGGAGCCGGCCAAGACCCGGCGCATTGTTTTTCACGAAATTACAAAGGATGCTATTCTGGAAGCCATTAAAAATCCACGTCCGATTGACGACAATTTGGTAAATGCCCAGCAGGCGCGCCGTGTGTTGGATCGCATTGTGGGTTTCGAGGTGTCGCCGGTGTTATGGAAGAAAGTAAAACCGTCGCTTTCGGCCGGTCGTGTGCAGTCGGTCGCTGTTCGGTTGATTGTTGAGCGCGAACGTGAAATCATCAACTTCGAAAGCACCTCCGGTTTCCGGGTAACAGCCGTATTTTTGGTTCCCGGCGCTAATGGAAATGCCGTTGAGCTGAAAGCCGAACTTAACAAACGATTTGAAACACGCGACGAGGCCCGTCAGTTTTTGGAGAAGTGCAAAACGGCTGAATTCGCGATTGGAGATATTGTAAAGAAACCCTCCAGGCGATCTCCGGCTGCCCCTTTCACCACATCCACCTTGCAGCAGGAAGCCAGCCGCAAGCTTGGTTACTCGGTGTCGCAAACCATGTCGATTGCCCAGCGCCTATACGAATCCGGGAAGATCACCTATATGCGTACCGACTCAGTCAACTTGTCGTCGCTGGCGTTGAATACGGCGAAAAGCAAGATTTTGAGCATGCATGGTGAAAAGTACCTGAAAACACGTCAATATAAAACCAAGGCCAAAGGGGCACAGGAGGCTCACGAAGCGATTCGCCCCACCTACATCGATCAGGAAGAAATCGGCGGGAGCAACCAGGAAAAGAAATTATATGAATTAATCTGGAAGCGGACCATCGCGTCGCAAATGGCTGATGCGGAGTTGGAACGCACAACGGTGACTATTAATGTCTCGACCGCTTCCGAGCTGTTTCAGGCTACCGGCGAGGTAATCAAATTCGATGGCTTCCTGCGGGTTTATATGGAATCGACCGATAATGAAGATGAAAGCAGCGATTCTTCCAAAACGTTGTTGCCGCCTGTAAAAGTAAACCAGCCATTGCGGGCCGACCTCATTCAGGCAACGGAACGCTTTACCCAGAAACCACCGCGATACACCGAGGCCAGCCTGGTGAAAAAGCTTGAAGAACAAGGAATTGGCCGTCCGTCAACCTACGCGCCCATTATTACCACCATCCAAAATCGTGGGTATGTGGTGAAAGAAGACCGCCCCGGCATCGAGCGTGCTTTTGTTCAGCTTAGCCTGAAAAACAGTAAGCTGGATGAGAAAACCAAGACTGAGATAACCGGCGCCGAGAAATCAAAATTGTTTCCGACAGACATTGGCATGGTGGTGAACGATTTTCTGGTTAAGTATTTTGAGCAAATCATGGATTACAGCTTCACCGCCAATGTAGAAGTTGAGTTTGACGAAATTGCCGATGGAAAGCGGATTTGGAACGACGTGATTGACGAATTTTATCAGCCTTTTCACGCTAATATTGAAAACGCGCTTGAGGTGTCGGAACGTACCAATGGCGAGCGTTTGTTGGGCGACGATCCGGTGAGCGGCAAACCGGTTTCAGTAAAAATTGGCCGTTTCGGACCCTTGGCCCAGTTGGGCGAAACCACTGAAGAAGGCGAGAAGCCACAGTTTGCCAGTCTCCGCCCCGGGCAAATCCTCGAAACCATCACCTTAGAGGATGCACTCGAATTGTTTAAACTCCCGCGTGATTTGGGCGAATATGAAAACAAAAAAGTAACCGTAGCTATCGGCCGTTTTGGTCCGTATGTGCGCCACGACAATAAATTTGTTTCGTTGGAAAAAGGCGTGGACGATCCCTACTCGGTTGATCTTCCGCGTGCCATCGAGTTGATTGAGGCCAAACGGGAAAAAGATCGCAATGCCCTGATAAAAACGTTTGAGGAAGAGCCCGAATTGCGGATTCTTAACGGACGCTGGGGACCCTATATTTCGTATAAGAAGAAGAACTTCAAGATTGCGAAGGGAACTGATGCTGAGAAGATAACATTGGAGGATTGCCTGAAAATTATCAACGAAGGGCCGTCACCAAAAAAAGGCAGAAAAAAATAATATTTTAGGCAGACACCGTCAGGTTGTTTGCCTTTTTTGTTAAAAAGATTAAATTCAACGCTTTGAAACAATAATCAGATGGACCTGGAGCTATATCTCAAACCTGTTGATTTTTCAAAGATTAAGCTGGCGCCTTGGGCACAGAAAAAGTTTGCATTGGGTACCTTGCTGGAGAAAAACCAGGAAAAACTTCCGTTGAATAAGGCGAAGATTGTATTGATTGGCGTTGAAGAAGATCGGAACTCGGTAGTGAAAGGTAGTGCAAAGTCGCCCGACAAGATTCGGGAGCATCTGTACAGCCTGAACCGGATTGCTCCACGATACAAAGTTCTGGACCTTGGAAATATCAAAGTGGGGCGAGCGGTAAGCGATACCTATTTTGCCCTGAAGGATGTTTGTAGTTACCTGGTGGGCCAGGGCATTGCAGTGGTTGTTTTGGGAGGCAGTCAGGATCTCACCATTGGCATGACCAAGGCATTCGAGGAAAAAGCATTCAACCTGGTGAATGTGGACCCGAAATTTGACTATCGAAAGGGTGCAAAAAATATTGACTCAGAAAATTACCTCAGTCTGATTTTTGAAAGGCACCCGAACCTGTTTTCGCAAGTAACCCTTGGGTATCAGAATTATTTTACCGACGCCCTGGAACTTGATTATGCCACTAACCTGAATGCTGAAACCAGACGGCTTGGGCAAATACGGTACAATATGGCCGAAATTGAACCTTACATGCGACATGCCGATATTTTAAGTTTCGATTTGAATGCTGTGCGGCAGGTTGAGGCGCCAGGGCAATATTTTGCCTCGCCAAATGGATTGTATGCAGAAGAGGCTTGCCAGATAGCTCATTACGCCGGAATGGCGGATCAGCTGAAGGTTGCTGGTTTTTTCAACTTGGTTCCCGGACTCGATCCATCCGGTTTGAGTAACAAGCTGATGGCCCAAATCGTGTGGCATTTTATGGAAGGATTTCACTATAAAGTGGTTGAAGATCCGAACGAAAATCAGGGCGAGTTCGATGAATTTATCATTGAAATGGACGATATTGACTTGCCATTGACTTTTTTGCAAAGTCGTAAAACAGGCCGGTGGTGGATGAGAATTACAGATGAAAACAGCAGCATAGAGGTTGCCGTACCTTGTACCCAAGAGGATTATGAGCTGGCAGCACGATATGAAATTCCTGACCGGTGGTGGCAAAATATCAGAAAATTAAATCGTTTGGTAAAATAAATGAACTGTCCGGTTCGTTGATAAGATTCCAAATCCATGGTAATTAAGAAAAAAAGAAGGAAGTCCGGTTTTGTACTTTTGTTTGCTTAAGCTGTTTCAAAAGGGCTGTATTTACGGGTATATGAAAAAAATAATTTACTTTTTATTTTTGTTAATATTATTTAACTTAGCCGCAATCGCTCAACAAGACCCGCAGCTCAGTTTTAATAAGTTAACGCAGCTGACCGTAAATCCGGGATATGCAGGGAGTAATTCGGCTGTTTCGGGCTTGATTTTGAACCGTTATCAGTGGTCAGGGTTCGAAGGAGCCCCCAAGACGTTGATTTTTAGTGTGGAGTCGTTGGTTGATTTGTTTGGTGGTAAAAGTGGGCTTGGACTGAATATTATCAGTGATGAGCTTGGCTTTGAAAAAAATATATTGGTAAACCTAAATTATGCATATCTTGTACAGACAAGTTTGGGAAGTTTGGGCATTGGTACTTCCCTGGGGATTTTTAACAAGGCAATCGATGGTGATTGGTCGGTCCCGGAAGGAAGTTACTATGTAAATCCCAATTCTGATGGATTAATTCCTTCAGGAAGTGTTAGTCAGGTTGCATATGATTTAGGATTTGGTTTATATTTGACAAATAAAGATTATTTTGCCGGTTTGTCAGTAACCCACTTGAACCAGGCAAAAATTGAGTTCTCGGATATGGCATACACCTTTTATACCCGGCACTATTATCTTAGTGGGGGTTACCGGGTACAACTGTCAGATCCATCTTTCGTGTTACAACCCGCTGTTTTCGTGAAGACAGATTTGGCCAGCACCCAGGTTGATTTGAATGTTGACCTGGTATTTCGGGACCGGTTTTGGGGTGGCTTGGGCTACCGGTTGGATGATGCCGTCATTATTTCGGTGGGTGTGGAAATGATGAATGGTTTGAGATTGGGCTATGCCTATGATCTGGTTCTTTCAGCATTGGGACAATATAGTAACGGATCACATGAGTTGTACCTGAACTATTCGTTCGATTTGAAGAAGAACCGGGAAAAAAAGTACAAGAGTGTTCGTTTTTTGTGAAAAATTATAAGTAAGCAACATACAGCGTCGTTATGAAAAAATTATTCTCTCTGGGCTTCATAGTTGTTCTGACCTTCTCGATGATGAGCTGTAGTAATCAAGGTGGAAGTGGCGAGCTGACCGGTGTTCCCGGACGCGGCAAATGGTTTGAACCCGCTCCTTACGGGATGACCTTCATTCATCGCGGAAGTATAAACATCGGTCCCAGCGACCAGGATGCCAGTTGGTCTGAAACGCCAACTAAAACAGTTTCGGTTGATGCCTTTTGGATGGATGATACCGAAATTACCAATAATGAATATCGTCAGTTTGTCCATTGGGTGAGGGATTCAATTGCCCGGACCTTGCTGGGGCAGCAGTTTCCTGAATTCATGATCTCCGAAGACCGCGATGGTAATCCCATTGATCCTCCGGTCATCAATTGGCAGGAACGGCTCGAATGGGACAATCCCGATTATGTGGATGTGTTGGAAGAAATGTATTATCAGGAGAACGATCGTTTTTTCAACAAAAAGGAAATTGACTCCAGGAAACTTTTTTATACCTATTATTGGATCGACTACCAACAGGCTGCCAAGCGTTCGAATATGTACAACTACGAAACGCAAAGTTATGATGGCGTTGTTTATGACCGAAGCGGACAGTCAAAACCCATTGAGAGCCGTTCATCTTTTATTTTTAGTGAACAGGTAAATGTGTATCCCGATACCCTTTGCTGGATCCGCGACTATACCTATTCCTACAACGAACCTTGGGCCACCCGTTACTTCTGGCATCCCGGGTTCGACGATTATCCGGTGGTGGGCGTTACCTGGACCCAGGCTAAAGCTTTCTGCAGCTGGCGGACCCGTTTGCATAACGAATATCTCCTGAGCAAAAGGGAACAGCCGTTACAAGACTATCGTCTGCCCACCGAGGTAGAATGGGAGTACGCTGCCCGGGGTGAAAAGCAAATTTCGATGTATCCGTGGGGAGGGTATTACACCCGCGACGATCAGGGCCGTTTCCTGGCTAACTTTAAGCCACTACGCGGCAACTATGTTGAAGATGGTGGCATGGCCACGATGAAAGTAGGTAATTACGATCCCAACAAATTCGGTTTGTATGATATGGCCGGTAACGTTGCAGAATGGACGATTACCGCTTACGATGAATCGGCCTACATGTATATGCATGATTTTAACCCAAACTTTGAATATAATGCCAAACCCGATGATCCTGCTACGATGAAGCGGAAAGTAATTCGCGGTGGTTCCTGGAAAGATATCGCCTCGTTTGTGCAAACATCTACCAGGAGTTATGAATATCAGGATACAACTAAATCGTATATCGGTTTTCGTTGCGTTCGGTCTTCGTTTGGTAACGAGTTTTAAATCCCTTAATTTGAAAGCATATGAATTTCGGTGAAATTTTAGAGAGTAAACGCTGGAAAACCTTCACGGGTTATGTGTACAACTTTGGCGCTTCTGTGGTTTTGCTGGGGGCATTGTTCAAACTTCAGCACTGGGCTTTTTCAGGGCCGTTGTTGGTGATTGGCCTGTGTACCGAAGCTTTTATTTTCTTTATCTCGGCGTTTGAACCGTCGTTGGAGTTGCCCGAATGGTCAAAAGTTTATCCAGAATTAAGGGAAGATTACGATCCGGATGCCTTGGAAGCAGTGGAAAAACCGAACATGAAGCTGGATAAGCTTTTTGAAAAAGCTGACCTTTCACCCGATTTGATTTCAAAAATCACCAAAGGGCTGACCGACTTGAGTAATACGGCCTCGTCTATCAGCGATATTACTTCGGCCACACTGGCAACCGATGTGTACGTGAAAAACCTGAACTCCGCATCAGAATCCATGAGTACTTTTGCCGAGATCAATACACAAGCCAACAGTAACATTAGTCGTTCGGTGAATACGTTGGTGGATTCCTATACGTCCACAGCTCAACAGCTCGCCCAAAAAGGGGATCAGATGCTGAATCAGCTGGCTGTTTCCGGTGAGGAGTTTACCAATCGTCTCAACCAGTCCGGGAGCAAACTGGTGAGCTCATACAGTAAAGTTGCCGAGGTAATCGAACAGGGATTTGATACGCTGGGAAAAAATTCATCGCAGTATGGCGAAAACTTCAGCAAGCTCAATCAAAACCTTCAGGCGTTAAATGCTTCTTACGAGTCGCAGCTAAAGGGAACGAGCGAACAATTACAGGCCACCCAGAAATTCTTTGCCGAAATAAACCAGATGAATTCGTATGTTCAGTCATCTGTGGAAGAAGTGAAAAAATACCAGAGCAATGCAGCCGAGTTGAATAAACACCTGGAGGCGCTCAATGCTATTTATAGCAATATGCTCGGCGCCATGAACTATAAAAAATAATTTTGAACCGAGCTTATGGGAACGAAAAATTGCCCGGAAACACCGAGGCAAAAAATGATAAACATGATGTATCTGGTGCTGTTGGCAATGATGGCGCTAAATGTTGCATCAGAGGTTTTGGATGCCTTTCGGATTGTTGATACCAGTCTTTTGCAGACATTGAAAAGCCTGGACCAAAAGAATGATCAGCTTTTTGCATCCTTCAATCAGGCATATGAACTGAACCAGGAGAAAGTAAAGCCTTGGCTGGATAAAGCCAATCAGGTGAAATCCGGTGTCGATTCTCTTTTGAATAAGATTACTGATATCAAGGAAGAAATGGTTATCCGGGCCGGTGGGACTTATATCGCTACTATCGAGGACTATAAGGTAAGCCCGGACCGTTCGTATATCACCAATACAAAAGGGGATACCATCCTGATCAAGAAGGATGACGAGCTGAATGTACCCTCTGAGGTGATGATCCGGCTGAAACGGGCCACCGAGTTGAAAGAGTCTATTAGTTCGCTGCGTGAAGAGCTGTTGGCGCTGGTTGAAGAAGAAGGCCCTATCCGGACCTCCATTCTTCAGGATTTGGATACTTCCGATCCGCGGGCCCGGCTAAAAGAAGGAGGAGAGAAAAAGACTTGGGAATCGGAGCATTTCGAAAACAAACCAATCATTGCGGTGATTGCCCTTCTCTCTAAAATTCAGATCGATATCCAAAATACGGAAACGAACATCCTGAATTACTTGTACTCGCAAATTGATGCCAGTTCTTTCAAATTCAATAAGCTGAATGCGGTTGTTATTCCGCGGTCTTCTTATGTGCTGGAAGGGGATGTGTACCATGCCAAAGTGTTCCTGGCAGCTGAAGATACCACTCAGCAACCTGAAATTATCGTCAATAACAAATCGCTTCGTATTGAAGACGGAAAAGGGATTTTCGAGGTTCCTGCTTCTTCGGCCGGAACCTTCAACTGGAGTGGGTTGATTAATTTCAAAACACCTGAAGGTGCCATTAATACGTACCACTTTGAGCAGGAATACCAGGTTGGAAAGCCCAGTGTGACTATTTCTCCCACTAAAATGAATGTTTTCTACCTGAATATACCAAACCCGATCAGTGTGTCCGTACCGGGTGTTCCGTCCGAAAATCTTTCGGTATCGGTTACTAATGGACGGATTGAAAAGCGACCGGACGGTTATTTGGTTTTTCCGGCCAAAGAAGACATCAACGGGAAAGACACCAAGGTAGTTGTGAATGCCAATATCAACGGGGTAAGCCGTAATATGGGACAGATGGTTTTCAGGGTGAAGCGCGTACCCGATCCACTTGCAACCATTGCCGAGAAAAATGGCGGTGTGTTGCGGAAAGAAGATTTGATGGCCGAACAGGGAATTTTTGCCGCATTGGTAGATTTCGATTTCGACCTGAAATTTGCCGTTACCCAATTTGATGTAACCATTACAGGGGCAGGTGGTTATACCAACACTTGGTCATCTAAAACGAACCGGTTCACCCCGGAACAAAAGCAACAATTCGGAACTCTGCAACCAGGCAGCATTATTTATATTGACAACATCGTTGCGCACGGAGATGATAATACCAACCGGGAGTTATCTCCGATTAGTTTTAAAATCAGATAGATATGAAAAACGTTTTAGTTTTATTAGGGATTGTAATTTGCATGGTTAGCGCTTCTTTTACCGAAGCACACGCGCAAATTGTTGACGGGGCCTATAAACGTACCGACATAAGCAAGAAAAAACCAATGCCGCTGCCACCTGTGCGGGAGGCCGATGTGATGTGGTCGAAAAGAATATGGCGGATTATCGACCTGCGCGAAAAAATGAACCAGGTGATGTATTTCCCAACAGTTGAAACGGAGGGACGGAACAGTTTGGTTAATTTATTGCTGAAAGGAATCGAGAGTGGACTGCTAACGGCTTACGATGCACGTACCGACGATGAGTTTAAGGTTCCGCTAACCTACGAACAAGTGAAGGAAGCCTTCGGGGCAACTACACGTACTCGTCGGGTTCGTGATCTGGAAACCGGCGAATTCCGGGATCAGGTTATCACCGCTGAAATTCGCGGTGAAGAGGTAAAGCAATTTATGGTGAAAGAAGAATGGTACTTCGATAAACAGACTTCAACCATGAATACACGCATTATCGGCATTTGCCCGATTCAGGAATATTACCGCGATGAGGATGTCAACCGCCAGAATGTGCAGCGCCGCCTGGTATTTTGGGTGTATTACCCCGAAGCCCGTGACTTGCTGGCGTCCAATGCTGTCATGAACCCAAATAACATTGCCCAAAGCATGTCGTATGACGATCTGTTTATCAAGCGAAAGTTTAATAGCTACGTGGTAAAACAATCCAATGTTTACAACAACCGGGCGATCAGCCAGTACCTGACCGGACGCGATGCCATGCTCGAGTCGGAACGAATTGAGCAAGACATTTTCAATTACGAGCAGGATCTCTGGGAATATTAAGCGGAATTTGCCCGGTTGAATTCGGTTTGACTGTCAACGAAAAATAATGCACAACAGATAAAAGGAGCTGCCTCAAAAGATAATGCCAACGTGTTCCTGTTATGCGGGTTAATAAACGAAGAAAATAACCTTGGAATTATACCCGGTGCGAAGAACGGATTTCAGGGTACCCAAACTGATGTTGGCTTGGCCTTTTGAGACAGCTTTCTGATTTATATGAAAAAACCCGTTACCATATTAGTCTTGGCATCTTTGATCGCTTTCATTTCCTGTCAGCGGAATGAGTTGTTGCAATATGTTGACGATAAGCCGCTAAAGCCCTTTTACGAGCCCAGCCCCTTTGGCATGAGTTACATCAACCGGGGCAGTTTTGTTATCGGGCCGGATGATGAGATTCAGGACGAAGCCACGCCGCTCAAACGGGTTTCCATCGAATCATTCTGGATGGACGATACCGAAATCACCAACAACGAATATCGTCAGTTTGTGTATTGGGTACGCGATTCGATCGCCCGGACCATCCTCTCCGAAAGCTTTCCGGAGTTTATGCTGACAGAGGATGGACGCGGAAATCCTTATGACCAGCCCCGTCTCAACTGGGAAGATCCGATTGAATGGCATAACCCTGATTTTCGGAGCGCGTTGGAGGAATTGTACCTGCCGGCTGATGACCGGGTTTTCTTCCCGAAATCAATCGATGCACGAAAGTTGATTTTCGATTACCATTGGATCGATTACCAACAAGCTGCCAAGAGGAGCAACAGCTATAATTTCGAAACCCAATCGTATCAGGGGACAGTTACCGGCCTGCGTGGTGAGGAAATACCGATTAAGGACCGATCGGCTTTCATCATGCGCGAATCAACGCCGGTTTATCCCGATACCTTGTGCTGGGTACGCGATTATACCTATTCATATAACGATCCCAAAACCGAGAAGTACTTCTGGCATGTTGCCTTTGACGATTATCCGGTGGTTGGCGTCACCTGGAAGCAAGCCGTGGCGTTTTGTCATTGGCGGACCAAATTGTATAACGAATACCAGCTGCGTTTGGGTGAAGTGGATGTGCACAATTACCGGTTGCCTACCGAGGCCGAATGGGAATATGCCGCCCGTGGGGGAGAAGAGCGTACGCTTTACCCCTGGGGAAATTACTACATTCGGAACCAAATGGGCTGTTTCATTGCCAATTTTAAGCCAAACCGTGGGAACTATGTGGCCGATAGCCGGAGTGCTACGACAACCATGAAGGTGGGCAGCTACGATCCGAACAACAAGAAGCTTTATGATATGGCCGGAAACGTGGCCGAATGGACCAGCACGGCCTTCTATGAATCGGCCTACGAGCTGATGAGTGATTTCAATCCTACCTTTGAATACAATGCTTTTCCGCAGGATCCTCCAACCATGAAAAGAAAAGTAATTCGAGGCGGCTCCTGGAAAGATGTTGCTTACTTTTTGCGCAATGGCACACGAAGTTTCGAGTACCAGGATTCAGCCAAATCCTATATTGGCTTCCGCTGTGTAAAAACCTCGTTTGCAGATGAATTCAAGCAATAGATTTTCGTTTTCATCTATTGTGTCTCGCATCAAGTTGTTTCGTAATGAGTTACTTTGATTTGGCGGAACGCTGCTTCGTGCATGTTGTTATCACCAGATCGTCGTCCCGGGGATTCCAGGTTCGGCCCGGCTGCAGCTTGACGCAATAATTTGACTCCGTAGGAAGGAACTTGTACTGCAAGGGCCGCAACATAACCGACGATACAACTTTGGTGGCAGGTATTTATATGAATGGCGTTACTCCGGGATGGGTGTAAAATCGGAATGCCTTTGGCAAATGCATTTTTAACTAACTTGCTGGTTCAATGTAAAGCGATTGCCAACAACAAATGTCCCCGGAGTGCTTTACTGGGAAACGCAAGCGTATAACCGCGGGAAATAAAATACCCTGGGCATATTCGATAACAGTGGAAAAGAACCGTGGCATTGGACGCTTTTTACGAATAAAATAGGCTTGATGATGAGAAAGTTAGTACTACTTGGATTGATTTTTTGCACGCTCACGGGTAAGTCCCAACGAACGGAATTTTTGCTCGAAAAGAATTGGAAATTCATCCGCGGAGAGGTAGTAGGTGCAGCTGCAGTCAGTTTCGACGACTCGAAATGGGAAACGGTTTCGGTGCCGCACGACTGGGCCATTTATGGTCCGTTCGATAAAGAAGTGGACAAACAGGTGGTGGCCATCACCCAGAACAACGAAGAAGAGGCAACCGAAAAGACCGGACGCACCGGCGCCTTGCCGCACATTGGCGCTGGCTGGTACCGCATTAACTTTCAACTTCCGCAACTGGATGAAGGCAGCCGTGTCCTGGTTGTTTTTGAAGGTGCCATGAGCGACCCCGTTGTTTTTGTCAACGGAAAGAAAGCCGGCGAATGGGGCTACGGTTATGCTTACTTCAACGTCGATATAACAGAACAGGTCAAATCTGACAACCGCAATTTGCTGGCGGTTCACCTTTCACCAAAACCGCTCTCATCGCGCTGGTACCCGGGTGCCGGATTGTTCCGAAAGGTACGCGTTGTGGTACAGCCCAAAAACCACTTTCAACTTTGGAACACCTTTGTAACCACACCGTTTGTAAGCGACAGCCTCGCACAGATTAACCTGAAAACCAAGGTTGAGGGGAAAGGACTTCGCCTGGAAACAGAAATCAAGGACGTTAACGGAAACGTGCTGGCCAGTGGCTCGGGCGAAACCTTGTTTGGCGGCGCGTTTGAGCAAAACATCGCGTTGGAAAATCCGAAATTATGGAGCCCGGAATCGCCAGCCCTGTATGTTGCCGAATCGAAATTGTACGACAAAAACGGCGTGCTGCAGGATGTGCAGACCACCCGCTTCGGGGTGCGCACCATCAGCTACACAGCAGGAGAAGGTTTTAAATTGAATGGCAAAGTCCTAAAGTTTAAAGGTGTTTGCCTGCACCACGACCTGGGCCCTTTGGGTGCAGCTGTGAATAAAGCTGCACTTCGCCGCCAAATTCAGCTGATGAAAGACATGGGGGCAAATGCCATTCGCAGTGCGCACAACATGCCGTCGATGGAGCAACTGGAGCTTTGTGACGAAATGGGTATGCTGTTCCTGGCCGAAAGTTTCGACGAATGGAAAAAGCCGAAAGTTGAGAACGGCTACAACCGTTTTTTTGACGAATACCATGAAAAAGATATCGTAAACCTGATTCGCGCCACGCGCAACCACCCGTGTATCGTGATGTGGAGCAGCGGAAACGAAGTTCCTGACCAATGGGGAAGCGAAGGCGTGAAACGGGCCAAAATACTGCAGGAAATCTTCCATCGCGAGGATCCGACCCGACCTGTAACCGTTGGCATGGATCAGGTAAAAGCTGTTATGGCGTCAGGGTTTGGAGCAATTATAGACATTCCGGGATTGAACTACCGGACACATCTTTATGAAGAGGCTTATGAGCGCTTTCCGCAAGGTTTTGTTCTGGGCTCCGAAACTGCTTCGACCGTGAGCTCGCGGGGTATTTACAAGTTCCCGGTTGAGAAAGCTGTCGGCAAAATGTACGATGACGGGCAATGTTCGTCCTACGACCTGGAATATTGCAACTGGAGCAACTTGCCGGAGGATGACGCCGTTCTGCAGGACGACAAAGACTGGGTTATCGGCGAATTTGTGTGGACCGGTTTCGACTACCTGGGAGAACCAACTCCTTACGACGAATACTGGCCATCGCGTAGTTCTTATTTCGGAATTTGCGATTTGGCGGGCCTACCGAAAGACCGCTATTATTGGTACAAAAGCCGCTGGAGCACCAGCGAACCAACCCTGCATATTTTGCCACACTGGAATTGGCCGGGCATGGAAGGCGATACCGTTCCAGTATTTGTGTACACCAGCTACAACAGCGCCGAACTGTTTGTGAACGGCAAAAGCATGGGTGTCCGCACCAAAAACAAGGACTCGAAACTGGAGCGTTACCGCCTGATGTGGAACGATGTGGTTTACGAACCGGGCGAACTGAAAGTAGTTGCCTTCGACGATAAGGGCAATGCCGCTGCCGAAGAAGTTGTCCGCACTGCCGGCAAACCTTACCGCCTGGTACTGGAGCCCGACCGCATAGCAATTAGCGCCGACGGCCGGGACATCAGCTTCGTAACGGTTTCGGTGGTTGACAAAAACGGCATTCCCTGCCCTACGGCAACCAATCCGTTAAACTTTAGGGTTGAAGGTGCCGGAAAATACCGGGCTGCCTGCAACGGCGACGCCACTTCGCTCGAACTGTTCCATCTGCCAACCATGAAACTCTTCAGCGGGAAACTGGTGGTGCTGGTCCAAAGCAAGGAGCAAGCCGGAAATATAACACTTGAAGTAAGTGGAAAAGGACTTAAATCTGGAAAAATCAATCTGGAAGCAACAAATTAGATATTTTCAATTCAAACTAAAAACCTGAACATGAAATCAACAAAACTACTTACCGGCATAAGCTTGTGCGCCGTTCTACCGGCATGTCAGCCTGCTGCGGAAAAGACACCGGCCCTCCCCAATGTGATTTACATTTTGGCCGATGATTTGGGTTACGGCGATCTGAGCTGCTACGGGCAAACACATTTCCAGACCCCAAATATCGACCGGTTGGCGCACGAAGGCATGCTTTTCACGCAGCATTACGCGGGTTGTACGGTTTGTGCGCCTTCGCGCTCATCGTTGCTCACCGGACAAACCACCGGGCACACGCCTGTGCGCGGCAATAAAGGTTGGGAGCCCGAAGGGCAATGGCCTATGCCCGCGGAATCGGTAACTGTTGCCGAACTGCTGAAAGTGGCGGGATACGCTACCGGCTGTTTTGGTAAATGGGGCCTGGGTTTTACCGGTACCTCCGGAAACCCGAATTCGCAGGGATTTGATGAGTTTTACGGCTATAACTGCCAAACACTGGCACATAATTACTATCCGGGACACGTGTGGCATAATCAGGATAAAATCCTTTTAGAGGGCAATGTCGGCGATGGCTTTGAAACCTATGCGCCTGAATTGATTCATCAGCAGGCCTTGCACTTTATGGAAGCGAATAAAGACAAGCCTTTTTTCATGTACTATCCGTCGCCAATTCCACACGCCGAATTGTTGTTGCCCAACGAGGAGATGGAGCCTTTCCGGGGAAATTACCTTCCGGAGAAAAGCTATCAGGGAGCCGAGCCCGGCAACGACCGGTTTCGACTGGGTGCTTACGGGAGCCAGTCGGAATGTCATGCCGCTTTTGCCGCTATGGTGAGTTTGCTCGACCGGCAGGTGGGCGAAATCCTGGATAAGTTGGAGGAGTTGGGCCTGGCCGAAAACACGATTGTGATTTTCACTTCCGATAATGGTCCGCACCTCGAAGGTGGCGCAGATCCGGATTATTTCGACAGCAACGGTCCGCTGCGTGGCTACAAACGCGATTTGTATGAAGGGGGTATCCGCGAACCCATGCTGGTACGCTGGCCCGCAAAGGTGCAGGCCGGATCTCACAGCGACCACGTATCGGCCTTTTGGGATGTGATGCCGACGCTGACTGAGCTGGCCGGTTTGGAACGCCCGCAGAATATCGACGGCATTTCTTTTTTGCCCACATTACTGGGAATAGAAGGACAGCAGGAGCACGATTACCTGTACTGGGAATTTCATGAAATGGGAGGACGGCAGGCCGTTCGACAAGGAAACTGGAAACTGGTGGTTACGCAGGTGTCCAATCCGGAAAATACCAAGGTTGAGTTATTCGATCTGGAAACTGATCTGGGTGAGGAAACCGATTTGGCACAACAAGAACCAGAGGTTGTTGAAAGGCTATTCGGGTTGCTTTCCCAAGCCCGCACACCTTCGGAGGTTTTCGACTTTCAGGCAGCTACGGTCATTCGGTAAGTTGGAAGCCTGATGTTGGGATAGGAATTGAAAATGAAACAGGCTGGCTCCTTTCGTTGGGGCCAGCCTGTTTTGATATTGTGTGCGAACTTGATTTACTTCACGATGGTCATTTCATCGATCAGGTGGGTGGCTCCGGCAAATTTGTCGATTGTCCACAAAACAAAGCGAATGTCCACGTTGATGCATTTCTGCAGTTCCGGTTCAAAAGCCAGGTCGCCGCTCATGGCTTCCCAGTTTCCGTCGAAAGCAACGCCAATCAGTTCGCCTTTCCCGTTGATAACGGGGCTTCCCGAGTTTCCGCCGGTGATATCGTTGTTGGAGATGAAGCAGGTGCGCAGCACGCCATCTTTGTCAGCGTAATCGCCAAAATCGTTGGCAAAATACAGCTCTTTCAAGCGGGCAGGCACGTCAAATTCATCGTCTCCCGGGATTTCTTTTTCGATATATCCTTTCAGGGTGGTGTAGTAGTCGTACTCCACGCCATCGCGCGGAATATAGCCACCAACCGTGCCGTAAGTTAACCGCATGGTACTGTTGGCATCGGGGTAAAATTTCCGGTCCTTGTCCATTTCCATCAATCCGGCAACAAACAGGCGGCGGCCTTTCAGCAGGTTGTCGGTGGTTTTGCTGGTCACATCGCCAATAATCGACATGGTTTGGAATACGCTGGAGGCTGTATTAAAGGCCGGATCTTTGTCGAGGGCCTTAAAGTTTGGTTTGGCCAGGAAAGCCTCCAGTTTGGCCCTGTCGGCAAAAATGGTTTTGTTGTACATGTTGGCTACGTATGCATCGAAATCGCCTTTGTATTTCGATTTAACGTCCCTGAAAAAGGCCGGATGAAACACCGGGCTGACATTCTTGTCGTAAATTTTCATCAGGGCAGCGGCTATTTTCTGGTCGGTAGCGGCATCGTAGTCTTTAAAATATTCGTCGAGTTCGGATTGGATCCGGGCCACGTTCATGTCAATGCGTTCCTGGTTGTCGCCTTTCTTCAAGGCTTCGTATAAGCCTTTTGCACCGTAGCTGAAATAGAAGATTTCCGGTCCGCGGAGCATGGTTTCCATCAGGTACTCGTAAGCTTTCTCGTCTTCCAGATCCTGGTAGGCTCCTTCAATCAGGGCCAGGGCTTCGCCGTATTTTGCCTGGCGTTCTTCGTTGGCATTCACCCACTGGGAAAACTCATCCTCAATGGCTTTTTTCTTTTCAATCACATCCAGGGCAGCCAGACCTTTGTTTTGGCCGATACTGTATTTGTAGTAGTTGGAGCTGCGCGCATATTTTGATGCGTATTGAATGTTGGCTTTTTGGCTCGAAGTCATATAGCCTTTCATGAGGGCCAGTTTGGCTTCGCGCACTTCTACACGAACCGGGTTGGTAACTGTCATGGTATAGTTTACGCCAAACGACGATTTATACCGGTTGGTGCTTCCGGGATAACCCATCACCATGGCAAAATCGCCTTCTTCATACCCTTTCAGCGAAATGGGGAAGTGGTGTTTGGGTTGGTAGGGCACGTTTTCTTCCGAGTAGTCGGCCGGTTTTCCATCGGGGCTGCAATATACGCGGAACATGCTGAAATCGCCGGTATGACGCGGCCACATCCAGTTGTCGGTGTCGCCGCCAAATTTGCCGATCGATGCCGGGGGAGCGCCTACCAGACGAATGTCGCGGAACGTTTCGTAGATGAACAGATAATAGCGGTTGCCGTTCAGCAAGGATTGAACTTTGGCTTCGTAATCGTTCCCTTCGGTTGCTTCTTTTTGAATTTCAAAGGACTTTTTCTGAATTTGTACCTGGCGTTCGTCATCGCTGATCCCTTCTTCCAGGCTGCCTAGCACACGTTCGGTCACATCTTCCACACGAATTAAAAACGAAACGGTTTTTCCGGGATTGGGCAGCTCTTCGTCACGGTTTTTTGCCCAAAAGCCATCGCGCAGGTAATCGTGCTCCACAGAGCTGTGTGCCTGAATTTCTCCAAAACCACAGTGGTGGTTAGTGAGCAAAAGTCCATTCGGTGAAATCACTTCAGCGGTACATGATCCCCGGTCGAGTGCAACCACGGCATCTTTTAAACTTGAGTTGTTAATGTTGTAAATGTCATCGGCGGTCAATTCGAACCCCATCTGTTGCATCTCGCTGATGTTCAGTTTCTGAACCAGCGAGGGCAACCACATCCCTTCATCAGCTTTGGCCGCACTGTGCAATAACAGGCTCAGGGTAAAAGCTGCCAGTAAAGTTCTCTTCATTCTGTATCAATTAATTAATAATAATAGCGTAAAAAGTTACAAAGATATAGATATCTGGGTTTCAGCAATGATAATTTTAGCTTTGCTGTTCTATATCATGAACTCTTTTATTGGTTTACCGCCAGCTGGATTCATTACAATTCTTTATTATTTTCTTTGCAGAATTGCTGTTAACAGATGGGGGCGGCCACTTATTTTCATTGTTGGCTTTGGACTTTTACCTCGGTGCAGGTTTAAAAATCCCTATCTTTGCCAGCAAAATTGAAAAGCATAATCATGGAACGAAAAGTGAGGGTGCGTTTTGCCCCAAGTCCAACCGGCCCCCTGCATATGGGCGGAGTTCGCACGGCCCTGTTCAATTACTTGTTTGCCAAAAAGCTGGGCGGCGATTTTTTGTTGCGAATTGAAGATACGGATCAAAACCGTTTTGTGCCCGGAGCCGAGGAATACATCATCGAGTCGTTGAAGTGGTGTGGTCTGGTACCTGACGAAGGTGTTGGCTTTGGAGGCGATTTTGGCCCGTACCGGCAAAGCGAGCGGAAAGCCATTTACCGGCAATATGCTGATCAATTAGTTGAAAGCGGCCACGCTTATTATGCTTTCGATACGCCCGAAGAACTGGATGCCCTGCGCGCAGAAGCTGAAGCTAACAAAACGGTTTTTTCGTACGACCTGCATACCCGCGGGAATTTGCAAAATTCACTTACCTTGCCGGCAGCAATCGTTCAACAAAAAATTGAAGCTGGCGAACCTTGGGTCATTCGTTTTAAAATGCCCGAAAATACGGACGTGGTGGAGCGCGACCTGATTCGCGGCGAAGTGAAATTCAACACCAACCAGCTGGATGACAAGGTACTTTTTAAGGCCGACGGTATGCCTACTTACCACCTGGCCAATGTGGTGGACGACCATTTAATGGAAATCACACACGTCATCCGTGGTGAAGAATGGTTGCCTTCCATGCCGCTGCACATTTTGTTGTACGAAGCGCTTGGTTGGGCCGGAAACCGACCTCAATTTGCACATCTTCCGCTGATATTGAAGCCTACAGGGAAAGGAAAGCTGAGCAAACGCGATGGCGATAAAATGGGTTTCCCGGTGTTTCCGCTGTTGTGGACTGACCCAAAAACCGGCGAGGTGTTTCGCGGATACCGAGAAGATGGCTATTTCCCCGATGCTTTTGTGAACCTGTTGGCTTTGCTGGGCTGGAATGGCGGAACTGATCAGGAACTTTTCTCTATGCACGAACTAATTGAGAGTTTCAGCCTGGAGCGCGTGGTGAAATCCGGCGCCCGCTTCGATCCCGAAAAAGCAAAGTGGTTCAACCGCAACTATATGCAGCAAAAATCGGATGCCGAGTTGGCTGACCTTTTCAACGTTATTTTGGCTGAAAAGGAAATTCAGGCGGATGATAAAAAACTGGTACGTATCGTGGGGCTGATCAAAGAACGGTGCGAATTTGTGGCCGACTTGTGGGAGCAGGGCAAATACTTTTTTGACGCGCCGGTAGCTTACGATGAACAGACTGTCAGCAAAAAGTGGAAAGAAGACACTTCTGAAAAGTTAGCGGCCCTGGTCGCTTTCTTCCGCACGCAGGATAACTGGGAAGCCGTTGCCCTGAAAGAGGCTTTTTCAGCTTTTATGAACGAGAAGGGCTGGGGCTTTGGCGTTGTGATGGCACCCATCCGGTTGGCCTTGGTAGGCAGCAGCCAGGGCGTTGATTTATTCGATATTTGTGAACTGATCGGCAAAGACGAAACCATCAGCCGGATCGAAACGGCGATAGAAACCCTTGGATAACAATAGTTTAAAAATGGCGGACAGCCTTGACGGACGCCCATCCTGAAGAAGGTTTTCAATATAGGGATTACGGAATTGGTTTCCTGATTTGAAATAGCTGGTGTGACCCTACTACACCAGCTGTTTTATTGTTGTCCAATGCGGATATTGCAAAATATGCAGTTAATATTTGAACACTTTCCCGCCGGCTATTACCTGCTTAGTTTTTTCATCGAAACTGGCGCGCTGGCCGGTTCGCAGGGACGCCGTTACCATGATGTTGGCAATGGAATGGCTATATCCGGCTTCCACCGGAGCATTGGTTTTTACATCATTATTTCGCACACATTCCATCCAATTCTTCATGTGGGCATTGGTTAACGGGTCGGCGCCAGTATTCGCTTCAGCCTCTACTTTTATTTGCGGCAGGTCAAAGTCTTCGAGCAGGAAGGGGGCCATGTTCATGGCGCTTGCATGATCTTCTCTTAATCCGCCCTCATTGTTCACTTTGTTCGTGTCTAAATCCAGTTTTCCGCCATTGGAGAAATACCATTCTTTGGTGCCACCTGAGGAGTTGGTTTGCCGCGAGGAATAAATGACCTGGAAGCCTTCTTCCGGTTTGCCGGTTGGTCCGTAGTCGAACACGGCTGTCATGGTATCGAAATTGCTCCGTCCGTCATTCCACATATAAATGCCGCCATTTGCCACGGCCGAACGCGGATGTCCCAAGTGTGAAAACCAGTGTACCGTATCAATCTGGTGGGCCATCCATTGGCCGGGAATTCCGGAGGAATAGGGCCAAAAAAGACGATATTCGAGGTATTTTCTCGGGTCCCAGGGTTCATAGGGGCGGTTCATCAGGTAGCGTTTCCAGTCGGTATCCGATTCTTTGATTTGCGATGTGAGATGGGGCAAGCGCCATCTTCCGGGTTGGTTCACATTCCAGGTCATTTCAACCGCAATGATTTTTCCGAATTTACCCGACTGAATGTAATCGTGGGCGGCATGATAGTTGGGCCCGCTGCGCCGTTGCGACCCAATCTGAATCACCTTGCCGGTTTCTTTGGCTGCTTGCAGTCCGTCGTTGGCATCATCCATCGTTTCGGCAAAGGGTTTCTCGCAATAGACGTCGCATCCGGCGCGAACCGCTTCGGCCAGGTGAAGGGCATGCTGGAAGTCGGCTGTGCTGATGATCACCGCATCTGGTTTCTGTTGCCACAATTCATCGGTGTTACGGGCAGTATTTATTTTCCCGTCGGTCATTTCGTTGTACCATGCCTGTCCCTCGTCGCGCCGGCGGTTCCAGATGTCGCAGACCGTAAAGAATTCAAAATTCATTTCATCGGCATATTTCAGGAAAGCTTTTCCCAGCGATGACCGGAAACGACCAGAGAATCCCAAAATTCCTACCCGGATGCGATTGTTGGCACCAACAATACGGCCATAGCTTTTGGCAGACATGCCTATACCGGCAAGGGTTATCCCTGCGGCTCCCATAGCCGAATTTTTAATGAATGAACGTCTTGAATTATCCATTTTCTTTGTTTAAAAAGTTTATTATTGGTTTGTGATTGCTTCTTGTGTATCCCGTTTTTCAACCCTGATCCGGCTGACATGCTGCCCGGAAAGCCGCATTAAATACGCGATTACTCAAAATTGTCTGCGAGTTTGGCGATTTCCTCCGGGCTGAGGTCTCCGCCAATAATTACCTGGTGCTTAAACAGGATGCTTTCACCCGGGTTGAGTTTCACTTGTACCGGATTTGCATCTTTATCAAATGCGCGGCCTCCCAGGTTATTTGTCGCAAAAAGGCCATACCCCCGTGCGTGCGACCAGGCAGGGTAATTTGGATTTTGAGGATGGTCAATAACTACAATAGTGATTATCTCGCCTTCTTTTTCTGCCCGTAAAGCTACCCATGGACTTCTTTTTCCCCACACTTCGCCGCCAATGACTCCTTCCGCATTTCGATAAACGCCATTTACCCCTTCATTATTTAAAATGGGAGTTTCGGAAACAGCGCCATTTGCATCCAGAAACTTTCCGGGATTGTTTGCCGGTTCTTCAAAAGCCCGGTCCATTCGTATGCCCAGCAAGCCTTCCTTGTTTTCGTTGAACGTTACGGGCTGCACAGCTGTAAGTTTTGTAATTCGCCCGATGGCCTTTTGATCTTTATTTCCCTGAAAAATATAGCTTGTTTCTTCCTCTAAAAGGATGTTCCCGTTGTGGTCAACCCAATTGGCCAGCGTTACCAGCTTACCTTTTTGGGCATCCTGGGAAACAAATTTATTGAATTTAATGGTCCCGTATCTGTGTTTCTCATCGGGTTTAATGGCATACGAATTATTCCAGAAGTCCAACCCGTTGACATCACCAAAGTTGAACCATAGGCCCAAGTGGTGCGGATGGTCGGCGCGTTCGAAGGGTCTGGGGTCCAGGGGGAAGCCTCGCGTGATTTCCTTTCCTGATGCGCTGAGGATCGGATAGAGAACTTGTTTCTCAAGATCATCCGCATACAGATAGGACGTGAAAAACCTGCCATCCAGGTACACCTCCACTTTTTTATTTTGGAGGTCGTTTCTAAATACCACCTTTTTACTTTTTGCTGCCAATAAAAAATTAACCGCTAGTGTTATTGTGATTGTTGTTAATAGGATAGATTTCATCGTTTGTTTTTTTGATTAACGGCAAAGGTTGATATTTTTTTATGGGGGTCAATGGCTTCTTCCGAGGTAAAAGAAAGGAAATATTTAGCAGAAGAAAAACTTTTCAGGGCGATAAATGATTCGAATTTGATAGAAGCAAAGCTGTTATCCTGGAGAAAAAATGGATCTGTAAATTGTATGCAAGCAAATAAAAAAGCAGCTACATTATTCTGTAACTGCTTGATTTTAAAGTGGGCCCAACTGGGCTTGAACCAGTGACTCCCTGATTATGAGTATTAAGACCATGATTTTCTTCTATTCTCTTCTGTTTCTATATGTGTTCTAATAGATTGTAATTTAGATTCTTATGTGATGTCTGTATTTTATCAAATAGTACCTATTTTGAAATAATCGCTATATTTGTGTGCAAATTGTGTGCAAATATTCGATTTGCACACAAAAAATAAAAGTTAAATATACTGTCTATGTTTAATTATGCAAACAGTGGAGTTACGGTATCTTCTATTTTAGATGACCGGAGGGCAACCAAAGACAATTTATTCCCTGTCAAAATACGTGTAACATTCCAGCGTATCCGCAAGTATTATTCAACCGGGAAATATATAACATCAGATGAATGGGAAAAACTACCCGATAGCAAGAGTAAGAAGATGATTTCTATGCGATTGGATATTCAGAATTCATTTGATGTTGTGAGAGGCATCGTTCAGATTTTGCTGTACGAAGGTGGCTTCTCCTTTGAGGCATTAAATAGCCGTATGACCAAGTCCCCCTCAGATACATTAAATGCTGGATTTAAGTTAAAGATTCAGGCTTTATTGGATAATGAACAGGTTGGAACTCATCTATTCTATCAGGATGCACTTAAAAGTGTGGAATCTTATGGTGGAGGGAATATTCGATACATGGCAGTTACCGTAGATTGGCTAAAAAACTACGAAAAGTACATGCTAAAATTAGGACGAGCATATACAACCATAGGAATGTATTGCCGTGCAATCCGTTCTGTTATTAATGAGGCAAAAAGAGCCGGAATAATAAAGGAAAATCAATATCCGTTTGGTAATGGGAAATATGAAATACCAACGGGAACAGGCCGGAAATTGGCACTTACATTGCAACAAATAAAATCAGTAGCTAATTATACTGACGGAAAAGAAACGACAGAGAAATATCGCGATCTGTGGTTTTTCTCCTACTTGTGTAATGGTATCAACTTCGCAGACATGCTTACGCTCAAATATTCCAATATACGGAACGGTGAGATTTGTTTTTTACGTGCAAAAACATCCCGAACGTCCAAGGTGAAAAAAGAAGTATGTGCGGTTTTGACACCTGAAATGGACCTAATTATCAAAAGATGGGGTAAAAAATCCCCAAAGCCGGATGATTATATATTTGGCTATCTTACAGGCAAGGAAACACCCTTTGAGGGAAAAGATGTAATAAAAGCTGTCACTAAACTTTGTAATAAGAGACTAAAAAAGATCGGAATAACTTTAGGGATTGAATCCTTGAGCACATATACTGCCCGGCATTCCTATGCCACAGTTTTAAAGCGAAGTGGTGCTAATATTGCCTATATTTCTGAAAGTTTAGGTCATAATGATTTGAAAACGACAGAAAATTATCTGGCGTCCTTTGAAAAAGAAGAACGAGTAAAAAACGCAAGTTTTCTGACGAATTTTGGATAATTTATTGTCATACATTTATGCTATATTTGTGACAATAATTTGAATGAATAATACATGCAATCTATTCATAAACAGATAGAAAAACTCATTAAAGGAAAGAGGCGTGGGAATGTTCTTTTTGCGAGTGATTTTAAATCTTTGGGTAGTGGTGATGCAGTCCGGCAGGTTCTTTCAAGGCTTTGCCGGGAAAACTTCATAATACGGTTGTCGAATGGAATTTATCTCTATCCGAAAATCAGCAAGTATGTGGGAATTGTTTATCCTTCAGTAGAAGAAATAGCAAAAGCAATTGCCAGAAAAGAAAAGGCCAGGTTGATACCAACCGGAGTCTTTGCGTTGAACAAATTGGGATTATCAACCCAGGTTCCAATGAAGGTTGTTTTTCTTACCGATGGTGCGCCACGAATTATTAAAGTGGGCAAAAGAGCTACTATCCGATTTAAAAAGACCGTAGCCAAATACCTTTCATTTAAAGGAAGTATCTCCACGCTAGTAATATTTGCATTGAAAGAAATTGGGAAAGGGAACGTAACAGAACCCGAACTGAAAAAAATCGGTGAGGCTTTGGCTTATGAAGCCACTGAAAATATTTTACATGACGCTGTTCTTGCACCGGAATGGATTGCGGATATACTCTTAAAATTGAAGAAAAGTGAATAATTGGATTAGAATCCCTGAAAAAGAAAGAGCTGAACTGCTTAGTAGTGTGGCATTAACAACTGGGTTACCTAATATTGCTATCGAAAAAGACTGGTGGGTAACAATGGTCCTGTATGCCTTGTTTTCTTGCGAGTGTGCAACTCATATTGTTTTCAAGGGAGGAACATCATTAAGTAAAGCATGGAACCTTATTGAACGATTTTCAGAAGACATTGATATTGCCATTGACCGGGCTTTCTTTGGTTTTGAGGGTGAACTGAGAAAGAAACAAATAACCAATCTTCGCCGTGCCTCATGTTCATACACTAAGGATAAGCTGAAAGACGAGTTGGATAATAAATTGCAAGAAGCGGGGATAAGTGAATATTCATTATTTATTCAGGAAACAAAGGATTCTACTCAGGATCCGCAGGTCATAGAAGTTCAATATCAATCACATTTTTCG
>JBFXGM010000023.1:0-84645 GCA_050178015.1 Mangrovibacterium sp.
CTTTTTTTTGTTTTTGTCCGAGATAATTTTCAACCATCTCCAGCAATTCCCGCTGCCCCGTCTGCTGGTTTAGCAAATTAAGCTTTTCAATCGACTTCAGGATGCGTTCAGCTTTCACCGGTTTCACAATATAATCGATACTATTGGTCTCGAACGCCCTGAGAGCAAACTCGTCGTAGGCCGTGCAAAAAATGATTACTGGTAAGTGATTCGTTTGTTGCAAAACTTCGAAACCGTTTATGCCTGGCATCTGAATGTCAAGAAACAGCAAGTCTGGCTTTAGCCGGTCAATCATTTCGCGGCACTCCAGCCCATTTTGTGCTTCACCAATTAGTTCAATTTGATTGGGATATATCGATAGTAACTTGATCAACCGGGCACGGGCAAGTTGTTCATCATCGGCAATCAGTGTCCTGTATCGCAAAGGTGCTTGTGCCATCATGGGGACTTGCTACTCGTTGATATAATTCATCAATAGGGTTTTCAACTGCGAATTTTCCATATGTCCCAAATGTGGATTAATCACCTGACCATCCTTGCCAACCAAGGTGTAATGCGGAATTCCGGAGATTTTAAACTTGTCGCTCAGAATATTCCATTCATCCTCCGACACCCGGTAATGTTCGCCACTGATACTCGGAATCATGTTATCGTACGTTCCTTTTGGTGAAGTTTGATTGGTGATGTAAACAAAAGCCACATTTTCATCTTTAAGCTCTTCTTTCAATGGCTTAATTCGTTCGATACCCGACCGGCAAGGGCCGCACCAGGTTGCCCAAAAATCAACATAAACCACTTTCCCTTTGTACTTCTGCATGATGGACTCGAAAACATTGTCGCCTTCATTTTCAGGGACATCATTTACCTTTGCCACCGCCAGTTTTTTGTTCTCCTCAATTTTTGCCTTCGTGTTTTCATTCATCAAACCAATATAACTGGCAATAAACGGCGTGTTGACCTGTGCTTGCATCTCTTTTAGTCGTTCATTCGAAACCGGTGTCATTTCTGAAACAATCGGGCGACAATATTCCTGCGACAGCATTATATCGGTCGCTAAGCCAGGTTGAATACCCAAAACGCTTTGTATCTTTTCATTCCGGGATTCTATCCTTCTTTTTGCAAAGAGCCCATTCACAAAAGGCCGGTGATCCGTATGAAACTTGTTCAGCAAATCTCCTATTTCTGATTGAAGCAGGCCTACTTTCTTCACTAAAGGTTGGGAGGCATGATCCTTCCAGGCAGCAAGATATGCCTTGTCTTCCTCCGTCAGCTCAACATGCAGCCCGATTAAATATTCCTCCATCATCTCGGGCGTAATGGCCGTGCCACGATTCTCCTGATAAAATTCCTTTAACTTATCAGCATAATTTTTCTGAAAATTTCGAGCCTGCGCGCCATATTTATCTTGAAACTCTTCTTGGAGCTTTTTAAATTCAGGCGAGTCGATTTCCTTCAAACGGGCAGCCATTTCCTCTTCTTCAGGTTTTAACTGATAGCCCGTCTCTTTCAATTCCTCAAGAATATCCTGTGTCGTCAAACCGATGTTCGATCCATTCTCTCTTAAAATATCCAAGTACCTCAGCCGGTTGATGAAAAAATAGTATTCCCCGGTCATTACAGCCAATGGATTATTTGTAAAATCATTCGTTAAGAAGTCATAGTAACTACTATCCGGCTTTTCGGGTTTAAAATCAATTTCCCATTGATCTCTTGGGATATTGTTTTTTGCCCGCCAGGCTGAAACCTTCTGCATATCATAGCTCAAAAGTCTTTCGGCGTTCCGGTAGTCAAACTCCAGACTTTTCACCTGTTTTGCTTTGGCACTCAGCGGGTATTTTTGCCCGTGGTTTGCCAACTCATCGTAATCCCGCTGTTTTAGTTCCTGGCACCAGGCATTGTATTGTTCAGGTGAAAAATCCAGTATTTTTTCCTGCATTTCCTGATAATTAAAATTCCGAATATCCTTCAGTTGGAACAAATCAGTATTTATCCGGGCGCAATCCCCCATAAAAAAGACCAGATTTTCCGGGTTGCTGTTGTCAAAAAGCTGAAAAGTTGTTTTACCCGGCTCAAGAAAAACTGTGCCATAAAAAAATGGTAAGCGAATAAGGACATTCTGCAAGTTACAATTCGGGAATTTCGCCTCGAAACTGCCGTCTTCAGCAATCCTTATTAAGTGGGAAATCTGATCGCCCACAATCGCATCATTCACATAAACCATTCCTGTGCGCTGCGAATAGCGTGGGCTAAAATTACGGATGTAGCCGCGATAAGTGACCGTGTCCACTTTAAAGACCGATGATTCAAATAAGTCCTCATCGGCCGAGATCACTGATTTATCCGGCCGGTTTGAGTAAGAAACCATCGCCAGAGGAGATTCCCCGATCCTGCAAGTCGAGTCGTTAATCAGCTGCGTGTAAATATCCAATTTTTTTGAGTCGTTTTTCAGCACAATTTTAGCAATCCCGTCCTTTTCAGAATATGAACCATATTTCCACACCTGGCTATTGTAAATAGCAACAGAATCAAAAAAGCTGATTTCCCATTGAGCATTGTCATTTCGAAACCAGTTACCACTCAGCTTCTCAGGAAGTACCGATTGAAATAATTCGGGTTTTAGCTGGATATCATAAATAAACCAGCTGCCGCCATCGTTGGCTTCACCGTAGTCGAGTTTGGCAACAGCCGCATCAATTTTAGGGAATACCAATTTGTAGCTCACTTCGCCAGATTCGGGCATGATAAACCTTTCATTCACCGGAATGCCGTCGGCTGAAACGATAAACAGTTTCTCTTGTGAGCCAACCGGCTGAATAAACGATTGGTCAGGGATAAAAATCCAGTTGCCTGGCGTATAGCGAACATGAAACCAGAGTATCGTCTCACTATCAAGCAATTCAACTTTATCAAGTTTTACATTGGAAGCGGTGCTCATCCCGATTTTGGGACATTCAACAACAGTTTGGGCGAAAGTAAAAACACCCATGACCACGGAAAAGGCCAGGAGGAAAATTCGTTTCATTAAAAATAATTTAAAGGTTGATGGAGATGTATTATTTTTTATGTAGAACCAAGTTACTTCATCAAAAGAACATAATCACAATTTCATGACTTAAATTAAGCTTTTTTAACATTGTCCTAATTTGCAGGTAACTGAATTTCAATGTACTTATCCTCTCCATTCTTCCACGTTATCGAAGCTTCTTCACCATAAAGCAAAGAAATCCGCTCCTGCGTGTTCCGAATCCCATAACCACTTAGAGGTCCATCCGGAAAGGCGGGGCCATTGTCAGCTACCCGGACAATTAACAAGTTATGCACCTCGGTAACAACAATCCGGATAAGCCCATTACCTGTAAGGATCGATAATCCATGCTTGATGGCGTTTTCGACTAACGGTTGAATGAGAAGTTGCGGGATTTGAGTTTCCATAAGCCTGGAAGGGCATTCGATGTCAAAATGAAGCCGTTCGCCAAACCTCACTTTTTCAATTTCGAGATACGTGCGGATAGCTGTTAGTTCTTCGGAAAGTGTGTTAAAGCTTTTTTGTTCCCGATTGATAGCATATCTGAAAAAGTCGGAAAGTGCTAAAGCCATTTGCTCTGCTTTACTGGCATCAGCAGTTGCCAAACTTGCAATCGAATTGAGCGCATTGTACAAAAAATGCGGATTGATCTTCGCCCTTAGCGACTGGAGTTCTGCCTGTTTGTGAAGTTCGTTTACCTTGGCCAATTCCAGGTCCTTTTTACGAATAATACACTCCGATTTTTTTCGGTTGAAAATGAAAATCGACCGTCCAAAACCCATTAATAAAACGTAAAGCAATGCCCCTGCCTCCGCTGAAAAATAGATTGAAAAAGAGGGCTTATCGATTGGTATTAAAAATGCAGACAGCAAAATAAAAATGGGCACAATCAAAACAACGGTAAGAAAAGGAACAATAACCTCCAGATAAACATTCCGGCTACGTGTTAGAACAGCCCGCTCAATAAGGAAAATCAAACTAGATACAATCAATCCAATCGAAAAATGAGCAACGATGATCACGAATACAACAGAGAACGAATTTGAGATGCCTGGCGCGTTACTGACAGATGCGAGCAGAATGACCATGATGTAAATCAAGCCACCCGTGACAACCAATAGTCCTTGTTTCAAAAATGGAACGAATGAGTAGTTGTGCTCCCTAAACTTCCCAAGAAGCGACATGAATATCAGGAAGGACAGCGAAAACAATAATGCAAACAGGTTGACAAGTATCCGGAGTGAATACGATTTCAGGATGCCAGGTGACATTTTTCTGGAGCTACTTGCATTGTTATCCTCGTATTTTCGAGAATAGAGCTCTTTGATAATCGCAAAATCAACCGGGTGGAAGGTCATCTTTTGAGGGTCATTTTCCGAAAATACAGACCCGCTGATGGAATCGGGATCCCCGTTGCCGGCTTTTGGCTTCACTAATGCCCGAAGCACATAAAAGTAAATCAACTTCTTGCGTTCCGTAAAACCTGCTTCTTCAGGAATGTTCAACACAACCGTTCTTTTCACGATCTGTCGGGGATTCTCGCCTTGTTCAATAATCCTGCATTCATCATCGTCACTCCAATGATCATGTATCTCAACGTCAAGATTGGAAGTTCCTTCCGGGATCAAGTACACATCCCACTTATCCACCAACATATTTAGCGAATCCACCAGTTCCGTCATGATCAACGAGTCCTCCTCGCTTGGATTTCCACTAAGTTGGATCAATATGTTTGAATAATAACGAAGCGGGGCATTGTCATAAAGGAATCTTGCCTGTACCTGCTCTTCGGCAAGTTTATGCACCGAATACCGATTGTTTCCACCAAACAATAAAAGCATGTTTGAAGACAACAGTAGCAATAAAATTAACCGTTGCATAGAAGTATTTTTACTTTTGTTCAAAGTAAACCTTTCTTCAACCGATTTAATAGCAAAAACCGACAAACTGCAAATCGGCCAGGATTAACTGCCAGAAAATTGATCGACCATCACCCAGATGTCATAAGTAGAATTAAAAAATCTGGGGAGGCAACCTGTTGCGCGTTTTCCGGAAAGTAGAGACGGTGGCCGGAACGCTGGCAGAAAAATGAATCAAAAAAAAACCGGACAAAGCCGGTTTGCGAGAAAAAACTATTTGTGTTGGAAAATTAATTCCTGTAAAAAGGCAAGACCAGGTATGTGTAGATGGTACATCCGGCACAAAAGGCAAAAGCAAATTCCAGTCCGGCAAAAAACACCAGCACCCCGGCCACAACTGCCGATGCGGTAAACAATTGCATTCCATACAAAAAAGTAAACGCAAGAGTCATTACAAACCCCATGCGGGCAGCGAATATCTTGGGCGCTTTGTCGATCGACTTGGCCGGCAATTTCAACGAACGTACCAGCCAATATGCCAGGCAGCTCAGCGGGCTGAATTTCATTTTTGTAAAAGCGCGGATGAAAAAGTCGGCAGCCACAACGGCCATCACTAAAACCGAACTGAAGGCAAAGCCAATAATCACCGATACAATAACCAGTACCGCCGTCATACGCGGAACTTGTTCGTTAATTCGCTCATCCGAAATCGGGCAAAATAAATTCTTCATAAACTATCATCCTCCACTAAAAAATGACTTGTGATGGTCACTATTAATTTTCAGACAAAAATATCTCTTAATTCGGGCTATTTAAAAATATTCTAAATAACACCTTCCAGACTTAATAGTTTCTTCATATTTGAAAGAATATCTTTCAACCTGATTATTTTTCGGATACAAAGTCTAAACATGAAAAAAATACGCCCAATTCTGATCGGTTTCATTTTTATACTGAATGTTGCCTGGCAGGCCGAAGCTCGGGACTTATTGCAGTTTTTGCAATCTCAGCCCGACCTGTCCGACATTCGCGAAATGGAAGGGAACGGCCTTTTCAACAATTTATACCAGCTTAAAATTCGCCAACCACTCAACCACAACGATACCACAGCCGGCTTTTTCAACCAGCGGGTTTTTGTGGCCGAACGCGCAGTTGACCGCCCCGTGGTTCTGATCACCGAGGGTTACAGCGCCGAATATGCGGCCCAACCAAATTATATAAACGAGTTAAGCTTATTGCTCGACGCCAACCAAATCTGTGTGGAACACCGTTACTTTGGCGAATCGGTCCCCGATTCCATCGCCTGGCAATACCTCACCGTCGAAAATGCAGCCAGGGACCATCACCGGATCACCCAGCTTTTCAAATTGTATTACAGCGGCAAATGGCTGAATACAGGAATCAGCAAAGGCGGACAAACGGCTTTGGCACACCGGGCCATTTTCCCCGATGATGTGAGTATGACAGTGGCCTACGTCGCCCCACTGAACTTTGGTGTGCAAGACGGGCGTCACGAAGGTTTCCTGGCACAGGTAGGTTCGGAAACATGTCGGGAAAAAATTATGGCTTTTCAACGTGAGATATTAAAAAGGAGGAAGCAGATGGTCGCCCTGTTGAAGAATTACTCCGATGCCAGAAAGTACAATTACCCGATCAGTATGGATGAAGTTCTGGACTTTTCGGTCCTGGAATATTCCTATTCCTTTTGGCAGTGGGGGCATTCTGCACATGAAATCCCCGACCTTTCTGCCGACGATCAAACACTCTTTAAGCATTTCGTGAAAATCAGTCCGCCTGATTACTTTTCGAAGGAAGGCTCAGCCCATTACCGGGCCTTCTTCTACCAAGCCGCCCGCGAACTCGGCTATTACGGTTACGACACCAAGCCTTTCACTGATCTTTTGTCCATTGCTTCAGCAAGCGGTTATTTAAGACGGTTTATGATCCCCGGAAACCAACCAGTGCCATATCATCCGGAAACCTCGCAGATGGTGAACAACTTCTTACAAAACCACGCAAAAAACATCCTGCTGATTTACGGCGAAATTGACCCCTGGTCGGCCAGCGCAGCCAGCGTCCGGAAAAGAGGCAACAACAAGGTGATCGTGTTACCAGGAGGATGCCACAAAGCCCGGATCCAAGACTTGCCGACCCACCAAAAGAATAAGCTACTGAAATCAATGAAAAAGCAACTGCATTGAATCGTGTAGCAATTTTGGAAACCGGGGAAGCGCCCGGGAACGAAACGGATCACAGTTGAATACTTCCCCGAAGTTTTGAACCAGCTTGTCCCTGTCCCTGTTCTACCATAGAAAAGGATAATTTTCAGGCGAACAATCGAATAAACACGGTACCAACCAGCCCAAACCAATCTTATGAAAACATTTTATACAACATATCCTGCTTCAATACACTCATTTACAAGAGGGTCATACCCTCCCGAACTTTCACCAGAATTGAACGAAGTGTGTTAAAAGTTGTTAATTTTACCTTGCTCAAAAACTAAACAATTACTGCTTGATGACTTCAAACCCATTAGAAAGAAGAAGTTTTCTGAAGATGATGGCTGCCGGCCTCGGAAGCACCATGTTGCCATTCGCTTCTTTTCAGGAAGCGCTTGGGAATGACGTACCACAGGCCACCCCCAAGTTTAAGCTGGGAAGGCCGGAATGGATCCTGCACAGCGACGGCACCTTTGATTTGATTGCCGGAAACATTCGCTTGCGCAATTGCCGCCCCACCATCGACGGTCAAAGTATTTTTGTGCGAAACACCTTTATGGGCGACTCGCCAAAGGGGAAACGCATCATTTATGAATTAGATCGCGGTTTTGTGATGCTCGACCTGAAAATCAATAACGGATCTCTATCGATTGGTGCAGAGTTAAGTAGCATGTCACGTGCTCCCTTCTATTTTTCACCGTTGGGAGAAGGTCGTTTGGAAGGGGCCGACCGTTTCTTTAAACAAGGCTTGGGCTTTGGCGGCCAGTCAGGCCTCTTCCCAATCCAGAAACCCAGTGCACAGGAGTGGGGCAACCACTTGGGCGAACAGGCCTGGTCGTACGATTCGCACCTGACCACAGCTTTATTGGCCGACAATAACGACACCTTAGTTTTTGGCGCGTACGAGCATTACGACTTCATTCAGAAAAGTACCATTTATAACCGACCTCACCGCAAAGGCCTGCTCGATAGGCACCCCGACAAAGAAGATATTTTCTTTGAGACAGGTTTTGTGATGGAAAACATTCCTCTGAAGGATGATTTCATCAAACTTCCCGATATTTATATCATCCAGGGGAACCTACCCTTCGAAACCCTGCAGCACATTGCCTGGAACATTTCGGAAAGCATGGTGGCCCGTAAAGACACCAAAACCAGTTTTCACTGGAGTTCGTGGTACGAACACAAACAAGACTTTTCCTTTGATAAACTGCAAGAACAGCTTGAGACACTCGACAAGCTCTCACCCAAAATTCCACTACAAACCATTCAGATTGACGACTGCTATTGTGTGCACGGCGACTGGCTGGACACCAACGAAAAATGGCCCCGTTCGATGGAAGATGCTGCCCGCGAAATTTTTCAGCGCGGCTACCGCGCCGGAATATGGGTGGCCCCGTTTATTGTAGATGAAAACAGCAAGCTTTTCCGCAACCACCCCAACTGGCTCATCAACGACCTGGACGGCAATCCGGTACCGCATGGAAACCTTCCCGAGGGGCCGCATTATGCGCTGGATGGCAGCCACCCCGAGGTGCAAAAATATATTGCCCGGGTTTTCCGTGCTTTCCGGAAGATGGGCTACACCTTCTTTAAAACCGATTTCCTGGATTGGGGACTGCGGGACAGTTACAACATCAAACGTTACAACCGGGATAAATCTTCGGTACAAATCCTCGTTGAGGTTCTCCGGATTATCCGTGAAGAAATTGGGGCAGGCAGCTATTGGCTGGCAAGCATCTCGCCTTTCGCACCTCTCATCGGGTTTGTTGATGCTATGCGCATATCAAATGATGTGGAAAGCGAATGGACCAACCAGGGCGTGGGCAATATGTTCCGCGAAACATACGCCTGCCAGTATTTTAACAATGTGTATTGGCAAAACGACCCCGACACCATTTATCTGCGCCAGGTAAACAACAAGCTTTCGGACATGGAGCAGACGACCATCGCCCACTGGAACGGAATTTTGGGAGGCGTGGTCCACACCTCCGACCGCTTTTCAACACTGACAGAAGAAGAGTTAAATCACTGGCGCTTCCTCCAGCCACAAGACCGACCGCAAAGCGCATCCTTGCCCTATTGGGGCCAAAATAGAAAATGCAAAGTAGCTGTCCGTCGTTACAAATCGCCAAAAGCCTGGGGCGTTCTTATCGTAAACGATACGGATGAAACAGTAAATGAAGACTTTTACATGCTTGAACTCAATGGCGAAAAACAATGTTGGGTCTATGAATGGAAACCAGAGACCAGCACCGGCTTAGGCAACCTGGATAAAATCACCCTCAGTCTGAAACCGCACGAATCACAACTGTTATACCTGACCGAAAACAACAACAATCCCCCGTCCGATTTGTCGATCAGCGGCGTCCAACTTGAAAAATACCTGCGCAAACACGATTTGATCGGTTTTAACCAAGCTGAATAGCCATTACTGCTCCGTTTTATTCATCGCCGACGCGATAAGAATAAAACGGAGGTTTTACCCGTTCACCCGCCAATTAGGGGCACAAGTCTTTCTAAAAGTTAAAACTTAGCGTTATTTTTAGGGCCTTCATTTCAGAAAATACACGATGGATTTTAGCACATTAAGCCTTGATACGCCCCTTGAGACCATCAACATGGCCATGCAAAACAGCCTGATTGGCAACTTGGGGATACAAATTGAAAAAATCGCCGCAGGCGAAGTAAAAGCCACCATGCCTGTTTGTCCGCAAACTACCCGCCCCGATGGACTCCTGCACGGCGGCGCGAACCTGGCCCTGGCCGAAACCCTTGCCGGACTGGGCAGCATGCTGGTGATCGACATGAATGAGTTCGATATCCGGGGGATTCACGTTACCGGAAGCCATACCGGAAGCGTGCGGGGAGGAACCGTGCAGGCAACTGCAAAAATTATTCACCAGGGAAACCAGACCCACGTTTGGAATGTTGATGTAACAAATGGAGACGGACGCCTGGTTTCAACTATCCGGGTGACCAATATGATCGTGAAAAGGAATGGTTAGACGAGACGAATACAGTTTTTTTATTGATTCCTTATTGACCAGAAACCTGCCATTTGCTGCCTGGTCGATGCCCGCGGAACACCACCCGGAAATCCTGATCGGCCAAAAGGAAGATGTGGTCAACCTGTCTGATTTCAATAAACTGAACGGAAAGGAAGGTTTCGTTTTTGCCCCTTATCGTTTGGGTGAAACATCGCCTTTGCTTTTGCTGAAACCCGGCATCTATCTGCGAAACTACCACGAACTTAAGACTTTTCGCCTGGAAGACCTTCCCCAGTGCAATTGCGGCGAACAAACTGTCCGCGATCATTTTATCATCGAAAAAGACCATTACCTGAAAGATATTGAGGCCTCTATTACCGAAATCCGCAAAACCAAACTATCGAAAGTGATTGTTTCCCGACTGATTCCGCAGAAACGAAATGACGAATCGATCGGCAAGCTATACATGCAACTGCGCAAACAAACGCCCAATGCTTTCGTGTATCTGGTAAATCTGCCCGAAGCCGGGCTCTGGATGGGCGCCACGCCCGAAGTACTGCTCCAGTCGCATGGCAAAACCCTGGAAACAGTGTCGTTAGCCGGCACACAAGCACGCAGAGCCGATTCGGATTACGGCTGGCACACCAAAGACATCGAGGAACAGGCTTTCGTTTCGCGCTACATGCTCGATGTATTCTACCGGTTCAATATTCACCCTTACACAACCAAAGGCCCCGAAACGATGGAAAGCGGACGGGTGGCCCACCTGAAAACCAGTTTCTACTTTTCGGCCAAAAAGCTTGAAAACCGGCTGGGCGATTTTATTGCCGGATTGCACCCAACGCCGGCGGTTTGCGGTTTGCCAAAGTCGAAGGCAGACCGGTATATTTCGAAAATTGAAAAGCACGACCGCCGTTACTATACCGGTTATTTAGGCCCCTGGCAAATGAACGAATCGGTGCGTCTGTTTGTTAATTTACGCTGCATGGAAATTACGCCCGACCGATATATCCTTTACGCCGGCGGTGGGATTACGGCCAAGTCAGTCCCCGAAGAAGAATGGGAAGAAACCAACAACAAAGCAAAAACCTTGTTATCAGCCATCGAGGCTATTCAAAATACATGATTTCAACAAAGAAACACATCCAGCAGCTGGCCTCTCTATTATTATCCAAAGGAATAGAGGACATCATCATTTCGCCGGGTTCGCGCAACGGGCCGCTCACCCATACTTTCACCGGGAGTGAAGGCTTCAACTGCCGCAACGTGGTTGACGAGCGCAGTGCAGCTTACTTTGCCCTGGGCCTGGCCCAACAAACCGGCAAACCGGTAGCCATTACTTGCAGCTCGGGCACAGCCGCCCTCAACTACACGCCCGCCATTGCCGAAGCTTTTTACCAAAACGTCCCGCTGGTCGTACTGACGGCCGACCGGCCCGGCTATTGGATCGACCAACTGGAAAGCCAATGCATCCGACAAGAGAACATGTACCGGAATTTCGTCAAAAAAGAAATCAACCTGCCCCTGGGCGAGTCGGAAAAAGAACTGTGGCTGGCCGCCCGTGAAATAAATGAATGCCTGAACCTGGCCGTTTCCGGCACGCCCGGCCCGGTACACATCAACATCCCGCTGGAAGAACCACTGCACGATTTGCTGGATGAGTCACTTCCTCCCGTGAAGGTGATCGAAACGGCAGAAACACGCCAACTACTCCCTGGCGCCGAATTGGAAAAGCTTACGTTGGCTTTTGATCGGGCTGAAAAAGTATTGATCCTGCCTGGTCAGCAAACGCCAAACCCTTCGCTGGAAAATTTGCTGGCCAAGCTGGCCGAAAAAACCGGTGCCGTCGTGCTGAAAGAACATTTGGCCAACCTGGATGCTCCACCATTTTGCAGCAGTATCGACACGCTGATGGCAGCCATCCTGGAAGATAATCCGGCTGACTTTCAGCCCGACCTGCTGATCAGTTTTAGCGGGCAATACGTTTCGAAATCGCTCAAACAATTTCTGCGGAAAAACAAGCCTGCCAATCATTGGCACCTCACTTTGTCGAACGAGCATTTCGACACATACCAATCGCTGACGAAAGTGATATCGATTGATGCCGCCGACTTTTTCGAAGCCCTTCAACCCAAATTGAATGAAAAAGAAAAAGGTTATTTGCAGCTTTGGAAAAATAAAGAAGCTCGTGTAAACAAGTTGCGTGACCAGTATTTGACACAGACAGAATGGAGCGATCTCACCGTTTTTGAGCAAATCCGGCAGGCCATGCCCGAAAATTCGGTAGTCCACCTGGGCAACAGCACCCCGGTTCGCTACGCGCTAATTTGCGATGCCGTAAAAAACGCACACTATTTCTGCAACCGCGGCACGGCTGGTATCGATGGCTGCCTGTCAACGGCAGTGGGTTTTGCCGCGGCATCCGAAAAACTGAACACCGTCATCGTGGGCGACCTGTCGTTTTTCTACGATTCCAACGCGCTTTGGAACAATCACCTGAAAAACAACCTGCGGGTGATCGTCGTCCACAACGGCGGCGGCAATATTTTTGGCCTCATCAAAGGCCCCGGCGAAACACCCGCCTACCGCGAGCATTTCTTCACCGAGAATAAATTAAAGGCTGATGGCATCGCCAAAACCTTTGGCCTCGATTATTACAAAGCCGAAAATGAAACGGAACTAAATGAAGCGTTGAGAATTTTTTATTCACCGAAACAGCAGACCCCGGCTTTGCTTGAAATTTTCACGGATGCAGAGGTGAACACTCAAACATTTCGTGGATTATTCAAATTTATAAAACAATAAAAACAACATACCATGACTACAAAACGCCAATGGGAAACCATTAAAGAATACGAAGATATTTTTTTCGATTACTACGACGGGATTGGTAAAATTACCATCAACCGCGAACAGGTACGCAACGCCTTTCGTCCCACAACGGTGAACAACATCAGTGACGCGCTGCACCTATGCCGTGAAGACAACCGCATCAACGTGATTGTGCTGACCGGCGCAGGCGACAAAGCCTTTTGTGCCGGTGGCGACCAAACCGTGAAAGGCATCGGCGGCTATATCGACGAGAACGGCATTCCACGATTGAACATCCTCGAAGTGCAGAAACAAATCCGCAGCATGCCCAAGCCGGTGATTGCCATGGTGAACGGCTACGCTATTGGCGGAGGACACGTATTGCACGTAGTTTGCGACATCAGCATTGCCAGCGAAAACGCCATCTTCGGGCAAACCGGCCCGAAAGTAGGTAGTTTCGATGCCGGTTTGGGCTCGTCGTACCTTGCCAGTATCGTTGGTCAGAAGAAAGCACGCGAAATCTGGTTCATGTGCCGCCAATACTCGGCTGCCGAAGCGCTGGAAATGGGCCTCGTGAACAAAGTGGTCCCGTTTGACCAGCTGGAAGACGAAGTAGTTGCCTGGGCGCAAAAAATGCAGGAGCACAGTCCGCTGGCCCTGCGCATGCTGAAGCTCGGCTTGAATGCCGAACTCGATGGCCAAATCGGTATCCAGGAGTTTGCCGGAAACGCCACCCTGCTGTATTACCTGACAGAAGAAGCCCAGGAAGGCAAACATGCATTCCTCGAAAAACGGAAGCCTGATTTTAAGAAATTCCCGAAATTCCCTTAATACGAACAACTTACAAACTAACACATTTGTTAGTTACATGTTTGTTAGTTACATATTTGTTAGTTAATTTCGTTCCAAAAGCGAAACAATGGAAACACCTTTTGTTTTTGGCAAATTGGCGATTGAGCAAAACTTTACCAACCGGGAGGCCGAACAGGGCCGGTTGGTAAATAATTTTTCTGCATCTGTCAACACCATTCTCATTTCACCCAGACGGTGGGGAAAATCATCCTTGGTGCAACATGCTGCCAACAAAGCTTTAAAAACACACAAAGATCTCCATTTTTGTTTTCTGGACACCTTCAGTGTGCGGACCGAAGAAGAATTCTACCAGCTGCTGGCAACCGAAGTGTTAAAGGCCTCAGCTTCCAAAGTGGAAGTCGTGCTCGAAAATGCCGGAAAATTTCTGGGCAGGTTTCTTCCCAAAATCTCATTCAGCCCTGATAACCAGCAAAACCTATCGCTGAGCCTCGACTGGAAAGAAGTGATTAAGCATCCGGATGATATTTTAAACATGGCCGATAAAATCGCTATTGAGAAAGGATGGAAGTTCGTGATTTGCATTGATGAATTTCAGAATATTGCCATGTTTAATGATCCGCTGGCATTTCAGAAGAAATTGAGAGCGAGCTGGCAAAAGCAACAACATGTTGCCTATTGCCTTTACGGGAGCAAACGCCACATGCTGCTGGAGGTGTTCACCAACTCGTCGATGCCTTTTTATAAGTTTGGCGATCTGATCTTTCTGGATAAAATCAAAAAGAAGAACTGGATCAGTTTCATCACAGCCCGGTTCAAGGATACAAACAAACTCATCTCGAAGGATAACGCAGCGCTGATTGCCGATCTGGCCGACTGTCATCCCTATTACGTGCAGCAATTGGCCCAACAAAGCTGGTTACGCACCGGCAACGAGTGTACCGCGGGCAACATCCGGGAAGCTCATCAGGGGATTGTGGATCAGCTTAGTTTGCTGTTCCAGTCGAAAACCGATGAACTAACAAACTCGCAGATAAACTTCCTGCATGCCTTGCTGCAGGGCGTCGAAAAATTCAGCTCAAAAGAAACGCTGCAAAATTATCAACTTGGAACTTCGGCGAACATTGTCAGGATAAAGAGAGCGCTGGAAAACAAAGAAATCATTGACATTCAAGGAGACAATATTTCGGTCCTTGACCCGATGTACCGTTTTTGGCTCGAAAAAGAATACTTTAAAATAAATTGATTAGAATCGGAAAATGGCAACACCAAAAAGTTGGCTCAAGGCAGCACGGCTGCGCACGTTACCGTTGGCTTTGTCGGGCATTCTGATGGGCTCGGCACTGGCCGCCTTTTACGGAGCCTTCAACCTGACCGTTTTTATTTTGGCGATGGTAACGGCCACGCTCATTCAGGTATTTTCGAACTTTGCCAACGACTACGGCGATTTTCAGAAAGGAACCGACAACCAGCAGCGTTTGGGCCCAACCCGGACCCTGCAGGGCGGCGAGATTACCCCGTCCGAAATGAAAAAAGGCATGTGGGTGATTGGCGGCTTGAGCTTTGTTTTGGGTGTCGCCCTGGTTTTTTTCGGTACCTGGCAGTTTAGCCCGATTGCCTTTTTTAGCTTCATCGGGCTGGGCGTTTTAGCTTTGCTGGCAGCCTATTTCTACACAGCCGGAAAAAAATCGTACGGCTACATCGGCCTGGGCGACCTCTCGGTGTTCCTGTTTTTCGGGCTGTTGCCGGTTATCGGTGTCTTCTTTCTACATACCAACTTTTTCGAAACGGCCATCCTGTTACCGGCCATCAGCATGGGTTTGTTCAGTGCAGGCGTGCTTAACCTGAACAACATGCGCGATATTGAAAACGACCGGCATTCGGGCAAAATTACCCTGGCCGTTAAAATGGGCGGCCGTAATACACGCATCTACCACATCGCCATCATCGCGTGGGGATGGATAGCAGCGATTATTTTCACCCTGCACCAGCAGGAATCGCTGTGGCAATGGCTATTTTTACTGGCGCTGCCGCTGTTTCTTACCGACCTCATCAAAATTTACAAAACAACTGACGACCGCCTGCTCGATCCCTTCCTGAAACGGTTGGCTTTGGAAACGCTGGCGTTCACCCTCTTGTTTTGTGCCGGACTCCTAATCTCCATCCGATGATTGGCTACTTCAAAAAATACGAACTGCTGTTTAAACAGCCTGCCGGAACCTCCCGCGGGGTGCTGGTTACCCGCACCGTTTGGTATTTATATTTGGAACAAGGTGGTAAAACCGGCTTGGGCGAATGTGCCCCGCTGCCCGGACTGAGCAAGGAAACACCTGCTCAAATCGATTACCTGATTGAAGATGTATGCTCCGACCCGTTGCATTTTGCCGAAAACCAGGAGCTGCTGCTCGACTATCCATCGCTGCGCTTCGCGCTGGAAACGGCCTTGCTCGACCTGAAAAACGGCGGAAACCGGCTACTGTTTCCTTCCGCTTTTACCGAAGGAAAAGCCGGAATCCCCATCAACGGTTTAATTTGGATGGGCGAAGCAGCAACAATGCAGGAGCAGATTGAAGCGAAGCTGGCCAGTGGTTTTCGTTGTCTGAAGTTGAAAATCGGGGCTATCGACTTTGACACCGAACTAAAACTGCTGCAGTCCGTTCGCGAGCGTTTCGGCCCCGGACAGATTACCCTTCGGGTGGATGCCAACGGTGCATTTAAAGTGGACGAAGCGCGCGAAAAATTGGAACGACTGGCAGCCCTTCAACTGCATTCCATCGAGCAGCCGATTGCTGCAGGCCGTTGGGCCGATATGGCCAAACTGTGCGACCACACGCCCCTGCCAATTACCTTGGACGAAGAACTGATTGGCCTGAACAAACGCGAAGATAAAGAATTGTTGCTCGATATAATCCGACCGCAATACCTGGTGCTGAAACCCAGCCTGCACGGCGGCATGGCCGGTTGCGACGAGTGGATTGAATTGGCTGAAGAACGAAATATCGGCTGGTGGATTACCTCCTACCTGGAATCTAACATCGGGCTGAATGCCATTGCCCAATGGGCTTTTACCAAAAACATAAAAACGCACCAGGGATTGGGAACAGGCCAACTGTTCACCAACAACATCGATTCGCCGCTCGAAATTCGAGGCGAGCAGCTTTGGTTTGACCCAAATCTGGGATTTGGACTTTGAGGTACTGATAATGCGCCGTCAACCTGAACTTGCTTCAGGATCTGCTGCTAAAAGGGCCGGTGTATGCCTGAAAAGATCCCGAAATAAATTCGGGATGAGAATTTGGAATTTGAAACTTGGAATTTGAAACTTGAAACTTTTTCCTTCACATATCACCTTAAACGGCCAGCTTACCAAAGTTGAGCAGCTGCTTCGGAACCGGGCAAACAGCACCGGCTGGGAATGCGACTGGCTCGACTTTTTACACGAGTGGTACAACGACCGCGACTTCATCGAAGCAAGAACTTCGGGGAGCACGGGCGAGCCCAAAGCCATTCGCCTGAAAAAAGAATTTGTGGCAGCCAGCGCCCTGCGCACCATTCAGTTTTTCAATTTACAGGAAGGCGACCGGGTGTTGCATTGCCTGCCCTGCCGGTTTATTGCTGGCAAATTGATGGTGGTCCGCGCGTTGATTGGTAAACTGGATTTGTACGTGGTTGATCCGTCCACCAACTTCGACATTCTCCGTCATCCCGAATATATTTTGGGAACTGCTCCCTTCAAATTTGCCGCCATGGTCATCAACCAGGTGGAAAAATGTTTGGAATTTGGAATTTCTAACCTTCAATTTTTGTTGATCGGCGGTTCGTCCATCCCTTCAATCCTGGAAGAAAAACTGCAAACGGTGCATACCCGCTGCTATTCGAGCTATGCGATGACCGAAACCGCAACGCACATTGCCCTGCGGCAACTCAATGGCAAAGGAAAAGACAAATGGTACCGTTGCCTCAAGGGGATTCGCGTTGGCCTGGATGAACGCGGCTGCGTTCGCATTACCATGCCCGGACTGGAAAACGGCTTTCTGCAAACCAACGATTTGGGCGAATTGATGGATGCGCAAACTTTCCGCATTTTGGGCCGGGCTGACAACCGCATCATCTCGGGAGGACTGAAATTTTCGCCCGAAGAACTGGAACAGAAGCTGGAAGGAGCCATCGACCTGCCCTTTTACATTTCATCGAAACCGCACGACAAACTGGGACAGCAACTGGTGCTCGTAGTTGAAGGTACTGAACGGGAAGATATCATTTTACAGCTAAAAACCGCCTGCGAGAACCAGTTGAGCCGCTACGAACAGCCCCGCGAAATCATTTTCGTTGACCAGCTTCCACGCACCGAAAACGGGAAATTAAAACGTTAAAAAATCCGGCCCGGGGATTGCCTGATGCTGCGCCTATTCCACTTTATAGTTGAAAAAGCTGTTGTCTTCGTTGCCAACCAGCAGGTTGAAATACGGGTTGCCCGTGCTCAGAAAGCCAATGCTGAAATCGGTATTTCCGTGCAGCGGGAAACCATCGTACAACTTCCCATCCATATTCACCAGGTAAACACGGTTTTCATCGCGGCACACCACCCCGATTTTTTTATTGTTCGCAGCAAAAGCATAAACATTTGGCCTCCCGGAAATGGGAGCGTTGAATTTCCGGTCGAACAGCTTTTTGCCCTGATCGGCAAACACATACAAACGGTTCCCGTCGGCCAAAACGTAGTCCGTCTTTCCGTCGCCGTTCAGGTCTTCAGCCACAAAATGGTGGTCGGCGCCAAAGCTTCCCAGGTCGCTTGTGGCCGATTTGCCATCGAAGTATTGCAGGTGCACCACTCCTTTGCTATCCGTAGTAACCACGGCCGGGGCAGCCCCATCCGCCAAATACAAATCGTTGCCCGAATGATCAAAGTTATCGGTTGTTTTCACCCGGATGCTGCCCTGCCGGTCGAGAATGTACGTTTTATACCGGTCAGCACAAACCAGGTAATCTTTTCCTGCAACCCGGAAATGTTTCAGCGGATTGGCCACCACTCCATCCGTTTTGTCGAAGTTCCAGCCGGATACCAGTTTCCCGTCGCGGTCGTAGGCATAAATCTGCTTGTTTTCGCAGGCCACAAAAAAGCGGTTGTTGCGGTTGTTGTCGTAGTCGAAAACCGCCACGCCATTGGTTGCAGGCGACCGGAAGTTGACCGGAAACTTGGCCACATTGTTGCCGTTCCGATCGAGCAGGTACAGGTGGTTTTTCGTGTTGAACAGGTACTGCAATTTGCCGTTCCGGTAATAATCTACCTGGTAAACATCGCCCAGGATTTTACCGGAAAGCTTGATCTTCCATAAATTCACGCCTTCCTTATTGATCAGGTACAAATTGTTTTTATTGTCCTGAACGATGACTTCCTTGTTTTTGGGGTCATTATGGTTGGTTACCAATTGCGGCTTGATGGAGATCGTGGTGTCCAGCTTGCTTTGCCATACCGTTTGCGGTTCTTCTTTCAATACCGGATCGTATTTCAGGTACAGGTTGTTCAGAAATTGGCCCGAATTGGCCGAAACTTGCCAGCCCAGCGCGTAAAACTTGCGCAGGCCAACCTCGTTTTCCTGAATGGCACCGGAGGTTTCTTCTGTCAGATAATAACTTTTCAGGTTGAAGGCCTTTGAAAAATTGAGGTAGAAATAGAGGCTCGACCGCGAAGCCATTTGCTGGTTAAACTTCTGGAAATGGATATCCTTTGACAAGGTGGACGACAGCACCAGATCATGAATATAGTTTTTCAGGGCCGGGAGGTTATCGGCAAAAATCAGGTAATTGTCGTAAAAAGCGAGGTAATTGCTTTCGGCTGCACTAAAAGCCTGTCCAAATAACAACTCTGGCAAATTGCCAAACGGAAATTCGTAGATGGTAAATGCCTTGTCCTGCTGAATCTGATAGTTCGTTTGCATCTGCGCAACGTTTTTCTTGTTCAACTGTGCGAAGCTTTCGAGCATGGGCAGCAGTTTCTCGCGCGCAACAGATTGCCCTTTCACCCGGGCAATGAAAAAGCGGTTGCTGGCCGGTTCGTTTTGAGTGACCTGTCCAAAAGCCAGTGCGTATTCGTCGCCGGCAATTTCTTCGAAAAACGGGATGAACGGCTTTTTGCTGTAACGTTCCAGTGCTTTCAGCTTGGTTTCGCGCGCATAGTAGCTGCCCTGCTTTTTCAGGAACTCCTCAAAATCGGATTGGAAGGATTTAAAATCGGGCACATTCAAACTGACAAAGAGGCTGGTATTGGCCGACAACACCTGGTCCATATTAAAACGACCGGCGCCCTGCTTGCGGAAAACCTCCAGGTAATTATCATTCAACGGATTGGAAAAACTAAACCCGCCAAGTAAAAATTCCGTGTCTTTCAGGTTCACATCCAACTCGGTCCAGTCGGCAAAACGATCCAGCTGCTGCAACATCTTTCGAAAGTTGGGCGCAATAGAACTCCCAATCAGTTGCGCAATTTTTTCGTGATTGATAAACAGGTTGAAATCGGAACTGCCGCCCACCGTATTGTACAACGCCTTAAACTGTTCCTGATCGAGCAGGCTTTCTGCTGAAATCTGGCGCACGGCCTCTTCAACAAACAACGCATAACGGCTAAACAGAAAAATCCCCTGATCTTCGGCAAAGTGATATTCCTCTTCGCCCGACTGGAATTGGAAAACTTCAACCTGGTCGTACACCCGTTTGGAAAGAGAACCCTGTCCGTTTTGTGAAAGCCCTTCAAAATAACCAATCAAACTTTTGCGCTCGGCCCGGTTGTCGAGACCGAAGGCAAACAAACATCCCACACCGTTTTTCCCGGCAGGGTTAAAGGAGATCAGCACCGATTTGTCACTCACGGCCTTCCGCAGCTGGTCGTTATCGCCCAACAACGCTTCCAGCCGATTCACATCATTCCAGAACGACTGTAATTCAGTCACGGCACGCAGTTCATCCATTAATGGACTTTCGCGTTTCAGCGCCTTCATTAGTGATTTTGCTTCGGGCACCTCAACCACCAAAGGGGTTTTCAGCGGAATGGCTCGAAAGGCCGAGTTCTCGGAATAGGCTTGGGTTTGCCGGGCCATAAAAAACCAAACGGCCCCCAGGATAATAATCAATATAATAAGGGCAGGAAAAACGAATTTGCGCATAATACCGGTTTTTTGACAAAAATAGTCGGTTACCAGCCACAAAGTAAATAAATGGATGGGGAATTACCCAGCATTCAGGCTCCGGTTAGCTAACAATATTTTTGCAGGGACTACCTCCGGTGTTTCACCTCACTGGCCGGGACTATTTTGTAGAGTTTGTCAGACCGGCGGATTTTTTCGGCCACACGCACCGAAAACAGGTCGCCTTTTTTTGCTTCGGAAACAGGTTTCAGGTCCACGCGGATTTCCTCTACCACCGTTTCCACCACGCCGGTCGTGGGGCCGGTCACCAGTATTCTGTCGCCCACTTTCAGCGTACCGGCTTCCAGTCGGAACTCGGCCACCCCGATGTTGGGGAAATAGTTCATGCCCCTGCCAATATACACCTTGCGTTCGGTAGCCAGCGAACCATAGTTTTTGCTCCACTCGCCCAACCGTTGCCCCAGGTAGTAGCCGTCCCAGAACCCCCGGTTAAATACCGTGCTCAAACGGCGGTCCCAACCAGCCACTTTTTCGTCGGTAAACGAGCCTTCGAAATACGCGTCCACGGCCTCGCGGTAACATGTTACCACCGTTTTAACATACTCCGGGGAACGGGCGCGCCCTTCAATTTTGAGCACCGACACCCCGGCATCCAGCAGCTTGTTCAGGAAATGAATGGTCTTCAAATCTTTGGGTGACATGATGTACTCGTTGTCGATCTCCAGCTCGGCGCCGGTTTCCTGGTCAGTCACCGTGTAGGCACGGCGGCAGGTTTGCATGCAGCTGCCGCGGTTGGCCGACGAGTTCATCTCGTGCAGGCTGAGGTAACATTTGCCCGACACGGCCATGCACAGCGCCCCGTGGACAAACATTTCCAATTGCACCAGCTCGCCCTTGGGGCCACAGATATTTTGTTTTTTGATTTGATCGCTGATTTCCCACACGCGCCCCAGGTTCATCTCGCGTGCCAGCACAACCACATCGGCAAACTGGGCGTAAAACTTCACCGCCTCAATGTTGGTAATGTTCACCTGGGTAGAAATATGGACTTCCACTCCAATGGACCTGGCATACATGATTGCAGCAATGTCGCTGGCAATGATGGCCGAAATGCCTGCCTCCTTGGCGGCATCGATCACCCGGTGCAGCTTGTCCAGCTCGTTGTCGAAAATAACGGTGTTGACCGTCAGGTAGGTTTTCACCCCGTTCTTGTGAGCCTTTTCGGCGATAGCATGCAAATCGTCGAGCGTAAAATTGTTCGACGAGCGGGCACGCATATTCAACTGCTCCACGCCAAAGTAAACCGACCCGGCACCCGCCTGAATGGCAGCGGCCAGCGACTCGTACGAGCCCACGGGGGCCATAATCTCTACATCTCTTCTTTCCATGTGGTTTATCAATTGGCCGCAAAATTACATTTAATTTGGCGATGTGCCAATTTTGGCGGCGAAGGGACAGGGAAATCGCTTTTAGGAATTAAATGCCATTCTTTCTATTAGAAGCTGTTAAACTGCTCTTTTAAGGTCGTCACCACCCGTCCGGCCACGGCATACCGTGGCCTTACACGCCGGATAAAATCCGAAACGCACTAAAACGGGAAAGCCTGGTACGGTCACGACACGTCGTGACAAACATGCCATAGCCACATGGAAAGCCCATATTAACTTATCCTGCACCTACCGGAAATGCCTCAGGCATTGGAAGCTTTTGATGCACATGTGCATTGAAAGGGTGAACTATATTTTAAAAGCGATTCCCTGATCGAAGGGAGAAATCTTCTCTTATTCACTGACCGGCAACAGCAAGCCTTCCTGGTAATGCCGGATCCATTCGGCCAGCGAATCGATCTGAGCAGGGGACAATCGCGCTTCGTGGTGGATGAGCGAATAGGATTTCAGGGGCATGGCCCCGCGTTTTACTTCCCCGCGAATGCCTTCCAACAAACCGATGCGGTCAACAACCGAAAGGCGTCCCCATTCCGAGAAGTTCAGCTCCTGCTTTCCTTCGGTGATATGCTGGCTGATCAGCCAAGAAACCGGCGCCAGGTGGTGGTACCAATCGTAATTGGTTTGGTTGGAATGGCAATCCATACAGGCATTGTTCAGCATCCGTTGCACACCCGGTGGCACCGGCGTTTGGCGATACAAATGGGCAGCGGTTACTTCCCCCGAATTTCGTTCGGGCTGAAAAAACTGTATGACCAATAAAACGGCCACCAATAGCAATCCACCAAGGCGAAGGATCTTCTTCATATAATTGTGTTTAAACGTGTTTGAAACCGACCGGTTTAGGCTGCAACGGACTATTGCTTCAACAAAGCAGCGCTTTCTTTTTTCACCCATTCGGTCAGCAAATCGGACTCCGCTTTTGTGAGCGCTGCTTCGGGGTATTTCGTCACGAACTTGTTGGGCGGCATGGCGCCCTTCTCAATTTCCTTTTGGATATTGGAAAACACGGCCAGTTGTTTGATTTTACCCAGTTGATCCAGCGTATTGAAATTCAGTCCTGCCTTCGCTTCTTCATCTTTCTCCCCGTCGTAGTGACAATCGTAGCATTTGTTGATCATCACCGTTTTCACCTGTTCAGGCATCGGGTAGGTAATTTTTTCGTGTCTGGGGGCTTCCTGGGCAAAAGCCGCTGTTGCCCCCGGCAACACCAGAAGCAAGACGAATAAATGGGCTTGTTTTATCATGATTTTACAATTAAAAGCCCAACCGATCTGATGAATAGTTGGGCGCTCCAGTAAAAACTCGCTAACAGGCAGTTTTGTTCAAAGCGTACAAAAGCAGGTTCCTTACGTTGGCCCCAACATGACGAGAATAGCAAACTCAAAGCATCATATCGAATTCATTCCGGTACCTGTACCTTCAAAAGCAAAGGAGCCAACTTGCAACAGATCCTGAAACAAGTTCAGGATGACAGCCACCAAGAGCAACAGATGCCGAAACCCCTTCTGACCGCCGGGCAAGAAGTTCAGCATGACTATCCAATAGCCTCCCCAAAAGAAACAAACTTAAATCCATTTACTGCTCCAGCGTAAAGCGGAAGCTCACCCCAAAATTGGTGGTAGCGGTCGGAAAGGCCGAGGAGGTAAACGGCTCGTTGATCACCTTGTCGTAATACAGCCGCAGCTGGAAGCGGTCGCTCAGCATGTAGTCGGCAGTGGTTTTGATGGTGATGGCATTTTGCCCGGCCGTCAGCTGGTTATCATTTTCCATCAACTTCCGCAACAACGTTTTATTCTTGCGGAACGAAAGGTCGGCGCGGATGTTCAGGTCGTTCGAATACGCTTTCTGCGAATTTTTGGTTTTAATGATCAAGTCCATCCGCTGAAAGCGGTAGCCAAAGCCAAACGACACCTCGTTGCTCAACACTTCGGTAAGCTGGTTGTTGGCAAAGTTCAATGTCAGGTTGCGCGCCCGCTTAATTTCCACCCGGGTTGACATGTCGTTCAACCAGGTAACATCTATATTGATGAGCGGGTTGAGCTGTTCGGTAATACTCACCGAATTGATATCGTACTGGTTCACAAAATCGCCGTTCAGCAGGTTGGTGACATAGCTGAACCCGTCGCCGTAAAACGCATCGTCGTAGCTAAGGTTCGTCAGGTATGAGCCCACATTGTACGACGAGCGGTACGAGTGGTTCAGGTTGATCGACTTGGCCACCTTGCTCAACCCTTTAATTTTGGACACCACACCATCGTACGTAATCCGCCAATTGGGGCGCATGTATTTCAGCGAGGGGAAAGGCTCCAGCGCCACTTTCTCGGCCGACTGACCGGTGTAGGCCGCAATAAACGCGGGAATCATCACCTGCTGCGAGGTAGGACCGTAACCCAGTGGGTAGCCGGTTTGCGGGTTCACCATCTGCGGATCGTAGCCTTCGGCCGGATTGGGCACACGCCGGGCAGCCAGCCTGCGGGCAATAACAATGCGGTTGTCCAGCATCTTCTGGTAAGCATCCGACACCTCTATTTCGGCTTCGCCCATTTTGCTGAAGGCCGTTTTCCAGGTATTCACCGACATGGTGAAGTTGCCCCGTTCGGTGCGGTTCAGGGCGTTAAAGTTTCCGGTTTGGGTGTCGAAGATGTAGTATTCGCTGATATTTTCCGACTTCCCGCGATTGGCGGTCAGGTCGATGCGAAGAAAGGGTAACGGTTCGATATCGGCCCGGAAGGTAAAGGTTTCGTTGTGGCTCATCGTGTAGGGAGCGTTCAGCGTGGTGTCGCGGGTGATCCATCCCTTCAGGGCGGCATCGCGTGCAAAGTTGTCGTCTTGCCAGCCCAGCAAAAACGGCAGGCCCGGCGCCGTGGTGGAAGCGATGTTTCCAAACATGGCCGGATCGGGGCTGTACTTTCCCGATCCAAACAGGCTGGGCTCGGGCATAAATCCCGGCAACACGGTCCCGTCAGAAGAAGAATAGGTCACCGCCAGTGTTTTTACGCTCATTAGTGTGCGGGCCGAGTAAAGCGCCATTTTGTAGGGCAGGGTTTCGGGCAGCGTCCGTTTCCCTTTCACGGTCAGCTTCGCGTTTTCAAGGTCGGCAACTGGTGTAAACCGCACCTGGTTTTCATTTACAATTTCCACGCTGCCGCGCACCATCATCCCGCGTTCGTTGTACACCTGCACCTGGACCTCGCGCGTTTTCAACTTGTGGTCGATCAGGCTGGGCACGTTGGCCTTGAGGTCAACCGCTCCTGAATATTCCACCTCCTTCACCCGGGTGCCGTTCGCCCCGGAAGCCACTTTTTCAACTGCCTGCGCCCGGCTGGAGGAACTGCGGGCCGACCGCGACTGGCTCACAAAACGCTGGTTCACCTCCTTCAAAAAAGGCACCTTGTTGTACAGGTTCAGCATCGAAAACTGGCCGTTGCCCTGCATCACCCGCGAATTTTCCGCCACGTTGCCCAGCTCCACCGACTCGTCGGTGAGCGATCCGGCCGTCCAATCGTACATGGCCTGGTAGCGCCCGGTGAGCGTAATCCAGTTAAACAGCGGGAATTTATTGATGGGCACCTGGTACGAGGCATTCAGCACATGGTGGTAAAGCACGGGCCGCCCCATATTCAGCAAGTTGGTCAGGATCGAGTCCTTTTTGATCTGGTAGTCGTCATCGCCCCGGTTGATGCGCCCTTCCGGCTCATCGATGCGTGCCGTTCCTTCCGACGAAAAGTCCACCTTCAGCGAGCGGGTGAGGTTGTACCGGATATCAAAATTGCGGCGCCAGATAAAATCTTTTTCCACCGTTAACGGGATGATCAGGTTCGGATTGGAAATGTTGCGGGTTTGCACCTCCTTATAATAACGATAAAGCTCATTCCTATAAGAAATCTGGGTGGGCAGCAGGTAAAAATTGAAATCCTTAACCAGTTTAAATGCATTACCCTTCAATAGTTTTGAATTTTTGAACGGTTCGATTACCTCCGGGCGCGTGCTGAAATTGTAGGTCAAAGCGCCCCGGTGGCTCTTTTCGGTGCTGTATTTGGTATTGATGTCGCGTTCTTTTTCCTCATTGAAGGAATACGATGCGGAGAAGTTGGCCGGATCATACAGCCGAGGCTTCCCGGATTTGCTCACTTTATCCACCTTCACATTATTGAGAACAATACTTTTGCGGGTCGAAAAATCCTGGGCCACCTTTTTGATCGAGTCTTTTTCGGCCGAAGAGCTGGATCGGCGCAGGGCATCTTTCATGGTTACATCCGGGTCGAGCGGGTTGTATTTCGGGTTGCTTACACTGCGCGAAACGCCCACGTACAGGGGAATGCGGACCTGGGCCTCTTTCGGGAAAAACTTGCCCAACTCTAGGCTGGAGGAGATGTCGAACTCGGTCAGGGCATCCATCGCCCGTTCGCTGGCGCTTTGGTCGATGCTGCCAAAGCCAACCGAACGGTGACGCCCGGCAAAAACGACCGATCCCAAATCGGCCAGCTTGGTCGATACCCGCAGGTTGGCCGCCCAGCCGCCATTGTCGTCCAGCTCGCTCAGGCGAAGTTCGTTAGCCCACACTTCCACCGACTTTGGCCCGGGATTAAATTCCGACGTCTTTTTATGACGGATCCCCATCATCATCACTTCCACGTTGCCCAAGTTGGGGTTCCCTTTCACCTTCACATAGTTTTTGTTGTCGTTCCAGCCTTCGTGGATCATCTCAAATACATCCGAAGTCCGCAGGGTTGAACCGGGTTGGTGCATGGCTTCGTTTCGCGAAAGCTTGACATCGGTAAATAGACTAAGCGGAATGTTGATCCGGTTGGCCTCGGGCCACACGGCATAGCGGTCGGCCTCGATGTTCCCGTTGTACAGGCCGGGTGCGGTCAGTTTCAGCGGCACTTCATACTCGTAATAGCTATTGTCGTAGTCCGAGCCAATACGCATAAAAAAGTACAGCTCATCATCATTCACCGGATAACCATCAAGTTCTTCGGCATGGAGTTCGAGCTTGAGCCGCTTGTACTGCCGAAAGTCGAGGTAAATATTCTTATAGGCTGCCCGCGAGTCCCCCTGCTCCAGGTCGGTTGCCCGTAGCACCAGCGACTGCTCGTTCAACTGCAACAGCTGCGCATTCGAAGGGTCAATCACGCGATCGATGCCCGGGGGAAGGATGTAGTTCACCGGCTTGCGGTCGCTGTTTTCTTCGATATTTACTACCGAAACGTCAAACTGGGTATTCATGCCCGTGCCGTCATCCAGCAGTTCCAGCTTGTCGGTGTAGCGGCGCCAGTCGGCCCGCACCAGCTCCAGCGTGGCAAAGCGCAAAAACACCGGGTCGCTGAACTGGCTCAGGAACATGCGCATAAAACGGATCGAACTAAAATCGGAAATGCCTCCAATCACCTGCTCCGGCTGCTTCACGGGCACTTTAAACTGGTACCATTTCACTTCGCCTACTTTCCCGTTGGCCAGCTCTACCCGTGCAGTCCGGATGTCTGAAATGTAATTGTTCCCCAACGTCATGTCCTGTCGGCGGATACTTACCCGATACTGGTAGTAACGTTCATATTCATTCAGGGTATTGTCGCTGTTGATGTCTTCCACATCGGGCAAGGTGTAGGCCGAAGTGGTGTAGGATTCGGGCGATTTCGATGCCGGAACAGAGTTTCCCTCCGGTCCGTTATATTTCTTGTACCGGTCGCGGATGCCCACTTCCTCCGCATCAAAATCTGATCCGCGGTAGTAGTGATAGTTGTCGCCCGAAGGGTCTTGCAAAAACTCTTCAAGCACATCCTGGTCGAGAATGTTCTGCACGGCCTGCAAATAACCACTGTAAAAGGTTTGTTCGTGCGCATCGGACAAACCGTCGAAACCGACATCCTGACGGATGATAATTTCCGGGTCGGTAACAAAACTATTGGTAATTTGGGTTTTGTTTGAAACCTGTCCCCACACGGTTGTATCCACATTGGCAATTTCGTCGGTTTCGGGCAGACCATTTTCAAACGATTTGCGCGAGTCTTTCAGCATGTCTTCCGAAATATCGCCCAGGTTGAAATACAGGTCACCTCCCTCGTGCAAGCCAAGGGTGTCGTTCACAAAGGGGTCCATCATCCAGAATTCGATGTATTCAACGTTGGCCGATTCAAAGTCGGTGGTTTCAATTTTTCGCATAATGCCGCCCCAGCGTGTTTCAGGCTGGCGGAGTGTTCCGTCAGGATTGATCCCAGCCGAATAGGGCGAAGGATTGGTGTCGAAATTATAGGGGCCTCGCTCTTCGGGGTAATAGGCCAGGTCGAACACCGAAATGTTGGTAGGCACGCCGATTTCGGTGTCCTTGTCGGGGAAGATCTCCCGCTGATACACTTCGCGCACCAAGTGGTCCGACAACTGCTCTTTGTCCTGCCGGATATGGGCCGGTGTTTGGGCGGTGTTACGCAGAAACAGCGGATCGATCACATACCAGGCCAGTTTGGCGCGGTTAAAGCTGTAAGCCAGTTCGTCATCCAAATCGCCCTCCGGAAAACGGGCCTGCTTTTGCGGGGTACTGGCCAGCACCCACGATTGCCGGGCCCGCAGGTCGATCGACGTTTGGGTCGATTCAAAATCATCGATATAAACCGTGGAGTTGGTCACACCCGACTCGCCCACGACTAACTGCGCCACTTCGGCCTCCACCGACACGGTTGACACTTCTTTGGTTTCGATGAAGGGCAGCTTATCCACTAGTTTGGTCAGCAAATTGGATTGGGTGGTATAGTTGGCGTCCAGTCCGAACATGGCGTTCGAAATCGGATCGTCACCATAATTCACTTTCTGGGTCAGCGGGCGCTCGTTCATATAAAGTATGGTAGCGCCCAGGTTGAAGTTGTCCGAAAAGGCATAGTTGGCGTGGGTCCCGATCAGCGTTTTGCGCTGAACCGTGAACAAATCTTCGCTTTCAGTTGAAATTTGCAGGTTTGCCCCCGACTCCAGGTAGGCGGGGTTGATGATTTTCACCCGCCCCAGGGTGTAGTCCACCGTGTAGTCAATATTTTCAACCAGGGTGATCCCCCCCGAAGTGACTTTCACCGACCCTTGGGCCAGGTTGAAGGTGCCCAGCGATATTTCGGAACTGGACGAACCTTTATAGCTCCCCTTCAACACATACTTATTGTGACTGGCATCCTGCTCGGCATAAGTACGGGTGGAATCGTACAACGACTGATAGACGTATTTCTCGGCAAAGGCAGTTCCCTGGATGGAATCGCGCAACAGGCGGCCAAAAGGCTCGACCGAGGGGAAAATAATCCGCCCGCTGGCCGAGTGTACCGTCACTCCTTCAATAAAATCGAAAACGCCGTTTCGCCCGGGATCGAGCTGGGAATTCAAATTGTCGAGGTTAAGCACATTCAGCAAAATATGTCCTTGCAAGTTGGATTCCGGCAAGTAGTTGATGTAGGTTCCGGTGGAGTCGTTCAGGTACAGCACATCCAGGATAAACTCTTCGCTGCTGAGCTGATAGGCATTCAGGTTGTAAATATTTTTCATCATCAGCTTCCAGGTAGGAAGCTTGGGGCTAAGGTTGGTCCCTTTCAACAATTTCAGCACCAGGGTTTGCGGTGCTTCAATTCCATCCGACGAAAATTCGCCCACCTGGTAAGTTTTCCCATTGGCCGTATAGTTGAAAGCGACGGCCAGCACTTCGTCGGCATTCAGGGCCGAGTTCAGCGAGATGTACCCCAAATTGAGATTGACGGTATATTCGGATGCATTTAATTTACGTGCCTGCTCGATTTTTTCAAAGTCCTGCCCTCCCGAAAAACCGAACCCTGAGAAGGCGGCCATGGTTTTGGTAATCTGGGATACCTCCCGGATATCGCCGTAGTTGGTCGTCAGTTCTTCGTACATGCTGTTGGCGCCGTTGAAGGGGTACACATTTTCGGGGTAAGGCTGGCCGCCGGGGTCGCCGAAGCCGGGCACGCTGTTGTACAAATTTGAGGCATGTTCACCCAGGTCCATCAGCGCCAGGATGTTGCGCGCCTCGTTATAATTCCCGGATTTGTTGGTTACCCAAACTTCAATTTTATTGATGGTGACCGACGAACGGATGACGGGCAACTGCGCCAGGGCCTCGTCGTAATGATCGCGAAAATACTGCGACAGGAAAAAGTGCCGGTTGGCATCGTAAGCCGAAGCTTTTACTTCGAACTGTGTTTTTTGCGCGCCGCCTTCCATCTCCACCACCTTGGTTTCGCCCTTGTTTTGCGAGAAAATGGTGGTCAGGTTCAGCTTCCCGAACTGCATTTCGGTTTTCACCCCAAACAAGTTGGTGCCGCCCGAAATCAGCGAACCGTTGAGCGGGAGCGACACGTTTCCGGCCTCAATTTTTTTGATGATGTCGTCTTCATCCCCCGAATAGTCCAGGTTCATTTTATTTTCGTAGTCGAAGGTGGCCTCAGTGTTGTAGTTCACGCGCATCTTCATTTTCTCGCCGATGCTCCCATTCACGTTCATCTGGATTTTTTGGTCGAAATCGAACGAAGGGGTCTTGCGCAGCCGCTCCGGGATGGATGGGTTTTCGGTTGAATTCATCTGGTAGCCAAAGCTCACTTCCACATAACCTTGCGGACGCACATCAATCGTGTTTCCACCAAAAATTCGGTTGAAGGCCTCGCCGCCTACGGTCAGCCTGGGAATGAAAGTACCCTGGCTTTCCAAGTCGGCCTGACTGGCGCGTTGCCGCCAGTAGTTTCGGATGGAATTTTGAAAGTCGTACCGAACATATTCCTGTAACGACATGGTTTTGGGCAGCCGGTAGTCCATGTCGCCAATCTTTTCCTGAAAAATATACGTGCCTGTTACCGGGTCGTATTCCACCTGGGTTTTGATGTTCGATGGTTTTTGCAGGTAGAGGCCAGAACTGTCGCGGGCGCCGGGAGTTTCAAAAGCGGGTTTGTCGCGAAAAGGATAAGGCAGTACCCCGGTCGTATCGATCTCAACCGAATCCGGCAATTGGGGAAAGGCAGCCGCGGAACGGAAGTGAAGGTTAACCGGCACGGAAGTCCAGCCCATAGCCATGATCCCTGAAAAAACAATCAAGAGCAGCGTATTTTTCAAGTATTTTTTCAATGCCGCTATTTTTCAATGTTTACAGGCCTTTCAGAGCCATCTTTATCATTTGTTCAACCGTTAGTGCCGGATTTGCTTTCAGGATATTATCAAGTTCTTTCTCAACGTTTTTCCGGGCAAATCCGAGCATAACTAAAGCTGATAACGCTTCATCGCGTATTGTATTGTTTGCCGGGGAGATTAAAATCTGGTCGCTGGCCGGGGTTTTGCCGATTTTGTCCTTCAGGTCGATGATGACCCGTTGGGCCGTTTTGGCGCCAATTCCCTTGATGCTTTTCAGCAAATTGACGTTCTCTTCGAGTATGGCTTTACGTATTTCATCCGGGGTGAGCGATGAGAGCATCATCAGCGCAGTGCTGGAGCCAATTCCATTGACAGAGATCAGCAGCCGAAATAACTCGCGCTCGGAAAAACTGGCAAAGCCGTACAGCAGGTGGGCATCTTCGCGCACCACTTGGTGCAAGTACAGTTTGGCCTGTTCTTTCCCGTTGATAGCGGAATAGGTATTCAACGAAATGTGGATAAAATAACCGACAGCCCCTGCTTCAATAACGGCATTGGCAGGTGTCAGCCCGGCTATTTTACCCTGAATATATTCAAACATAACCGATCAGAATTAGATGGTTGGTTCCTCGTCAACAAAGTCAACACTCTCGTCCACCTGGTTGGGGTTGATTTCGTATTTTTTAAGTGGATTTTTGCTGATTTCCTTGTACAACTCGCGGTTTTTATGGATATCGATGGCCAGGTACAGCGCTTCGCGGAACGACTCGGGCGACGCTTTTCCTTCGCCGGCAATATCGAACGCCGTGCCATGAGCCGGGGAGGTGCGGATGAACGGCAATCCGGCGGTGTAATTCACCCCGCGCTCAAACGAAATTACCTTGAATGGGGTGAGTCCCTGGTCGTGGTACATGGCCAGAACAGCATCAAACTTGGTATAGTCGCCCGAACCAAAAAAGCCGTCGCTGGGGTACGGTCCAATCGCCAGGATTCCTTCATTTTTAGCTTTCTCAATGGCCGGGATGATGATGTCGTTTTCTTCGTTCCCGAGCAGGCCACCGTCGCCGGCGTGCGGGTTCAGTCCCAGCACGGCAATGCGCGGTTTTTTGATACTGAAGTCCTGTTCCAATGCGCTGGCGATGATCCGTAATTTGTTTACGATCGCCTCCTTGGTGATCAGGCTGGTCACTTTGCCCAGCGGTACGTGGGTGGTTACCACGCCGATTTTCATCATTTCGCTCACCATCAGCATCAGGTAGTTTTTCGAGCCGAACTGCTCGGCCAAAAACTCGGTGTGCCCGGGAAAGTTGAATTTTTCGCTTTGGATGTTGTCCTTGCTGATGGGGGCGGTCACCAGCGCGTCAATGGCCCCTGCTTTCAGGTCGTTTACAGCAGCTTCGAGCGACATGTACGAGGCCTCGCCGGCCACATCCGAAATTTTACCCAGCTCCACGCGAATGTTGTCGTCGATACAGTTGATGATGTTGGCTTTGCGCGGATCGGCCTCACCGGCATCGCGCACTGTGTGGAAGTTAAAGCTTTCCATGTTCAGCGCCTTCCGGTGGTAGGCAGCTACTTTGGGCGACCCGTACACTATCGGCGTACACATTTCGAGAATGCGCGGATCGCTCAACGTCTTCATAATCACCTCGTAACCAATCCCATTGATATCACCTTGTGAAATACCAATCTTTATTTTGTTTTTGCTCATGTTGAATTTCTTATTTGAAAGATATTTATAAAAGACACCTGAGGGCACAAATGGATGTGCCGTGTAAATTTAATCCATAAATCGACTTTATCAAAACGGATTTTAGATCACGCAACGACTTCGCATGAACCTGCTGGCTACGCTTATTCCCCGGATTTTCCGAAAACATTCCGTGAGATTTTGTCCCATTGCAATTCCGCTGCGGGCTTTCCCGCGCGTACCTGCGCCGGATAGCCTACGGCAATGATGCTCAACACCCGCAGATGGGCCGGAATGCCCAACAATTCATGCACATAGGCTTCGGCGCTGAGGGTATCGCTGTGTGCCCGGTTACGGATTTGCACCCAGCAACTGCCCAACTCCAGTGATTGAGCGGTAAGTTGCAACAGGATGGAGGCGATGGAGCAATCTTCTACCCAAACATCACTTTTACTTTCGTCGGCCACTACCACCACGGCTAATGGCGCCCCCTCCAGAAACCTGGAGCCATGCGGTTTGCAGGCCGCCAACTGTCCGATCAGCTCCGGGCGGTCAACAAAAACGAATTCCCAGGCATTGCTGTTTTTCGACGATGGGGAACGCAACAGAGCCTCCTCCAGCAGGGTGATTTTTTCAGGCTCGATGGCTTGCGGGGTAAATTTCCGGATGCTTCGCCGGTGGCGGATCAAGTCAATCATTTTTCTTGCTCTTTGCGTTTAACGTTCTTTTAAAAACGGATGATAATCACCAACTGTGCCAACAGGCCGGGAGTTACGGATTTCGTGCGTCAGCAGGATGCACGGCGCAGCCTCCTGCAGCCCAAAGCCTTTGCCCGAAAGGATTTGCCGGTACGATTCGGTGTGCAGATCGGAAAAGCCATCACTGAATTCGATCTCCTGCCCTTCCATCGTCATGGAACGATAGGTGCGTAATCCTTTATGTTTGGCTTCTGTTGGAATATCGTTGTAGTCAAGGCTCAGGAACCAGCGCACCCGTGCAGTTTTCAGTTCCAGCAACCCGGCGGCCTTGTCGTGTTGGCGCAGGTGGACGGTGCTGTGTTGCACATCGCCGAAGATCCAGTTCAGCATGTCGAAAAAATGGATACCGATATTGGCGGCTATTCCGCCCGATTTATCCACATCGCCCTTCCAGCTTTTGAAGTACCATTTGCCGCGCGGGGTAATATAGGTCAGATCGATGTCGTGAACCTGGCCGGCAGGGCCATTTTTGACCTTCTCATACAGAGAGGCAATAGTAGGGTGCAGGCGCAGTTGCAGGATATTGAAGACTTTTTTCCCGGTCTCACATTCTGCCTTTTCAACAGCCGCGATTTCTTCCGGATATAAAACCAGGGGTTTTTCACAAATGGCAAACGCCTGGTGATGCAGGGCCGATTGAATATGTTCAGCATGCAGGTAATTTGGCGAGCAGATGCTGATATAATCGATCGGATGAGGTGTTTTTTGTAATCCGGTGACCAACGGTTCAAACGAGTTACAGTCCAGGAAAAACTCCGCCTCAGGGAAGAAACTGTCCAGGCGGCCCATCACGTCAAACGGATCGACGGCAGCCACCAGCCGGTTTCCGGTTTCCTGAATGGCCCTCAGGTGTTTCCTGGCAATGTGCCCGGCGGCGCCAATCAACGCGAAGTCCTTCATAACTATAACTTGTAAACTTTTTCGGAAGGTTGTTTGATCGCATTGCGCAGATCAACCACCAGCCTGGCGTTTTCGAGAATGAATTCGGGCTCAAACCCGTCGTGATTGGTGCTGATGACCACACAGTCCACTTCATGCAGCAGTTCAGCCGACAGGCCTGCTGACCGGAGAACGCGGCCATCCTCGGTTTTCAATTCCGGGATAAAGGGGTCGTGGTACTGCACCAATCCGCCTTTCTTGGCCACTTCGTCCATAATTCTCAGGGAAGGCGATTCGCGAGCATCGTCGATATTGGGTTTGTAGGCCACGCCCAGGAACAGGATCTTGCTGCCGTTGATCGATTTTTTGTGGCGGTTGAGGGCCGAAGTGATTTTGATGGTCATGCGATGCCCCATCATGTTGTTGATGTGCCCGGCAGTGTGGATCATGCTCAGGTCGAAACCGAACTTTTTGGCAATGTGCTCCAGGTAAAACGGATCGAGCGGGATGCAGTGTCCGCCGATGCCCGGCCCCGGGTAAAAAGCCTGAAAACCATACGGTTTGGTTTTGGCCGCCTCAATCACTTCCCAAATGTTAATGTCCATCTTCCCGCACAGCAGGGCCAACTCGTTGATCAGGCTGATGTTGATCAGCCGGTAGGTGTTTTCCAGTATTTTCACCATCTCGGCCACGCGAGGCGAGCTCACCGTGTACACCGAGTCGATGGCCTTTTTATAGACGGCCTGGCCAATTTCCAGCCCGTCGGGGGTGAGGGCGCCCAGTACTTTTGGTGTATTCCGGGTACCATATTGCTTGTTCCCAGGGTCAACGCGCTCGGGCGAAAAGGCCAGCCAAAAGTCTTCACCATGTTTCATGCCCGATTTTTCTTCCAGAATGGGCAGGATGAAACTCTCGGTGGTGGTGGGATAAGTGGTACTTTCGAGGCACACAAAAGTACCGGGTTTCATGTATTGCCCGATGGCCTCGCACGAATCCTGAATGTAGCTCATATCCGGCTTTTTGAAGATGTCGAGCGGCGTGGGCACACAAATCAGGATGGCGTCGCATCCGGCCAGTCTGCTAAAATCGGTAGTTGCCGAAAGACGACCGCTTTCCACCACCTGGGTCAGGTCTTCCTCTTTCACATCGCTGATGTAGTTTTGAGCTGAATTCACCTTCCGGGCCTTTTCGTCTGATTTCTCGAAACCCACCACTGAAACGCCTTCCAAGGCAAAGCTCACCGCAAGGGGCAGGCCCACATAACCCAATCCAATCACACCCACCAGCTCTTCCGAGCGGGCGATCTTCTGCAACATATTTTCTTTCAAACTCATCCTGCAATAATTTCAAGTTGATGATTCATCAATCGGTATTTTTCGCCGGTTTCCGGGCAAACCAGATCATCGCCGAGCACGGTGCCCGATCGGCTTACCCAGCCTTTTTGCCGAGCCGGAATGCCCACCATCAGCGCAAACGGTTTTACGTCTTTGGTAACCACTGCCCCCGCCCCGATCATGGCATAACGGCCAATGGTGACCCCACAAACCAGCGTGGCATTGGCGCCAATGGTTGCACCCTGCATCACCCGGGTTTCGCGGTACTCCGCTTTTCGCTCCACAAATGCGCGGGGATTCACCACGTTGGTGAACACACAACCGGGGCCGCAAAATACGTCATCTTCCAATATAACCGCATCATAAACGCTCACATTGTTCTGAATTTTTACCCGGTTGCCGATAACGGCCTTTCCGCCCACATACACATTTTGCCCCAAAACACAGTCTTCGCCAATCTGTGCGCCGCGCATTACATGAGAGAAATGCCAGATCCGGGTGCCGTTACCAATCACGGCGCCCTCGTCAATACAAACTGTTTCGTGTGCAAAGTAGTTTTCCATCATTTGAGCTATTTCACGCAAAGCCGCAAAGTCGCAAAGATTTTATTTTCTCATCCTTTTCTCTGCGGTGATTTGAGTTTCAAGCCTCAAGCCTCAAGCTTTCCATCTCAAATCGTTAATCTTTAATCATTAATCGCAAATTTCTCTGCTCCTCTGTGCCTCCGCGGTTTCTGTTCTTTACCGCAGAGTCGCGGAGCCGCAAAGTTTTTATTTTTCTAATCTCATTTTTACGTTACTCCTATGCGATTTTATTTTTACCGCAAAGACACAGAGTCGCAAAGATTTAATTTTTCTCTTTTATTTCTTTGCGCCTCCGCGCCTCTGCGGTTTTACAGTCATTATATCGCATCAATAATCACCTCTGCCACCTGCCTCACCTCGTCTTCGGTGATCAGCCCGTGCATGGGCAGCGACAGGACAGTTTTGCAAAGCTCGCCGGACAACGGGAATTGCTCTTCCGGCGGAACATCTTTAGAGAACGCTTCCTGCCGCGGCAAAGGTAACGGATAATGTACTGTAGATGGTATATTTTTTTCAGCCAGTGCAGCTTTCAATTCATCCCGTTTCGTACTGCGAATGGTGTATTGCGCCCAACTGCTGGTTTTTCCTGCTGCCACAAGCGGTGTTTCCACAAAACCTTTCAACAAGGAAGTGTACCAATCGGCAGCCTGTTGGCGAACCCCAAGCTCCTGGTCGAAATGCCTCAACTTGACCCGCAGGATGGCGGCTTGCAAGGTGTCCATCCGACCATTGATGCCGATACGCCGGTGGTAATAGCGTCTTTCCTGCCCGTGTGCCCGGAGCTGCCTGACGGTGGCGGCCAGTTCGTCATTGTTGGTAAAAACCGCGCCGCCGTCGCCGTAACAACCCAACGGCTTGGCCGGGAAAAAGCTGGTCGTTGCCAAATCAGTCATGCCGCACGACTTCCGTCCGCTGATGGTTGCGCCAAACGATTGGGCCCCGTCTTCGATGACCCACAGCCCATGTTGGGCAGCAAGCCGGTTGATTTCATCCAGACCGGCGCACTGACCAAACAACGAAACGGCAATAATTCCGCGGGTTTTGGCAGTTATTTTCTGTTCAATTTTAGCAACATCGAGGTTGAAATCGGTTGGCGACGCATCGACGAAAACGGGCTTTCCCCCGCAAAGCGCCACCATGGAGGCCGGGGCAATAAAGCTGAACGCCGGACAAATGACCTCGTCACCGGGGCGGAGCCCCAGGGCCAGCAACGACAACAACAGGGCATCAGTGCCCGAGCTACAGGCCAGGGCATATTTCACGCCTGTATAAGCGGCCAGCTCCTCTTCGAGCAGGCAGATTTCGTTGCCATTGATAAACGTGGCTGACTGAACAACTGACCGGATGGCCGCATCCAGCTCACTTTGGTAGGCGGCGTATTGCCTTTTCAGATCACAAAACTCCATGAGAAACCGTTTGGTTTACAAAAATAAGCGAATTCGGGGAAGTAGGTTGCTTTTGGAGGGGATATTCTCGGGCGGCTTAGGGCAGGAAACAAGTCATGACAGACAAAGGGCGATGCTGTGGGTACCTGCACATTGCCCACTCGAACCCAAAGTCCGGTTTGCCCCCTATGGAAAAACTCTACGGCAGGCTTTCACTGCCGCAAATTCCAGCCTTGCGCTTTGGCCAGCGCTCCCTGCCAAAATGCCGCGACTGCGGCGGGAAACTGCAATTGCTGGAAACCTATCCGGACAGCGGGCGCCACCTGTAAATACTTTGGCCGGAATGTATCCAATGTTTAGTTCAACATACCCTCCAATACAAAGCGTATGCAAGCAACGCTTTATTAGAGGCTAAGTGTTACCAACTGGCCTTTATTAATTCCTTTATCAATTCCATATTTGATGCACCTCTCTGTCCGTGTGTTTGCGCGGGACGGGCTTGAAGGCTCTTTTGGCATTTTGGGATTGAGGGCAAGCCTTGCGGGAATGCCAAATGTGCCTGAGAGCGAAGGGATGGTGTGGGTTGGATTGGTTCTCATGCTACAATTTCTAATAAATCAGTCCGTATGTTTTGCCAATCTTGATTTAGGTTTATTGACACAATCCTTATTTTATGATTCTCATATTTAAATGAGTGCACAAAATCATTTTGGATTGAAGGATAAAGTAAAATTCCTTCACAATTTAAAGTTAGTTCAGAATCAGTTTCTTGATTTTTTAAATATGAGAAGAGTTGATATAAATTACTTGAATTTATTTTTTGCTTATCATATCTGGTTTGGAATGCTTCCTTGTAATATTTTGTGTCAATTATTATTTTTTGACTTTTACTTTGCAAAGTTATGTCAGTAAGCATTGTTGGCAACATTTCTAAATCCTCTACATTATCTGACTCAAACTGCCACGTAATAGAATCACTTGAAACAGAAAAGTCTGTTTCAATTTTATAAAAATTCCTTACAAAAGCTTCAAATAATCTGGCCATCGCCTTTTCTTCACGAGTAAAATCTTTGAATTTATAGTTTCCTTTAGACTCGTCAATAAATAGATTTTCATTAACAATCTGGCATACTTTTAAAATAAAATCATAGTGATAATTATTGCGATGTAGTCTTATTTGGTTGAACAATGCTTTCCGAATAACTATCTCAGAAATTGGAGGTAATTTCAAATAAACTTTATGCAATTCATCTTTGATTGATGAATCCAAATTCTTTGTTCTTAATAATTTTCCAATTGTCGTTTTTAAAATTTGGTTGTGCAAAATATCATAATCAAACTCATCATAAATGCAGGCGGTTTTGCTAAGAGGAAGAACATTTTGTTTTATTGTTGCGGAAAAATTAAATTTCCCTTTAATACCCATTATTACATCCTCATGCTCAACGTAATACCTATCAAGTCCTTGTTTTAATAGGCGAGAACAACTATTTGAAAGAACTTTTGCAAATAAGTCTATCAGTTCTGTTGAGTCGATTTCATTTACATTAACAATCTCACTTTCTTCAAGCTTGTTCCATGCATAGCACAACAAATAATAGATATTTTGAATTGGGATTTGCATACTTATGATAAAAGTAAGTCTATTTCGTTTTTAACTTTTTCACTATCATCAAACCAATATTCTTCCAATAGCGGACTTATTTCAAATTTGACAATATTTTCAAACCACTTTCTTTCATTTTCAGAATTTGCGTTACAAAAGAAACTATGCCCAATTAAAAAACCTGCACCTAAATTTTTATCCGATTTAATTTTATCGTTTAACAATTTAAGTTTTGATGAAATTTCCTGAATAAAATCCTTTGAGAATCCTTTAGAATTAAGGAAATCTTTAAATCTGTTGTTGAATTTTGGCTCTAATGTAATAAACCTGAATCGCCGACGTAAAGCATAGTCAACGATTGCTAATGAACGGTCGGCAGTATTCATTGTGCCAATTAGGTATAAATTTTCAGGCACAGAAAACAACGCATCATCTTTATCAGAGTAGGTTAATGGTACGCTGTATTTTCCTCTTTTATCAGACTCAATAAGCATCATTAATTCACCAAATATCTTACTGAGATTGCCCCTGTTTATTTCGTCAATTATAAAGAAAAACTTTTGGTCTGGTTCTAATTCTGCCTTTTTACAAAATTCATAGAATATGCCGTTTTTAACTTTAAAGCTCTTTTCTGATGGTCGGATTCCCTGAATAAAATCTTCATATGCATAAGATTGATGAAATTGAATCATCCTGATTTTTGTATCATCAGTATTTTTCATCATTTCATAAGCTATCTTTTTTGCGACAAAAGTTTTCCCTACACCAGGAGGGCCTTGCAAAACAATGTTTTTCTTTACTTCAAGAGAATGAATGATTTCAACGATTTCTTGTTCTTCTAAAAATGGTTTATCTGGGTCGGAAGAAAAGGAATATTGTTTAATCTCGACTTTTTCGATTTCTTTTTCAGTGACAATATTTTTTTCATCTATTAAATCTCTTATTATATCGAATTCATCAGGAGTCAAGCTGAATAAACTACCCTGATTATTTATAAAGACTTCACAATTTTCAAGTCCTTTTGTTTCCTTTAATTCATCCCATGAAATTGGGTCTTTGACAATTTCTTTAATTTCAAAATTTATAATCTCTCCTTCATTGTCATCGATGTGCAATCCTTCGGTTATTTCAAAAATTGCCTTAATCTGTTTTACCGGAGTACTTTCATAACCAATTACTAAATCACCGGGTTTTGCTTCTTCAAAATATTTGTAAATCCTGCGTTTGTTTCCTTTGTCGTTATGAGATGTATAAGATTGAATATCTCCAAGTTCGTAACTATCTATTCGCCAAATTTTTGGATTTGCATTTAACCACCAGAAATTCTGTGATTCAGAATCTTTTGGTAATGCTTTCGGTGGAGGTAGAATTTCTTTTCCTGTTTCTAAGTCACTGAATATTTTTTCAAATGCAGGATTGCTTTGAATGTATTTTTCTTTAATGCTACTCCATTTTAAAGTTGGCGTAAACGTATCAGGTCGAAAAATGGTTTTTTCAAAATCAACTAATTGGTTAATCAACCATTTTACTTTTCTAATATGTTTGTTTTCTTTTCGTTCAGGTTTAAATTCATATTCACCAGTAATTACGCCAATTCCAAGTGCTTTACTTTTTCCTTTGTTTGCAATGACTACGTCCCCGATACTTGCATCCCTGAAATTTTCAATATTCCATATTTGATTTGAGTTGTCGGAATCTTCAACGCCTAAATCTTCTGCAAGCGTTTCGGTTGTATAAGTTTTAAGGTCAGTTAAATCGTCCCAACCAATAGCTATGATATTCTCTTTATAAAATTCGTCCCAATAAATTCCGTTTTCTCCAGGTGCGAATTTCCAATAATTAATTAAAGCATTGTTTTTTTTCTCTACGGTTTGTTTTGAAGCTTTAAGTTTTTCAATTACTTCTTCGATTGTATTAAAATCCTCAAGTGTATTTGATGCCTTATCATTAATATCCCAGCCAGCTAAAATTCCAGCTTCAATTTTTTCTGCACCGATTTTTAGAAATAATTGATATGCTTTTCGATGAGAAATTTTATTTCCTGGAAATCCAGCAATCCAACAATATGATGTACCGTAATTTTGAGGGCCATTAAAATCAACAATATGGCTTTTGTAGTTTTTAAGCTTTAATGCTTTTTCAAGTCCATCAACAACTTTATCTAAAGCAGAACTTGTTTCATTCTTTATCGAATTAGTGTAAATAAATGGAAAGAAAATACAGTAATTTCTCTGCCAATTAACGAAAGGAGATTTCTTCTTTTGAGGATAATTTTTTAAGGCATTTACTAATATGTCACCGTACTTTGAAAAATATTCTTCGTCTTTCTCAATTATCTTATTCTTAATATTTTCAACAGTTTCCGAACTAATTTGTGTTCCTTCTTTTAATAAATGAAGTATGTCAAAACGCAATAAATTCACAGGTTGAAATCGAGTTGCAGAAAAATCTGAACGCACAAAACTGAAATCATTTATCAATCCATCAATTTCAACTTTGGATTTAGAATTCAAAGAGTCAAAGAGGTATTGTTCACTTTGTTCTAATTTCTTAAGCTCTTTAGCATGTCTTTGAATTATTTCAATTTCTTTCTGCATAATCTTGTTTTTTAAAGTCTATCAATTTAGCACTTAATTATCAACGAAGCGGGTGCGTTGGCAAAAAAAAGCATGTGTGTGGTTGCGAAGTGATGGTTGTAGGGAAGGGCAACCACACTCTTGCTTTTGTGCGATGGCTTTTTCCTTTTTCTTTTCAATTTCTATACAACAAATTTTCATTGGTACGGTCTCTCTTAGGCTTGCTGGTAACTCTGTTGTCTGTACACCAAAGTTATCATATATTTCCACTGCACGAGTGATCTGTGTCGGTTTTTATCTTATATCTCCAGCTTTTCAGAGAAGTTAGATACTGATTTCCGGGTGTTTCCGGACGGGATGCCTATGTTGCGTGATTATTTTCTCCCCGAACGTACAGGATAGAATTGGCGGCATAAAAACAGCAAAAGTTGGCAAAGGTTGTTATTTTTGTTCTCGCATTCAACCTATGAAGAAGATCCTGATCATCACCTACTATTGGCCGCCAAGTGGCGGGGCCGGCGTGCAGCGCTGGCTGAAGTTTACCAAATATCTGCCGGAGTTTGGCGTTCAACCCGTGGTGCTGACGGTCGATTCGGCTCAGGCCAGCTACCCGCAACGCGACGAGAGCCTGCTGCACGAGGTTTCGCCCCGGGCCGAGGTACACCGCACCCCCACTTTCGAGCTGTACAACCTGTACCTGCGCCTGACGGGCAAAAAGGAAATCCCGTACGGGGGCTTTGCCAACGAGGGCAAGGAAACTTTTCTGCAGCGGCTGGCCAAGATGGTGCGCGGCAACTTTTTCATCCCCGACCCGCGCAAAGGCTGGAACCGCTACGCTTTTCGCAAGGCTGCGGAACTGATCCGGAAGCAAGGTATCGACACGGTGGTGACCACCAGCCCGCCGCACTCTACCCAACTGATTGGCCTGAGACTGAAACGAAAGCTGGGCGTGCGCTGGGTGGCCGACCTGCGCGATCCCTGGACCGACATTTACTATTACCGCCAGCTCTATCATTCGGCGCTGGCCCGAAAGATTGACCGGAGCCTGGAGCTGAAAGTGCTGCAACAGGCCGACCAACTGGTGGTGGTGAGCAACGATGTGAAACGGATTTTCTCGGAAAAGGGCGGGGCAGCCGTTCAGCAAAAAATACAAGTAATCCCCAACGGGTACGACGAAGAAGATTTTGAGCAGGAAGCGCCTGTTGGCAACGGTAAATTCATCATCACCTATACCGGCACCATCGCCGCTTCGTACCGGCTGGATGGTTTTCTGGCAGCGTTGGCCTCCCTGCCTGCCGAATGGCAACAAGAAACCGTGCTCCGTTTCGTAGGAAAAATCCCGCCGCTCATTCTTGAGCAGGTAAGGCAGGCCGTTCCCCATGTGGAGATCGATCTGACGGGTTATGTGGATCACCGCAAATCGGTGGGCTACCTGCTGCAAGCATCGGTGCAGCTGCTGATCATCCCACAGGTGGAAAACAACCTGGGCATCGTGCCGGGGAAGTTTTTCGAATACCTCGCTTCGGGAAAACCGGTGCTGGCGCTGGGACCCAAAGGCAGCGACCTGGACCGCCTGATCGGCGAAACCGGCTGCGGCGCCTTGTTTGAATACGACGATTCGGATGCAATCTCCCATTTTTTGCGCGAGGGACTGGATGGTAAGCTCACGGGCGGCAAGCGCGAAATGGCCCACCGCTACTCGCGCAAAGCGCTGACGCAACAAATGGCCGGACTGCTCACCGCCGCAGCAGAAACTCAGGATCTAAGCCATAAAACTCATTCTCGATGAAGATTTTAGTTGTCAGCCACCTGTATCCCTTATCCGGAGAATCGAAAAACTCCTTCGCCTTGCATTATTTCGTCAAAGAATGGAGCAAAAAGCACGAGGTGAAAGTAGCCCGGCTGCACTATTCTTACGAACCGGAAAAGAAACCTGCCACCGGTAGAGTGCTTCTGGATGGAGTGGAAGTGAGTGTTTTTAGTCCGTTGTGGGTGCCGGTACTGAAACTGAGCCTGGTGGATGCCGAAAAAATCCTCCGGGATCTCGATTTTGAACCTGACGTGATTGTAGCCCATTTGTACAACGCGTATCTGGGTTTTGCCAAACTGGCCCGGAGAAAGAACATCCCATTAATTGCCGGAATCCATAAATCGGACATCCGTTTGCTGAAAAAGCCGTTCCACAAAATGCGGGTAACCAGGGCCATCAAGCAGGCCAGCGGTGTGGTTTTCCGGTCAGTGCAACTGGAGAAGAAATTCCGCCAGGCATTCCCAAAGTTAAACAAGCCCGGCTTTATTGCCCACTCGGGAGTGCCCGAAGCCTACATTCAGCATACGAAAGGCCTGCTGAAAAATCCGCCTGCGTATTCCGCCACGCGCAGGATCATCTCGGTGTGCCAACTCATTCCGCTGAAACAAATCGACAAAGTGCTGCTGGCCTTAAACGAAATGATTGCTCTCGGGATTGCCGACTGGACCTATACGTTGATCGGCGAGGGCCCGGAAATGCAAAAGCTGAAAAATCTCACCACCGATCTGGGATTAAACGGAAAAGTAACCTTCAAAGGCCGGTTGACTCGTGAAAAGGCGTTTGGCGAGATGCAGCAGCATGATATTTTCATTATGCCCAGTTACAAGGAAACGCTTGGAATTGCATATCTCGAAGCTATGGCAAGCGGATGCGTGGTGATCGGTTCGCAGGGTTGGGGCATCGATGGAATTGTGGAAGACAACCGGAATGGCTACCTGTGCGATCCGTACCGACAGGAAAGCATTACGGAAACGATGCGGAAGGCGCTTACCCTTTCGGACGGGGAAAGGGCCCGCATCCGGACCAACAGCCTGCAAACAATTTCCGGCTTCTCCGAACAAAAAGTGGCCGGTGAGTATTTAAATTTTATCCTTTCGGTAGTTGAAGGCTCAACCAAACATTAAAAGCATCTGATGGAAAAGATCAAGTTATTCCGGTTTGAAAAAACACGTTCGTTTTTGGAGAAAAACCTGAAAGAAGGAGACCGCATTCTGGATCTGGGAACTCCCAATGCCCTGTCGGCTTTTCTGGCTGACGGAAAGTTTACGATTGAAAGCGCCCACGGCTTCGACTTTGACCTGGAGCCGGAAACGGTAAACAGCTATGATTACGATGTGCTGACTGCCTTCGAAGTACTGGAACACCTGGTGTCGCCTTTCCCCCTTCTAAAAACCACAAAGGCCCGCAAGATGGTGGTTTCGGTGCCACTAAAACTCTGGTTTGCGCCTGCGTATCGGAATGCCAACGATCCGTACGACCAGCATTACCACGAATTTGAAAGCTGGCAGTTGGATATGCTCCTCGAAAAAGCCGGATGGAAAATTAAGGCCCGCGAAAAATGGACCCCTCCTTTTGTTTTTCACGGCGGCATCCGCTCGGTACTCCGGGCAATCACGCCGCGCTTTTACATCGTTTATGCCGAACGTAAAACGGCTACTTTCTGATTCGGGGAACCATCTTCAGCAGCCGGTCGGCCAGTCGTTTCACTTCATCCGAAACCGGCACCAGGAAAAGGAACAGGGCTGTCAGTAAGGCAATAAGGGCGCCGCGCATAAACACATCCGCAATGACCGGTAAGTGAGGGAGGACTTTTAACAGAAAATACACAGCTATATAGAATAGGGCAACCAGCAGAAACCGGTAATTGAAGGGTTGAAACCGGAATTTCCGGTACAGGAAAAGATAGCGCATCAGGTTGTTCAGGAAAAGACCTGCCGCAACGGCCACGGCTGCCCCAACAATTCCCCACAGCGGGGTGAGCACATACAGCAAAACGCCAACCACCGCAATCAGCACCACAACAAAATAAAGCGACACCCGGTAATGCTTGGAAAAAGAAAGGACCTGCGCATTGGCACCGGTCAGCATATCAAACAGGTAGCCCAGGCCAATAAAAAAGATGACCCATTTCGACTGGACATAGTCGTCGCCCAGGATGATGAGGATGTTGTGGATGTTGGCCCAGATGCCCAGAAAAAGAAAACCGCCAATGATAAACTGGTTGAGGCAGCTTTTATAGTAGATATCCCGGATTGCTGCCAGCTTGCCCTCGGCCCAGGCATCGGCAATGAGGGTGCCCGAAATTTTCAGCAACGGGCGCGACGGGATGACCACCAGTGTTCCAAAATAAAAAGCGATGGTATAGACGCCCGTGTTGCTAAGATCGAGAATTTGGTTAACGGCTATTTTGTCGATATTGAAAACGGCCATCGTTCCCAGTCCTCCCAGGATGGAAAAGGCAGCCACATCCATCATTTCTTTCAGAAACGATTTGTTGATAAACTTGAAATCCGTCCGAAAATGAATTTCGCCACGGATATAAAGAAGGATTAAGATGAATAATCCTTTAAGGGAAATTACCGTCGCGTAACCCAGGACGAGCTGGTGCTGGTTGATGAGCCCGAAAGCAAACAGCATCACCAACAGGAACAGGAACACGCGCTGCAAAAAATCCTGCAGAAAAATGCCCGACACCGCATCGTACAACACCTTATTGTACGTGTCGAGTTGCGTGTAGATCATGGCAAAGAAGGTGAGCGGCACCAGCAGGTAAATGTAGTTGGCAAACAAGGCCGATTTTTCCTGGTTGTTTTCCATCAGCAAGGGCGAGAACAGAAAATAGGCCAGCAAAAACAGTGAAAACCCTACGGCCATAAACAAGGCCGTGATGGCCACGAATCCGTGGTGCCCGCTTGCTTTGTCGCGAAAATAGGGAAACAAGCGTGAGGTTACTCCTGCCGAACCCAGCATCGAAAACTGCCCGAACAAGGTGGCGTATGCGCCAAACAATCCGAACAGGCCGACCAGATCGGTGGTCAGAAAATTGGGGTACAGGTACGAAGTGGTCACAAACCCGATGAGCACCCCCAGGTACGACCAAAGACTGCCTTTTATGGATTGTTTAATGATAATGCCCATTTGTACCGGTTTCCCTGATTATTTCTTTATTTTTGCTTCAATTTGAAACGAGAAAAGCTTTAAATAATTATGGCAAAGATAAAAGGCAATCGCAATATATTCGTTGTAATTGGAATTATTCTCTTCTTTATCATCACCGCATTTCTCTATTTTTCGCCCCAGCTCGAAGGCAAAAAGCTGGATGCCGGCGATACCGCCCATTATTTGGGCATGGCCAAAGAAGTCAATGATTTCCGGGCCGAAACCGGCGAAGAGGCCTTGTGGACCAACAGCATGTTTGGCGGGATGCCAGCCTACCTGATTTCGGTGAAATACAGCGGCGAGCTGCTGGCCCGTGTGCAGACATTTTACAACACCCTCCTACCCCGTCCGGCCGGTTATCTGGTGTTGTACTGCCTGTTCTTTTTTGTGCTGACCTTGTTCCTGGGCGTCAACCCTTTTGTGGGGGCGGCAGGCGCATTGATGTACGGTTTTGCCACCTTCTTTTTTGTACTGATGGGCGCCGGGCACATGACCAAAGTACACACGCTGACATACATGGCGCTGGTGGTTGCCGGGGTGCTGATGGCCTACCGAAAACAACCGGTTGCAGGCAGTTTGGTAACTGCCATTGGCCTGTCGTGGATGCTGAGCGCCAACCACCCGCAAATGACCTATTACGCCGGGATCATGGTGGCACTGATCGGGATTGCCTACCTGGTTGCAGCGTTCCGGGAGAAAACGCTGCCCGCCTTTCTGAAAGCATCCGCCCTGCTGCTGATTGCCCTGGTGCTGGCCGTGGGCACTAACTTTGGCCGTTTGTACACCACCTATGAATACGGCAAAGATTCTATTCGCGGCGCATCGGAACTAACACTTGACGGGGACAACCAAACCTCCGGGCTCGATAAAAATTACATCCTGGATTACAGCTACGACTGGGGCGAGGCCATGACGGCTTTCATCCCGCGGTTTAAAGGCGGCGGCATGAGCGAGCCGCTGGGCGAGAAATCGGAGGTGTACCGCTTTTTCGAAAAAAACCAGGGAAAAGCCGCGGCCAAACAAGTGACTTCCGCCCTGCCGATGTACTGGGGAAGCCAGCCCATTTCGAGCGCTCCGTTCTACTACGGGGCCGTGTTGTGTTTCCTGTTTGTGCTTGGTTTATTTGTGGTGAAAGGAACCGACAAATGGTGGATTGCAGCCGTGGTAATCGTTTCCTTCTTGCTTTCGTTAGGAAAGAATGCCGCCTGGCTCAGCAATTTCATGATCGACTACTTTCCAGGCTACAACAAGTTCCGCGATGTGAAAAATATCATCGTCATCCAGCATTTTGCTATGGCGCTGCTGGGCGTGCTGGCCATCCGCGAAATCTATCTTCAACGACTGGATAAGGCTATTTTGCTGAAAAACCTGAAACACGCCTGGTATGTTTTGGGCGGACTGGCCTTACTATTCGTAGTGTTTCCCGGACTGGCAGGCGATTTTACCGGACCAACGGATGCCCGCCTGGCGCAAGCCGGTTGGCCAGAACAACTGCTTGGCGCCCTGCGCGACGACCGGCGAATGGTGCTACGCACAGATGCCTTTAAAGCATTGATATTTATCAGCCTTGCGGCAGGCCTCATCTGGCTGTACGTGAAGCAAAAACTCAAAGCCAGCTACGCTCTGGCGCTTTGGGTGGTGTTGATCTTTGCCGATATGTGGCCGGTAAATAAAAAATATCTGAACGATAGCAACTTCACTTCCAGGTCGCGGGCAGAGGCTCCTTACAAGGCATCGGCTGCCGACCAGGAAATTTTGAAAGACACGGACCCGGACTACCGTGTCCTGAACCTTACGGTGAGCCTCTTTCAGGATGCGTCCACCTCGTATTTCCACAAATCGCTGGGGGGCTACCACGGCGCCAAAATGGAGCGCTACCAGGAATTGTACGACCATCAGCTGTTCCCGGAGGTCCGCACATTGATCGGCGGATTTCAGAAGCCGGAAGCCATCGACTCGGTGATGCGTTCGCTTTCGGTGATCAACATGCTGAACACGAAATACATCATCTACGACCCGAACAGTGCGCCGCTGCCAAACCACCATGCCCTGGGTCATGCCTGGTTTGTGGATGAAGTGAAGCTGGTGGAAGATGCCAATGAGGAAATCGCTGCGCTGGCCGGTTTTGATGCGGCAGAAGAGGCCCTGGTGGATCAACGCTATTCCGAAATGCTGAAAGACATGCAGTTTGGCGGGGCCGGCGAGTCGCAGATCGAACTGCTGGAGTACCGCCCCAATTACCTGAAATACAGGGCACGGGCAAAGAATACTTTGCTGGCCGTGTTTTCCGAGATTTATTACCCCAACGGCTGGAAAGCCTACATCGACGGACAGGAAACCGCTCATCTGCGAGCCAATTACGTATTGCGGGCCCTGCCTGTTCCTGCCGGTGAGCACGAGATTGAATTCCGTTTTGAACCTGCTTCGTATTTCACCGGAAATAAAATTTCGCTCACCAGCTCGCTTCTGCTGATCCTAGCGCTGGCACTGGTCGGATTTTCTACCTATAAAAAGAAGGCAGATCATGAAAAAGAAGACTCCGGCAAGGCTTAAACGCCGGTTGGTGCGCTCGTACCTGACCTCCACCATCAGTATCACGCTGGTGCTGTTTTTGGTGGGCATCCTCTCGTTGCTGGTATTGAACGCCGAACGGCTATCGGAATACGTACGTGAGCATGTTGGTTTTACGCTGGTGCTGCACGATCATGTCCGCGATGTGGACGTGCTCCGACTGCAAAAAATACTGAGCGCCACGCCTTTTGTCAAATCCACCGAATTTGTCGGGAAGGAAGAAGCCGCAGCAAGGCTGGCCGAAGAGTTAGGCGAAGATTTTACCGGTTTCCTGGGCTTCAACCCGCTGTTTTCGTCCATCGACGTAAAATTGAATGCCGAATACATGCAGCCCGACAGCCTGGTGCTGCTCGAAAACAAGTTTCTGGAATTCCCCGAAGTACAGGAAGTTTTCTACCAGCGCGACCTGGTCAAAATTATCAACGAAAATGTGCAGCGCATCAGCCTCTTTCTGTTGGTCTTTTCGCTGTCGCTTTTATTTATTTTCACCACCCTCATCAACAACACTATCCGCATATCTATTTATTCTCAGCGATTTATCATCAACACGATGAAGCTGGTTGGTGCAACGCGCTCGTTTATCCGCCGACCTTTTGTGATGAGAAGTATCAGCTACGGACTGCTGGCCGGATTGATTGCCAATGGGGCGCTGCTGTTGCTGATCCATTCGTTCCAACAGGATTTTAAAGGGATCCTGGATCTTCGGCAAATCGATACCATTGGGATCACCTTTGTTATTGTTTTGCTGTTTGGGGTGCTCATTTCATGGCTTTCAACCCTGCTGGCTGTAAATAAATTTCTTCGCTTACGGTTTGAAGAGTTATATTATTGATTATTTTTGACCACCAAGTTTACGATCATGGCAAAAAAAGAACAAAACATAACAGACCCCCGATTCGCTTTAGGGAAAGAAAATTTCAGGCTTCTGCTCATCGGCTTCGTCATTATTGTTATTGGTTTTATCCTAATGGTGGGCGGGCAAAGTGAGGATCCTGCGGTTTTCAATACCGAGATTTTCAGCTTCCGCCGGATTACCCTGGCCCCGGTTGTGGTGCTGTTCGGATTTATGTTTGTCATTTTTGCCATCATGAAAAAAGCCAAGCCACAGGACTAACAGGTAGCTTCATCGTAAGGCTTTGTTACCTTTCCCCTTATTTACCCATTTATTTTCCTTCGACTTACCCGATTACCGGTTGATTTACTATTTTTGCAGGCTGAAAAAATCCGAACAGGCGATTTCAGTTGAATAATTAATTTTAAAGGCTTTAGAATGGGGATTGAACCCAAAAAATACGACTTCCAGCAAGGAGAAATTTTACTGTTTGACAAGGAGCTGGAATGGACATCATTCGATTTGGTACAAAAAGTACGCAACAAACTCTGCCGTGCGCTGGGAATAAAGAAACTGAAAGTGGGCCACGCCGGCACTCTCGACCCCAAAGCCACCGGCCTGATGATTCTGTGCACCGGAAAAGCTACCAAGCAAATAGAAAGTTTGCAGGCGGAAGAAAAGGAGTACATCGCCACCCTTAAGCTAGGCGCCACCACGCCGTCCTTCGATCTGGAAACAGAAGAAGACGCACAATATCCAACAGAACACATCAACCAAACAAAGATTGAAGAAGTACTGAAGCAGTTCACCGGCGAACAATTGCAGGTGCCGCCTATCTTCAGCGCAGTCAAGGTTGACGGCAAACGGGCTTACACCCATGCCCGCAAAGGACAAGACGTGAAACTGAACGCCAAACTGATCCGGATTCCGCACATCGAACTTATCCGTTTTGAAGGCAGCCAGCTGGTGATCCGGGTGGTGTGCAGCAAAGGCACCTACATCCGGGCCTTGGCGCGTGACATTGGCGAGGCACTAAACAGCGGCGCTTATTTGACCGGCCTAAAACGCACCAAAATCGGCAAGTTTGACGTAGAAGAAGCGATGAGCATCGATTTTTTTGTGGAAAATTTAAATCAATTTGTAACCAACTAAGAACTGCGCCGTAAAAGGTCACTTTGGATTACCGGCAGCATCCCGACAGCGATCCTGCTATATGAAAGTCAATTAAGAAAATACAGATATCATTTACCTATGAAGTTATCGAAGTTTAAGTACAAATTACCGGAAGAGTTAATCGCCCTGCATCCGTCCGACAACCGCGACGAATCGCGTCTGATGGTGTTGAACCGGAAAACAAAGGAGATTGAACACAAGTTATTCAAAGACATCACCGATTACTTTGAAGATCAGGACGTGATGGTCTTCAACGACACCAAGGTTTTTCCGGCGCGTTTGTACGGCAACAAGGAAAAGACGGGCGCCGAAATTGAGGTATTCCTGCTGCGAGAGCTGAACCGCGAACAGCGCTTGTGGGATGTACTGGTGGATCCGGCCCGTAAAATCCGCATCGGGAACAAACTGTATTTTGGCGAAGATGACCTGCTGGTTGCCGAAGTCATCGACAACACCACATCACGAGGCCGCACCCTGCGCTTTTTGTTTGACGGCCCCTACGACGAATTTAAAAATACGCTCTACAGCTTGGGCGAAACACCGCTGCCCAAGTTTATCCAGCGCCCGGTAGCCCCTGAAGATAAAGATCGCTATCAAACCATATTTGCCAAACATGAAGGCGCCGTAGCCGCACCTACTGCCGGTCTGCACTTTAGCCGCGAACTGATGAAACGGCTCGAAATTATAGGCGTTGACTTCAGCTTTGTTACCCTGCACGTAGGATTGGGCAATTTCCGCAGTGTGGACGTGGAAGACCTGACCAAACACAAGATGGACTCGGAACAAATTTATATTACCGAAGAAGCTTGCGAGGTGGTTAACCGGGCAAAAATGAACAAGAAGAATGTATGCGCCGTGGGAACAACCGTCATGCGGACGCTCGAAAGCTCCGTATCCACCCAGGGGCACTTGAAACCATATGAAGGATGGACCAATAAATTCATTTTCCCTCCTTACGAATTCAGTGTGGCCAACCGCATGATCACCAATCTCCACCTGCCCCTGTCGACCTTACTGATGATGGTGGCTGCTTTTGGAGGTTACGATTTTGTGATGGAAGCCTACCGCAAAGCCATCAAAGAGGGTTATCGCTTTGGCACTTACGGCGATGCGATGTTGATCCTGTAGCCCGCTCTCAAAAAAACAATATTGAAAGGTTGCCTGCCCGGCAGCCTTTTTTATTGCAAGACATCGAATGCCTGCACTTCGTATCCGAATATTATCTTTGCAAAAAAGAAACAAATGACTGGAACCCCACGCATCACAATCTTTACCGACGGCGCAGCACGCGGCAACCCCGGCCCCGGAGGCTACGGGGTGGTACTATTGTCGGGGCCACACCGCAAGGAACTTTCCGATGGATTTGAACTGACGACCAACAACCGCATGGAATTGCTGGCCGTCATCATCGGGCTCGAAGCTTTAAAAGTCGAGAACAGCCAGGTCACCATATACTCCGATTCCAAATATGTGGTAGATGCCGTGGAAAAACGCTGGGTGTGGAACTGGGTCAAAAAGCGCTTTGCCGGCAAAAAAAATGCAGACCTGTGGCAGCGGTTCCTGAAAATTTACGAGAAACACCAAGTCCGTTTTGTTTGGGTGAAAGGCCATGCCAATATCCCCGAAAACGAGCGCTGCGACCAATTGGCCGTAGAAGCATCCCTGGTGCCAAACCGTAAAAAGGATATCGGATACTTGCAATCCCAACTACAATGATTAATTGACGGTCTCAGCATTCAGAGTTATACCATTCAACTGCAATTATAACTGCATACTGGGACTGAATACTGAGACTGTGACTGAGTACCACGTCCCAATTTAATTCCTATTTTTGACGTCTGAATTTTCATATTCGTTGCCCTCATGAACCTGATTTATCAACTCGGCATCCGCATCTATCGGCTGGCAGCCTGGCTGGCAGCTCCCTTCAACCCCAAAGCACGCTTTTGGCACCAAGGGCAAAAGTCGGTTTTTCCTTATTTGAAGAGCAAATCGATCGGCAAACAACCGCTGATTTGGGTTCATTGCGCCTCGCTGGGCGAGTTTGAACAGGGCCGTCCGCTGATCGAAGCTATCAAAAAACAACATCCGGGCTACCAGATCCTGCTCACCTTCTTTTCGCCATCGGGCTACGAAATACGCAAAAACTACGAAGTGGCCGATTTTATCTGCTACCTGCCAGCCGACACACCGGCCAACGCCCGAAGGTTCATCAACCTGACACAACCGGAGAAAGTTTTCTTCATCAAATATGAATTTTGGAAAAACTACCTGCATGAATTAAGCCGCCGAAAAATTCCCCTGTACCTGGTTTCCGCCATTTTCCGGCCCGAACAATTATTTTTTCAGAAAGGCTTGCGGGCCAATTGGTACCGCAATATTTTGCAGGGGGTTGAGCACTTCTTTGTTCAAAACCAGCAATCGGCCAACTTACTGGCAAGCATCGGATTTTCCAATTACACCGTCACCGGCGACACCCGTTTCGACCGGGTAGCGGAGATCGCGGCCAACCGGAAAGAACTTCCGCAGATTGCCGCGTTTAAAGGCGACACAAAACTACTTGTCGCGGGCAGCTCGTGGCAGCCCGACGAGGAACTTCTGGCCGAATACCTCCAAACAAACAAAACGGTCAAGATGATTATCGCCCCGCACGAAGTCAAGGAAGCAAATATAAAAAGGCTGCTGTCCCTGCTGCCTGAAAAAGCCGCGCGCTACTCGTCAGCCGCTGACCAACTCACAGACAGCCGCATCCTGATCATCGACTCCATCGGCATCCTGTCCAGTATTTACAGGTATGCCGATGTGGCCTACATTGGCGGTGGGTTTGGTGTGGGCATCCACAACACGCTCGAAGCGGCCATCTACAACATCCCCGTTTTGTTTGGCCCCAATTATCTCAAATTTCAGGAAGCCGTAGAACTGGTCAACCGGGAACTGGCCTTTCCGGTTACAAATGCCAACGAACTGACCAGCCAACTGGATCAGCTAATCGGACAGGACGAATTACGGGCCGGGATTGCGGTAGGTTGCCGCCAATTCATGTCGGAAAATATTGGCGCCACCCAACTGGTATTGGAAAAAGTTTTTAACAATTAACGTTTTCTGAAACCAATTTCGAGGCATAAACGTAGCAGCGCCTATTACCCGCTAAACCGTTCATTTTCTGTTAACTTTTCAAGTTGCCACTTGATGATTATTTACCGTTTTGGTAAACTTTTTTTAATTATCAAAACACTTATCCACTGTATATCAATCAACTAACACATTTTAGTTGATAACTTTAAGACCGCCCCCTAAAAATAGTCTTCCATTTTTTCCCGCCACGCACTATATTGCATGAAGGAATTCCAATCCACCAAATACTGATTTAAGCTCAAGTTTACAATCAGTTAACAAAACAACAGATTTAATTTTTTGGTCTATGGCTTTCAAAAATGTGGCAGCAGAGCCCCTGGCGGGCAAAAAAACATTTTCTCAGGACGAAGCGTTCCGGGAATCGTTGAAGTACTTCAACGGCGACGACCTCGCAGCAAGGGTTTGGGTAAACAAATATGCCCTGAAAGACTCGTTCGGCAACCTGTACGAGCAAACCCCCGATGACATGCACAAGCGCCTGGCAAGCGAAATTGCCCGGATTGAGCAGCAGTACAACAACCCCATGGATGAGCAACTGATTTATCAGCTGCTAAAAGACTTTAAGTACATTGTTCCGCAAGGCGGCCCGATGACCGGTATCGGAAACGATTATCAAATTGCCTCCCTTTCCAACTGCTTTGTCGTTGGAAACGAAGGTAATTCTGACTCTTACGGCGGTATCATGAAAATCGACCAGGAACAGGTACAACTGATGAAAAGACGCGGTGGCGTGGGTCACGATCTTTCGCACATCCGCCCGAAAGGCTCGCCGGTGAAAAATTCGGCATTGACCTCAACCGGGATCGTACCGTTTATGGAACGCTATTCCAATTCAACCCGCGAAGTAGCCCAGGATGGACGCCGTGGCGCCCTGATGCTTTCCGTATCCATCAAGCACCCCGATTCGGAGAAGTTTATCGATGCCAAACTGGAACAGGGAAAAGTAACCGGCGCCAACGTGTCGGTAAAAATCCACGACGACTTTATGAAGTCGGTTGATAGCGGGGTTCCATATCGCCAGCAATACCCCATTGACGCCGCCAATCCGATGTACGAAAAGGAGATTGACGCCAATGCGCTATGGAAGAAGATTGTGTACAACGCCTGGAAATCGGCCGAACCGGGCATCCTGTTTTGGGACACCATTATCAAAGAATCGGTACCGGACTGCTATGCCGACCTGGGCTACCGCACCGTTTCAACCAACCCGTGCGGCGAAATCCCGCTCTGCCCCTACGATAGCTGCCGCCTGCTGGCCGTCAACCTCTATGAATATGTTGAAAAGCCATTTACCGCCGAAGCCAAATTCAACTTCGACAAGTTCAGGGAACATGTGGGCTATGCCCAACGCATCATGGATGACATCATCGACCTGGAACTGGAAAAGATTGATGCCATCATAGGCAAGATCGACGCCGATCCGGAAGATCCTGAGATCAAATATACCGAACGCCACCTGTGGGAGAAAATCAAGACCAAGGCCCGCGAAGGCCGCCGCACCGGTGTAGGCATTACTGCTGAAGGCGACATGCTGGCCGCCCTGGGTTTGCGCTACGGAACTGATGCCGCCACCGATTTCAGTGAGGAAATCCACCGCACCCTGGCTGTTGAAGCCTACCGCTCGTCGGTAAACATGGCCAAGGAACGTGGCCCGTTCAAAATTTACGATGCCGAACGCGAAAAAAACAACCCGATGATCGCCCGCATCCGCAAAGAAGACGAAGCGCTCTATCAGGATATGGTAAAATACGGACGCCGCAACATTGCCCTGCTCACCATTGCCCCCACCGGCACCACCAGCTTGATGACCCAAACAACTTCCGGCATCGAACCCGTATTTATGCCGGTTTACAAGCGCCGCCGGAAAGTGAACCCGAACGACAAAAATGTACGCGTTGATTTTATTGATGAAGTGGGCGACAGCTGGGAAGAATACATCGTTTTCCACCACAAGTTCCTGACCTGGATGGAAGCCAACGGCATCGACAGTTCAAAAAATTACAGCCAGGAAGAACTGGATAAGATGGTACAGAAATCGCCCTACTACAAAGCTACTTCAAACGATGTGGACTGGCTGAACAAAGTACGCATGCAAGGTCGTATCCAAAAATGGGTGGACCACTCCATCAGTGTGACCATCAACCTGCCTGCCGATGTGGAAGAAGAACTGGTTGGCCGCCTGTATTTCGAAGCCTGGAAAAGTGGCTGCAAAGGGGTAACGGTTTACCGCGACGGTTCCCGCTCGGGCGTTTTGATCTCAAACAAAAAGGAAGAAAAGAAAAAAGGATCTTCGCCATTCCCGACCAAACGGCCCGAAGAACTGGATGCCGATGTGGTTCGCTTCCAAAACAACAAAGACAAGTGGGTGGCATTTATCGGATTGATTGATGACCAGCCTTACGAGATCTTCACCGGTTTACAGGATGACGAAGATGGCATTTTGTTACCCCGCTCGGTCACACACGGAAAGATCATCAAAAACCGCGACGAAGATGGGAACTCCCGCTACGATTTCCAGTACGCCAACAAACGCGGGTACAAAACCACCATCGAAGGATTGTCTTACAAATTTAATCCCGTATTCTGGAACTACGCCAAACTGATTTCCGGAATCTTGCGTCATGGCATGCCGATCCATAAAGTGGTGGACACAGTAACCAGCCTGCAACTCGACAACGAAACCATCAACAGCTGGAAAGCCGGTGTGGCCCGTGCCCTGAAAAAGTACATCCCGAACGGAACGATTGCCGAAGGAGCAACCTGCGGTGAATGTGGCTCCAACAATGTGATCTACCAGGAAGGCTGCCTGACCTGCCCCGACTGCGGATCATCCAAATGCGGATAATTTCAAATTTCTGGTTTATAGCAGAGGCTGCCCGATCGGACAGCCTCTTTTTTTATCTTAGCCCAGGATATTCATCTGTTGCAGGATGAACTTTATCAGCATAAGAATACCAATTAGTGCAGCCAAGCCAATAAAGGTCAGGGCGATATCGCTGATTTTCTTCTTCGGCTGCTGGTCGGGCACAGGTGTTTGTTGTATATCTTTCATGTTGCAAGGAGTTGAATTTAAATATGATGACCGGATATCTGTCTGCCAGTTACAGGCACATGATAACAGCCTGATCTCCGGCAAATCAGGCTTGTGTTTCAACATAAAAAGCAACAGGAAGCTAACAGAGCAAGGCATGTCCCCGGATAAACACAGGAACTGGCGCCTCTTGGTCGATCACATAAAAGGTTAAACGAATGTCATTCCGAAAAGAAAAATTGCGCGGCACCACCCGTCCTGCCGGTAAGGTAATCGTGTGAAAGCGGAAGCTTCCATTGATCGTCTCAGCTACTGTATTTTCGTTTTGATATAGGTACAGCGGAAACCTTCCCGGACTCTGAATGGTAGCGACCTCCTCATTTCCAATGAAAGGTTCAACCGATTCCTGCAGAACGGGAACCCCGCTGGCTGCCGGTAACATACCAACCGAGGGCAGGTGACAGGCAATCAGCAAAAAAAGCAGAAGGCGAACAATCTTCTTCATTTGTAATTTACTGAGACAAAGATAGCAGCAGACCAATTCGAAAGGTTTTCTGCCTCCATTTATTTATCGGTTGAACACCAAAAATTAACCCTTCATCCCCACTAGTTGACTACCCGGCCAGTTATAATTTCAGGAGAAGCACACCCGCCGTACTTTTGGCTCAGAAATAATTTCAACAATTAAAGCCAAAAAGTTATGAGAACAAAGAAAACACCCAAAAATCAAAAACGGATCATGAGCGTTGCATTCTTCTTCTTTTTAGTGACCCTCACTTTCGCGCAAACGGGAACATTTCCCGCTCAGCTACCCAAATCGGATTTACAAACGCGCCCCGAGCATCAGTATCAAGTGGCAGCCGATTATCTGAATTACGACATCTACGGAAATTTTACGGGCAAACTGCGGATAGCCGGAACCTACACATCGGGACTGGACGGTGGAACTGCCCGATGGAACAACGTGCACCAGATCCGGGTAGCCGAAGAGAAAGCCGCATTCCCCTATGGCGAACCGCTCACCTACATGGAAAATTTCACCTACACCTACGACCAGGACATCCTGTCTGCCGAGTTTTTCGCCAACTTCCCTACCGAAGCCGTTGAAGCCAAAAACCTGGTGTGGGACATGGCCGGTATGGAGTACTTCGCCTGGGGGCACACCGACTCGCTCCGCCTGAATGTTCCGTTTCATGCACGTGAGGCCAATACCGATATGGACCTGGCCGGGATCGGTCATTTCGAAAACAGAAACATCATCTTAACCTGGAAAGGAATGACCGAAGAAAACGGCAGATTGCTGGCCATGATCGATTACCGGACTTTCAACAATCCGCTCGGAGTGGAAATTGATATGGGCGACCGGCACTTCTCGACCAAAGGGCGCAGCCATTATTGGGGAACTATCTGGCTGGACATGGAACAAAAGTGCATCGATCACATTGAACTGTTTGAAGACGTGGTATTGGAGATTGGCTGGGATGACCAACCTGAAAAACAATTGGTTGATGTGGTCCGTGAGATGAAGGTCACAAAAATTTACTAATTTTCAGAAATGAAACCGAAAATGACAACTCAGGCTCCCCAAACGGTCCGATACCACCTCTGGATCGTTTTGGGAAGCTTCCTGTTTACCCTGCTGTTCGAAATACTTTCGAAGCGAACCTTTTTCAGCGGTTTTTTCATCCCCATCTTTCTGCTGATGCTGGCACAAATTGAACTGTTTGTCTGGTTAGGACGGCGCATGTTCGATAAGCTAACCTATACTACGCTCCGGGAATTTGTCAATCGCATACTGGTCCAGTTGCTCAAATATTATCTGCTGGTATTGCTCATCGGTTTCGCGTTGTTTGTCCTTACAGGAATAACCACCTCCATTCTGCAGCACAGCAACCCGCTCAGTTTCATCCGAAATATTCCACAATACGAGTTGAAAGGTTTTGCTATCGGTTCGGGGATTGGCCTGATCACCGGAAGCGTATTTTTCTTCCTTTCACAGCTCGTTCAAGCCATCAAACGGCTGCAGAAGCTTCACGAAGAGAAGGTTGCCTACCAATATCAAACACTGAAAAACCAAGTCAACCCACACTTCCTGTTCAACAGTCTTAACACACTTTCGTCGCTGGTGCATACCGATACCAACCTGGCCGACGAGTATATCCAAAAGCTGGCATCCACTTACCGTTACATTCTCGACAACAACCAAAATAACCTGGTGCCCGTTGGCGATGAGTTGAAATTTGTGACCGACTATTTCTACTTGCACCAATTGCGCGGTAAGGAAAAATTCCGGTTGCAAGTTGACGAACTCATTCCATCCGATGCGCTGGTATTACCCGTATCGTTGCAATTATTGGTTGAAAATGCACTGAAACACAATGCCGCCACCCGCGAAAACCCACTGATCATTCAGATTCGGGCTGAAGAATCAGGCTATTTGAGCGTGAGCAACAACAAACAAGAGATGCAAACACTGGGGCCATCAACCGGCACCGGACTGAAAAACCTGGGCGAGCGTGTCCGCCAGATCTGCGGGCGAGACCTGATCCTGGTGGAAACCTTCGATTACTTCTCGGTGAAATTACCTTTTAAGAAGCAACATGAGAGTATTGATTATTGAAGATGAAGAACCGGCTGTTGTCCGGCTGAAAAAACTACTGAGCGAGTTGGATGAACAAGTAGAAGTATTGGGCTGCCTGGAATCGGTGAGCCAATCGGCTACCTGGTTTACCGGCAATCCCCCACCGGACTTGGTTTTTATGGACATTCGTTTGGCCGATGGCTTGAGTTTCGAAATTTTTGATCTGGCGCCAGTCAGCGCACCGGTTATTTTTACCACGGCTTACAACGAATACGCGTTGAAGGCCTTCAAGGTAAACAGCATCGACTACCTGCTGAAACCCATCGTACCCGACGAACTGAAAAACGCGGTAAACAAGTACAAAACACACTATGCTAACGTCAACGGGGCAATTCCAACCTTACAGGAAAACATGCAAAAGCTGCTGGCTCATTTTTCAGGCTCCTTCAAGTCTCGCTTTTTCATCAAGGTGGGCCAGCGCTATAAATCGATCACGGTGCAGGAAATCGAAAGTTTTTTTGTACAAGGGAAGAGTACGTTTCTGACGACGGCGAGCGGCAAAACCCTCGACATCGACCACTCACTCGACCAGTTGGGGAACATGCTCGATCCCTGTCTATTTTTCCGGGTCAACCGGAACTTTCTGGTCAATATCAACTATATCAGCGAAGTGGTGATTTACTCCGGAAGTCGTTTAAAACTAAAACTACACGCCGGAACTTACCCCGAAGCCATCCTCGTCAGCCGCGACAGGGTAAGCCCGTTTAAGCGATGGATGGACCGGTAGTGAAAAAAGTTACAGGCGAAAGCAACGGGAAAACGTCGGCGACAGTGGGTTCTGCCGTCGTAAGGCTCTGTTGCCGAAGAATAATGGGAATATTTTTCACAAACGAAAGAAAGCCTCCAGCCCCTGACAATTGATTAATGCGAATCGCTCTTGGGGCCAAAGGCCAGATCGCCGGCATCGCCCAGACCGGGAACAATGTAGGAATTGACGGTCATCTCTTCGTCGATGGCTCCTACCCAGAGGGTTACATTGCTGCCGTTGATATGTTCGCGTACGTAGTCCACCCCTTTGCGGCTGGCAATGATGGCCACCAGGTGAACATGGCTGGGCGTTCCTTTCTGCAACATGGCCTTGTAACCAATTTCCATGGAAGCTCCCGACGCCAGCATCGGATCGGAAATAATCACCACTTTTTCATTCAAATCGGGCGAAGCCAGGTATTCAAATTCAATGTGGAACTCGCCCTCTTCATCATACTTGCGGTAGGCCGAAATAAAAGCATTTTCGGCTTTATCGAAGATATTGAGGAATCCCTGCTGTACCGGCAAACCAGCACGCAAAATAGTAGATAACACCGGTTGTTGGGTCAGCGTAGGCACCTTGGCGATTCCCAGTGGCGTTTTTACGTTGGTCACTTTGTAATCCAGGGTCTTGCTGATCTCGTAGGCAATAACTTCACCCAAACGCTGCAAATTCCGCCGAAAACGAAGCGGATCTTTTTGAATATGTTCGTCCCTGATCTCTGCAAGGTATTGATTGAAAATAGAATTGGATTCGCTAAGGTTATGAACTAACATGACAAAAAATTTTGGCGAAAATAAGCAAATTTTCGGTTTTCGGGGGAATTAACTAAAGATAAAATCACCCTCGCCATCCTGAATTTTCAGTTTTTTAGCCGACACCGGAAACGAAGCATAAATTTGATGATTAATTTTTTTCGAAAAGAGAAACGAAGAAGATTCCCGAAATATGGCTTCCGCCAGCTCGGGATGAAGCACGGTGATCATTTCCAGCCGATTAATGGCCGCTTCCTGGACAAGAAAGCGGGCCAGGGGTGCAGTGCAATCCATTTCGAAATGCCCATGCAAGGTTTTCAGGTGGCCATCGCGCACCGAATAAAGCAAGAAACCAACGAAGCTACCACGATGGAAAACCTTGACCGTTTGATAGAAAAATTGTTCGGCAAAGGAGGAAAAAGCATACCGATCAGCCTGTTGATCAACAACCTTCGAAACCCAGGGAAAGCGCATTATCCACTGCAGTTCCCGCCTTCCTCGCAGAAAAAGGGATTCTGATTGTTGCTTTTCAGCCAGCTGTAAACAGTCGTCGTCCGGCCACCTCATTTTCTGAAAAGAGAAATCCTTCTCTTCTCTGTTTTTGAAAAAGAACAGCCTGATCGATGCCGCCAAACGAATAAGAACATCTGCCCCAGTCCACACCCACTTAAACTGAGGGTAGCGTAACTGAAACAATTTCCTGGTCCGGGCAAATAAATAGAAGCGCCGCCCTACACCCGCGTAAACAGGTTGAAAAAGCTGCGTCTTCAGGTACAACTGCAACGAAGCCGGTGCGTAGTTGGTAAACAGGAGGCGCTGATCCCAGTCGGCGACAACCTCTCGCAGCAACTTTTCGGAAAGGCCCTGACGACGGAAATCAGGGTGAACCCAGTTGCCGCTCAACCAGGCAAAACGTTTTTCCTCGTTGGTCAGCCGGGCCGAAAAAACCGTCCGGTAAGCAATAATCCGATCCGCATCCTGCAAAAAATACAACACCGAATCGTCAGGCAAAGCATGTGGATTATGGAGATACGAAGCTGCGCGCAACAAACTTACCGGCTGGTCGGGCAGTTGCCGGAACCAATTTGTCTGCACAAAGGCATCCAAATCTTTCAAAAGGATCATCCGTAGTTCCATATCAATGCCGTTTTGCGAAGTGCCTGTTTATCAAACGCTTCAACTGGAAAGCCAGGTATTCAGCTTTCAAGCGCTTTGCCGCAGTTGCCGGCTGACGTGTTTCCATCGGCACACGCTGAAAATGGCGTTCCATTCGTTCTCGCTTCAAGCCTGCCGTCCCAAAGCTGACGTCGAACAAGCGCTCTTCATGGCAGGCTTCGAAAACACCATCAGGCACACCCACATCCGAAAACGGGAAAGCAAATGCCTTTATCTGCGGAGCAAAATTTTTATCAATCCACTCCATACTCTCCCGGATTTCCTCCAGCTGGCTTTCTTCGTCCAGCAGCCAAAACTCCGGGTGGTCCATACTGTGGCCCCCGATCGTAAAACCATCCTCTTGCAGGCTGCGAATTTGCTGGGTGGTCATATACGGCTGTCTTTCGGCCATTAATTCGTGCCAGGTCAGGCCCAGGTCGGCAGCCAACTCATCCAGCGAATCCAAATCGGCGTATGTATTTTGCAGGCTGATGTGGATGCTTTTTTCTTTCAGCAATGTTGCAATTTCCGAGACTTTGTACCGGTGGAACAAATCGTGGTTGTCCACAAAAGCAGGATTCACAAAGAAAGTGGCCGGTACACCCTTTCGTTTTAAGATGGGGGCTACCAGCTCGTAACATTCACGCAATCCGTCATCAAAACTAAGATGAAAAGCTTTCGTCAGACTTTTGCCCGACAACAACTCATCCAAACCAACAGGTTTAAAATACTGAAGAAGAAAATCCAGATCAGCTTCGAAAGCGGTGACCGAAGGATAGTGATAATTCATCCGATAGGGAAGTTCATCATCACTCACCAGGTGATAAAACGGTAGCAACACAGGAGGTTTCCCCGATCGCAACAAACGAAAAGGCAAATTGGCGGAAGCAATATGAACGAACTGGTTAATGGTTTCCCTCATCGCTTCAACCATTTAATATAGGGAGGAAGGTTATTCCAGCTTAGGCGGCTGTAATGTTCTGGAGAGGCGCCAAAACCCTGGTAAAGGCGGGCCACGCCTGGCACCATCGAACCTTCAAAGTCGAGCACATACTCTTTGCCGGCATGTTCGGCAATAAACCGGTCAACCAGAAAATACATGGCCTGCAGTTTTTTACCGGACGCACTGGAGGCGGCGTTCAGGTAGGTGACACGTTTTTTGTGCCGGACAAAAAACGCAGCAGCACACAGCGAATTATCCTCAGCGTACACGCCATAAATTTGCCCCAGGTTGCGTGAGGTGGCAAAAGCGAGGATATTGTGCAACTTCAGAAACGTTTGCTTGTTGATTTTCACGGCCATATTTTCTTTCTTAAACTGCAAATACTCCTTAATGGAAACACCGGAAATACAACTTAACCGGTTTTCGGCAGCCTTGTTCAACTTGCGTTGGGTATGCTTGGAATAGTTTTCGGCCAGGGCACTGTAAGGATCAACCAGCGAAAGCAGATAATTATGCCGGGTGGTTGATTCACCCAACCCATTGACCGGCAAATGCATGGCATTCAGGTTTATTTCAGCAAAAGGAAAACGACGCAGCAATTCTTCCTGAAACAAGCGCCTGATATCCTGCGGCGGTGGCGGAAAGATGCCCAGTTGCTGGCAGAACATGGGTTGAAACAAATACGAAACGCCCCACTTTCGATTGTAGGTAAGCGGCATCACGTAGCGGTAATCGCCAAGCACCAGCGCATCCCATTTTTCACATACTTTATCGAGGTACCACGATTGGGCATAGATCAGCGAATTTGGCGCTTCGCCCAAACAATGGTCCCATTTGTCCGGGTCAATATCTTCGTAGTCGAGGTAAATCAATTTATTCGGATCCATCTTTCAAGCTTATTGCCAGTGCGGTCATTTCTTCAAACACCTGCCTCCAACCGGCCCAGTCTCCCTGATCGCTCAGGCTTTCGTTGTGCCAGATACTGACGAACGTGCCGCCGTATTTCTTCACTTCAAGCATCAGCTTTCGTATTTCATCTAACGCCAGCCCCGGCGAAAGTTTCAGGTAATCTTTCAGGGTAACATCCATTCCCTGAAAAGGAATAACACGAAGCGATGTTCTCTCTTCAAATTTAAGATCATAAAAATAAAACGGACTGGCAATGCCTGCACGGAAACCCAGGCATTCGGCATAGCCCATCGTGTAATCTGCTTTAATACCAGCCTTTAGCAACCGCCGGTAGGTTTTGGGCAGTTCCAATCTCAGAAAATGCTGGCGACTGGCATCTACCGTCTCTCCGGTAATATCTTTCAGCAGGTTAATTTCGCGGCGCAACTCCGATTTGATCATGGATGAACGGTACGAAGGATGGATGCCAACCGGAAATTCGCCAGCCAGATCGCGGATCAGCTGGCGATAGTTCTCATTGCGCGGCGACACATTCCGGTCGTAACGCCCCGGACGCCCCAGCAAAAAGAAAAAGCGCAGGTGTTCATTCTCGTGCCGATAAACACGGCGGATATAACTATAGGTATCGTACGGGTCTTCCTTTTTGCCGGCCAATACCCGAAACCGGTCCCGGTTCGATTCGTAGTTCCCGTTCAGCAAAGCCTTCAGGGTGGCACCCGCCATGCGTGGCCAGCTTTTGTTTTTATAGGCCCAGGCATTGTCCACATCTATTGTCGTTAAAAAATTGAATGCCGGTTGCTGATACCTGAATTCAGGATAATAAGATTGGACTTTCTGAGCAAGCAACAAAGCCCATTCGTTTACCACCGGACGATGAAGCAGCTTGTTCCGGTGAAGCACACTGTGGTGTGGCGGATAGCGCCGGTGCTTGCCGAACTGACGCTCCAGGTATTCTTCGTATCGGCTCACCAAAAAGAAACCGGCAGCAAACGGGTCAAAGGGCAAAAACGAATCGCCGCAACTTTTCAAAAAGCACAGTTCATCGTTACAGGAAATAGCTGTCAAATCCTGGTAACACAATTCTTTCTGAAACAAGAGTGCATGAGGGCGTAAATTCAACTGACAAAAAGAAAATTCCCGGTTAGAATAGTTCAACCGCGCTCCCTGTGCCTGCTCAAACTCCCGCGCAGTGGTCACAAACAAAACCGGCACCTGCAACAGCTCTTCGAAAAAAAGTTCGAAAATGTAGCGCAAGCGGTTGGTCAGTTCCGATGTAAAAACAGTTATCATGAATATCAATTACAGCATTCCTTCATCAGCAAAGCTAAGATACTGATCATGGGCAATAATCACATGATCAAGTACAGATATTTCCATCAGCGCGGCGGCTTCTTTAATTTTTTTGGTGACTTTCAGGTCCGCTTCGCTGGGGTTCAGGTTCCCGGACGGATGATTGTGGCAAAGGATCAGCGAACTGGACAATTTATCCAGGGCGGTTTTCAGAATGACACGGACATCAATAACAGTGCCCGTGAGCCCACCCTGGCTGACCATAAACTTATCGATGACAGTATTGGACCGGTTAAGCAGCAGCACCCAGAATTCTTCATGGCTTAAATCCTCCAGCAACGGACTGAAATAACCAGCAGCATCGCGGCTGTGGGTGATGACAACCTTTTCGGAGGCAGCCTGCTCTTTCCGGCGACGGCCCAGCTCAAGCGCGGCCATAATGTTCACCGCCTTGGCATCGCCGATGCCTTTAAACTTGAGCAGGTCGGGCACCTGCTTACGGCCCAGTTCATTCAGATTATTGTTGGCCGAAGCCAGAATACGGCGCGAAAGCTCAACAGCCGATTCGCTTGGATTGCCCGAACCAATCAAAATTGCCAGCAACTCGGCATCCGACAGGGAACGGGTACCTTTGAGCAGCAGTTTTTCCCGCGGCCGGTCTTCAACTGCCCATTCTTTGATACTTAGTTTTTTGTACATCGTCAGGGTATGATGCTAACTAAGTTATGAAAAATATATGAACCGGACAGCAGGAAGCAAAAAAAAGCCCCTTCTTGCGAAGAGGCCTTCAATATCTTGATTTGTCTTTTTAGAGCTTGTTGATATGAGAAGCAAGACTTGCTTTCAGGTTGGCCGCCTTATTCTTATGAATAACATTTTTCTTAGCCAAGCGGTCGATCATAGAAGTCACTTTTGGCAATTCAGCAACAGCAGCTTCCTTCTCGGTAGTCGCACGCAACTTTTTCAATGCATTACGCATTGTTTTGGCGTAGTATTTATTTTCGACCTTTTTGTCCTGGTCTTGTCTGATTCTCTTTTTTGAAGATTTATGATTTGCCATTTTTTTATTCCTCAGATAAATTTTTAAAAGTAGCCCGTAGGGGAATCGAACCCCTGCTACCAGGATGAAAACCTGGCGTCCTAACCGCTAGACGAACGGGCCATCATTTGTTTCCCTGAATTTGGGACTGCAAAAATATATCATTTTTTTTAGCCTCCAAATTTTTATCAGTATTTTTTTCTGAAATCTGTCCCCGCTTCGTTTAGCAGAGCCGTTTTTGATTTCAGCGATGCAAAGAAATAGAAGATTTTTGAAACTGCAAATAAAAAAATGAAAAAAATTACCTCCATTCCACAATTGTTCCACGCGATTTATTCAACAGGTTCTGGGGCATGGCGGCAACAATCTCTTTCCAAAGCAATTCGATCAGTTTGTTCTTGGCAAAGTGACGCGAATACACCAGGCTCACCTCACGCAAAGGCGTCACATCATCAAACGCACGTACATGCCTCGACCGCTCAGTGGACATTTCCAGGGCCGCCAATTCCGGAATCAGCGTGATTCCACCTTCTTTGTCGATGATATTCATAAGCGTTTCCAGTGAGCCGGCCTCAAAATGAAACGGAAGCTCTTCGTTGGACGCTCCTTTATAGGAACACAGGTTGATCACCTGATGACGGAAGCAATGCCCGTCGCTAAGTAACCAAATTTCGGGCACAGCAATATCCTTCACCTTTACTTCCTGTTTATCGTGAAGGGGATGGTTCTCATGCACATACAACATCATTTCCTCGTAAAAAATCGGCTTCTCGCTGATGCGGTCTTCGCGCAACGGGGTAACCAGGATGCCCACATCCAGCAAATCGCGGTTCAGGTGGTCGATGATGTTTTCCGTGGTCAATTCTTCCACCTTGATCAGGATATTGGGATATTTGCGCTTGTAATTTCCTATAAACAGAGGCAACAGGTAAGGTGCCAGTGTAGGAATGATCCCGATTTTCAGCTCCCCCGAAATCAGGTTTTTATGATCCTTGACAATGTTGTTGATCTTTTCGGATTCGCCAAGAATAATGCGCGACTGCTCAATAATCCGCTTACCAACATCGGTTGGGATCAATGGTTGTTTACTGCGGTCGAAAATGACCACCTCCAGGTCCTCTTCCAACTTTTTGACTTGCATACTGAGCGTAGGCTGCGTAATAAAACAATGCTCGGCTGCCCGTCCAAAATGACGGAACGTATCCACCGCAACAATGTATTCTAACTGGGTTAGCGTGATCATGATTTTTCTATTTAATCTCCATAAAAATAGAAATAATCTATTTGAATAGACTATTCCGCCTGAAATAATTGTTGCCGCAACCATTCGAACAAACCGACAGCCAAGGCGTGAGAGACATTCATCGACATACATTTTCCGGTCATGGGGATATGGACCACCTGCTGGCATTGGCTCAACAACTCAGCCGGGAGCCCGTGGGTTTCGCTGCCCAGCAGGAATACAATTTTTTCCGGCAAGCGGGTTTCGTAAATATTCACCGAGGGCCCGGCCGTTTCAATGGCACAGGTGGTATAGCCGGCAGGGATCATCGCGAAAAACCGGTCGGACGAAACAATGTGCACCTTGACATTTTTGTAGCTCAGTCCGGCAGTTTTCTTGATGGAAGCTTCTCGTTTGGGACTATCATCATCCAGCAAAAACACTTCTTCGCAACCAATATTGTCGGCCAACCGGATGAGACTGCCAACATTGCCCGGATTCTTAATCTTCCAGGCTGCTATGATCGGTTTCGTTGGCAGTTGCGGATATGGTTGTGAGCGAAAAAAAACGACTGAATTTGTTTCCATCCTGATAATTATTAATTTTCTTTGACGTTTTGGGAACACAAAAGGAACTACTCAAAAACGATCTGACACCTGTGTTCCCGCTTTCTGTTTTCTGACAATTTATGAAAGAAAAGAGGACGAAAATAACAAATCGGTCTGTGACCATAAATCCAAATGCCATGAAACTGATTCCGGTAGTTGTATTTTTCTTAGCGGTGGCCCTGTTCTCCTCCTGTGGCAAATCGGAGCGCCAACTGGCTGCTGAAAAACTCCAGACAGCCCAATTGCTTTACCAACAAGGCGACACGGCGCAAGCGCTGTTGCAAGCCGACTCGATCCGCTTGGTTTATAAAACAGCCATCCAGGAAGTTACAGCGGCCAAGCAGTTTCTGAAGCAGATCTACGGTGACATCTTGTTCCGCAAGCAGGATGAGCTGGATAAACTCAACCAGAACATCGCGGAGCTGGAGAAGAACTTTGTGAAAGAGAAAACCGAGTTCGACCGTTACACCCAATACATCCATAAACGGCAGGAATTTCAGCGGCGCTGGAACAAATCATTCATCCAAATTTACCTGGACGAGCGCGGAGAGCTTTACATTTCGAGCAATTATTACGGCGAAGAATGGCTGAATCATACCGGCATCCGTGTTTACGATGGCGACCTTCAGGCCAAAACCGAAACCATTGAAGTGGGCACCGCCCTGAACCATCAAAGTGATTTCATGAATACAAAATGGGAAAAAGTTTCGTACATGGATGGCAAGGACAACGGGGTCATTGAATTTATTGCCACCCATGCCGACCGCAACCTGAAAGCTGTTTTCCTTGGCAAACGTTATTACTACATCATCCTGGAAAGCTACGACAAGCAAGCGGTGATTGACGCCCTGAGTTTGTCGAAAGCGCTCAAACGGCAGGCCGCATTGCAACAAGAAATAAAGTCGCTGCAAACGAAGGCCGACTAATTACAGAATCTTCTCAATGGCTTCGGGAGGTTGCGCCAGCACAGCCTTCTTCCCGTTAATGACAATTGGCCGCTGCAACAACCTGGGGTTTGCCGCCAGGATCGACACCCATTCGCCATCACTTATCTCTTTCCCTTTAAAATCGGTTTTATACAATTCCTCCTGGGTGCGGACCAGCTCAAAAGCCGACATGCCTGTTTTTTCAATGATGCTGCGAATATCCGCTTCGGCCAGGCCATCTTTCAGGTAATTGACCACTTCTGTTTTATAACCGTTTTCCTCCAAATACAACAAGCCTGCCCGGCTTTTTGAACATCGCGGGTTATGATATATTTTCATGATAATCTGGTGTTTTCCTTTTATGTACTGATAATAATCTTCCTGAGCGCGGTAACGACCTTCGGCATGTTGCCGGTTGTAGTTATTAGAGAGGGCATTATCGAGCATCCGCGATTTGGTATTGTCGCGCAACTGGATTTTCAGCATCTCTTTCAGTTCCTGCTGAATTTCCTCGTTGTAAATCGGGCAGGCGACTTCAATCCGACCGTTCAGGTTACGGGGCATCCAGTCGGCCGATGAAATGAAAACCTTCTCGTCGCCACCATTCCCAAACAGGAAAATCCGCGAATGCTCCAGGTATTTATCCACAATACTGATGGCCTCGATATTTTCGCGCACCCCCTCCGACTCGGTGAGCAGGCCAAAAATCCCCCGAACAATCAGCTTAATCTTTACCCCGGCACGGGCTGCTTCGTACAATTTATCCATCATGCCCGGATCAATCAGGCTGTTCATTTTCAAAATCATATAAGCCCGGCTGCCCGATTTGGCGAGTTCAATCTCCCGGTCAATCATCTCGGTGAAAAAATCGCGCATGCGAAACGGGCTCACAATCAGGTGCCCGTAATTATAGTTGCGATAGGTTTGTTTGAAAAAGCTGAAAAGCTTGGCTACCTCGTCGGCAATGCGCGGATCGGCTGTAAGCAAACCCTCGTCGCCATAAACACGGGCGGTGGACTCGTGGAAATTGCCCGTGCCCACATAGGCGTAATTGCGGAAAACTTTTTTCTCTTTCCGCTTGATCCAGGCTATTTTCGAGTGCACCTTCAACCCCGGGACCCCGTTGATCACGTGGGCGCCTTCTTCCTGCAATTTGTTCGACCAGTATATGTTGGCCTCCTCGTCAAAACGGGCCAGCAACTCAATCACGACGGTAACTTTCTTCCCGTTCCGAATAGCATTCAACAAGGCATTCACCACCCGCGAATTGTCGGCCACCCGGTAAATCGTAATCCCCAACTCGGTTACTTTGGGATCGATAGCTGCCTCGCGCAGCAAGTCGATAAAATGAATGAAACTTTGGTACGGGTAGTGCAGGATGATGTCCTTCTGCCGGAGCTTTTTCAGGATACTTTCATGCGGGTGCAAATCCTTATGCCGGATAGGCGTCAGCCGTTTGTAATAATGATGCGGCTCCCCGATCTCCGGAAAGTTCATGAAATCTTTATGGTTGTGGTAGCGTCCGCCGGGCACCGTGTTCTCCAGGTCGAGTTTCATCTTTTTAATAATGAAGTTGAACAGGTCTTCCGGGATTTGCCGGTCGTAAATCAAGCGGACAGGCGTACCCATTTTTCGCCTTTTGAGGCTCAGCTCCATCTTTTCGATAAAGCTTTTCGAAATGTCCTCGTCCAGTTCCAACTCCGCATCGCGCGTTACCTTGATGGTGTGGGCTTCAAATTTATCGTAATTGAACAACGGGAAAATGTCGGGCATACAATAGCGGATGACATCATCAAGCATGATCACGTACTTCTTTCCCTGATTCTGGGGCAAAACCAGAAAACGGGACAGCGAAAGGCTGGGGACCCGGACCAGCGCATAGGCATACTTCTGCGGTTTGCTTTGGCGCGACAGTTTGATGGCCAGGTAAACCGAGCGGTCGCGCAGATAGGGAAACTTGTTGGTTTTGCTCAACATGATGGGCACCAGGTTGGGCAACACCTTTTCATGAAAATACCGTTTGACAAAAACGCCCTGTTCCCGTCCCAGCTTAGTTTCGTCGATCATGAAAATGTTTTCGGCAGCCATCTCCTCCATGAGCCGCCGGTAGATTTCCTGCGACTTCAGCTGGTGCTGGAACACGACTTCCTGGATTTCCTCGTGCAAATCTTCGGGCGTAAAATTGCCCAGCAACGTACCATCGTCGCCAAAATCGACCATCCGACGAACGGAGGCCACCCGCACCCGGAAAAATTCATCCAGGTTATTCGAAAAAATACCGATAAACCGAAGCCGTTCGAACAAAGGAACGTTGGGATCGTCGGCTTCCTGCAACACACGTGCATTGAATGACAGCCAACTGATTTCCCTGTTTATGTAGTCATTGATGTTTTGCATCCCCATCTCCTTTCTTTTATGTAAGAAAGCAGGAATTTATGAAATGTTCAAGTAAAAATCAGGAAATCTTTACCCGCAAAGCTGCTTTTTGAAAGATTTCGGCCAACGAATGATTTTCCCGGAAAGTTCCAAACGGAATCGGTTCCGCAGGATTTGGCTGGTCGGCCTCGGGCAGCGGAAGTTCCCACCAGCCCACCGGATGCCATTGTCCGAGTTTGTAGCCCACACGGTTGAACACGCCGCAGTATTTAAACCCCATTTGTTCGTGCAACCGGACACTCCCCTCGTTCGGCAAGGTAATCACGGCCAGCAAATTGGCAACATGCTGGCTGGCCAGCAGCTCAAACAGGGCCGAGTACAAGGCCCGGGCAACCTGTTTCCGATGAAAATCATCGTGAATGTAAACCGACACTTCCTTATTCCATCGGTATGAAGCCCGGGTACGATACGGCCCGGCATAAGCATATCCGGCCAGTTGTCCGCCGATTTCACAAACCAGGAAGGGACATTCATCCAGAATGGAATTGATCCGTTGCCGGAATTCCTCCAACGAGGGAACTTCTTCTTCGAAGGTGACCGCCGTATTCAGGATGTAGGGACGATAAATCGCCAGGATCTCCTGCGCATCGTCTGGTGTCGCCAAACGAATCTGTACGTTTTTATTCATCGCCAAATTGCATCAAAAACGCTTTAATAAAACCGTCGATTTCGCCATCGAGCACGGCCTGCACATTTCCTGTTTCATAGCCGGTGCGTACATCTTTCACCAGTTTATACGGCTGAAGGACATAGGAGCGGATTTGAGAGCCCCACTCAATTTTCTTCTTTTGCGACTCAATCTGCATGACGGCTTCGCGTCGTTTGCGCAGCTCCAGCTCGTACAGTTGCGACTTGAGCAAACGAAGGGCATTCTCCTTGTTCCCCAGCTGCGAGCGGCTTTCCGTATTTTCGATGATGATACCGGTGGGAGCATGGCGTAGCCTCACCCCGGTTTCCACCTTGTTCACATTTTGGCCTCCTGCCCCGCCCGACCGGAACGTGTCCCAGGTAATATCGGCCGGATTGATTTCGATCGCGATCGAATCATCCACCAGCGGGGCAACAAATACCGAGGTGAATGAGGTCATCCGCTTATTTTGCGCGTTGAAGGGCGACAAACGCACCAGCCGGTGTACGCCGTTTTCGCTCTTCAGGTAGCCGTAGGCATAATCACCCTCAAACTCGATGGTACAGTTTTTCACCCCCACTTCATCGCCGGCATTGAATTCGGAAACTTTCACCTGGTAGCCTTCTTTCTCGCCCCAGCGCAGGTACATGCGCATCAGCATGTCGGCCCAGTCGTTGCTTTCGGTACCACCCGCTCCGGCGTTGATCCGCAGCACAGCGCCCAACTTGTCCTCTTCCTTTCGAAGCATATTTTTGGTTTCCAACTGCTCTACCAGCGACAAGGTTTCGTTGAACTGCCCGGTGATTTCATCCTCATCGGCCTCTCCGGCTTCAAAAAAATCAAACATGACCTGCAAATCTTCCATGGCCTGGTTTACCTTATCAAAGCCTTCGGTCCACACCTTGATCGACCGGATCGTCCGCATCTGCTCCTCAGCCTCTTTGGGCTTGTTCCAAAACTCAGGATCCTGCGTTTTGAGGTCTTCTTCTTTTAACTGAATTAACTTTGCATCGTAGTCAAAGATGCCTCCTCAGCGCATCCCGGCGCTCAGCAAGCTCTTTGAGTTGCTCCTTGAAAATCATATCGTTTTGTTTTTAGTTTCGCAAAAGTAGGAAATCAAGCGGGATTATTCAACCCTTACACCATTATTACCCGTTGACGACCATAAACGCGAAAGGCGGATAAACCGATCGCTTATCCGCCTTTCCGGGGTGATGAATGAAAATTAGTTGGCGCCCCAAACAGCCGTGGCTGTTGCAATGGATTTCGCCTGCAAGTTAAGCGACGTACCGGTAGGTTCATACATGAAAGCATGAACTTCAACGGTATAAGTTTCACCCTCTTCCGCAGTTTGGCCACTTGCCCAGGATGCCGTGGAACTACTGATATTGAACCCTGTGCTGCTGCCGGTTAAGGCGGCGCTGATGAATACGGTGGCGTTGTTTGCATCCTTCATCAGAACGACAAAATAATCAGCATTGTCCATTTCTTCCCAAGTCACTTCGATCCGGCTTCCGGTAGCATTGTACTCGCACTTGGTAAGCGTGGCCGGATCAATGATATCATCCGTCAATTCGTCGGTGGACACCAGCGTCTCCCCGCGCTGCAGGTTCATCGTAAACTCGTAGGTTCCAACAACCGGAAGTTCATCCGAATAGTCGTCATCATCGGTTTCGAAATAAAACTCATACTCGTACCCGCTGTAGGATTTAAGTGAAAAGCTCGTGCCATCGTCATCAACCGCCATAACCGACGAAAAAGGCAGGTTGCCCATTGCATGAAGCGCCAGCCCGTGTACGGGTGCATCCCCAACAACCTTCGTTACAATAAACGCATCGCCATCGCCCTCGGCAATGATTTCTTCGTTGTCGCAGGACATAAAACCGGCCAGCAAGGCCAAACCCAATAGCGGTTTAATCATTTTTTTCATAGTCATTCTATTTTGCATTTATTAAAATCCTTACCTACCAGATGAGCCTATACCGAAATAGTTGCGGCTGCACCCTAATTTTCTTTTGAAATATTTTCAGCAGCCCCAAACCAGAAAGCCGTTCGACTACCAAACGCAGTTGGCAATCTTTTATTTTTCAGGTAGAAAAAGACCAAAATATAAAATCCAACTGAATTTTATCTCAGCGGTTTGATTTTGGGTTCAAAAATAAAAGATTATCTTTGCGCCACATTTTAACAAATTGTTTATCAATTAAATTTTCATTCAATGCCAGCAAAAATCAGATTGCAGCGACATGGTCGCAAACGTTACGCTTACTACCACATTGTGGTAGCTGATAGCAGGGCACCACGAGATGGTCGTTTCATTGAAAGGATTGGATCTTATAATCCAAACACAAATCCTGCTACGATCGATCTTGATTTTGATAAGGCTTTAAACTGGCTGAACAATGGTGCCCAACCCACTGACACTGTAAAGGCAATTTTGTCGTACAGAGGTGTGTTGTACATGAAACACCTGCAAGGCGGGGTAGCCAAAGGTGCTTTCACGGAAGAAGAGGCCGAAAGCCGTTTCAACGCATGGATGACTGAAAAAGAGTCACGGATCCAGGCGAAAAAAGACCGCTTATCCAAAGATGCTGACACATCGAAGAAAGCACGTCTGGAGGCAGAAGCCAAAGTGAACGAAGAAAGGGCCGCCGCGCTTGCAAAAAAACAAGCTGACTTGGCTGCCGAAGCTAAAGCTGCTGTTGCAGCCGAAGCCGCAGAAGAAGTTGCAGAAGAGGAAGCACCCGCTGCTGACACTACTGCCGAAGGCGAACAAACAGCTGAATAAGCTGGGGTCGGCACTGTTTTTAAGACGGAAATCGCTTAATACAGATATCGATCAAAAAAAAGCGGAGGACCAACATCCTCCGCTTTTTCATTTCCTGGCGAAGCCCCTTTGCTTTATTCTTCTTCCGGAGTCAATATCCATTCCGGATCGTACAGAAAATCGTTATACGGAAACCGGGTTACATGCACCTTCAGCACTTCCTCGTACAAGGTTTTCTTAAATTCATCCACATTCTGCTTTTCAATTGCCGAAATAAACAAAGAGGGTGTATTCTTCTTCCCCATCCAGCTGTTTTTCCAGTCCTCCAGCGAGAAATTCTCTTTGGTTTTCGGTCTCAAATCATGCTCGTCTTTCCGGATATAATCGAAAGCATCAATCTTATTGAACACATAAATGGTCGTTTTATCGCCAGCCTCAATTTCGCTCAAGGTCTGGGTAACCGTATCAATCTGTTCTTCAAAACCCGGATGCGAAATATCCACCACATGCACCAGCACATCAGCCTCGCGCACCTCATCCAGCGTTGACTTGAACGACTCAACCAGGCCATGTGGCAATTTGCGAATAAATCCAACCGTATCGGAAAGCAGGAAAGGCAAGTTCCCGATCACAACTTTACGGACAGTGGTGTCGAGGGTAGCAAACAGCTTATTTTCGGCAAACACTTCCGACTTGGCCAGCATGTTCATAATGGTTGACTTGCCCACATTGGTATAGCCCACCAAGGCTACCCGAACCAGCTTTCCCCGGTTTTTCCGTTGTGTGGACTTTTGTCGGTCTATTTTCACCAATTGTTCTTTCAGCCGGGCAATTTTATCGAGAATGATACGCCGGTCGGTTTCAATCTGGGTTTCCCCCGGACCGCGCATGCCGATACCCCCGCGCTGGCGCTCCAGGTGGGTCCACATACGGGTCAGTCGTGGAAGCAGGTACTGGTACTGGGCCAGCTCTACCTGGGTTTTAGCATGGGCTGTCTGCGCCCGTTTGGCAAAAATATCCAGGATCAGGTTGGTGCGGTCAAGCACTTTGCACTCCAGGGTGCGCTCAATGTTTCGCAGCTGGGTCGGACTCAGTTCATCATCAAAAATCACCGTATCCACCTCGTGTATCTTGACGTAGTTCTGGATCTCTTCGAGCTTGCCCGAACCAACAAAGGTGACCGGATTGGGAATGTCCAACCGCTGAAAGAACTGCTTTTTCACGACAGCCCCGGCTGTGTCAGCCAAAAATTCAAGCTCGTCCAAATATTCCTGAGCTTGTTTCTCATCCTGGTCCTGATTAATCAAGCCAACCAAAACGGCGGTTTCCTGTTGCGGAGATGTATCGATCATTCAACTAAAGTTTAAGCCATAAAAAAACCTGGTCCCGAAAGATTCGAAACCAGGATTTTCGTTCTAACAAATATCGTTATTGCAATACAAAGCTAATTGGCACCGTGTACGATACACGTACGGCCTTACCCCTTTGCATACCTGGTTTCCATTTTGGAAGGCTGTTTACCACACGAAGGGCTTCTTTGTCCAACGAAGCATCAACACCACGGGCAATACGGGCATTGGTCACGCTTCCGTCTTTGTCCACCACGAAGTTGACATACACTTTCCCCTGAATACCGTTCTCCTGTGCAATGACAGGATACTTAATGGCGTTGGCAATAAATTTACGCAGGGCCAACTCGCCACCCGGGAATTCGGGCATGTCTTCCACGATAAAGAATACCTCGCTTTCTTCAGCTTCTTCTTCTTCACGCTGGATTACCGGAGCCACGTCGATAACCGTTTTGTCGTCAGCCTCAGTGTCTTCGAGTTCCAACTCGTCTTCAATTTCCGTGTCGTCGTCCACAATCGTCAACACCTCAACAACTTTTGGAGGTGGCGGTGGTGGCGGTGGTTTTACCTCTTCCTGGCGGGTAATCGGAATAATCTCGTCTTCAACCTCTTGTTGCATTACTGACCCAAGCGAAGCTGCCTGATCGACCTTTGAGGTCCATTCAAATGCCAGTAATGTAAGGCCAAGAGAGATCACTAACCCGACCTGAACAAAGATATTTCTTTTGCTCTCAAGATCAGCTTTAGGTGATTTCTTTAATTCCATAATTCAGTTTTAGAAGTTTATTCTTGCTACAGAAACTTTTTACTTTTGAGGGCTTAAAGATAGAAAATAATCTTCAAAACAAACAAAACGACCTCAAAATATTAGAGTAGATAAAAATTCGTGTTCCGCTTTTTGCTTACTGCAAAACAAAGGCAACGGGAATGTGATAACTAACCCGCACCGCCCGACCTGCCTGCATTCCGGGTTTCCAGCGGGGCATGTTGCCCACCACCCGCAAAGCCTCGCGGTCGAGCGAAGGATCAACTCCACGAACGATGATTGCATCACTGATGCTGCCATCGGTATTGACGACAAAGCGAACCAACACCTTTCCCTGGATGTCGTTTTCCTGCGCCAACACCGGGTATTTAATGTTCTGGCTGATGAAGGCCAGGAGAGCCCTCATGCCACCGGGAAACTCAGGCATCTGTTCGGCAAAGTTAACGACAATTTGCTCATCAGCTTCTGCAGGACGCTCGGCCACAAGGGTATTGACGAAGATCGCCTCACCGGCATCAATTTCCGTGTTGAACAGATCCGGCTCCAGTTCGTTGGTTTCGCGGGTATCGTCCACCAGGATGATTTCTTCGATAACCATCGGCGGTGGCGCTACTTTCCGCTCCGGTTCGGTGGACGGAATGACGATTTCATCCGGGGCATCCCAGTCCACTTGCCCCATTTGAGGCGGAGTTTTTACGGGTGTCTTCCAACTAAAAGACAAGAGCACGAGGGCGAGGGAAACCACCAGCCCGATAGCGAAAAAGAATGGTCGCCGGGATTCCAGGTCGGCCTGCTTCGTTTTTTTTGTTTTCATGACGATTGTTTTAGGTTTGATAAAACTTTGGCTTTCAGTGCCAAAAACAAAAATCAAACCAAAAAGCAATTTTTCAGGATGGAGTTTTGAAAATATTACTATATTTGCCGTGCAAAAAGCGATGGGGGATTAGCTCAGTTGGCTAGAGCGTTTGACTGGCAGTCAAAAGGTCATCGGTTCGATTCCGATATTCTCCACTGAAATTCAAGGAGTTACAATTTAAAATTGTAGCTCCTTTTTTATTTGTACTAACAAAAGTACTAACAAAAAGCCGCTTCCTTTTAGAAAGCGGCTTGCAAAAATTCTTTAAAACACCTTCGACTAAGATACCACAACTTCACCCAGGTAAGCACTGTTGGACACCTCAGATTGGTTTTCGCTTTGGAAAGCGATGTAGCAGTTCAGCTCATCCCCTGCAAATGCTGCCGGAACAGTTACAAATTGACTACCTGCGGAACGGGTGTTCCCACCGGTTACCGTTACCGCCTGCTTTTTAGTACTGTTGTAAAGTACCAACAATACTTTGTCAGTTGCCAGGGCTGCTCCGTCACCGGAGTTATCGGCCCAGGCGAAATCAATCTGGCCGGGAACGGTTGAAGCTACCGTTGCATTAAGAGCTCCGGGAAGATTGCCCCGGGAAACCAGCGCATCGGCATAATTGATGAAATAGTTCGGATACTCGCCTAAAATGGAATTCCGGAGCGTGTAGGCCATCGCGGCATTGAAAGCACTCATCTTAACAGCATAATCCTTGAACCCTACCCTCAGAAATGAGGTTAGCGGTTGCAGAAAGCTAATTGCAGTTGCGAATCTGGTTCGCTGATCCATTTGAGCTGGCGTTCTTGGATTAGAAACACTAGCAGCGACACTTCGCATGTAGTCGATGCCCTTCCAGCTGCCCCCGATGACTGTTCCGACCTTGCCGGAGAAGCCACCTAAGATTCCTTGAGAAATTTTTCCCATTACAATAAAAAATTAAGTATTGAACATTGTTTATTTGGACTTGGTACGGAGTTGGTATTGCCTTCTTCCGATCAAGTTGATTCAATTTATTAAGAATGTATATAGATATTTAGGTTTCGGAATACCTTGCTTTGTTATGCATCATCTTGCGTCTTTGGGTGGACTGATTTTGGAAAAATGATCATAATGGGGCTTCATTGAACGCTTAGGCACCCGTGAAGTTTAGGGGATGAAATGGCCAAAAGGAAACGGAATAAATGGGTTGTGTGTTGGGATGTGGGTTTATGCCGTAGTCTTTTGGACGATTTCAGACCCGGGGCTTATCTTTCCTAAGCGGTCAATGGAGCGCGGTGTGGGTTGGCTGGCTAAGGGGAAACGGGGTAAACAATATCGCAGGGCATACCGCTGATTGGGTTGGGGGAAGCGGGGGTGGCGGCTGAATGGAATGCAGCGAAAGGGGTTGGGTGGCATGGAGCTTCGATGTTGGCTGTCGGGGTGGATTGGTGCGGTTGGGACAGCCAAGGTGAAGCGGAATGGAACGGCGGGTTGGGTGAGCGAAATGGAATGAGGACGGCACTCCCGCGCGGGTTGCCGAGGTGGCTGAGTGAGCCGGAGCGCAAGGGCACGAAGGTTGGCGGAACGTAGTGGAGCCACCGAAGTGTCCTGAAGTGAGGGGGAACGAAGCGGCCGCAGGCATTGGCCGTTAAACACGTTATGGCCTGCACCGCTGAAAGGGTGGCGGGGATTTTTGAGGCCGTTTGGCTGGGTGTCGGGCTTAGGAGGATGCCGGGTTTCCGGGTGCGCGGGGGGCAACTTTTACATAATGGCCCTATAGGACAGAGCGGAGCCGCTTAAGCGCGTATGTGGCACCCTAAACCATTGGGTTGCGGCCTTGGCTTTGGAGCGTAGCGGAAAAGACAAGGTAGCAACACCGCTGTTAGCCTGGAAGCGGGTTTGTGGAGAGAAACGGAACAAACCGGCTGCAAGGCGTTAGGGGCCACGGAGCGGGAGGCGTAGCGGGTGTTCTATAGGAAGCTGTTATGTAAAGATTGCCGGAGGGAGGGGGTGGAAGTTCCAAGTTTCAAGTTCCAAGTTCGGGCTTGTGTTTGTTGCTTATGGGTTGTGGTTTGTGTCGTTGCAAACACCGGGCAGGGAAGCTCTTCCCGAGGGGAAAATCGGGACAGGCGGTTAACGCTTCGTTCAAATGAGAGGGAGGCGGAAAATCGGATTAAAAATCCGGATTTAACAGGGTCGGGATTGCAAATCCCGACCAGCCGGGGATCGTTTTTTTCAGATTATTCCATATACCCTTTGTAATCGCAAATACTAAAGACTTCCTGAATATCTGCAGCGGTTTTTACCTGTTCGAATAGATTCTCGAAGTGTACAAAAACATCATCTAAATTTTCGAGTACCGGATTTTCAGCCAGAGTGTTCGTAATTTGTTCGATTGAAAAAAGCAGATAGTGTCTTAAATGGCCTGCAACTAATTCAAGGTTGGCAGACGCACGACCTTCATGTACTACTTCATTTCGGATGCGATATATTCGAGTAAGATGTTGATCCAACCGTTTAAGGTGTTTTTCCAGTGAAGTTTTAATTTCCTTTTTAGCATAGAACAGACCAATGTATTTCGTCAACCGGTGATATGCTAAGGCGTCATCGATACAAAGCTGCTGAATTGCTTTCAATGTTGCTTCTGAAAACAAATGCGTTCTATTTATTGGCTGCCCATCATGCTGAATGGAAAAGCGATTTAAGGTGTCAATTAAGTAATTAGCTCGACGCTGCAAATAAAAGGAAGAGTTCAAAGCTGTGAAAAACACTTTAATCCGTTTAATGGAGTCCTCCTCTGTAAATTCGGATGAGTAAAGTTGCTCAAAGCCGATCCAATAATTCAAAATTTTGTGTTCCAAATCAGCTGATTCATTACCTAATTTGTAGAAACGAATCGCCGATCTCAGCTTCTCTCTCGCAGTAGTCCCCTCGGCGATTGAATCATAATTTCTTGAAAAACGATCAAATTCTTGTTCCTGATACGCGTAATACCCATCCAGAATATCTGCCAAGGGTTCCATCCGAAACCGATGAGACCCCAAATGGTAACAGAAAACTTGTTTGTCCAGAATAATTGAATTATCACTTTGATGAAGTATGTTTACATCAATCACTTCAGAAATACGCGGATATGATTTTTTAATAACCTCTTTAAAATCATAACCATTCATTCCCGTAGCAATAAATAATTCGTCATTCTTTAAACTCTTGAATGCATTGTTTATAGAGGGATTATTCTGAAATCGGAAAGGCAACTCTGACAAGGTATCCAAAGACAACGAATTGACCCGAAAGGCATCCTTGTCCGTTAGTTTTATTTTAAATATTACTCTGTAGGATTCAGGATCATGATTAAACGTATCACATAACTTTTCGATGGACTGAGTTAAATCTTCAACATCGATTACTAAATCGGAAAACTTACGTATTCGACTTTTTATGAAAGATCTCGAATAACCAGCATACATTAGCTCACTCATCAACCAAGAAGCTAAACAATTTAACTTTTTTATTTGAGTGCGATCATCTGCTACAAGTATTGTCTTGATTTGACTAAATAGATTGTTTCTGAAACCACTGTTTACTGAAATTAGACTCCTTGATAATAAAGAAAGCGATCTGATTTTTTGATCTGATTTTAGCGAGTTCTTAAGAATCACAAAGACTTGGTCTTTTAGGTATTTCCCAAATTCGAAAACATCGGCTATATTCTCGTTTTCTAAAAGAGAAATAGCTTCTTCAATAACTACAGAGATTGTTGGATCGTATCGCTTGATTTGCTTATTATTGTATTTGACAATACACTGATCCAATTCTTTGAAAATACTAAGAGGAGTATGCAAACTAACCCGGTATGAGTCGAAAGTTTTTTGGTTTAGTAATTCGTTACATCGACTGACAAAGTATTTTGTAGCATTATTCATTGTTAATCCAATTTTTTGCGCTAATTTTGTTTTGTAAAGAAGATCATCATTATTAAAAATATAAGATGGGAGACAGTGATTGCGAACAATCCGTTGGGAGTTTTCAGTCCAGTTCTCCCTGAAGAAATTAGCCCGGTCATCCGGGCTTTTTTGTACTTTATATTCACAAGTTTTTAATTTTAGGGCGGAAGAATCTATCGAATTTCTCCAGCGTTTCCATAAACCATTGGTGTTGTTCCGGCCAGTTTGATTTGTCTGCCACGTTCACTGCCTTTTCCAAGCGAACGAGTGATACTTTTCTATCGGGTAATTCATCCCAAAATATCGTTTCTCCTAGTTCTACTGTAGACAATTCCTGATATTTTGACTTTAAAATGCCAAAGTGTTCTTTTGAGTTGGACGTATTGATTGTCAGTTCAACCCTAATGAAACCATCTCGAACACTAGCTACCGCTGCTAGATAAATATCCGTTTTTCCCAAGGTGAAACTTGACCAATGTTGTGGTTGAGGCTTCTGTGGTTTCAACTTTGTTCCGCTATCTGAGAAATATTGTTTCATCGCCTGCCAATACTCCAAGTTTAACGCTTTTGTCTCGGTAAGTCCTTGGTTTTGGGTGGTTGCTTTAACTGCTTTCGCCCAGTCGTTTGGCTTACTCACAATCTGGAAAAACGGAGCTGGAAGACTATCGCCGATTCGATAGACCTCTATCTCAATTCCGAAGAAATTGAACTTTTCATCAGTAATCTTATTAAGCCAATCGATAGCCGCCCGGTGCTCTTCGGTAAATTTCTTAGCAATCCAGATAATTGTTACGGCGTCGAGGCCAGCCGCGTAGGTGAGAATTTGCCCTAAGTGGGTGTGATCGGTTTTTTCGAGCTGATTCTCGACAAGGATATTGTGATCGTCAATGGTGCTACGGCACAAAATATCTGCACGAAAAGGGCCAACATTTTTCTCTTGCTGAACAACTTCCAGTTCGATGCCAATCTCATCGCCCAAAAGTTCCATATTTTCTTTTTTTGCCAGCCAAGGCGTAAAATCGCTGGCCTCACCATTCCACAGTTGGCGGATGTCTACTTTTTCGAGTTTACCGATTTTCATTTTATTCAATTATTTCAAATAAATACTCACTCATGCCTGCTGCTTTAAAGATCCGCTGCCAAGGGTTATCCAAGCACCCATATTGAGTGTCCAGTTGAATGTTTCTGAACTTGGACAGCGTTTCGTTTCTTAATCCTCAAATAGAACTTTCAGAACCTCTCCATCTTGTCATCATTCTTATCCATCAGTTGTAAAAACTCCTTTTTACTTACTCCAATTCTTGTAAGCGCCTGATCTAATTGCGTTGAGAGCGAGTTTAAGTCTTTCTCTATTGATGTATTTTGCTGATAGATCGTTGAGTAGGGCCATAGCATTAGTGAAGTCTTCAACCTGGCTGGCAAATTTTCCATGCTCACCAGCTTTTCCTTCTTTAATGTCTCCAATAATTTGTTTATTTCGCTCTTCAAGTTGATATCCGAAAGCTCTTCGATCTGCTTCAAATCTTTCTGAAAGCTCTCTTCTTTCTGTTTCAAAAGTTTCTCCGGCTGTTCTAATATCTCCCTCAATTCGGTGGATTTCTTCCATCTCTTCTCTCTTATTCCATGAGACTGTAAACTGAACTCTGTCTGCAAGTATTAATTTTGTAGGACAGAATTATGGAATCAGAAGAATTTAAAGCGATGCAAGCCAAAGCGCTTGAACAGTTAAGAAGTGGTCAATCTTTGACTGGT
>JBFXGM010000024.1:0-82498 GCA_050178015.1 Mangrovibacterium sp.
GTTTTGACAACCCTGATTTTCATACCAAATCTACCCTTAGTGCGGTAAATTTAGCCCTTTTTCAGAAACAAACATTGATTACCAAACACTTACAACCGCACTAATTTTAAAGGGGACAAGTCAGGAGTTACGGCGATGGATTTGCACATTAAAGATGGTAAAATTGAAAGCTACCGCACAAAAGTAAAAGTATCCTTCAAATTTGAAGGACACCATTAACCATTAAAACGCCTTGACGTTTAGCTGTTTCCAACAGTCGGGAAGAAATTAACATGCAAAAAGCCGTTCGCTGAAATCAGGAACGGCTTTTTGCATATCGTTTATAAAAATCAGGCTTCTGCTGTTGGCCCACCAAAGCTCATCGGCGGCATCATCGGGTCGTGCCCGCCACCGGAAACCTTAATGGTCCCGTGCATCTTTTCAAACTTCTTCACATTGTCCTCCAGCGCCATTAACAGGCGTTTGGCATGTTCGGGAGTCAGAATTATCCTTGATTTGACATTGGCCTTGGGAATTCCCGGCATAATGCGGACAAAGTCAAGGACAAACTCGGAACTGGAGTGGGTGATAATTGCCAGGTTCGAATAGATCCCTTGGGCAACTTCTTCACTCAACTCGATGTTCAGCTGATTTTTATTCTTGTTATCTTCCATAATTAATCTTCGTGGTCTGCGTGTTCTGTTTCCTTCACATCTACCAGACGATCATACTCTTCGCGCGAACCAACAACCAGGTTTTTGTATTCTTTCAGACCAGTACCGGCAGGAATCAGGTGACCGCAGATCACGTTCTCCTTCAGTCCGTCCAGGTAGTCAACCTTACCCTGAATAGCAGCTTCATTCAACACTTTAGTAGTCTCCTGGAAGGATGCAGCCGACAGCCAGCTCCGGGTTTGCAATGCAGCCCGGGTGATCCCTTGCAGAATTTGGCTCGATGTTGCAGGAATGGCCTCGCGGGCTTCCACCAGTTTCTTGTCACGACGGCGCAGCACGGAATTTTCGTCCCGCAAACGACGAGCTGTGATAATCATACCGGCACGCAACTCTGAATCTCCTGGTTCAACAACGACTTTTTTGTTATAAATCCAGTCGTTCTCGTGCAGGAACTCGTTTTTGTCAACCACTTGTTTTTCCAGGAAGCGAGTATCACCCGGATCATCAATCTCAACTTTGCGCATCATCTGGCGAATAATCACCTCGAAATGCTTATCGTTGATTTTTACCCCCTGCATCCGGTAAACATCCTGAACTTCGTTCAAAATATATTCCTGAACGGCAGTGGGTCCTTTGATGGCCAAAATATCAGAAGGCGTAGTGGCACCGTCAGAAAGCGGCGTTCCGGCCTTGATATAGTCGTTTTCCTGCACCAGTATTTGCTTCGACAGTGGTACCAGGTATTTCTTCACATCGCCACCTTTTGAGGTAACAATGATTTCGCGGTTACCACGTTTGATTTTGCCCAACGAAATTTCACCGTCAATTTCGGCAACAACGGCCGGGTTCGACGGGTTCCGGGCTTCAAACAATTCGGTAACACGGGGAAGACCACCGGTGATGTCACCTGCTTTACCAGAGGCGCGCGGGATTTTCACCAATACCTGACCAGCTTTCACAAACTCAGCTTCATCCACTGAAATGTGACCACCTACCGGCAAGTTGTACGACCGGATCACCTCGCCTTTCTCATCGATAATGCGGAGCGACGGGTTTTTGGTCTTATCACGGGTTTCGATGATTACTTTCTCCTTGTAACCGGTTTGTTCATCCGATTCTTCGCGGAAGGTAATCCCGTCAATCAGGTTTTCGAATGAAATTTTACCATCATATTCCGTGATAATTACACCGTTATAAGGGTCCCATTCACAAATCTTTTGTCCTTTGGATACCTCTTGTCCATTTTCAATGTACAATTTAGAACCGTAAGGAATGGTATGCGTGGATAATGTAATCCGGGTATTTTTATCGATAATGCGCAATTCAGCCAAACGACCAACAACAATGGAAATTTTCTTCCCGGTTTCGTCAACCGAGTCAACCACGCGTAATTCTTCAATTTCAGCGATACCATCGTAACGCGACTCAACCATGGATTGAGAGGAAATGTTACCGGCGATACCCCCCACGTGGAACGTACGCAGGGTCAACTGGGTACCCGGTTCACCGATCGACTGGGCGGCGATAACACCTACGGCTTCACCACGACGTGAAAGGTTAGCCGTAGCCAGGTTGCGTCCGTAACATTTGCTGCAAACACCAATTTTGGCTTCGCAGGTCAGTACCGAACGGATTTCAACACTTTCGATGGGCGAATCGTCGATTTTCTTCGCAATCTCTTCCGTAATAACTTCACCGGAGCGAATAATCAATTCGCCGGTAAGCGGGTGGAAAATATCGTGTACCGTAGTACGTCCAATAATACGTTCGACCAAAGAGGCCACAACTTCTTCGTTGTTCTTGATGGCCATAGCCACCAAGCCACGCAACGTACCGCAGTCTTCATCCGAGATGATCACATCTTGCGCAACATCCACCAAACGACGGGTCAAATAACCAGCGTCGGCAGTTTTCAGCGCAGTATCGGCCAAACCTTTACGGGCACCGTGAGTAGAGATAAAGTACTCCAACACAGACAAGCCTTCCTTGAAGTTTGCCAAAATCGGGTTTTCGATAATTTGCGAACCGGTAGAACCAGATTTTTGCGGTTTTGCCATCAATCCCCTCATCCCGCAAAGCTGACGAATCTGCTCTTTCGAACCACGGGCCCCGGAGTCAAGCATCATATAAACTGAGTTGAAACCTTGCCGGTCGGTACTGATGGTCTTCATCACGGAATTGGTCAACTTAGCGTTGGCATGTGTCCAGATATCGATCACCTGGTTGTAACGTTCGTTGTTGGTAATGAAACCCATGTTATAGTTGTTCATCACTTCTTCAACTTCGGCATAACCGGCGTCAACGATTTCCTTTTTATCAAGCGGAACGATCACGTCGCTCAGGTTAAACGACAAACCACCACGATAAGCCATTTTGTAACCAAGCTCCTTGATGTCGTCCAGGAAGCGCACCGTTGACGCATTACCTACCGTTTTGAAAATATCGGAGATAATATTACGCAACGATTTTTTCGTCAGCAGTTCGTTGATATATCCGGCCTTGCGCGGAACCACCTGGTTAAACAGGATCCGGCCAACAGTTGTTTCAATAATATGCTTGAAGAACTCACCGGCATCATCTACATCTTCCACTTTCACCTTAATGATGGCGTGCATTTCAAGACGTCCTTCATTATAAGCAATAATTACCTCCTCGGGCGAGTAGAAGGTCATGCCTTCACCCTTAGCGCCAGTGCGGTGTTTGGTCATGTAGTACAGACCAAGGACCATGTCCTGGGAAGGTACAGTAATTGGCGCACCATTAGCTGGGTTCAACAAGTTTTGCGAAGCCAGCATCAATAACTGTGCTTCCAAAACAGCAGCATTGCCGAGCGGTACGTGAACAGCCATCTGGTCACCGTCGAAGTCGGCGTTGAAACCGGTACAAACAAGCGGGTGCAACTGGATGGCCTTACCTTCGATCAGCACTGGCTGAAAAGCCTGAATTGACAACCGGTGCAGTGTCGGTGCACGGTTCAGCATCACGGGGTGACCTTTCAATACATTTTCTAGGATATCCCAAACCACCGGATCTTTACGGTCAACAATCTTTTTGGCCGATTTTACAGTTTTTACAATGCCACGTTCAATCAGTTTACGGATGATGAATGGCTTGAAAAGTTCTGCTGCCATGTCTTTTGGAAGACCGCACTCATGTAATTTGAGGGTCGGGCCCACCACAATAACAGAACGGGCAGAATAGTCAACACGTTTACCCAACAAGTTTTGGCGGAAACGACCTTGCTTCCCTTTCAAACTGTCAGACAGAGATTTCAGGGCACGGTTGTTTTCGGTCTTTACCGCGTTGGATTTACGTGAGTTATCAAATAATGAATCGACAGCTTCCTGGAGCATCCGTTTTTCGTTACGCAGGATTACTTCAGGCGCTTTGATCTCGATCAATCTTTTCAGACGGTTGTTGCGGATGATTACGCGACGGTAGAGGTCATTCAAGTCCGAAGTCGCGAAACGTCCGCCGTCCAATGGCACCAGCGGGCGTAAATCGGGCGGGATAACCGGAACAACTTTTACAATCATCCACTCCGGACGGTTGATATTTTTGCTGGCCCGGAAAGCTTCCACCACGTTCAACCTCTTCAGTGCTTCGCTTTTACGTTGCTGCGAAGTTTCAGTACCTGCCTTGTGGCGAAGATCGTAGGAAAGTTCATCCAATTCGATCCGTTCCAACAACATGTAAAGCGCTTCAGCACCCATTTTGGCGATGAACTTGTTAGGATCATCGTCGTCCAGGTATTGATTTTCTTTCGGAAGGGTATCCAAAATGTCCAAGTATTCTTCCTCAGTCAGGAAGTCCAGGTTTTTCACCCCGTCCTGCGCCTTGACTCCGGCCTGGATCACCACATACCTTTCGTAATAAATGATGGTATCCAATTTTTTGGTCGGCAAACCCAACAGGTAGCCAATTTTATTGGGCAATGATTTGAAGTACCAGATGTGTGCCACCGGAACTACCAGGGAAATATGCCCCATGCGTTCGCGGCGTACCTTTTTCTCGGTCACTTCCACCCCGCAGCGGTCACAAACAATCCCTTTGTAGCGGATGCGTTTGTATTTTCCGCAATGGCACTCATAGTCTTTTACTGGCCCAAAGATCCGTTCACAGAACAACCCATCGCGTTCGGGTTTGTATGTTCTGTAGTTGATCGTTTCAGGCTTCAACACTTCACCATGTGAGCGTTCGAGTACTTCTTCGGGAGAAGCAAGACTAATCGCTATCTTGGAAAAACTGCTTTTTACTTTATTATCTTTTCTGAAAGCCATATATCGATGTCTATTATATCAATTAATAAGAGGAACGCTGTTCCGTTGTCATTAGTCCAAAGTCACACTCAAGCCCAAACCACGCAATTCGTGGAGCAATACATTGAGCGACTCGGGAATTCCGGGCTGCGGCATGGGCTCACCTTTCACGATGGCTTCGTAAGCTTTGGCACGGCCAAGTACATCATCAGACTTAACAGTCAGGATTTCCTGCAGAATATGCGAAGCACCGAATGCCTCGAGTGCCCAAACTTCCATCTCACCAAAACGCTGACCACCAAACTGGGCTTTACCACCCAAGGGTTGCTGCGTAATCAACGAGTATGGTCCGATTGAACGGGCGTGCATCTTGTCTTCAACCATATGTCCCAGTTTCAACATGTAGATGATACCCACAGTTGCAGGCTGGTCGAATGGTTGACCGGTTTCACCGTCATGCAGGATCGTTTTACCAAAGGCAGGCACGCCGGCTTTATCGGTATAGGCAGTAACTTCTTCCAGACTGGCACCATCGAAAATCGGCGTGGCAAACTTCAATCCAAGTTCCTTACCGGCCCAGCCAAGAACAGTTTCATAAATCTGTCCAAGGTTCATCCTCGAAGGTACACCAAGCGGGTTCAAAACAATGTCAACCGGGGTTCCGTCGGCCAGGAAGGGCATGTCTTCATCACGCACAATACGCGATACAATACCTTTGTTACCGTGGCGACCGGCCATTTTATCCCCAATTTGCAGCTTACGTTTCTTAGCCACATAAACTTTTGCCAATTGGATAATACCCGCGGGAAGTTCGTCCCCGATCGTGACATTGTAACGCTTGCGACGGGCAACAGCTTCGTGCTCTTTATATTTCTGAATATAATTCAGGATCAATTGATAGATCAGGTCATTTTTATCTTTGTCTGTTGTCCATTTACCCGGATTAACAGTCAAATAATCAATCTCCTGCAGTTGTTTCAAGGTAAATTTCACTCCTTTGGCAATCACATCGCCACCGTAGTAATCTTTTACTCCCTGGCTGGTTTTTCCGTTTACCAGGTTGAAAAGCTTATCTTCAAGCTTGGCGCGCAAAGCGCTTACCTGACGGTCAAATTCTTCATCAATCTGATCGAGCAACGGTTTGGTGGCCATTTTGCCTTTTTTGTCTTTCACTACGCGCGAGAACAGTTTTTTGTCGATAACAACACCGTTCAACGAAGGAGACGCTTTCAGAGAGGCATCTTTCACATCGCCGGCTTTGTCACCAAAGATGGCGCGCAACAGTTTTTCCTCGGGTGAGGGATCTGATTCACCTTTCGGCGTAATTTTACCAATCAGGATGTCGCCAGGTTTAACCACAGCACCAATCCGGATCAATCCGTTTTCATCCAGATTACGGGTAGCTTCCTCGCTTACGTTAGGTATGTCAGAGGTAAATTCCTCCACCCCGCGTTTGGTATCACGAACTTCCAGTGCATATTCGTCAACATGGATCGACGTGAAAACATCTTCACGGACCACACGCTCGGAAATTACGATGGCATCCTCGTAGTTATATCCCTGCCAAGGCATGAAAGCAACACGCAGGTTACGGCCCAAGGCCAGTTCACCGCCCTGTGTGGCATAACCTTCGGTAAGCACCTGACCTTTGGTTACCCGTTGCCCTTTCGAAACAATCGGTTTGAGGTCGATTACGGTACCTTGGTTGGTTTTCTGGAATTTTGGCAATTTATAGCTTTTCAGTTCCGGATTGAAGCTGACATACTTCTCATCATCGGTCATATCATAACGAACGATGATTTCATCTGCATCGACATACTCGATCACACCTTCGCCTTCAGCTGCAACCATCACGCGTGAGTCGCGGGCAGCGCTGCCTTCGAGGCCTGTCCCCACAATCGGGGCCTCAGGACGAAGCAACGGAACGGCCTGGCGCATCATGTTCGATCCCATCAAGGCACGGTTCGCATCATCGTGCTCCAGGAAGGTAATCAACGATGCAGCCACAGAGGCAATTTGGTTCGGGCCAACGTCCATCAGCTGAACTTCTTCTTTATCAACAACCGGATAGTCGCCTTCCAAGCGTGATTTCACACGTTGATTTACAAAATATCCACTGTCATCGATCGGCGCATTGGCCTGTGCGATCACTTTTCCTTCTTCTTCTTCGGCTGTCAGGTAAACAACCCCATTCTCAGAGAGGTCAACCTTGCCGTCGGTCACTTTCCGGTATGGCGTAGCAATGAACCCCAGGTCGGTTACCTTGGCAAATACGCAAAGCGATGAAATCAAACCAATGTTTGGTCCTTCCGGGGTTTCAATCGGACACAAACGTCCGTAGTGCGTATAGTGAACGTCGCGCACCTCGAACCCGGCACGTTCGCGCGACAGACCGCCAGGTCCCAAAGCCGACATACGACGTTTATGCGTCATTTCGGCCAGCGGGTTGGTTTGGTCCATAAACTGCGACAAGGCATTCGTGCCGAAGAAGGAATTGATCACCGACGACAGCGTCTTCGAGTTGATCAGATCGATCGGGGTAAACACTTCATTGTCGCGAACGTTCATGCGCTCACGAATGGTACGGGCCATACGGGCCAGACCGACGCCAAACTGGTTGTACATCTGCTCGCCAACGGTGCGCACACGACGGTTACTCAAGTGGTCGATGTCATCAACATCGGTTTTTGAGTTCACCAGTTTGATCAAATATTTGATGATTTCGATAATATCTTCTTTGGTCAGAACCTGGGTACCCATGTCAATATCCAGGCCTAGCTTTTTGTTGATACGATAACGTCCAACCTCACCAAGGTCATAACGTTTCTCAGAGAAGAATAATTTATCGATCACATCGCGGGCAGTGGCCTCATCGGGCGGTTCTGCATTCCGCAACTGACGATAAATGTGAAGCACCGCTTCTTTTTCCGAGTTACACGGGTCTTTTTGAAGGGTGTTATATATAATGGCGAAATCCTGAAGATTGTGATCTTCTTTGTGCAACAAGATCGTTTTAGTACCCGAGTCAACGATTTCATCAATGTGCTCGTTTTCGATCACCGTTTCGCGGTCGATCAAAACTTCGTTACGTTCGATGGAAACCACTTCGCCGGTATCTTCATCCACAAAATCTTCTACCCAGGTTTTCAAAACACGGGCAGCCAACTTGCGTCCGACTACTTTTTTCAGACCTGCTTTTGAAACTTTAATTTCATCAGCAAGACCAAAAATTTCAAGGATATCTTTATCACTTTCATAACCAATAGACCGTAACAGGGTTGTTACGGGTAATTTCTTTTTACGGTCGATATAAGCAAACATGACACTGTTGATGTCCGTAGCGAACTCAATCCACGACCCTTTGAACGGGATAATACGTGCGGAATAAAGTTTGGTGCCGTTTGCGTGAACACTTTGACCGAAGAAAACCCCAGGAGAACGGTGCAGCTGAGAAACCACAACGCGTTCTGCCCCATTAATGACAAAAGTTCCTTTCTCTGTCATATACGGAACAGTTCCCAGATATACATCCTGAACAACAGTATCGAAATCTTCGTGCTCAGGGTCAGTACAATACAGTTTAAGTTTTGCCTTCACCGGAACACTGAAAGTCAATCCTCGTTCGATACATTCTTCGATGGCGTAGCGAGGGGGATCAACCTGATAATCGATAAATTCAAGTACGAAATTATTTCTAGTATCTGTGATCGGGAAGTTTTCTTCAAAGACTTTGAATAAACCTTCATTTTTCCGGTTTTCGGGCGTGGTAGCCAACTGAAAAAATTCCTTGAAAGATTTAATCTGAACTTCGAGGAAATCGGGATAATCAAATACTGTTTTTGTAGAAGAGAAACTAATCCTCTGGTTTTCAATATTAAATGACATGTATCAACAAAATTAAGTGAACCTAAAACATAAATATACAAAAAGGCTTAGAACCCCACGACAGTGGGATTCTAAACCATTACAGACCTGATATTGAGGTCGTAAGTCTCTTATTTAAGTTCAACTTCGGCTCCAGCTTCGATCAACTGTGATTTTAATGCTTCTGCTTCGTCTTTAGAAACTTTTTCTTTGATTGCTTTAGGAGCACCGTCAACTACTTCTTTTGCTTCTTTAAGACCTAAACCTGTTAATTCTTTAACCAATTTAACAACAGCCAGTTTTGATTGTCCTGCAGATTTCAGGATCACATCAAACTCAGTTTGAACAGCTTCAGCAGCTTCTTCGCCGCCAGCAGCAGGGCCAGCAGCAACAGCTACAGCAGCAGCAGCAGGTTCAATACCATATTCTGTTTTTAAAATGTCAGCTAATTCATTAACTTCTTTTACAGTCAAGTTTACTAACTCTTCTGCAAGTACTTTTAAATCTGCCATTTTTCTTAAAATTTTTATGCGATAAACTTGTAACTAAAATTATTCTTTTTCTGAAAGTGTCTTGAGGATACCATGAATGGTGTTTCCGCCTGATTGCAATTGTCCCAATACAGTTTTGATTGGGGATTGCAGCAATCCGATCAGTTCGCCCAGTAATTCATCCTTAGACTTGATTGAAGTCAATGCCTCGAGTTGGTTTTCACCTACGTAAACTGATTCTTCAACATAAGCAGCCTTTAAAATTGGCTTTTTATTCTTTTTGCTGAATTCTTTAATCAATTTGGCAGGAACATTCCCAACCTCACAAAACATGATTGAGGTATTGCCTTTGAGTACATCGTAAAGCTCTTCGGCATTTTTTTCCGAATTTTCCAATGCTTTACGCAAGAGGGTGTTCTTAACAACAATCAGTTTTACATCTCTTGTATAGCACAACCGACGTAAATTGCTTGTAGCTTCCGCGTTCAAATCAGCAACATCTGCCAGGTAAAAATGGCTGTAAGAATTGATCTCTTGCGTCAGATTATCAATAATCTCTAATTTTTCCGATCTTTTCATTTCAACTACTTTTTACTAGTCAGTTACTGACTTGGGTTCAACTTGAATTCCAGGACTCATGGTACTTGAAATGTAAATGCTTTTCACATAAGTACCTTTAGCAGCGGTAGGTTTCAGTTTGATGATTGTGTTGACGAATTCGCGGGCGTTATCTTCAATTTTCTCCGGATCGAAAGAAACTTTTCCAATTGAAGTATGAACGATACCAAATTTATCAACTTTAAAATCGATCTTACCTTGCTTAACTTCCTTGATAGCTTTGCCAACTTCCATAGTCACGGTACCGCTTTTTGGATTCGGCATTAAACCTCTTGGACCCAGAACACGTCCCAACGGGCCAATTTTACCCATCACAGGAGGTTGTGTAATCACAACATCGAAATCAGTCCAACCACCTTTGATTTTGTCGATCATGTCGTCCAAACCAACGTAGTCAGCACCGGCTTCTCTGGCTTCGGCTTCTTTGTCCGGAGTTACAAGAGCCAGTACACGGACATCCTTCCCGGTTCCGTGGGGTAAAGAAACAACGCCTCTAACCATCTGATTTGCTTTTCTCGGATCAACTCCCAGGCGAACATCTATATCTACCGATGCATCAAACTTGGAGAAAGTGATTTCCTTCACCAGTTTTGCAGCTTCGGACATGGTATAAAGTTTACCTTTCTCGAGCTTTTCCTGAGCAAGCTTCATATTTTTTGTAATTCTGCCCATCTTTAAAAATTTAATTAGTTATTAGCTGGGAATTCACCTTCTACAGTAATACCCATACTTCTGGCAGTACCAGCAACCATCTTCATAGCAGATTCCAACGTAAAACAGTTCAGGTCGGCCATTTTGATTTCGGCAATTTGTTTAACCTGTTCCCAGCTTACCTTAGCAACTTTTTTTGCGTGCGGTTCTGCTGATCCTGATTTTAATTTGGCAATTTCTAACAATTGAATGGCTACTGGGGGTTGTTTAATTACAAAATCAAACGATTTATCTGCATAAACAGTGATAATAACCGGGAGCACTTTACCTGCAAGGTCCTGTGTGCGGCCATTAAACTGTTTGCAGAATTGCATGATATTAACCCCTTTGCTACCCAATGCTGGTCCAACAGGTGGTGAAGGGTTAGCTGCACCCCCTTTAATTTGTAATTTGATTAATCCAGCAACTTCTTTAGCCATAATAATTAATGATAAAATTTACTACTCCTTCTCAACTTGCATAAAGCTCAGTTCCAAAGGTGTTTTCCGTCCAAAAATTTTGACCATCACTTTCAACTTTTTCTTTTCCTCATTGATTTCCTCAATAATTCCGTTGAATCCGTTAAAAGGACCGTCAGTTACTTTCACTGTTTCACCCACAACGTAAGGAATGTTCACCTCGGCATCTGCTTCAGCCATTTGGTCAACGCGTCCTAAAATACGGTTTACCTCAGACTGGCGCATCGGCACCGGTTCTCCCCCTTTGGTGTCACCTAAGAAACCAATCACGTTGGTAATATTTTTCAACATGTGTGGAATCTCACCTACCAGGGCAGCTTCTATCAAAAGATAACCAGGAAAAAAGTTCCGCTCTTTGCTGATTTTTTTCCCGTTCCGAATTTGATAGACCTTTTCCGTTGGAATTAAAACTTGCGAAATGTACTCTTGAAGTCCAGCATTTGCAATTTCGTTATCGATATATTCCTTGACCTTCTTCTCTTTTCCTCCCACGGTTCGCAGAACATACCACTTTTTGACGTTTTCGCTCATGTTGATCTCCAATCGTTTAATAGAATAAACTGTACACTAAGTTCATAATGTTCTCAAAAGAGATGTCCATTAAGAATACAACAAGTGCTATAATAAAGGAAGCAACCATTACAATAAAGGCACTATTTTGCAACTCTTTCCAAGTAGGCCATGATACTTTGTGGACAAGTTCATTGTAAGCCTCTTCGAAATATAGTTTAAGTTTCATTATACTATTTTTTAAGTTGTTCGGATGGTAAGAGTCGAACTTACTTTCATAAATGCAGAAAAACTCCCTACCGAGCTTCATCCGTAAATAGTCCCGGGTCCTTAGACCCGGGACTTATCTATTGATTTTTTTCTTAGTAATTATTCTAAGATTTCAGTTACCTGTCCGGCACCTACAGTACGTCCACCTTCGCGGATAGCAAAGCGAAGACCAATGTTCAAGGCAACAGGATAAATCAGGTTAACAGTGATGGTTACGTTATCACCAGGCATAACCATTTCGCGTCCTTCTTCCAATGAGATTTCACCAGTTACGTCCAATGTACGCAGGTAGAATTGAGGACGATATTTGTTATGGAATGGCGTGTGACGTCCACCTTCCTCTTTTTTCAATACGTAAACCTCAGCTTTGAATTTAGTGTGAGGAGTGATTGAACCTGGTTTTGCCAGAATTTGTCCACGTTTAATTTCTTTTTTGTCAACACCGCGAAGCAACAAACCTACGTTGTCACCAGCTTGTCCGTCATCAAGAATTTTGCGGAACATCTCAACACCAGTACAAACTGTTTTGCGACCGTCTGCACCCAAACCGATAATTTGAAGTTCATCACCAGTGTGTACTTTACCAGTTTCAATACGACCTGTAGCAACAGTACCACGACCAGTAATTGAGAATACGTCTTCAACCGGCATCAGGAATGGTTTGTCGATATCACGCGGAGGAAGTGGAATCCAAGTATCGCAAGCGTCCATCAGTTCCATTACTTTTTCTTCCCATTGTGGTTCGCCGTTCAATGCACCAAGTGCTGACCCTTTGATAACGGGAGCGTTGTCACCATCGAATCCGTAGAAATCCAACAATTCGCGAATTTCCATTTCAACCAGTTCCAACAATTCTTCGTCTTCAACCATGTCAACTTTGTTCATGAAAACGACCAAACGAGGTACGTTTACCTGACGAGCCAACAGGATGTGTTCGCGTGTTTGAGGCATAGGACCGTCAGTTGCAGCAACTACAATAATGGCACCGTCCATCTGAGCAGCACCGGTAACCATGTTTTTAACGTAGTCGGCGTGACCCGGACAGTCAACGTGTGCGTAGTGACGAGTAGCTGTCTGGTATTCAACGTGAGCGGTGTTAATAGTAATACCACGCTCTTTTTCTTCAGGTGCACTGTCGATAGAAGCGAATGATTTTACTTCAGAAAGACCTTTTTTTGCCAATACAGTAGTAATGGCAGCTGTAAGGGTAGTTTTACCGTGGTCAACGTGACCAATGGTACCAATGTTCACATGGTCCTTGTCCCTATTAAAATGTTCTTTAGCCATAACAAATAATTTTAATTTTTATTCAATCTTTAATCTGAGCCGAGGATGAGAATTGAACTCACGACCTCATCCTTACCAAGGATGCGCTCTACCCCTGAGCTACCACGGCGTTTCGATTTATGATTTTTGATTAATACTTCATGACGTAAAGCCACAATCAACATCAATCAATAATCACTCATCATTTCTTTTTGAGCGGGAGACGGGATTCAAACCCGCGACCCTTAGCTTGGAAGGCTAATGCTCTATCAGCTGAGCTACTCCCGCGTTTCAGTTTCGAGTTGTGAGTTTTCAGTTTCGAATTGCAACTTGAAACTTTAGACCTGTAACTTTAAACTGTGTTGTGGGGAGAGCAGGATTCGAACCTACGAAGTCGTAAGACAGCTGAGTTACAGTCAGCCCCAGTTGGCCACTTTGGTATCTCCCCAATAAAATATTAGAACGGTATAATATCAGAGTATCAGAATTTTGTCGATCCGGCAGGGACTGTTTCCCATTCTAACCTTCAAGATTCAAACTTTCATCCTTCCTGTGAGCCGGATCACAGATTCGAACTGTGGACCCCGAGATTACAAATCACGTGCTCTGGCCAACTGAGCTAATCCGGCAAAACATTCACAAAACCTTTTTTCGCATAAAAACCGCCAATAATCAGCACTTTCGTATGTTCACTGGTGGTCTTGGCCCTATCTCACCGGAATGGCCCAAGGGCATCTCCAAAAGGGTTTGCAAATGTATAAATATTTTGAATTAATTCGCAAGTTATCCTGCCTTTTTTGAAATTATTTTTCTTTCAGCTTCTCTTTAAATTTGGCGAGTTGTTTGCGTAAGGCATCAACAGACAGGTCAATAGCTTCTTCAAAAGTATCAGCTTGTTTTTTTGCAAACAGGTAGTCGTTGGCGGGTATGGAAATTTTAATCTCGGCGACCTTATTATTCGCTGCTTCGGGTTTCAGCACTTTAAGAATGACCTCAGCAGAAATAATACCGTCAAAAAAGGTATCCAACTTCGTTGTTTTTTTTGTCGCAAAATCAACCAATTTCTGATCTGCTGTGAAATGAATGGCATTGACATTAATGTTCATAACTTTTCCTCCTTTGATTTAGGCTCTGGGGTGAGCTTGTTTGTAGATGCTTTGTAATTTTTCTGTTGACGTGTGTGTGTAAACCTGCGTTGCAGCAAGATTGCTGTGTCCTAAAAGTTCTTTAACGGCATTCAGGTCGGCCCCGCGATCCAGCAAATGCGTGGCAAAGGTATGCCGTAATACATGAGGGCTCTTTTTCTCCAGGGTAGTGACCAGGGAAAGGCTGTTTTTCACAACCCGGTAAACCAGTTTCTGGTAAACCGGTTTTCCTTTTGAGGTCAGAAAGAAACGGGGACTGCTCGTTTCAAATGTTGCTTCACGAATCAACCTGTATTCTTCAATGAGTTTGTTCATGCTTCGAGGGTAAGGGACAATTCGTTCTTTGTTGTTTTTACCCAGTACACGAATCAAGGTTTCATTTTGCAAAACATCCTGATCATTTAAAAGCACCAATTCTGAAAGCCGGATTCCGGTTCCATAAAACAAGCTGATAATCATTTTGTCCCGAACTCCTTCAAAATCGTCTCTAAAATACCCGTTATCCAACAAACAGTGCAAGCTGTTTTCGTCTAAAAAATAAGGAAGTTTCTTGGGAACCTTTGGTGTAATCACCGTGCTTAACGGTGTTGCCTCGATAAGTTCCTGCCGCATCAGGAATTTATAAAACGACTTTACAGCGGTTACTTTTCGGGTAACCGTCTTTGCCGTAAGCCCTTTATCCATCAACGACACAATCCAATTGCGAACTTGCTTGCTACTTACCTGCAGAATATTAAAATCCCCGACCGTCTTGAATAAAAATTCTTCAAACTGATCGAGGTCTTTTTTATAGGCAACAACAGTATGGTTCGAACATCTTTTTTCGAACCGCAAATATTTCAGAAACGATTCCTGATATGACATACACCCATGTTTACTGCAACCAGGAACCAGACACCAATAACCTAGTCTTCCTGGCGTTGCATTTGTTCAATATAGATAGCTTTTTTCACTTCAGCACGTCTAGTGACCGAAGGCTTGGTAAAAGCTTGTCTGCCGCGTAATTCTTTGATTACACCAGTTTTTTCAAACTTTCTCTTGAATCTTTTCAGGGCTCTTTCGATATTTTCGCCTTCTTTAACTGGAATAACGATCATTTTTTTTAGTTTTTATCTGTTAAAATTTTGAGCCGCAAATTTATGAATTCTGGATTACTAATCAAATTTATCACCAAAAATTTAAAATTAAAAACTGAATCTGTCTGTCTGGCCCATACCTAACAAACAAGTAAGTTTAATTTTTAGTTTTCAGGTACACGTGTATTTTTTGAAATACCTCTTGGCTCACCACCGAATCCGAAAGCAACTGCTCAATTTCCCGGATGAATCCGTTTTGAGTTCGATAAGCTGAAATTTTATTCGCATTTTCCCATTTCAGATACGGATGAGCAGCCAACTCTTTCGCTTCTGAAAAATTGACATTAAGCTGTGCGATTAACGCGGCATCAACTGTCAACTGTTTCTTCAATCGATCGATCAATTCCGGCTCAACCCCGTACACCTCTTTAAGCTGATCCGCCGCATAAAAGCCTCCCAGCAAATTCCGGTACTTGACGATACGCTCCGACAAGACCGGCCCGATCCCTGAGAGTTTCTTCAAATCGTCAGGCGTAGCGCTATTTATTTCGACAATGACAGGAGATTTCGAAATTGAGTTACGGGCTTCTCCTTGTTGTACCGGGATCGTTTCATGACGAACCGGCGATGAACTCCGGGGCACAATTCGTTTAACCTCAGGTAATAAAATATAGCCAGCAATGACATCAAAAATTGAATCGGTCATCCCATACAGCTTGCGCACATCACTCTTGTTCCGGAAATTACCGCCCCGTTTCCGGTACTTCAGGATGTTCTGCTTAATTCGCTGCGGCAAGTCTAAACTATCCAACACCACAGAATCTACCAAATTGGGATTGAAAGGAAACAAACTTAAAACAACAGAAGGATGCTCGTTGTGACGGTCAAATTCGGCCACGAGTTTTTCAAATTGCTCCTTGTCGGCAACACCAGGTTTTTCAAAATAAAAAACCAATTGATTGGCAAGCATAAAAATCAAGATCAGCCCAATCAGGACGATCAAGCCGATTCGCTCTCCCCGGGAAAAGGTAAAATATTCGCGAATAATTTGGTTGAACTTCATAATACAAATTATTCGCAGAATTTACGGAAAAATCTGCACCTGAAAAAACAGAAAACAAACTAAATCAAATTTTCAACAAACCGACTCCTTGCAGAAACACCAAAGCAATGGCGATAGGCGCAACAAATTTCACGATAAACAAAAACAGCGGCATATAAGTGGCCTTTAGTATTCCCTGATTTGATAATTCATCACGGGCCTTTTCTCTTCCCAAATACCAGCCAACAAACAAAACAATGAACAGGCCGCCCAAAGGCAGCAAAATATTGGCAGAAGTGAAGTTGAGCAATCCAAAAATATTGAACCCAAGAATATTAACGTCACGCATGACTCCCCAGGAAAGGGCACACATAATCCCTAAAACAGAAACCGAAATTGTAGAAAGCCAAGTGGCCTTTTTCCGGGTCAGCCCCAACTCTTCCACAAAATAGGCAACGATAACTTCCAACACGGATATGGTTGATGTGAGTGCCGCAACTCCCAGCAAGATAAAAAACAAAAGCGAAAAGAAGTACCCGCCGGTCATTTGCTGAAAGATGTTGGGCAGCGTGATAAACACCAACCCTTCGCCCGAGCCTGGTTCGATGCCGAAAGCAAAAACCGCCGGAAAGATAGCCACACCTGCCAAAACAGCAATCAATGTATCGGCCAGGGCTACCGAAACCGCCGTAGAACCTAAATTTTCATTTTTTGCGATATACGAGCCGTAAGTAATCAGTGTGCCCATCCCGATACTTAGTGAGAAGAAAGCCTGCCCCAAAGCTTCGAGAATGGTACTGGTCGTGATCTTCGAGAAATCGGGGGTGAACAAGAATGCCAATCCTTTGCCGGCACCGGGCAAGGTTAACGACCGAACGGACAATATCACCAAAATGACCAGCAGGACCGGCATCAGAATTTTGGCATATTTTTCAATCCCGTTTTTTACACCTGACATAATAATGAGAGCCGTCAGTCCCATAAACAGCAGGAACCACAGTACCGGGCGCCAGCTACCACCCCGAAATTCCGTAAACATCACATCCAACTGCTCCGAATTCATACCGGAAAAACCATCAATCAGCGACAAATAGATATACTCCAGCGTCCAACCAGCCACGGCCGTGTAAAAAGCCAGGATCATAAAAGCCGCTGCTACTCCCATCAAACCAATCAGGTACCAGGGTTTTCCCGGCGCCAAAAACTTGAATGATCCGAAAACATTCCGCTGGGCACCTCGACCAATCAGAAATTCCGACATCATTACCGGAATGCCGATAGCCAGGATAAACAGCAGGTAAATGATCAGAAACGCTCCTCCCCCGTTTTCGCCGGCCACGTAGGGGAAACGCCAAATGTTGCCTAATCCGATCGCTGAACCGGCAGTGGCCGCAATTACTCCAAAACGGCTTCCGAATGAATCTCTGCTTGCAGGTTGTAATGACATATTTTCTGATTTTGACTTTTTAAACCGAATAACTAGTTGTTTCTGAAAGGCTGTAAAAATGCAAAAATCCTTTCATTCGGAACCAAAAATCTGTCGAATTTTGTTTTTTTGACACTCACAAAAAAAGCCCCCCGAAACCAGGGAGCTTTTTATCCAATGCTGAAGAACGTTAATTTTTGCCAATACAATTCAAGTCCTCGAAGGCCGATTTCAGGCGGGCAATCATCGCTTCTTCGCCTTTGCGTACCCACACCCGAGGGTCGTAGTATTTTTTATTTGGCTTGTCGTCACCTTCCGGGTTGCCAATTTGCCCTTGCAGATAGGGACGATTGGCGGCTTCGTATGCTCGAACACCATCCCAATAAGCCCATTGCGTATCGGTATCGATATTCATTTTAACCACACCATACGAAATGGCCTCACGGATCTCTTCGGTTGTGGAACCAGACCCACCGTGAAATACAAAACTTACTGGTTTAGCTTCTGAAAGTTTGAACTTATCGACAATAAACTTTTGCGAAGCATCCAGTATTTTGGGAGTCAGCTTGACGTTGCCCGGTTTGTAAACACCGTGAACATTGCCAAACGAAGCGGCAATCGTGAAATTCGGACTGATTTTCAGTAACTCTTCATACGCATAAGCCACTTCTTCGGGCTGCGTGTAAAGCATCGAATTATCCACACTCGTATTATCAACACCATCCTCCTCGCCTCCGGTCACACCCAACTCAATCTCAAGGGTCATCCCGATTTTGCTCATCCGTGCCAGGTATTTTTTGGAGATTTCAATATTCTCTTCGATTGGTTCTTCCGATAAGTCCAACATGTGCGAAGAGAACAAGGGCTTTCCGGTTTCGGCAAAGTGTTTTTCACCGGCATCGAGCAAACCGTCAATCCAAGGCAACAATTTTTTAGCAGCATGGTCGGTGTGTAACACGACCCGTACGCCATACAATTCGGCGATCTGATGAATATATTTTGCTCCGGCAATGGCGCCGGCAATTTGAGCCCCCTGGCCTTCCAGCTTCAAACCTTTCCCGGCGTAGAATTGAGCACCACCGTTCGAAAATTGAACGATGACAGGTGAGTCCACCACTTTGGCTGCTTCCAAAACTGCATTCACCGAGCTTGAATTGACCACATTGACGGCCGGCATCGCGAATTGGTTTTCTTTGGCAATTTTAAAAAGCAACTGTAAATCAGGGCCTGTAACGACCCCAGCCTTAATTTGATCCGATATTTTTCCCATTGTTATAACTCATTTAATTAATGACTACACCCACAAACTGGCAAGCCGGCAAATTGTTCATCAAAATGTGTTAAGCTTTTTTTAAGATGGAAAAACAGCCCCGCAATTTTTGCCTTAAAGTGCTGATTTATTCCTATTATTGTCGCGGTTTTGGAAAAAGCAACGGAATAAGATGACTGATGACGTGCTCTTTTGAAACAGAACCAACGAAAAACCGACTTTTAAGCATTATTATCAACTAATTATTTAAATCACATGGCAGTAAGTTATAAAGACTTAGGGCTGGTCAACACGAAAGAGCTTTTCAAAAAAGCTGTTGACGGCGGATATGCAATTCCTGCATATAACTTCAATAACATGGAACAAATGCAAGCAATTCTTCAGGCTTGTGTTGAAACAAAATCTCCGGTCATCCTGCAGGTTTCTTCAGGCGCCCGTAATTATGCCAACGCTACCTTGTTGCGCAACATGGCTAAAGGTGCTGTTGAATACGTAAAAGAATTGGGTTGCGAAATTCCAATCGTTCTGCACCTTGACCACGGTGACACGTTCGAACTTTGCAAAGACTGTATCGACAACGGGTTCTCCTCAGTGATGATTGACGGATCGCACCATTCATACGAAGAAAATGTGGCCCTGACCAAAAAAGTGGTTGAATACGCTCACGCTCACGGTGTAACTGTTGAAGGTGAACTTGGTGTATTGGCTGGCGTTGAAGATGACGTAGTTGCCGAACACTCAACTTATACAAAACCGGAAGAAGTAGAGGATTTCGTGAAAAAAACCGGTGTTGATTCACTGGCGATTTCTATCGGTACTTCGCACGGCGCCAACAAATTTACTCCTGCACAATGTACTGTAAACGAAGATGGCGTGTTAATCCCGCCAATGCTGCGTTTCGACATTCTGGAAGAAATTGAAAAACGCATTCCCGGATTCCCGATTGTACTACACGGTTCGTCTTCTGTACCGCAAGAGTATGTTAAGATGATCAACGAATTGGGCGGAAAAATGAAAGATGCAGTTGGCATCCCCGAAGAATGGTTACGTCGCGCTGCCAAATCGGCCGTATGCAAAATCAACATCGACTCTGATGGACGTTTGGCGATGACTGCCGCTGTTCGTAAGGTTTTAACTGAAAAACCAGGCGAATTTGACCCGCGCAAATACCTTGGGCCAGCCCGCGAAGAGCTGAAAAAATTGTACATGCACAAAAATATCGAAGTTCTTGGTTCAGCTAACCATGCTTAATTCAGGTATTCCTCATACAGAGAAGGATGGCCCTGCGGCCGTCCTTTTTTTGTCCCCTATGCGCCATTGAACAAACAATTCTGGAGATTACACGATCCCGGCGGTCCATAAAAGCCAGACTTGATTTAACAGTTTTAGGCCGCTATTCGTAGCGTAAACTTTCGATTGGATCGAAGCGGGCGGCCTTTTGAGCCGGATAGTAACCGGACACAATTCCGACGCCGAAACACAACAACACACCCACAAAAATCCAGAACCACGGGATGATAAACGTTCCTCCGATAATCATGGACACCACATTCCCCATCAGGATGCCCAACACAATCCCAAGCAATCCGCCAAACTGCCCGATAACCACTGCTTCAATCAGAAATTGCTGACGGATGCGGCCGGCATTGGCCCCCATGGCTTTGCGGATCCCAATTTCCTGCGTACGCTCCGTTACGGAAACCAACATGATATTCATCAATCCGACAGCGGCCCCAAATAAAGTAATCAGACCGATAATGGTTGCCACCAGCGTAATATTCTTAATATTATCCAGCAACATGTTCACCAGGTTATCGCTTTTTTCAATATTGAAATCGGTTTCGTCGGTTGGATTCAGTCCTCGCACAATACGGAAAAGACCTTCACTTTCGCCCAAAGCAGCCTCCATCAGCAACGGATTGTCCACCTTCACCTGTACATTGAAGTTCATTTGCGGCCGGGAGAAATACGTCCGGACATTGGAATAAGGCAACAGGCAAAGTTCATCGCCCCCACTGCCAAAACCACCGCCTCTCGACTTCAACGTACCTACAATCCGGTAACGGCCGCTGCCAATATGGATTTCCTTCTGCAAACAGCTTTCCCCTGCGCCAAACAAACGCCTGACCAGCCCATCGCCGATCAGCGCCACAGGCTGACCCGATTGGATTTCATCCGCCGTAAAGTTTCTTCCATCCTGAATTTCAAATCCGGCGGTAGTCAGGTAATTTTCATCCACCCCGGTGACCGGCACATTGGGGTTCGATTTTTTAGACCCATACGTCACAGTTGCCGTTCCGGTGGCATTGACCGAGATGGAAACCACCGCCGGAAAATCAAAACGCCCTTTAAAATCCTGGGCCTGGTAATAATTGATGTAGGAGTAATTTTTCGTTCGGTACCGACTGTTTCCCATTTCAACGCGCATACCCCGCGAAGTAATGGTAAACGTATTGGCACCCATAAACGTAAACTCCTTGGTGATAGATGATTTTATAGAATCGATAGCCGTTAAAATACCGACCAATGCCGTTATTCCCACAGCAATGATTAATACCGTCAGGATTGTACGCAGCAGATTCGTTTTTACCGAACGCATAGCAATCCGCAGATTTTCGAAAAACAGGGTACTATACCGCATCATGTTTTGAATTATCCCTGAATGGAGGATCAAGTTCCTAAATATTTATGGTATAAACAAACGCTATTTTTCAGGTTGAAAAAAAGCAATCAGAAACTGCTTTTCGAAAAATTTGTGCCCGACATTTGAAGCAGCCATGCCTTGACAGTTCCATTTTTGCCCAAACAAGACGAATATTTAGCGGTTAAAAAATCACACCGTTTAACGGGCACGCCTCCAACTACTTGAATCAGGGGTCACAGTCAGTTAATATTTTTTAACATTTATTACCTAACCTTTTCCGAAACCCCGCCGTTAAAAATGCCTGTGTGACAACGCGAAAGAAAATTTTACATAAACCTGACACGAAGCAATTTACAAACGTATGGTATTTCTATTCAAAATTACTTCGATTGAAAAACCTGGATTTTCGTTTCAAGCAGAGCTGGATGGACAACATACCTTTGCCGATTTTCACCAGTGCATTCAACGCGTCTGCTGTTTTAGCCCCGACCAATTAGCTTCTTTTTTCGTAGCCGGAACAAACTGGGGAAGACAAATTGAAATTACCCAACTGGATATGGGAATTGCCGGCAGTGTAAACTACATCATGTCAAAAACCCATATAAAAGACTTGCTGAATTGCGAACAGCAACGTTTGTTATATGTATTTGACTTTTTTCAGGATCGATTATTTTATATTGAATTAATGCAAATATCTATGGGAAAGAATCTTTTAGAACCTTCAGTCACCGCAATTTTCGGTGATGCCCCTGCACAAATCCTTGAAGAAGATCTTCAGGAACAGGGTTACCAAACACAGGCTCAGGAGGAACGTTATGATTATGGTGACTTAGATGATTATACCGAAATTTTTGGCGAAATGGAAGATCTGATGGAAGGGACTTAAGTCCCTTCCATTTTAAAGGAAAAGCCCTACCTTTGCCCCCTTCATTTACACAAAAATGCAGAAGACCTTACTCGTACTTTTGGGGCCTACCGGAATTGGGAAAAGTGATTTGGGCATTCAGCTAGCCCAACACTTCCACACAGAAATTATTTCTTCAGACTCCCGCCAAATTTACCGGGAATTGTCCATCGGGACTGCGGTACCGCCTTCCGACGATCTGAAGAAAGTAAAGCATCACCTCATCCACAGTCACTCTATAGCCGACTATTACAGCGCCAGCCGTTTCGAACAGGAGACCTTGCAGATTCTGGACAAGCTGTTCGCCCGGCACGATCAGGTTATCATGACCGGAGGGTCCATGCTTTATATCGATGCCGTTTGCAAAGGTATTGACGATATCCCGGATGCCGACCCAAAACTGCGGGCAGAATTGATTGCCGAATATGAAGAAAAAGGCATTGAACACCTTCGCCTGCAACTGAAGAAACTGGATCCGGAATACTATGCCGTGGTGGACCTAAAAAACGCAAAACGACTGCTTCATGCGCTTGAAATTTGCCTGACAACCGGAAAAACCTATACTTCGCTACGAACAAACCAGGGGAAAGAACGCCCTTTCAACATACTGAAAATCGGGTTAAACCGGGAACGGGCGGAACTTTACGACCGGATCAACCAACGGGTGGATCTGATGATGCAAATGGGCCTGGAAGATGAAGCCAGAAGCGTTTATCACCTCAGAAACCTGAACGCGCTTAACACGGTAGGATACAAAGAATTGTTTGCCTGGTTTGACGGTGAAACCGACCGGGAAACAGCAATCGAACTGATCAAACGAAATTCGCGGCATTATGCCCGCAAACAGTTGACCTGGTTCCGGAAAGATCCAACGATTCACTGGTTCGCCCCGGAACAGGAACAAGAAATTATCCGATTTATTCATGAAAAAATAAACCAACAGGCATGACCGGCCAGCTTCCTGACAAGTTCAACATCCGGGTTTACGGAATATTCATCAACGAAAAACACGAGCTGCTGGTGACCGACGAATTCCAGCTGAGCACAAAAATGACCAAATTCCCGGGTGGCGGACTGCATTTTGGCGAAGGTACCATCGATTGCCTGAGACGGGAAATGCGGGAAGAATGCAACCAGGAAATTGAAAAGATCACGCTTTTTTACACAACCGATTTTTATCAAAAAGCCCTCTTTTTCGAGAATCACCAACTCATCAGTATTTATTATACCGCTCGATTGAAAGAACCAGTGAATTTCAAAATTTCAAGTAAGCCATTTGATTTCGAAGAGCACGAAAACGGCAATCAGTCGTTCCGGTGGGTATCCATGTATACCCTCGACCCGGAAATGTTCACCTTCCCGATTGACCGGCATGTTGCCACGTTGCTAAAAAACGGGCAAAATCAGAAATAATTGGTTAATTTGGCCCGAACGAACCTGTTATCAGCTCCTGTGCAAAGTGAATTATGAAAGAAAATCAGACAAAAACCATAAAAATAATAGGCCCGGCCTATCCTTACCGTGGAGGATTAGCCACATACAACGAAAGGCTTGCCCGCGAATTCATCAGTCAAGGACACCAGGTTGACCTGGAAACCTTCACGCTACAGTACCCAGGCATCCTTTTCCCCGGGAAAAGCCAATATGTTGACGGGCCTGCGCCAGCCGGCTTGTCTATCAAACGAACAGTCAACGCCATCAACCCCATCAGTTGGATAAAAACAGGAAGGCGCATTCGTAAAGAAAAACCCGACCTTCTGATGGTCCGTTACTGGCTGCCGTTTATGGCGCCGGCACTGGGCACAATTTGCCGTTTGGTCCGAAAAAACAAGCACACCCGGGTGATTTGCCTGGCCGACAACATTATTCCGCACGAAAAAAGGCCGGGCGACCAGTTGTTTACCCGTTATTTCATGAACAGCATCGATGGCATGGTGGCCATGTCCGAATCGGTTTTAAACGAAATTGACCAATTCAATCGCGACCTGCCCCGCGCCCTTTGCCCACACCCACTTTACGACAGCTTTGGTGAGAAACTCAACCAACAAAAAGCAAAAGAACTGCTTGGCCTGGATCAGCGAACAAGTTACCTGCTGTTTTTCGGGTTCATCCGCGACTATAAAGGACTGGACATTTTGCTGAAAGCTTTTGCCGATGAACGGTTGAAAAAATTCCCCGTCAAACTGATTGTGGCCGGTGAATTTTACACCAAACCAGGCCCCTACCTGGAATTGATCCGTTCATTAAATCTGGAAAACCGCTTGGTCCTGAAAACCGATTTCATACCCGACAGCGAAGTAAGCCGCTACTTCAGCGCTGCCGACCTGGTGGTTCAGCCCTACAAAAGCGCCACCCAAAGCGGTGTTACCCAAATCGGCTATCACTTCGAAAAAGCCATGCTGGTGACCGATGTTGGCGGGTTGGCCGAAATCATTCCTCACAACAAAATTGGCTATGTCGTAAAACCCGAACCCCGTTCTATTGCCGATGCGCTGGTTGATTTTTACACCAACAACCGGCAAGCCGGATTTGAAGCCAATATCCCCGATGAAAAAAAGAAATTTTCCTGGGCAAACATGGCGAAAGCCTTTTTCGATGTTTACGACCAAATCGGCACACGAATTCCTTAGGCCAACAAAGAATGGTAATCCCAGTCACATTTTCATCCGCATGAACAAAAAAGGCCTGTAAATACTTTCATTTAATTTTAACGATTGGTGAATTTTGAATGTCCGTCAAGCTCAGGCCATTCACAATTAAGACTGAAAAAGTATATATTTACCGATTACAATTCGGTTTAAGGGAGCATACCATGGAGGAAGGGATCAGCAAATTGCAAACCAAAGCAGATCAGCGGCTAATTGCAGATTATTACGATGATCTGGCCCGCTCGTTCGACCAACGTATTTCGGAGGAAGGACGCCAGCGGATCTGGAAAGCGTTTGAGTTTGCCAACAGCGCCCATGCCGGGGTAAAACGGAAGTCGGGCGAACCCTACATCATTCACCCGCTGGCTGTCGCCAACATTGTATCGGGCGAAATCGGGCTGGGGGTCACTTCCATCATAGCCTCCATCCTGCACGATGTGGTGGAAGATACCGACTACACCCTGGTGGATATTGAAAACCTGTTTGGGGCTAAAGTGGCCAAAGTAGTGGACGGCCTGACAAAATTATCGGACGAGATTACCTCACAGCACGACTCCAAACAAGCGACCAACTTCCGCAAAATGCTGATGACCTTATCCGACGATGTACGGGTTATCCTGATCAAGCTGGCCGACCGGCTGCACAACATGCGCACCCTGGAAAGCATGCCGCCCCACAAACAACTGAAAATTGCCGCCGAAACCCTGTATATTTTTGCGCCGCTGGCCCATCGACTGGGTTTGTACGCCATCAAAACCGAACTGGAAGACCTCAGCTTGAAATACAAACAACCCGATACTTACAACCTGATAAAATTCCGCTTGCACAGCCAAAAAGAACGACGCGATTATTTGGTGGAAGAGTTTATCAAACCCATCCAGGTTGAACTGGAAAAAGAACAAATTGACTTTAATATTTCGGGGAGGTTAAAATCGATTTACTCGATCTGGAACAAGATGCAAACCAAAGGAATTTCGTTTGATGAAATCTATGATTTGCTGGCCATTCGAATCGTGTTCAAACCGAAGGAAAAAGTATCGGAAAAGCGGCAGTGTTTCGATATCCTCTCGCTGATTACCGATATATACAAACCCAAGCCCGACCGCATCCGCGACTGGATAACCATCCCCAAAGCAAACGGGTACGAGGCCTTGCACGTCACCGTGATGGGGCCCGAGGGCAAATGGGTAGAAGTTCAAATTCGCACTGAACGGATGGATGCCATTGCCGAACGCGGTTTTGCAGCCCATTACAAATACAAAGGAGTGCAAGCCAGCGAAACCGAGCTGGACCGCTGGCTCGAAAAAATCCGCGAAATGCTTCAAAATCCGGAATCGGATGCGCTGGAGTTCCTCGATGAATTTAAAATGAACCTGTATTCTTCCGAGATCGTCGTTTTCACCCCAAAAGGAAGAATGGTCAACCTCCCGAAAGGGGCAACGGTCATCGATTTTGCTTACGAAATACACACCGATTTGGGCAACCGTTGCATCGGCGCAAAAATAAACCACAAGCTGGTGCCGGTGAGCCACGTGATTGAAAGTGGCGACCAAATTGAAATCCTGACTTCAAAAACGCAAAAGCCGGACATTGAATGGCTGAAATTCATCATAACCGCCAAGGCCAAAGCGAAAGTCAAACAAGCCTTTAAACTCGATAAAAAACGCCACCTGGAGCAAGGGCGCGAAACTGTTGAAAGCAAGCTGAAAGAATACAACATAAAGCCCTCGTCGGATACGTTGAAAAAACTGACAGCTTATTACAACCTGTCCAACAAAGACCAGCTGTATGCTCAGATTGGCATGGGTTTTATCGACTTTAACGACCTGGAGAATATTCTGAAAACCCGCCGTCAAAATAAACTTGCGAAGTATTGGAAACTTTCTTTCAGCCGGAAAAGGAAAGAAGAAGAGGACGAACTGGAACTGGAAATACCGGATAAAAAAATCGACAAAAAGAACACCTTCATCCTGAAAGAAGACCCGGAAGAAACCAATTATTCCCTGGCAAAATGTTGCCAACCTATTCCGGGCGACGACGTTCTCGGCTACCTGACCTCCACAAACCATGTGGTCATTCACAAACGAAACTGCCCGGAGGCCAACAAACTGATGTCGCAACAAGGCGACCGGATCATTACCGCCGAGTGGACCAAGTTTAAAAAACGCTCCTACCTCACCCGCCTCAAGCTAAACGGGTTCGACCGGGTGGGAATCGTTAACGAAGTAACCAACATCATCTCCAAACTGAACAACATCAATATGCGCACCGTTATGTTCGACACACATGACGGCATCTTCGAAGGTGAACTTTATCTCTATATCCACAATGTTGACGACTTGAAGAATCTGATCTCCCGATTAATGAAAATCAAAGGAATAGACAACATTGAACGGATGGAAAAAATCGAGGATTAATTTTTATTTAGACTAAACTATCTAAAATATTTCCTATTTTTGGGCCTTATTTAAAATTGGTTTAAGTATGAATAGCCCTAAAACGAAAGAAACTGTGAAGAATATGTTCACAGAGTATCTGGAGAGAAACGGACACCGAAAAACGCCCGAACGCTTTGCCATTCTGGATGAAATCTATTCGCGCGAGGGCCATTTTGATATCGAATCGCTCTACATCTCCATGAAAAACAAGAACTACCGGGTGAGTAGGGCTACGCTGTACAACACCATCGACTTGCTGTTGGAGTGTAAATTAGTGGTTAAGCACCAGTTTGGCAAAAACATTGCCCAATTTGAAAAAGCATTTGCCACCCTGCAACACGACCACCTGATCGATACCAATTCGGGAGACGTACATGAGTTTTACGATCCTCGTATCCGCGAAATCATCGAAGAAGCTTGCTTGAAATACAATTTCAAACTCTCCCACCACACCCTGTACATTTATGGCGAACATATTGACCGCTAATTGCGCCATTCACACGATAAAATGAAATCCTCCCGAAATGGAGGATTTTTTTACGCCTGATGCAAAAAATATTTGTAATTTTATCTGCCAAATAAATTACAAATCGGCACCGCAGAAATCAACCAGGCAAACAGGTCTGACTTCTGCGGTTTACTATGTTTGGAAATCTGTAAACCACATATAATGAAAGTAGATGTCATTTTAGGTCTTCAATGGGGAGACGAAGGAAAAGGAAAAATTGTCGATGTGCTGACTCCCAAATACGACGCCATTTCTCGTTTTCAGGGCGGGCCAAACGCAGGCCACACGTTGGAAATAAACAATTTCAAACACGTCCTCCATACCATTCCATCCGGTATTTTTCATGAAAATAAAGCCAATATTATCGGCAACGGTGTGGTGTTGGATCCCATTGTCTTCAAAAAAGAGATTGACGGAATCCTGAAACTGGGAATTGACCTGCACAAAAACCTGTACATCTCGAAAAAAGCTCACCTGATTTTGCCTACGCATAAACTGTTGGATGCCGCGTCGGAAGCCGCCAAAGGTGAGACAAAAATCGGCTCAACACTGAAAGGAATTGGCCCAACTTATAAAGACAAAATTGGGCGCGACGGGCTGCGCGTGGGCGATTTGTTTGAAAATTTCAACGAAAAATATACCAGCCGTGTAAATGCGCACAAAGAAATGCTGGAAAAATTCTACCAGTTCGACTATCATGACATGCTGGTTGCCGAAGAAAAAGCATGGATGGAAGGCATTGAAGTACTGAAATCGTTCACCATTGTTGACAGCGAACACATGATCAATGATTTGCTGCTGGACGAAAAGTCGGTATTGGCCGAAGGCGCGCAAGGTACGTTACTCGACATCGATTTTGGCTCGTACCCGTTTGTTACATCCTCCAATACCATTTGCGCCGGAGCTTGTACTGGACTGGGCATTGCGCCGCAAAAAATCGGCCGTGTTTACGGGATCTTCAAAGCTTATTGTACCCGTGTTGGCATGGGCCCGTTCCCCACCGAACTGCACTGCGAAACCGGACAAAAACTGCGCGACGCCGGAAATGAATACGGCTCAACCACCGGACGCCCGCGCCGCTGCGGCTGGCTCGACCTGGTTGCCTTGAAATACTCGATCATGATCAACGGGGTAACCGAAATGTTTATGATGAAGTCGGACGTGCTCGACGACTTTGACACCATCCAGGTTTGCGTAGGTTACGAGATAAACGGCGAAGTTACTGATAGGTTCCCATTTGAACTGAACGAAGATGTCAAGCCGGTTTACGTGGAACTTCCGGGCTGGAAAACCGACCTGACCCAGCTGACCCACCAAAACGAATTCCCCGAAGAATTCAATAATTACATTGCCTTTATCGAAGAAGAAACAGGACTGCCCATCACCATTGCATCGGTAGGGCCAAACCGGGCGCAAACCATTATGCTCGATAAGGAATAAAAATATTTAGTATCCCATTTTTGAAAAGAGTCTCCGAAAAGAGGCTCTTTTCTTTTTCGCGTTGCCCTCTAAAATCCGCAGCAAACGGTTCATTTAAAAGAACTAGCCCCAGCATATATTGGTCGCTTGTTCAGAAAGAAACATGACAATAAATCCGTCCATTCCTTTCCGGAACAAACACGCAACAAATTAACCAGTTATATTTATGAAGAATCATTTTAAATACACGATGAATTATTTAATTTTAAAGGCCTTATTAAAGAATCTGGCTGTAACCAGGACAGAAATAACCTTTTAGGATAGAACCCAAATGGAAATCGTGCACCCTACCCTGCTACTCGACAAAGAAACCTGCTTGCGGAACATCGCCCGAATGGCGGAAAAAGCCAAGGCAAAGAACCTTGAATTCTGCCCGCATTTCAAAACCCACCAGTCTGCCATAATTGGCGAATGGTTCCGCGAATTTGGAGTCAACTCCATCACCGTGTCGTCTGTGCAAATGGCACAATACTTTGCCCGCAACGGTTGGAAAAACATCACCATCGCTTTGCCGGTAAATGTGTTGGAAATTGACCAGATCAACCAACTTGCATCAAGCATCAGCCTGAACCTGTTGGTAGAAAACAAAGAATCCGTAGTTTTCCTCGACAAGTTCATCAAATTCCAGGTAGGTATTTATATCGAAATTGATACCGGGAACAACCGCACTGGCGTTGCAGCCCACAAAACCAACCTGATTGATGGCCTGCTGGAAATCATAAAGGACAACAAACTACTCGATTTCAAAGGCTTTCTTTCGCACACCGGTCATACTTATCAGGCCAGTTCCCGGCACGATATTTTCAACCATCATTTTGATGCCTTGCTCAAAATGCGGTCGCTGAAAAACCGGTACAAAAAAGATTGGCCCAATCTGAAACTTTCCCTGGGCGACACGCCTTCGGCCAGCATTTGCGATAACTTTGACGGAATCGATGAATTGAGGCCGGGCAATTTCATTTTTTACGACCTGATGCAATACAAACTGGGGACCTGCAAGTTTGAAGATATTGCCCTTCGCCTGGTGTGCCCGGTTATTGCCCGTCATGCGTCACGGAATGAAGTGATTATTTATGGTGGGGCCATTCATACCTCGAAAGACTCCATTATCAACATCGATGGGAAAGAGCTGTACGGACAGGTGGTAATCAACCAAAACGGGCAAAAGGTTCTGCTTGACGAACGCAATTACCTGCATAAACTGAGCCAGGAACATGGCATCATCAAAGTCACCTACAAAGATTTCAACTCGTTCAAAGTAGGCGATTTGGTTGAAATTGTGCCGGTACACAGCTGCTTGACAGCTAACCTGATGGGCAGCTACCTGACCACCGACGGCGAATACATTCCGACCATCCGCCAGGCATAGGGCTTCCGGTTATTTGCGTTCCAATAACCGCACAACTGCCTCCAGATAGGCTGTCAGCGGGTATAATTTTTCATCGTACCAAAGCGAGGCAAAATAGAGGCCTATGGGCGAAGCCTTTAAGCCGTTTTTACGATAAAAATCATCCAGCCATTTTATGCCGCGTAAACAGGGCTCATCCGGACTACTTCCAGAAAGGGCGGCAACAGCCAACGCAGTTTCCTCCATGCTCCCGCGAATATTTTTTCCACCGCCCCAACTGCCGTCTTCATTCTGAACTGCCCGCAGAAACTGTTCAGCAGGGTGAATCAATTTCAGCAAGCGCGTACGAAACGCCTCATCCATCCAGGAATGGGCAAGCGCATCCTGCAAATAGGTAAGCACCCGCGCCGTTCCGTAAACCGGGTTGACATGGCCGTCGGTATGCTGGTTGCCAAACCAAAGCGGAAGCCAGCTTCCATCGCGCCGCTGATGTTTTTCCAGGTAATTGGCCATCTTTCTAATTCCCAACCGTATTCGGGATGTCGTACTCGAATCCAAACCCGGCCCAAAGGCATCCAGACAAGCCGAAACAGCCAGCAAACAGTGGCCGGTCAGGTCGGCACAACTTTGATCAAAGGGCAACCTGCCCCAACCTTTCGAAAAAGTTGGAATGCCACCATCGCTGTTTTGCAGGTGCAGGAGCCAGTCGCAGGCCGCCAGCAGTGGCTGTTTAAGCTCATTCCCTGGATGAAGTTGCAGCAAAGCCAGCAGGGTGCCCGGCGTGTCGTCGCCATCGGGGACTGAACCGGAGTGATTGGTCCAGCCCCAGCCACCCGGCCGACTTCCATTAAAGGGATGTACCTCCCGATTCTGAATGGCCAGCAAATGATTGGCGATTTGCTGCTGCATTCCAGGGTTTAACCCTTCATCTTTTTTCGACCGCAACGCCTTCACCGACAAGCTGGTCACCCAGGTTGACAAGTCAATATCGATCGGCCAGCTTCCATCTTCACGCTGCGTCCTTTTCAAAAAACCAACGCCTCTTTCAACCACTTCCAAATCGCGGTAGCCGGCTTCAATCAAACTTAAACAAACGAATGCCGTGAGTGGAATGGCTTCCAGAAAACCACCGCTGTCGGGCATCAGGCGATGCAGCAACTTCAGGGCAGGTTGCATCGAAAGGCCACGCACAAATTGTGAAAATGCATTCGTCTTTTTCTTTTTGAAAACCACGATCCCAACGGCCACTAAAGCCGGAATAGCATAACTGACCACACTTAGGTTCAACGACTTGTAGAATTTCCGAGGTAGCAAAGACAGCTCGAAAGGTAACTGAGGAATATAGCTAAACGCCTCGGGGCCGGGAACACCACACAACCCGCACAGGGTAAGAATAGGGACCGAGAAGGTATAATCTTTTTGATAATGATCGAGGATAAACCGGGCCACTTGAGGCGAACGCACATTAATCCCGCGAGCCGACAAATAAATAGCGATCTTTTTCTGCAGCAAAGCGGTTTCGATATCAGTCGCCGCATACAAATTCGTGGCAGCATAAACCAGCAGGCTGGTACTCACATTGCCCGGACTTTCGAGCGTATCGCCAAAACTACCATCCGCATTTACGTAATCCTGAAGCCAAACCAAGCCTTTTTGAATTTCAACCCGGTGTGCTTCGCGATCATGAAAATGCAGAGCGGCAACAGCCACCGCTACCGCCAAGGCACTCGAGGAAAGCTCGCCCGACCAAAAGCCTTGAGGGTTCATCTCCTTCCGCAAGATTTCGGATAATTCGTCAAACCGTTGTTGCAGTTCCAGTTTTGTCATGGTTCATTTTATAATTCATCTTCTCCGGGAATGCAAACATATCCTGAAATAAATTCAGGATGACGGTTCCAATCCATTTTCTTTTCCTGTTAAACTTCCCAAGGCTAACAGACCATAAAAGGTGTATTCCAGATCGCGTGTTGAGTCGCCGTCGTCCGACAAGAAAGCGCCGTCTGAAAAATTAGCCTGAATCATCCCGAAACAGGCCGGCGCCAGCAACCGTAAATCGAAACCGGTTTTTTGCAGGGCAAACAAAGCTACGCCGGTTGACAGCATATCGCCGGAATCCATCTGTTCAAAGGCTTTAAATCCATTCGCTTCATCAAAATAAGCCAGTATTCTTTTCTGCAATTTTGCCGTTTCCAAACCAACTTCGTGCCTGGCCACCAGCAACGCAGCCAGCATACTACAAGGAGCGCCGATGGGAAGTTGATACATGCGCAAAACCAAGCGCGCAACAAAATAAAGCCAACTTCTACGCCCGACACTGGCATCGAAAACCAGCAAAAACAAAAACAACTGATAGGAAAAATTCACCTGGTAATCCCGTTTCAGGAAAACCCGAAAAAAGTTTAGTCGCATTTTCTTTTTCCCGGACAAACCTTGCCGGATCAGGGCCAATGCAGATTTGTTGATCAGGTTTCGTTCGTCATCCACGCTCCGGGCTGACGTATATTTTTGCAATAACATCAGCTGATCCTTCATTTTCAATGCCGACGCCAGCCAAAAACCAAACAAGGAATAGTACAAATCCGGCGTTCCGGCCCGATCAACGAATGCCCCACCAGGGTGTTGCCGGCCAATTACAAATTGTATGACTTTCTGTTGGGCTTCCGCATCCAGTAAATCGAATGCTTTCTCAACTAATTCAACAAATTGAAGATGAATGGGAATCTCAACCTTGACGGAATTCATGCTCCTTCATATTAAAAGATTTTGCCCATCACACCGTAGAGGCTTAACTTTAGTTTCAGGTTTTGCAGCTGGTCCAGCTCGCGGTAGCATTTGTCCACATACAATTTCAGGAAAGCATCGGCATGTAAATCCACCTGCTCCTGTCGAATACGCTGATGCAGTTCCGCAGCATCCATTCGGGACAGGCTGGACAATTGATCCGTATCTCCGTTTTCGTCATACTTTTCGCGCAGCAGGGCCAGCAAAAATGGAAAATGATGCACATGCTCCGGCTGCTGGTCTTCGCGAAACTCATTCAAATCGTCCCGGATCTGATAGGCAATGCCAAACCAGTCGGCGAAGGTGGACAGCGTTTTCAATTCGTCCGGCGCCGCGCCACCGTTTATCGCGCCCAGCAACAGGGCCACTTTCACGGCCTCGCCTGTCTTTTGGGTGAAGATTTGCAACAGTCCATCCACCGAAACCCTGGCAAGTTGGCCATCCAACAGCAAGTCGGCACCCTGCCCTGTTGCCAGGTTTACATGCGAACTGGAAACCACCCGGAGCGATTCTGAGAGCATTTTCGCCTCAACCGGCAAATTGGCCAACAACTGGTAACCTTTCCCGATCAGGTAGTCGCCCACGTTGATGGCTACCGGAATGCCATGCGTTTTATGCAGGGTTTCCTGTTCATACCGGTAATCATCGTCATCCTCAATATCATCATGGATCAGCGAGGCTTTGTGGAAACACTCGATAATAATGGCCAAGGCCGCCTGCACCTCTTCACGCGCATCGCAGGAATAAGAACGGTAGGCCAGCACGGTCAGCAGCGGACGGATGCGTTGTCCACCCATCACCAGCATGCGCTTGGCCAATTTTTCAGTTTCATTATTGGCATGAAAGAAATCCTGCAAGGTAAACTCGGTGAAATAATCCTGCACCTGATCTTTCAGCAAGGAAACAGACAAAGGCTGAACCTCGGGATTTTGCTTCAACTGGTACATTTCTTCGAACAGCCAGCCATAGTCCACATTGGTATTTTCGCAACCGTTATAAAGAAGCGGCAAGCCCATTACCGGGACGGCAGCCCGCGAAACCGGCCCGAACGAACGTTGCAGCACCGGCATGCAACTTACGCCGATCACCGCATCGATGGCGCCTTCGGCCACCAAACCAACGGCCACGGTTGTTCCCTCAGCCACCAGGGTGGTATAGCCAAGCGCTTCGGCCTTGGTGAGCACGCTATCGATCTGGCAACCCTTACAGCCAGCGCAGATCAACCCCAGCGAATCCATTTCAGCCTGGCAGTTCTGGGAGTTTTTAAGACATTGCGGAAGCAAAAGCAGGCGACGGTCGAAAGGCGTAGCCGCAATCACCTCGCGCCAGATTTCGTTGCCGCACAGCACGATGGAAAAATCGAGGTATTCCTCATCCATCCCCAAACGCCTGAGCACCTCCAGTGCCAGTTCTTCCAGGCGGTCGAAATCAGCAGGCGGAAGCACCTTCTTCTGCCCCACCAGCAAACGTGATTCGTGCCGAAGCTGGTTGCGCAGCTTCACCTCCTGCGGTACTTTTAGCAGTCGTTGCGTTTTGATCATATCATTATCCGTAAGCGCCCAATCCGAAGAAGGCGCGTTTTTTTGCAAAGCGGTACATCCAGTTTTTTTCGGGGATGGGTGTCCCCGAGCCATGACTGCAAACAACAGGCATCGCACGCAGCCGGGCAGCCTCATTGCCGCGCCCCGACGTATCGGTGGCCCCATGCCGTTCCACATAATCGACCAACCATTTTGGGTCCTCCATCAGGATGCAGCCCGACGTTTTCCGGGGGATTTCCGTTTTCAGTTCCTTCAGAAAGGCCGAAGAACGGTAAATATCGGCCAGCGGCTGATCGCCCACGCGGTCGGTGGCAAACTGAATGACGGGGCATGGCTCAATGTAGCCCGAAGCATTGATGTGGTGGCTCAAACCCGATGCGGCCGGACAAAGGCCGTTTCCATCTTCATCCCAATAGGCATCAATGATAGCAATCTTATATGTTGTTCGCGCGTCCACCATATACGAACGCAGTTGTTCTATTTCTTGTTTACTTAAACTCAATTCAACCGATGCATTCTCTCCTACCGGCCTGAAAATGTAGTACCAAAGATATAGTACGCCCCGGTCAATCAGCGATTGGATAAAATCGTGCGACAGGGCCAGATCGAGGTTCGACTTACAAACGCTCATGGCCACGCCGGTTACCAATCCGGCGCCGGTAGCATTTTCAATGGCCTGCCGGGTGCGCTGGTACACGTTTTTGCCACCCCGGCGCACGTCGGCTACAGCTTCGTCGCCTTCAAAACTGATGAGCGGGGTTACATTGCCGCACTGCCGCAATTGCTCGGCCACGTCGGGCGTCAGCAGCGTACCATTGGTAAACAGCTGAAAATAGCAGTCAGCATGTTTCCGGAAGACATCGAACAGCGGTTTATACAGCAGCGGTTCTCCGCCAAGAATGCCGAAAAAGTAAGAGCCCTGCGCTTTTGTTTCGGTGATGATTTGGTCGAGTTGTACAGCCGAAAGCCGGTTGTTTTTCTTCTTCCCCATCACCCAACAGCCCTGGCAATTCAGGTTACAGTCGTCGGTAACCGAGATGAAATGAAAGGCCGGAAAGAACTCGCCCTTTTTCAACCGCTTTTGAAAACGGTTAAAGCTGAGCGTTCCCTTCACCCCCAGGTTATAGACAAACTTAAACAGGCACCGTTTATCGGTGTTAAACAACAATTGTTTCAGCATACAAATCTTTCTACTTAGGCAAGTTTACAACTTACTTATCTCAGGTTCAATAATAAATATCCGGAATGATCCTACATTCACGGTGTTAACCCCTCCCCTCCGGGGAGGTTGGGTGGGGCTTTCTTTCGTACTTCCTCCAGTGCTTTCCGTCGTTCTTCCTCGGCCAGTTGTACCACGCCCTGCCTGAAAATGTTTTTCCGGTTCTGGTTCCGGTCGTTCAGCATCACAAACAAACTACCGGGCTTGGCTGTCGGCCGGTTGGCTTTTTCTCCCGGTTGGGCGCCAGCCAAGGCCGAATTTTCAGCCAGTCGCGGAAACATGATGGCCGAGGCCGGACAGGTTCGCCCGCAAGCCGGACAGTTATTTTTGCAGGCCAGCGGATTGACCACCGTCAGGCTTTTCTTATCGTAGGCATACACGCCAAACAGGCAAAAGCGGGCACACTGTCCACACAGGGTGCAGAGCGATTCATCGATCACCGGGAACCAGGCCGGCACATCCAGGTCGCTCACTTCCACCTGATACCGGGCAGTGCCTTTCTGCAAACGGTATTCCTCTTGCAGTTTCGCCAGAATTTGCTCGGTTGAAAGTTCCTTGAAATTCAACACCTCAAACTCGCCAAAATTTATCCCGGCCTGCCGCAGCATGTTTTTCACGGCACGCGGATAGCAGGCAACGATCAGCTTTTGTTGATACTTTTCGGCGATGGATTGCAGAGCGTCCTTTTCGTGTACCGAAAAAGCGCACAAATCGCGCAACTCAAATACATCGGCATCCAATTGCTGAAAAGCGCCGGCCAATTGGTCAGTTTTCCCGGGCGAAATGACTCCCGCCCCACAGCGACAAAATAAAATACAGGTTTCGTTCATGCCCTTTCCCGGATTTGGTTAGCTAAGTAAATTAAAATCTGCCCAAAAGGGAAATCATTGAACCGATTATCCCCAAGGCATTAACAAGTTTTTACAATTCAATATTGAAACCGATAACGTTTCGAAAGTCCGCACTGTTTCCTAAATTTGACAAAAACAAAAAAACATGGAAAAATTGGCCGACCTGCCAAACATTGGAAAAGTAGTTGCTGCCAGGCTCGCAGAAGTGGGCATTGAAACACCCGAACAACTGCGGGCGATGGGGGCCGAACAGGCTTTTATTCGCCTGAAAACCGTTGACGAAGGGGCCTGTTTGAGTATGCTATGCGGACTGGAAGGCGCCGTACAAGGCATCCGCTGGCACCAACTGTCCAAAGCACGGAAAGAGGAATTGAAGGCTTTCCTGAAGATGGCCCGGAAGTAGTCACAGTTGTCAGTTCACAGTTTTCAGTTTTCAGAAGCAGTGGACTTTGATGAGGTGGCGAGAAAACAAACCCTTTACCACATAACAGTCAAATCATGAAACCACGTTTAAACATTGTTACCCTGGGAGTGAGCGACCTGAAACGCTCCCGCGATTTTTACCGGGACGCCCTGGGTTGGGAACCCGGGAAAGGCAGCGACGACAACATCGTATTTTACGGGCTGGGCGGTATCGTGTTTGCCCTTTACCCGCTCAACGGCCTGGCCGAAGATGCCAACCTTCCGCCTGCACGGAGCGGCTTTTCGGGCGTTACGCTGGCCATCAACATGCACTCGAAAGAAGCGGTGGACCAGCTGTACCGGCAAATCATAGAAAATGGCGGAACCCCGCTCGTGGAACCCCGCGATACCTTCTGGGGCGGCTACGATTGCTACTTTGCCGACCCCGACGGCCACACCTGGGAAATTGCCTGGGCTTCTTTCTGGAAATTTGACGAACAGGGTAGTTTGTTGCTGGAATAGATGTGTCTGTCATTTTTTCGGGATTCACCAGGTGATTTGAAGTCACCTGGTGAATAGAAGTTGGCTTTACTGAGCTGGTGACTTGGAGTCACCAGCTCAGCCCTCCGGTAGTATGTCGCTTTAAAGGTGCAATCCGAGCTCTTTCGCCCGGTTCCGGTTAATCAGCCTTCCATCTCTGAGACCTGCATAGTCGGGATACGACGAAAATTCCCAATCAGCCGGATATTTCACCAAGTTCGCACTTACCGGATTATGGTGGATGTAATTGAAACAAACTTGCGAGTACTCCTTTTCCGAATCGGGTACGTTAATAATCGCGCCAAAAGCCGAATGGAACCATGCAGGAGTAAGACCATTGATTTCGGTTAAACAGATGGATTTTGTTCGGTGTTGAAAAAGACTACCGGTGAATTTCTGCTGAATTTGGAGCGCCCTGGTGTATGACCGCAAAACGATCGCAATGGATTGGTTCAGGTTCCTTGTTTTAACCATCGGATGATTTACCTTTTCGGGATTCACCTGGTGACTTGAAGTCACCTGGTGAATAAGAGGCTTGTAGTCACTGATCCGTTGACTTGAAGCAGCCGGAGCGTCCGATGGAATTTCAAGCCGGTTGACATGAAGCATCAGGTGAAAATGATTGGGCATTAAACACCAGGCAAGAATATCGGCGAACGGTACGACATAGGTTCTGATTTTATTCAGAAAGTACAGGTAATTCTCGCGGGAGAAAAAGATTTGCTGCGAATTATTGCCTCTATTGTAAACGTTGTACACGTGTGTGGGCTCAAACTGCATGACAGTTATTTTTGTTTACCGTAAGTTATGAAAATAAAATGACTGGGCATTCATCAGGTGGCTTTTGCCTCAACCTTTTTGGATTCACCAGGTGACTTGAAGTCACCAGGTGAATAAGAGAATCGTCGTCAAATTTCAGGGTCTGCGTTGCAATAGCGGCTAGCAGGGGGACTTCACCGGCCCGCTGCCTTTTCTCTTCTCTGCACCATGGGTGCAACAGCACCAAGGCAGGGCAACGCCCTGTTATTTCGATATTCGCGGTTACCCCTAGCCCTGAAAGGGCGCGAACAGAAGAAGATAAAATATTATTCAGCTCATTAGGATTGCCGATCCAACCAACTGCCGACTTTGGCAGATCCGGAAAAGCAGGTTTGATTTATGGATTGTGATTTCTTTCACTGGGATTGCGGCTAACGCTATCTGTCTCCCCCCTTGGGCGAGGGGCTTTTATTGTCTTTCTTCGTTCCCGCAAATTGGCGATCATGGCCAGGATAATAAGAACACTGGAAAGAATTCGCATCCAAAATCCCAAATTCATCTCATTCGATGTGAATACAAAATTTACAACTATCAGAATTGCACTGACTACAACCAGGACGATGGGCAAATTATTATTGTTCATTTTGTTTATAAATCATTGTTCCTACTAAAATTACCATTACTGATAGAAATATCGGGAGATAGCATTTCCCTATTTCAGTTGTTCTGTTCAACGCAATTTCGATGGTCTTTAAGTTCAGGAAGGCAAATGAAAGAATGACAATCACTTTTAACAAACGAATTGTCCTTACCCCAAGTGTGTATAATCTTTCCGCATTCTCATCTGTCACCTTTATCAGATAATTAAAAACAAACGGGAATCTGGCCAGGATATTCAGACCAACATACAAAACCAGTCCAATTGCTGGTAACAGCCATATTATTCCACGGTCTCCATAGGCATCAACCTGGCCAAGTGCATTAAAATGTTTTGGTATTTGAGAAACCATCGTTACCAAACCTGATTTTCGTATAAATTGCCAGCTTCTCTTTGTCGTTAAAAACGACTGACAGCTTACCCCTCGTCACCGCTCCGCTAAGACGAGGGGGAGGTGGGCGTTTAACAAAAGGCTAAGTGTTTTGTAATTCATTCAGATTCATGCGTTCCAATAGCAATTATTCGTTTTACAAAATAGTCTGTATAATCCAATTTTGCCTTATGAAGCTCATCAGCATACCACTCGATACTATTTAAAGTATGTCGGTGGGTTTTGTCGGTGGTTGCAAGCCTAAAATCCAATAATCCATCAACTAAGGGATTTTCCTGGTCAATCGTTTCTAATGCTATGTAAAATCGCCCTTCGACTAGCCATACAGTATGAAGTTCATTTTCAACTTCCTTTGCTATTGAGTCAGGACTAATCCCATTTATTGGAATTATAGATTCAACTATTTCACCACAATAGCTCCAATTTACAAATTCTCCATCATACCAGACGGAATCAGCATGTACGTTTAGATACTCATCAAATAATTCAAGTTTTTTGTATTTGATCATCTTCTTATCATCAATTTTCCATTTTCGCGAGAAACTTTCCTTGGATATACTCTCCAAATACTTATCGTATTTTAACCCAATACTGTTCCCGGAAAAGGTTGAGTCAAGATATTTCTCAAAATCACTGACAATTTCGTTAATCACTGCTGTTCTTTCTTTCCCCAAGGACGATTCAAATTTTTGTATTTGTTGAGCTTTAACAAGATTACTTGTCAATAATGAGGTAAGAATAATTAGTATCAATTTCGCTTGGGTCATCTTTTCATTATTATTGCTAACTGTTAAATCTCGACAAAGCCATCTCCTAAATCTCTATTCCACTTATTCATGCGTCGCTTTTATAGTCGAATTTTCCGCACCCCAATTTACAAAACATATTCAAAATATTTCTTAAAAGCCGGAAAAACTGAAAAGGAAGCCGTTAAGATATCTTCACGTGCACAAAAAGAGAAAAGGGAGGCCGTTAAGATTTCTTCAAGCGCCCAAAAAGAGGAAAAGGAAGCCGTGAAGATATCTTGAAGCCTCCACCAACCGAAAGGTGATGGTTTGAAGATTTAATGAAAGCCGGAAAATTTTAAAAGGGAGCCATGATCATTTAATCAAAAGGCAAAAAATAGAAAAGACAGGCCATGATCATTTAATGAAAGGGCGAAAAACCGAAAAAGCAGCGCGTGATCATTTAATGAAAGCCTGACCAACTGAAAAAGGAAGGCTTCATCATTTAATGAAGCTCCCGCCTGGGGAAAGGTAATGGTGTGGCACGCCGCCATTGCTTGTCCAACTGAAAAGTGAAAGCATGGCACGCCGCCATGGCCCTGCCCGACCAGAATTTTCGCCGGGCCGGGAAAAACAGCCCTCCTTCAGCTGCGGTCAGCCGATATTTTGTATCTTTCGCTGCCGAACCTCTTATTAAATCACCACGATGAAACGACTTTTTTCTTACTTCATGAAAGGGCTGGTACTGGTGGCGCCCATTGCCATTACGGGCTACATCATTTTCCTCACCTTCGACTTCATTGACGGGCTGTTGCGCGATGTGCTAAAAACCTGGCTCGACCGCATTGTTCCCGGGCTCGGTCTGCTCATCATCTTCCTGCTGCTCACCCTGCTGGGCCTGATTGGTGAATATGTGGTGACAAACCCGTTTAAAAAGATCGGCGAACGCCTGCTGCGCCGCGCCCCGCTGATCAAGGTGATCTACAGTTCGCTGGTCGATCTGTTTTCGGCCTTTGCCGGGAAAGAGAAAAAATTCAGCAAGCCGGTAATGGTTTGTATCAACCAGGAAAATAAGCTTTGGAAGATCGGGTTTATCACCCAAAACAGCCTCGACGAACTGGGCATGCCGGGAATGGTGGCGGTTTATTTTCCGCACTCGTACAACTTTTCGGGCGAATTGTTTATGATTGAAACGTCGGCCGTTCACAAGCTCGACATGCCACCTGCCGAGGCCATGAAGTTTGTGGTATCGGGCGGGGTTACGCGGGTTAACTAAAGGAGAGGCAAAAACACAGAAGTCAAAAGTCAAAACCTGGCTCGCTGTGAACACAATCTGTTAAACTCCGGCTATTTTCAGATTTTGTAAATTGAAACTTCACTACTCATTCATCCGCCGAAAAATCACCAGGCACCACAACTCCCCAAGTGTACCCTGAAATTTATCCTGCCCAATCGGCATTTCACCGAAAAATGACATCCACCTACCATCATTTTACTTAATTTTGATGCTGACCGGAGAAATTGCGTAATTCCCCGGCCCTATTTGCGACAAACAGGTATAAACCCAAAAATCTGATTTATGGAACTTTTTCGAGCAACGGAAGTGGTAAAAGACTATGCCGGGCACCGGGCGCTGGACAAGGTCAGCATTTCGGTGGCGGAGCAGTCGGTGTTCGGGCTGCTGGGCCCCAACGGCGCCGGCAAAACCACGCTGATCCGCATCATCAACCAAATTACCGCACCCGACGAAGGCGAGCTGTTCTTTCAGGGCCGAAAACTCAAATCGACCGACATCCAGTACATTGGCTACCTGCCCGAAGAACGCGGGCTGTACAAAAAAATGAAGGTGGGCGAACAGGCCCTGTACCTGGCCCAGCTGAAAGGCATGTCGCGGCATGATGCGCTGCGCAATCTGAAAAAATGGTTCGAGAAGTTCGAAATCCAGCCGTGGTGGAACAAAAAAGTGGAAGAGCTTTCAAAAGGCATGCAGCAAAAAGTGCAGTTTGTGACCACCGTGATCCACGAGCCCAAGCTGCTGATTTTTGATGAACCGTTCAGCGGTTTCGACCCCATCAACGCCAACCTGATGAAAAATGAAATCCTCCAACTGAAGGCCAAAGGCGCCACCATCATTTTCTCCACCCACAACATGGCTTCGGTGGAGGAAATCTGCGACCACATTGCCTTGATCAACCAGTCGCAAAAGATTTTGGACGGCAACATTTTCGACATCAAAGACCGCTACAAACGGGGCATCTTCGAGATTGAAACACCCGACGCGGAAGCGGTATCGCTGTTTTCGCAGAATGGCTTTTCGCTAATCGAACACGACATGAATGGCAACCGTCAGCGCATTAAATTTCAGAAAGCCACCGGCCAAAGCAACAACGAACTGTTGCAAAAACTGATGGGCAAACTCGAAATCAGCGCCTTTCGCGAAGTCATTCCCAGCATGAACGAGGTCTTTATTCAAGTTGTACAACAAGCCAACCAAAAAAACTAAGCCATGAACAAAGCATTATTGATACTGAAAAGGGAATACCTGACCCGTGTACGCAAAAAATCGTTCGTCATTTTGACCCTGCTGGTACCCTTTCTGTTTGCCGGCATGACCATTTTGCCCGCTTGGCTGGCCATGCAGGACGATAAAGAAGAACGCACCATTGCCGTTTACGATGGCACGGGCATTTTTCTGGGGCGGCTGGAAAGTACCGACTACACGAAATTTCATTTCATCCCGCAGGAAGAATACGCTAAGGTAAAAGAAGACATCAAGAACAGCCCGTTTTATGCCGTTCTGTTCATCCCGCCCAATGTGTTGACGGCCAACCGCGCCCAGTTGTTTTCGGACAAGCAGGTGACCATCGACGTCAAAAGCATGGTGGCCAACAAACTGGGAACCATTCTGGAAAATGACAAAAAGAAACAGGTGATTGACCAGTCGGGCCTTCCCTACCTCGAGGAAAAACTGGCGGCCACCAAAACCCACATCAACCTCGAAACCATCAAGATTGACCAACAGGGCAGCGCCGTAAAAAGCTCCACCGAATTAGCTATGGCCGTAGGTTATGCTGCCGGGTTCATCATCTACATGTTCGTATTTATCTATGGCACGATGGTGATGCGCGGGGTGATGGAAGAAAAAACCAGCCGCATTGTGGAGGTGATTATTTCGTCGGTGAAACCCACCCAACTCATGTTCGGAAAAATTGTCGGCATTGGCCTGGTTGGCCTCACCCAGCTTTTGTTTTGGGTGATTATTGGCGGGGCTATTATTACCGGGGTGCAGTCGTTTGTTGGCGGGGGCGAAGTGGCCGCCCTGGAGCAAACGCAAAACCTGATGGACACATCGGGCGCGGCCGTGCAGGCAGCCACCGCCGAACAGCAAAATATGGCCCTCGAAATCATCGACATGATTGGCAACCTGAACCTGCCGCTCATCTTTGGCAGCTTCCTGTTTTACTTCCTGGGCGGGTTCCTGCTGTACTCTTCACTTTTAGGGGCAGTTGGTTCGGCAGTCGATCACGACGAAGATGCCCAACAACTGATGCTGCCGGTGACCTTGCCGCTGATCTTTTCCATCATCATCCTGTTCCCCGTGGTGAAAAACCCCGAAGGGGCACTGGCCTTCTGGACTTCGCTCATCCCCTTCACCTCGCCGGTGATCATGATGGTGCGCGTTCCCTTTGGCGTTCCGGTTTGGGAACTGTTGCTTTCCATGGGAATTTTGTTGGCCTCTATCTGGGGAATTATCTGGGTGGCCGGAAAAATTTACCGCACTGGTATTTTAATGTACGGAAAGAAAGTCAATTTTAAAGAAATCGTTAAATGGCTCTTCTACCACAATTAATTCGGATAAAATTGTATTTAAATCGGATTTTTTATTTATAATTGTTCCAGATAATAAAAAACATGTATTACACCTTCTCAAATATGCCCATGTGCTGTTGTATGAATATACAATACGGGGAAGGTATGTTTTGATGGAATATCGATTTTACACAGACATAGTTATGCAGGCCTTCCCATTGTGGAAGGCTTTTTTTTTGAAATATTTTTAACCCTATAAAAACAAAAAGTATGAGATTTAACAACATTCTGGAGACCATTGGAAATTCGCCCCTAATCCGGGTAAACCGTCTGTTCCCGGCGGATTATGAAGTGTATGTAAAGCTTGAAAAAACCAACCCGGGCGGCAGCATCAAAGACCGTATTGCGCTGTCGATGGTAGAAGATGCCGAACAAAAAGGCCTGCTGAAACCAGGCGCTCTGCTGATTGAACCCACTTCGGGCAACACGGGTATCGGGTTGGCGCTGGTTGCTGCCGTGAAAGGTTACAAGCTGATCCTGGTGATGCCCGAATCCATGTCGGTTGAACGCCGCCGCATCCTGACGGCCTATGGCGCCGAGCTGGTGCTCACCCCCAAAGAAAAAGGGATGAAGGGCGCCATTGCCAAAGCGGAAGAATTGGCAGCCGAAAACCCGAATTCGTGGATCCCGGCCCAATTCGATAACGTGGCAAACATTGACGCCCACCGTAACAACACGGCACAGGAAATCCTGAAAGATTTTCCCGAAGGTTTCGACTACCTGATTACCGGCGTTGGCACCGGGGGGCACATCTCCGGGGTCAGCGAAGTGCTGAAACAACATTTCCCCAAGCTGAAAACCTTTGCCGTGGAGCCCGAATTGTCGCCGGTAATCAGTGGCGGGCAACCGGGACCGCACCCCATCCAGGGAATCGGAGCAGGCTTCCTGCCCAACAACCTGCTCATCGATCAGCTTGACGGCACCATCCAGGTTTCCAAGGAAGAAGCATTTGAATACGCCAAACGGGCAGCAAAAGAAGAAGGTTTGTTTGTGGGCATCTCATCGGGCGCATCGCTGGCAGCTGTAGCCAAAAAAATTGGCGAACTGCCAAAAGGCTCGAAGATCATCACGTTCAGCTACGATACCGGCGAGCGTTATTTGTCGATCGAAGGGCTGTTCTAACAAACTTCCCGCCCAGCCATAACCAAGCGGGTGAATAAAAAAGCATCAGAAAAAGTCATGCTGAATTTATTTCAGCATCTCTATCTGTTTTCTGTCCGTTTGATACAGATCCTGAAACAAGTTCAGGATGACCGGATCAACAACTTTTTTTATTCACCCGCTTTATTTTGTTCCATTTTCAGTCCCACACCCCGGCAACCGCAGTACCGCAGGATTTGCACTTCCCGTCCACCAGCTCGGATAGCAGGATGCTGTAGCCGCGGCGCTCCACAACCACCCGCCCACATTTCGGACAAACGGTATTTTCGGCGCCCAATCCCGGGACATTGCCCACATACACATGTTTCAAACCTTCGTGAAGCGCAACATCACGGGCACTTTTCAGGATATTCACCGGTGTTGGCGGCAGCTGGGTGAGTTTGTACATCGGGTGAAAACGGCTGAAATGAAGCGGCGTTTGCTCAAAACCATTTTCCAGCAGCCAGCCGCACATTTTTTTGATCATCTCCAGATCATCCGTCCACGAGGGAACAACCAGGTTGGTAATCTCCAGCCATACGCCTTCGTTCTTCAACGTGATCAGCGTATCCAAAATGGGTTGCAGTTTCCCGGCGTTCAGTTTCAGGTAAATATCATTACTGAACGATTTCAGGTCGATATTGGCCGCATCGATTACCGGACAGAGCTTCAGCAAAGGCTCCTGATTGATGTAACCGGCGCTCACCATCACGTTTTTCAGCCCGGCCTGCCTGGCCAGCAACGCCGAATCATACATGTATTCGTAAAAAGTCACCGGCTCGGAGTAGGTGTAGGCAACCGATTCGCAGTGGTTTGCCAAACAACTTTCCACCACCTTGTCGGGTGGCAAATCTACATTCTCGGTTTCATCCGGACTTTTTTGCGAGATGGTCCAGTTTTGGCAATTCAAACAGGCCAGGTTACATCCGGCCGTAGCAATCGAAAAGGCTTTGCTCCCCGGCAGGAAGTGCAGCAAGGGCTTTTTCTCGATCGGGTCCACATGAACGGCGCAGGGATTGCCGTACGCAATCGAATACAGTTTTCCGCCCCGGTTGATGCGGTTTCGGCAGTCGCCAGCCTCGCCTTCCTTCACCGTGCACTCGTTCGGGCAAATCAGGCAGCGGGCGCCTTTAGGCGTGGTGGTGTAAAACATAGCCTCCTTCACCCAAGCTTCTTTTATGACCGGAACAAAAGCGCCGGAAGCAAAGGAAGCAACCGGATTCCGAAAACAGGCCAGTCCTCCCGTTCCCCAAAAAGCTGTCTTCAAAAACTGCCGTTTGTCCATCATCGAATCCTCTTGTTTAACGGTTTATTTTACGGGAAGGACGATTCAAAAGATTCTATGGTTTCGGATTGAAAGCGCCACTGTCCCGCTGAAAATATTCAAACCGGCGACGATCAGACAGGTATAAACCAAGCCTAAAAAAGGCAGCAGCACCAAGGCCGTCAGGAAGGCCCCAAACGCAGAACCGGCCAGGTCGGTGCTGTAGTTCAGCCCCGAGGTAATGCTGTAGTGCGGCGATTGCAAGCCCGAGGCCAGGAAAAATTCGTAGCCAATGCCAAATGCCAGGACAAACACCAGCACAAAAAACAGCAGTTGCGCGGGGGCGCCCCAGCCCGAAATCCGGTCGATCAGCAAGATAAGCGCTGGCAGCAACACCGAAAAGGCAGCCAGCAAAAACTGAACGACTGCAAAAACACGGATGGCGGGCATCTTTCCCGGTTTTCGGCCCATGGAACTGCCCAGCGCCAAGCCGCCCATGAAAAAGGTGAAGAAAAAAGCCGTGGCCAGGTAAATGCTGCCGAAGAAAACCTGATAGGCCAGCATGAGCGTTATTTCGAGCGAAGCCGACGAAAAGCCGCCGGTGTAAAGACCCATGGAAACCGGGTTGAGCCGGGCAAACAACACAAAAAATAAAATTAAGGGCACCAGCACCAATAAATTATAGCTCACCTGAAACCGGCTCAACCAATGATTGGTTTGTTTCAGGAACATGTACGGGTATAAGTCGCGGTTTACTTTTCCAACCTGACGGAACTGCCCCATCAACTGTTGCCCCCGTTGCGCCAGCAGTCCATCATCCAGATAATAGGCATTCACGTATTCATTGCCGATGCCTTTTTGTTCAACCAGTTCGGTAATAGCTGGCGAAAGTGGCCCAGCCGAAGCCAGAAAATAATTTTTTTCGCCAGGCAACAACAGTTGGTTTTCGAAATGAATACCCAGGGTTTTCCAGAGTGACGCGTTCAGCAGGAGCGCATTTTCGCCTGCATAATTCACGGTGGAAGGCAGGCTGGTACAAACCACACCCCCGGGTGCAACGTGCTGCGCAACCATCCTGAAAAATTCATCGGTATAAAACCGGTTAAACCCCAAGGTTGTTGGCGGCGGCAGATTGATCAGCACCACATCGTAAACCAGCTTAGTCTTTCGCAGGAACACCCGAATATCGGAGCGGACAAATTCCACCGGCCCCGGAGGAATGGCATCATCCACCAAATTTTTCCAGTACCTGAGGACAGCCGGATTGGTTTCGATATAGGTAACTCTCTCCAGCGGGTACTTGTCCAGCTCTTTCAACATACCCGAAATACCTCCCGACAACAGCAATACCTTCCGGGGGTTTGGGTGTTGCAACATGGCAAAATGAACCGCTTCCTCGCTCAACGCCAAATTATCCGAATAAAAATGAAGGGCATGATCTTCATAAAAATTGAGCTGACCGGCCTGGCTGGAAACCACCAAATTGCCGTAGGGCGTACTACGGTCGAGGATGATTTCCTGGCTGGGAAACAAGATTTGCTTGATGCGCGTATCGGGCCTGAGCACAAAAGCCACCAGCAGGACCAGCAAGCCGGGCAACAGGTAGGCCATTCCTTTTTTGAGATTTCGCGGCCAAATAAGCCAACTGCCCGTTCCCAGAACGGCGGCAGAAGTGATGGCCAACACCTGGATGGAATTAAAAAACCGACCGAGCACCACGCCAAAAAGCAATCCGCCGGCCAGGCTCCCCAACGATTCAATGGCGTAAGCCTTTCCAATCAGGTTTTTTCTGCCCGACCACGAGTACAGCGTTGAGAGCAAGGTAAACAAGTAACCGGACAGAAAGCAAACCGGGAATAACAACAGGCACACGCCCATAACAACTGCCCCAAAACCGGTAATCGTCCCCGGCGGATAAAGCAGGAATTTCAACTCATAAAGCGCCACGATCAGCAAAATTGGCAGGAAGGCCAGGGCAATCATCATCGTCACTCCCTGTTTCAGGCTGAAATCGGGAAGGATCCGTTTCCGGGCGTGAAAAGCGCCCCAGCCCGTCAGCAGCAACCAATTGGCCATCACCACGCCCAGCACCAGTTCATTACCGGCCAGCACGCTCATAAATTCGCGGATAAAGACCACCTGGTTGATCATGGCCAGGGCGCCAAGCAAAAACAACAAGTAGCGGACTTTCATCCAGTCGGGCTGAATGTTGGGAATAACCGGTTGCCCGGAGATAGCGCCTTCAGCTTTCTTCTTCAGCGAAAAATAATAAGCCCAATGCCAACTTAAATGAAAAAATGAAATAACGACCATGCCAATCCCAAAGGCCACATGCCATCGCAGGAATTGGTCATACTGCGGAATTTCGAGTTTATAGTTCACTTTAAGCACACTCAGCAAACCAAGCAGGCCCGAAACCAGGAAGGTGACCAGCAACGCCACATTCCAAAACTTGCGGTGCGTTTTTTGGCTGAAGATGCCCCACCACACATACATCCGGGTGGTAAAATAGGCCAGGATCGTAATGACAACAACCGGTATGAGCGGATACGCCGAATTCATTGTTCCGTGTGTAGCAACTCGGGTTCGCTGAAAACCAGGGCTTCGTAAATGTACAGTTCCGCATCTTTCCAGCCATCCCAGTCCAGGCCGGCCTTATCGCGGGCACAATGGCCCAGGAACTCTTCCTTCGTCCAACCGGTATTTGCGGCCACCTGGGGCAAAAACGTACCGTGCCGCTCACCCTGAATGATGTAAATCCCATGCTTCCCCAATTCAAATTCATCGATCGTTTCGATACGCTGCAAGGGGGTCAGCACCGATATCTCGATATCCACTTCGGCCAGTTCTGTGAACTGGAGGGGATCAAAACGGTAATCCTGAAAAGCAGCGGCCACGGCCATTTCGCGGACTATCCGGTACAACGGTTCCTTTTCGCCAAAGCGACCGATACATCCCCGCAACTTGCCCTTCTTCTCCAGGGTGACAAAAGCCCCGCAGGGAGTTTTAAGCCTTTCGGACAGCTGCGCCGAATCCACATCGGGCAGATAATGATGCAGCATCCGGGCCTCAATGGCGCTGCGGGCCATCTGCAGCAGCTGTATTTTTTCAGCATCCGTAAGTGAAAAGCCGGTCGTTTGCGCACTTTCCGACGAGCGTTCAAAGGCAAAGGCATGGTAGCCCACCACCCGCGATTTCTCCCCGTATTCAGCATCACCAGAGTTCATATACCGGATATGTTTCACGCTGATCCCCGGCTCTGCTGACGAAAGGTTCAGCAAGGTGAGCACAGAACTCCAGCCACAGCAACTGGTAGCCAGCCCCGGAATGTGTTTGCCTTCGTTCTTCCGGAGCGCTTGCAGAAATTTTCCGGGCGAATTGGTCAAAATGGCCTCCCGGGTGATTTTGTCGGCTTCGCGGGCGCCTGCATCATCGGCGTAGTGCGAAAAATCGCTGCTGATCACAAACAAGTCCCCTTCCTGAAAATAGGGGCGCAAAGCCCCGGCAAGCTGTTCGATTGCCTTTTCCGATTGAGTACCAATCAGGATGGGTACAATTTTAAACGGATGGTTCAACCGATATTGTAAAAACGGAAGTTGCACTTCCAGGCTGTGTTCTTTCGCATGGGCAGCCGGTACATACTCAAACAACGGGTTGTCGCGGATCAGCCGGTCGGCCACCAGGGTATCCACGTTAACCATGCCCAGCGGAGTACGGTAGTGCCCTTTGTTGTAGATGGAAGCACCTTCCAGCAGCAGGTGGTGGCTGGTGCCAATCAGAAAAATGCGCGGGTACTTTTTCTCCGGATCGAGCCGGGCATAGGCCGATGCGGCCACCTTGCCGGAATACACATAGCCGGCATGGGGGACGATGAGCGCGGCCACGTCCTTTCCGGGCGAAACATTTACATAGGGTTTAAACAGCTCTTGCAACCGGGTTTTCAACTGGTCGGGATCGGCCGGGTAAAACGAACCGGCCACAGCAGGTTGGCGGGCAAACCGTCCGTTGTCGCGGCTTTGCGCCCGAACAGCAACCGACAGGGACAGCAGGATGAAAACCGGGTACCACATAGATCCAGAAGATTTCATGGTCAGCTGATTTTTGCAGGCCGGCAAACCGGATTGGTCAAACCGGCAAAAAGAATTACGGCAACCAGGTGCGAACGTTACAAAAGCCACCAGCCCATTTCGGTTTTTCATCGTCATTTTCGGCCATCCCCGTCCGGCAAATTATATCTTTGCACCACAAAACACAGAACCATGAAACTGGCTGTAATTGACTTGGGAACCAATACCTGCAACCTACTGGTCGCCGAAACCAACGGAAAAACCTATCACGTTCTACACCAGGGAAAGGAAGGTGTAAAACTGGGAAAAGGCGGAATCGACAAAAATCTGCTGACCGCAGAAGCTTTTGAACGGGCGACATCTGCCCTTCGGAAACATTTACAAACCATCCAATCTTTGGGGGCAGAACAAATCGTCACCATCGCGACGTCGGCGGTGCGCGATGCTGCCAACCAGAAAGAATTTGCGGCCCATCTCATGCAGGAAACCGGGCTTGAGCTTACCGTCATTTCAGGCGAAGAAGAGGCGCGCCTGATTTTTGAAGGGGTGAAACTGGCCGTTGGAAATCTCCCCGACGATACGCTCATCCTGGACATTGGCGGGGGAAGCAATGAGTTCATTCAAACGAAAAACAATGCCGTTTTGTGGAAAGAAAGTTTTCCGCTGGGCATGGCCCGCGTGGTGGAACAGTTTCCGATTTCGGACCCGATTACCGAAGCCGAGCTTGCTGCCATTGAAGCCTATTTTGACAAAGGACTTGCCAATCTCTGGGCACAGCTCAACGGCACCTCGGTCAGTGGACTTATCGGCTGTTCGGGCGCCTTCGACACGCTGGCCGACCTGATCGACCAAACACTACCGGGCACCAAACAGCGCATCACCCAGCACATCCGGATGAGCGATTTTGAAGCTGTTTCGAGCCAAATCATGTCGTCCACCAAAGCACAACGCGAACAACTGACGGGCATGGAGCCCCTGCGCGTGGAAATGATTGTCCCTTCGTTCATCTTCATTCGCCTGCTCCTGAAGAAGCTGAACATCCGCAAAATCACACAAACTGACTTTGCCCTGCGCGAAGGCGTTTTGTACGAATGGATTAATCATTAATTTTGAGAGCACAAACAACCTAAAAATACAAGCATGTCAAAAATATTGGTCATCGACGACGAACGCAGCATCCGCAACACCCTGAAAGACATTCTGGGATATGAACAGTACCAGGTTGACCTGGCCGAAGATGGCAATCACGGGTTGGAACTGATTGGGAAAAATGAATACGACATTATTTTGTGCGACATCAAAATGCCCGGTATGGACGGGATCGAGGTGCTTGAACACATTCAGGAACTAGCGGTTGACGCGCCGGTAGTGATGATTTCGGGACACGGAAACATCGACACGGCCGTGGAATCGATCAAAAAAGGGGCTTATGATTTTATCGAAAAGCCACTCGACCTGAACCGCCTGCTGATCACCATCCGCAACGCGATGGACAAATCGAGCCTGCTGACCGAAACCAAAGTGCTGAAAAAGAAAGTCAGCAAAAAGTTCGAGATCGTTGGCAGCTCGGCAGCCATCAAAAAAATCACCGACATGGCCGACCGCGTGGCGCCAACCGACGCCCGCGTGCTGATTACCGGCGCCAACGGCACGGGCAAAGAGCTGATTGCCCGCCGCCTGCACGAAAAAAGCAACCGCGCCACGGGCCCTTTTGTAGAGGTGAACTGCGCCGCTATTCCTTCCGAACTGATTGAAAGCGAACTATTTGGACACGAAAAAGGCGCTTTTACCTCGGCCATCAAACAACGCAAAGGAAAGTTTGAACAGGCCAGCGGCGGCACCCTCTTTTTGGATGAAATTGGCGACATGAGCCATTCAGCACAGGCCAAGGTGCTGCGTGCCCTGCAGGAAAGCCTCATCACCCGCGTGGGCGGCGAAAAACCCATCAAAGTGGATGTGCGCGTGGTGGCCGCCACCAACAAAAACCTGAGCGAGGAAATCCACAAGGGCAACTTCCGCGAAGACCTGTACCACCGCCTCAGCGTCATCCTCATACAAGTTCCTTCGCTGAATGAACGGGCCGAAGACATTCCCGAGCTGGCCGATCATTTCATCGCCCAAATATGTGGCGAGTATGGCATGCCCACCAAAAACATTACCCCGGATGCCATTGAAAAACTGCAAAGCATGAAATGGACCGGCAACATCCGCGAATTCCGCAATGTCATCGAGCGCCTGATCATCCTGTGCGACAAAACGATTACCGGCGCCGACGTGGATGCCTTTGCAGCCCCTCTTCAGTAATAACTGGATTTTCAGAATTATAAGAAATTCACGCAAATTTTCAGCTCGTAAAGAACATCTTTCGGGCTTTGGTGTTTATAGACAAAAAGAAAGCGGGGCCAGCCCCCGTGAAGGAAAATATTGAAAAACAAACCTCTGGGTACGGGAAGTTTATTTGTTGTTGTCATGGCGTATTTTTTAAACATCTAAATCCGGCCAGCAATGTCCGGAGTACTGACCGCTATCCGGAGGTTTTTTCCTGCCAGTACTACCCGGCTTCTCGGCCAGAATTGGGTCAACGTTTCATTTCCTGCGGAACAAACCGGCCATTATTCTTTTCATCTCCTCCAGCTTTTCGATTGGCCCCAGCAAGGATGGATTATTTAAATCGATGGCATCAGAATCCGAAAAACCAATTTGCATCGGATAAATCAGGATAAAGCTGTTCGAATGAAAATATTTGTCCAGATAATGCGGGATATTCTGCATTTCGGGATGATGCGAGGGCTTATGATCACGGCTTAACACCACGATCAAATTATCATCCGGTTTTACATCACGTGCCAAAATCAAAAAATCGGCCCAGTCATTAAATAGGATACAAGTCGCTTCAAACGAGGAGCCCGACTGCGCCTCCTCAATAATCCTCCTGGTATTTTCGCTGACATAAAACTGCAGCCTGGCCCCCGTATTTTGCTGTATATTCCACATTTTGGCCAGCCAAAGCGGAAACCCGATTTCATGCTCTGCATTTTCAGGAACAACAATCAGATGCCTTTTGATGGTGGCAATTGGCTGAGCAGGCTTGTATATAAAGGTCGTCAAATTAGATTTAGCAAGGACAATTTCGGCCAGTTTGCCCGGGAATGATTCCGCGATGACATTCTGCCGGTGAAGCCCCAGGACCAGGTCAGTGATATGGTTTTCTTTGGCAGCATTGATTATCCCATTGGCTACATTGCGGTTGTAACGCAACATCTTATTTAAGCTAATATCCACCGATGAGGCGGTTATCGTTGATCTTTCCAGAAGTTTCCGTGCTTTGCTGTCAGTTTCATAACCGTCGTCCGGGTTGACTACATTCAGGGCAAACAGGTTCTTCGAATTGCTTTTTGACTTGATAATAGCGCTCAGATTGATTAGCTCATCAATCGTATGGGGATTACTGACCGGGATTAAAATACGTTCATCATGAATAGATTCGCTTCTTTCGATGAGCGACGATTCAGCCAGGGCGATGTTGGTCCCGCCTTTTTGAGCAGAAAACGTGGCCATGGTGCATGTAACAAAAATCATAACAATTGTGCCGTTCAGGATACTGTCGCCCAACAACCGGATTGGTTCACCGGAGGCCGTTTCACCGATAATGACATTATAGCCAATTAATACGGCCGCCAACGTTGCTGCGGCTTGCGCATTGCTTAATCCGAAGATCACCCTTCGCTCGTCGGCAGAAAACCGGAAGGTTTTCTGGGTCAGCCAGGCTGCCAAAAATTTGGCTAAGGTGGCAACCCCGGTCATTATGGCTGCCACTCGAATGGTCTCGGTATCCTGGATAAATGCACGGTAATCAACTAACATTCCCACACCAATCAGGAAAAACGGGATAAAAACGGCGTTGCCAACAAACACAATCCGGTTCATCAGGGCCGAGGTTGCGGGGATCAACCGGTTCAGCGCCAATCCTGCCAAAAATGCCCCGATGATGGCTTCGACCCCGGCCGCTTCGGCCAGCACTGCGCCAAAGAACACCATCACCAGGATGAAAATATATTGGGAAACGTTGTCCTCGTATTTTTTCAGGAACCACCGTCCGATAATGGGAAAAAGCAGCAGGACGATCAACCCGAAAGCCACGAGCGATAGGCTAAGCCGGGCCCAAAAGCCAGCCCCGATTTCTCCCCCTGCCATGCCGACAATCACTGCAAGCACCAGAAGGGCCAGCGTATCTGTAATCATAGTTCCTCCTACTGCAATGTTGACCGCCTTGATTTTTGCCACGCCCAACTTGCTCAAAGCCGGGTAAGCGATCAGGGTGTGAGATGCAAACATGCTGGCCAGCAAAACAGAGGTCAGGGCCGAAAAATTTAGCACATACAATCCGGCCACGATCCCCAAAAACATGGGGATAAAAAAAGTGTATAGCCCAAACACAAAGCTTTTTGTCCTATTTTTCCTGAACTCGACCAAGTCCATTTCCAGCCCGGCAAGAAACATGATATATAGCAGCCCGGCTGTACCCGACAGAATAATGCCACTGTCGCGCAACAACAAATTAACGCCATGGGGACCAATAACGGCGCCGGCAAAGATTAAACCCAAGATGGAAGGAATTTTTAGCCGGTTAAAAAGAATTGGCGCCACCAAAATAATCAGGAGGATGACAAAAAATTTAACGACCGGATTTGTCAGCGGAAGAGTGATCTCGAAAACACTTAACAGAACCATAATTGCTTCGTTTAGTTGTTACTTTCACTGATGAACCAATTCCCCACAATTCGAACCAACCAAATCTATGGAAATTTTGGTTCAGTGAGCCTTGTATCCGAAAAAAAATAGACCGGTTACGGCTACCGTCAACAGTTATTGTGTCAACATGCAACGGTATTTAATCCGTTACTAAACCAGGTTTTCCACCTGGATAAACCAAACTACTTTTTGACTGCTCAATGATAGAACAGTACTTAGATAAAAAGAGGTATCTATCTCACTATTGCGAATTATTTAGAGATCCCAAAAACGAAATAGTAAACTTACTTCCCTTGCCTGGTTCACTCTGAACTGAAATTTTCCCTCCGGTTTTTTCGATTAGATCGTGACAGAGAATTAATCCCAAGCCAGTACCCGTTTCGTCGTTGGTTCCTGGAGCGGATATGATTTCTCCTATTTTGAAGAGTTTGGCGATTGTTTTGGGGTTCATGCCAATACCGGTGTCCGCAATGGTCAAGTCCACAATGCCATCCCGATGATGGACGGAAAACGTTATTTCCCCGCCATTCGGAGTAAATTTAAGGGCATTGCTCAAGAGATTTCGCACGATTGCCTGTACCACGTTTCTATCGGTCATCAGGATGCAATTTTCATCCACCCGATTGGTAACCTCGATCTGTTTATTTAACGCTTGCGCCGTACACAGCTCGATATTTTCGTTAATCAAGGCAAATAGATGGAATGCTTCTTTCCTGAAAGTTATTTTCCCCAGTTGAATCCTGCCCCATTCCAGTAAATTCTCCAACAACCGGTTAGCGCTATGATTGGCATCTTTCAGTATTTTCAGAAATTCTAACCGGGTTTCATCCGTAAGGTTTTCATAATCGTCCAATAACAAATCGGTAAAACCAGTCATAGAGCTAATCGGTGATTTCAGGTCGTGGGCAAGGATGGAGAAGAACTTATCCTTCGCCCTGTTTTCAGAAGCCAACTGGTCATTGAGCTCCTGTAATTTCGATTCGAGCTGTTTTTGATGGGTAATGTCGGTGAAAAGGGCCATCAAACAAAGCGGTTTCCCTTCGTGGCGAACCACTGTTGCAGAGATAATGGAGTGAAATTTAGTGCCATCTTCCCGGATCGTTTCGCCCTCACCGGTGTAAACTTTTCCCTCAGAAATTACTTGCAAAACCTCTTTTACCTGCTCCCGCGACGTGGCAAACTCGGACACATGCCTGCCAATCACCTCATGGTCGGATTGATACCCCCCCCATAATTTTACATAAGCTTTATTCGCGTAGAATAGTTTACCGTCAAAATCTGCAAGTCCGACGGCAACAGGTGAAGCATCCAGTGCAAAATTCTTGGTTTTGAGTTCTTCCTCCATTCGTTTCCGTTCGGTAATATCGGAAGCAATGCCTCCCATTTTTACGGGATTTCCCTGTTGATCGCGGATCAGAGATTTCCGATCCTGAACCCAGATTATTTTTTTGTCAGGTCGCTGTATCCGGTATTCAACTTCAGCTTTTCCTTTTCTAAAAAGGTCTTGATGACTTCGGATTACGATCTCCTTATCATCGGGATGGATCAAGTCAAACCACAGATCCGGATCGTTGATGAAATCCTCTGCCGAAACTCCATAGAATTTTGGGAAGGCTTTATTGATGTCTTTCATGCCGGTGCCGTCCAGATGAGCCCACCATACAACATCAGTCGAATTACTGATGAGGTTGCTAAACTGTGCCTGGTAATCCAATAGCTCGACTTGCGTTTCTTCGATGGTCTTTTTGTCTCGTAGTTCCTGAATTTTCGTAGATGCCATGTTGGCTAGTGTCTCGATGGCCAACTCGGTTTCCTTGTCCATCTTATTTCCAACCAACATAGAGGATGGCATTAAAAGCGTCATAGCACCGAAATATTTTTTATCGATACTAAAACTGACAGCAGCAACCTGCGCCACACCCAGCAGTTTTTCAATTGCGTTGCAGGCTGTCTTACTGATCGCACCATTCACGATATCGAAAATACCGCCGGGGAAGTAATGGATATTCCTGGTTTCGTAAACCTGGAGTACTTCGTCTGGTAAACCATCAAAAGGAAATCTTAAGTCAGAATATTCCTTGCCCAAAATAAGTTTGATGGCTGTCATGATTCTTTCGAAGCCGGCAATGGCTACAATTTGGAAATTTTTACCATCCAAAAGTAGTTTGTCAACCACAAAGTAGGCTTCTGGCAACATTTGCCTTACACCTTCTGCCAAAATTTCATAGATTTCAACTTCCTTCTTCACCGTTAAAAGACGTACAGAAACCTGATTAATCACCTCTATCGCAGTATATTTAACCTGATCGCCATTCAAGCCTTCGTCATTCTTTTCGTTCATATACATATGGTCATGGGTTAAAATGTAAAGATGACAATTTTTAGATTTTTCTCAACTTATTTTGATCAGTTGGGCAGGTGAATTGTATGAATACGACCGTATCAAATCTCATATAGCTGATAAAACTTTCGAAAATAAATCCTGGTATTTTAATGATCGACCGTTATGAAAACGCTATACCTCTCCGTTTTTTTTTATGAACAATCGTCCCCAATCTTGTATATTTGCACTTTTAAGGGCAGAAATCCCCGAAATTGTAAGTAAACTATTTTCTGTTCTTATAAATTGTGGATAAAATCAACCGGAATCTAAAAATGAATTTTGAATATTACTTTGATCGTTCACCCATTGGTTTTTTGTGTGTTAAACTTGCCGACGAAAGCATCGCCTATGCCAATGCCGCATTTTGCTCACTTGTCGGTTATTCTTTTCAGGAGTTGGAATGTGAAAAATTCACCGGCATTATCTATCCGGGTGATAAGGAAGAGCTGTTACCTGAATTACAAAAATTATTGAAACAGGAAACCGGCTGCTGCCGTTTTTCGAAAAGATTAGTTCATAAAACGGGAATAACGATCTGGGGAGAAATATTTGGCACAATGCTCCCTTTTGAAGATGATCCAACAACTGCGCTTTTTTCAGTTCTAGACCATACCCGGCTTAAAGAAAATGAGAGGCTGCTGAAAAGAAAAAATGAAAGTTTCAGGAATTTGTTCCTGAACAACCCGCAAGCCATGGTCATTTACTCGCCGAAGACGATGAAAATACTGGATTCGAATGTTGCAGCAAATAATTTTTACGGATACAGCAGGGACGACATGCAGGGAATGGATATTCATGCGCTGGTCCATGAAGATGAGAAACAATCTCTAATTCAATATATAACGACCGATCCTTCCTCATTCAGGGCGCCTGGAAAATGGACTGTTGTTACCAAAAATGGGGATCTGCGAGAAGTGGAAGTTACTTCTCATTTGATCCGGTACAAAGGCAAAGAGGCCAGGCATGTGATGATTACCGATATTACCGAACGCATGAAGGCAGAAAGAGAACTCAAGGAAAATCAAGAATTTATTAACCATGCCCAGACAATAGCCAAAATGGGGAGCTGGGAATATGATATACTGAACGATACAGCCTCCTGGTCTGAAAATCTCTACCGGTTGCTAAAGGTCAAACCGAAGGATTTTATACCAACTTTTGATTATTTCCTCAGTAAAGTACACCCGGATGACCGGGCCATGATCCTGGATCCGCGAAACCTTTCCTTGCCCCAAAGCAAACTGATTAAAATGGAAATCCGAATGCTGCTCCCCGGAGATGAAGTTATGTGGGTGCAGAACATTATTGAACGTGAATTTAAAAATGACCAGGTGGTCAACCTAAAAGGAGTGATTATGGGTATCACTGACCGCAAGGAAGCCGAACTCCAGCTCCTGCATCGTACTAAACTGGAACACATTTTATATGGAATTTCACAAAGCTTTATCAATGCTAAAAAGACCGACACCGATCGGTTAATACAGGAAGCCCTGTCCAAAATCGGCAACTTTACGCAAGTTGACCGGGCTTATCTCTTTCTATTCGACGAAACGGGGGATGTGATAGACAACACCCACGAATGGTGTCAGAAGGGCATTGAACCCCAAATTGAGAACCTGAAAGGGCTCCCCACCGGGATATTCCCCTGGTGGATGCAAAAAATGAGGAACAATGAGATCATTAACTATGAGGATATTTCCAATTTTCCTGCTGGAGCGCAGGCCGAAAAAGAAATCCTTGAGCAACAAAACATCATTTCTATCCTGGTGCTCCCCCTGTTCTTTGAGAGCCAGCTAATAGGTTTTGTGGGATTTGACTCGGTAGTAACGAAGAAAATATGGAACGATAGTGACATCAATATTCTGAAATCATTAACCGACCTGATATCGAACCTATTGGTCCACAAAAAAAAAGAGGCCGATTTAATCCGCGCGAAAGACACAGCTGAAGAGGGATCCCGGTTAAAATCCGCTTTTTTAGCTACCATCAGCCACGAGCTGCGCACCCCCCTGAACCCCATTATCGGATACAGCGAAATCCTGAAAAGTGATTCGGAGGATAGCAGTGTGAGAGATATTACCAACATCATTAACCAGGCCGGCAATGATTTATTGGCCCTGCTGGAAGACCTTTTCGATCTGTCGCTGGCAACGGGCAACAATTTGGGATACAACCTGCAACCCATTAACTGTGTTGATTTTTATTGTATCGCACGGGCCACGCTGGAAGAAATATTGTTGGGCTCCGGAAAAGCCGAAAACGTCCGGCTCTTGTTTTCCGACCGTTCGCTCCGTATCAACTACCACGTGGAACTGGATAAGGCCAAAACCTTGCAGGTCTTATCCATCCTTTTTAAGAATGCCGTCAAGTTCACCTGGATAGGAGAAATAGAGTTTGGAATGGAAATTAAAAGGGACCCGGACTGTGTTGAATTTTTCGTTCGCGATACAGGGATCGGATTTTCTGATGAAAAGAAGGAGTTAATATTTGAATATTTCAGGCAAATAGATGATTCGTACACCCGAACATACGGTGGATTGGGGATTGGTTTGTCCATCGCCAAACAGCTGGTGGGCATGATGAAAGGGGAAATAGTGGCTGATTCGGTGCCGGGCGAAGGCAGCCTGTTCCGGGTCATTTTACCCACCCGGTTAAGCCTTCATCAGAAAAAACCAATGAATTTGTCTTTGGGAGAAGGGGATTTTTCCTGTTTACACGGAAGGACAGTGCTCGTGGTCGATGATAACCCCTTCATTCATGAAATAGTAAACCTGCACGTACAGGATCATAAAATGTCGATCCTAAAAGCATCAAACGGGCAGGAGGCGGTTCAATTAGTAAAAAACCAGGCGCCCGATTTTATTTTGATGGATTTGGTGATGCCCGTTATGGATGGCTTTGAGGCCACCCGGTACATCAAGGCGATGCACCCGCAAATCCCCGTAGCTGCCATAACTGCACACTCGTTGCCCAAAGACAGGTATAAAGCTTTTGAATCCGGTTGCGATGAAATTATCACTAAGCCCATTTATCCTGACATTTTATTGCACATCCTAAAACGCCACTTGGACAAACATATTACAAATATCCTTTGAGCAACCTGTTCCTGAAATTATTCTTCAACTTTTTAACGGCTTTATCTCTAATTTGACGTACCCGCTCGGTCGACAAACCAAGTTCGAACCCGATTTCGGAAAGCGAATACTGTGGGTATCCCCCCAAACCAAAGGAATACCGAACCACCTCAGCTTCGCGTTCGTTCAGTGTTGCCAGGGTGCGTTCAATTTCCAGGATTAACGAATTTCTCATCAATTCCCAGTCGGGGCTTGGGGAATCATCGTTTAAGATCAGGTCATACAGGGAACCTTGCCCATCTTCGACCGGTGAATCCATGGAAACAGGATTAGAGGACACCTTCATCACCATCTCAACAGCATCAGAGGTCGTCTGTAACGAAAGGGCCACTTCCTCGCTGGTTGGTTCGCGGTGATGTTCCTGCTCCAACCTGATAAAGGCCTTTTTAATTTTGGTCACTGATCCTATTTTGTTTTGGGGCAACCGGATCATCCGGGCTTTCTCAGCCAAGGCCTGAAGTATGGATTGACGGATCCACCAAACACAATACGATATAAACTTAAAACCACGGCTTTCATCGAAACGCATGGCAGCTTTTATCAAGCCCAGGTTCCCCTCGCTGATTAAATCGGTCAGGCACAGCCCCTGGTTCTGGTACTGCTTGGCCACCGATACAACAAAACGAAGGTTAGACTTTACCAATTGTTCTAAAGCCTCGCGGTCATCCCTTTTTATCCTTTTGGCCAATTCGATTTCTTCATCGATGGTCAGTAGTTTATACTTGCTGATTTCCAGAAGATATTTATCAAACGCAAGCGAATCTCTATTGGTAATCTGTTTGTAAATAATAAGTTGTCTCATTTCATTATGTTTTTGGAATAATACAACCCTTGTTTTGTCCCGGATCCGCCCTGAATGGATTTTATAGGCAGACCCGGGAATATGATCAAAGCTCAATCACAGAATTTTCTTCGCCGGGTGAGATACCGTTGGGCACAAACTGATCGGCCTCCGGTTCGTTTTCCCAGACCGAACCATTAATCAGGTAGCGGAATTGGTAGGATTTTCCGGTTTCAAGGTTTAACGTTTGTGAAAATCCCCCGGACTTAAGCTTTTTCATGGGTTCGCAATTCAGATCCCAGTTATTAAATTCCCCTGGAATTTGCACACGTTCAACATTTCCGATGTCTTCCTTTAGTTTGAAGGTTACTTTACAAGTCCCGTTGGTCTTCAGGTATTGCTTTTTAATGCTCATAATAAATTTATTTTGGGTGAAACATTTTATCGTTGCTGCGGCCTCTGTTTCAGGCCATTTCCAATATTTTCTTTTTCATGTCGGCGTATTGTTGCTGCTCCTTTTGAATAAACTGTTCCAGCCGGATGGTGAAATCGTTCAACACGTTCATATAGTTGATGAAAGCGTCAAAAGGACTGCCGTAAGGGCTGTGAAAAGCCTGGAAGTCGCCACCGGAAGCATAGTTGGTGTTCATGTAAAAGAAATGGTCGCTGGTTTGCAGGTATTGCCAGTCTTTTAACACTTGTTTGTCATGGCAATCCTGCACCATACCGCTTAGCCGGTATAATTTTTCAAAAGCTTCCTGTTGCAGCTCGTTGCCCAGCCATTTTTGCGCACCGGCATGGGCTGTTTGATGCCCCACATGCAAGGTGGCAGCAGGCTGAAATTGGGAAATGAGTTCGGAAGGGGTCGCAAACTGGAATTTCGATTTCCGGAAAACAGCCCCGGGCAGTGAACTCAGAAAATCAAAAATCCCTTCCTGTGACTTTTGCCGTTCGCCGAAGGTTTCATAATCCATAAACAGGTTCACCATCTTCTCATTTTGAGGGAGCAAGTTCAGCCACGACACAAACTTTTTTGCATCCAGGGGCCATTCGCTCCAATTCGGATCTGAAAAACGGAAAGCGATATCGTCGCTCAATCGTTCATTTTTCAACAATACAGCCAGGGCAGGGTTTATTGCGTTACTATATAAGTAGTTCGGGCTTCTCCATTCCAGGATGTGCCGGGGGCCTTCGGCCAGCATGCCCTTGAACCCCAGCTCGGCAACCTGGGCCCCGATTTCGTCGGAATAGACCAGGCCGGTATTGGCAAAAACGGACGGACGAGCGCCAAACAACGATTCGGTAGCGGCCACATGCATACGTACCTGCCTGATAAATTCGTCTTGATCGTGCAAGGCCGATAAGGAGCTGGCATAAGGTTCAGCCACAAACTCCACGCACCCGGTGAACGCCAGTTCGCGGAAACTGTCCATAACCTCCGGGGCATAGGCCTGAAATTGGTCGATGGCCGTGCCCGAGATCGAAAAGGCAAGCCTGAACCGGCCCTGGTATTTTTTGATCAGTTTCAGGAGTATTTTGTTGGTCGGCAGATAACAGTTTTGGGCTACTTGTTGCACCTGGTATTCGTTTTGGGGGTCGTCATAATAGTATCTGGAATTTCCGATATCAAAAAAACGGAACCGTTGCAGCCTCACCGGCTGATGGACGCGAAAGTAAAGACAGATTGACTTCATAATTCTTAAAATTTACTCGTTAATTCACTTTGACTGATGCATGTTGATGGCCGCCTGGTACACTTTTTTTACCTGCCGGGCCGAGTCTTCCCACTTTAAACTAAAGGATTCTTTTTTGCCATGCCTGGCCAACATTTTTGAAAGGGGCCGATGTGTGAGAACGCCATAAATGGCATCCGCCATGGCATGCACATCCCAAAAATCCACCTTGATGGCATTCGATAAAATTTCGGAAACGCCTGATTGCCGGGAGATGATGACCGGCACCCGGGCCTGCATGGCTTCCAGGGGCGAGATGCCAAAGGGTTCGGACACTGACGGCATGATATAAACATCGCTCATCCGTAACATCCGGTAAACATCGTCTCCTTTCAGGAAACCGGTAAAATGGAACTTGTCTGAAATTTTGAGTTTTGCGGCACGACTGATCATCCGGTACATCATATCGCCGCTTCCGGCCATTACAAAGCGCACATTTTGCATCTTCTTCAGGACGCAGGCAGCTGCTTCGACAAAATATTCGGGTCCTTTTTGCATAGTAATCCGCCCCAAAAAAGTGACGACCTTTTCGTCAAATCCTTTGGCGACAGGCTCACTTTCGTCATGCCGGTAAGGCTCAACGGCATTATAAACCGTCACGATTTTTTCCGGGTCGATCCCGTATTTATCAATGACTACCTGACGGGTGAGCTTACTGACGGTGATAATCTTGTCGGCGGCCTCCATTCCTTGCTTTTCAATCGCATACACCCGGGGATTGGCGCTCCCGCCGCTCCGGTCAAAATCGGTGGCATGTACATGGATGACCAGCGGTTTCCCGGAAACTTCCTTCGCCGCTATGCCGGCCGGGTATGCCAGCCAATCGTGGGCGTGGATCACATCAAACTCCGTATCCCGGGCAATTACCCGGGCCACCACAGCATACCGGTCAATTTCGGCCAACAGATCGGGCCCGTATTTCCCGGTAAACTTAATTTTACCCTGATCGTCCGTTTCAACCAGGGAGTTGGAGCCGGCAACCGTAAAGTTGGTTTGCCGGTAATAATCTTCCGGATCGACATACGGCACCAGGGCGGAACTTACTTCCACATAATCAATGGATTTTTCAAACTCGCTCAACCGGACCTTCCGGTTTGACACCGGAACATCGGCGGCCCCAATCAGCTTCATGTTGCCCTGGTCTTCGCCGCCAAACAACTTGGGAACCACGAAGGTCACGTCCACATCACTGAAACCGGAAAGTCCTTTGGTCAGCCCGTAACAGGCGGTGCCCAATCCACCCGAAATATTGGGAGGAAACTCCCAGCCAAACATCAATACTTTCATATCTGCACTTAAATGAAGAAATTTTTACTTAAGCCCATGCCTTAGCAATTTAAGGCATGGGCTGTCCTTCTTTCGAACTGATTGCTGTTTAACACGATCGCTATGAAGACCTATAATGCAACTGAATGCCGGTTTATTTTCAACTGAGGGAAATCTTTGCTGGCAGATTTCTTTTCCGAAAGCTGCCAATCCACGATAAATGCATCTTCGTCGCAAAAAGGAGGTGCGAAACTGTAAAGATCATGCCCTCTTTTAGGGTTCCGTTTGCGGGCAATGGATGCCCGCAGATCCATGTGGGGGCTGTGTACGTTTGGTGTAAGCATGAAGTGTCCTCTCGTTAAAGGTTAAAAATTTTATAGAGTTTCAGGTTGAAATGACTTCTGCTTGTAATTTTCAGTTGACAAAGAACAAAACTAATGGCGATAGAATAGATCACACCATATTTTTCTGTTCAGTATTGGTTCATTTTGTTCAGCCCGGATTTTCGGATAAAATAGTCGCTATTATTGTGTTCGTAACAATTTTTTTATAGTTTAAAGGCTCAATAAACAGGATTAAGCTAACCGACCACCCACACTATGTACAAAGATTACGAAACCTTTATCAAGTGTTTAAAAGATGAAATTCAAGCAAAATTTGGCAGGAACATATCATACGCGAAAGACTGCCAGGAATTGGCGGCAATCATTCAGGAGAAAACAAAGAGACAGATAAGTCCTTCTACGCTTAAACGGCTTTTCGGGATTGTTAAGTCTCCTTTTGCTCCCTCAATGTATACCGTCGACACGCTTTCGATCTTTCTGGAGTTTAAAGACTGGCAAGAGTTCATCAATCATTTTGAGAAGGAAAGACACCGCTATTCGCCACACGAAAACTGGGAAAACCTCAAAAGCAGGACGAATGAAATCACTAAGAAAAGCTTGGAGTCTATCAGGTTTAAATTAGGCAACCGGTTTGAAAATTTCCCGTACCGAAAGTTTGCCGAGAAAAGGTTTTCCGATTTTTTATCCTCGCCGAAAGTTGCTGCAGCCTTTGTTGCCCCGGATGGATACGGAAAAACTCCTATTGTGGTACAACTGGCTGAAAGATTCTTTATTGGCCTGGATGCTTTATGCCCCAACGATATTCTTTGCTTGGTGGATGGGAGCCTTCTTTATAATCTGGTGACCCTTCATCAAAAAATTAGCAGGCTTTATAACCTGATTGAATATAACCCGAAGAATAGTTTCAGTTCCGGATTTCGTGAACACCCGGAACAAGTTAAAGGCCGGTTTGTCTTGATTATAGATGGCATTGACGATGTTTATCCGATTAATGGAAAAACCATACAATTCATTGAGAACTTGCAAAAAATGATTTCCACGTATGAACATATTGAATGGTTTAAAGTGCTGATTACCTGTACTCCGCTAATCTGGAGAATGTTCGCCGAGCGGATACAGAAAGACCATCTGCAAAAGTTACTCTGGTACGATGCAACTTTGCGGGGAACAGAGCATGATATTATCAACATACCTTTGCTTAAACAAAAGGAGATAGATGAAATATTGGCAAAGAACCACTTCCCACAAAGGTATGATGACCTTGAATTAAACAATCCCCATCTGGCCGATATGATCCGGAACCCCTATTTACTGCATCTGTTTATCCTGTCGGGTAAATCCAACGGGACCATTAGCGAGACGGATTTGCTGGATCAATACATCAAACGGATGGTGTTGACACCTCCGTTACTCCATGAAAAATATTCCATCCTCCAATCTTATTTTTCGTTGTGCTCCAACGGTAAGAAGGGCGTTGAGGTAAAAAAGGAAGACCTAAATATATCGTCGGAAAACAAGTTAGCATATACCGAACTTCTTCGGATGGGGTTCTTATACGAATATTCACTGGTTGATCAATACCTTTCATTAACTACTTATGTAAGTTTTACCCATAATACGCTTTTTGCCTATTACCTGGCAAATGTTATTATTAAAGAGGATGCGATTTCAATTGAAAATCTCAAAGCCACAATTGACGGGTATCGAAACTCACCCAGACTTCAAAATTCGATAACAGAGTATATCATAAAAATCTTGTTCCGGGATGAAAAAATTGAAATCCTAAAAGACATTTTCACGCTATTCGAGCAGGAAAAGTTACGGCAAAATTCAAATCAAGATGCCACATCTCGCTGCTGTGGAATACTGGCAAATATTGTCAACGGCGAAATGAGAAGGTACCCTGGTTTGCGAAAGCGGCTTATGCCAATTTACGCCCAGTCGGAAATTGGACGGTCAATCTATTTTGAGCGTTTTTTTGATTTGGACCGCATCGTACTTAACTCTGGGGATGAGCTGGACTGTTACCTGCGCTATAACCAGACAGAAAGCGCCAGAGATTATGCCCACTATCTGAAGTATCTGCAATATTTTTTAAGCGAAAACTACGAATTGTGCCAACAGGAATATGAACATATTGAAAAATTGGTGCTTCCCAAAGAGGGAACTCCTTCAGATTTTGCCTACTATTTTGTACCGCGAATAATCCATCAATCCGTATTTCAGAAGAACATTGAAGGCTCCCTGATGGCAGCAGCACATGATACTGCCAACCAGCTTTTACAGAGTGGGAAACAAGAAAAAACTGGATTGCCGGTATTTGAATTTGAACTGATTTCGGCTCTGCATTACGGGCAGCGGTATCGGGAGATCATTCAACTTACCAGGCGAGTACTTGAAAACTACGATTTATCCAATTGGGAATCATCGGTTAGCTATCAATTGTTTCTTTCCGATTATGCCAGCGCCCTTTTGCAGTCAGGCGAAACAAAAGAAGCTAACGACCTATATCAACAGGTACGATTTAAGCACATCAATTTTCCTATGAATAGGAAATATTTTTTAAAAATACGACTCATGCTCATAGAAACTGAATTTCTGATTTTTAACGGAAACCTGAAAAAAGCCCAGAAAAATCTGGATAAAATCCGGGCCATCTCCGAAAAACTGAAATTTAACTACTTTTATAACAAAGCAATGGAAATTGAAACTGAATTATTCCCGCATCCAGGTAAATAGCATCTTCGCATAAAGTTTTTTACATTTGGAGTATTCATTCAACTCCAACGAACCATTCATGATACCACCACAGGACTTGCCCGACAGCTTTCCAAAATCACGCTGCAAAAACACCTGCAAGGCGTTGCGAAAAAATGGTTTGTTGAAACTTGGCTTTATCCTGATTTTTATCGTTCTTTTTTTCTTTATGGGCTACCATAAACTTGGCTCAACCGGCCCCACCTCCATTCACGCGTGGCGGCAAAGCGACAGCTATGGCATGACCCTCGCCTATTACCATGAAAACCATTCGCTGTTTGAACCCCATGTACTGTATGTTGGCGAAAACGGGCACCGGCAGGCAGTCAGTGAATTTCCGGTCCTTTATTACCTGACAGCAAAAATATGGAAGACCACCGGCATAGTGCCCGGCATATTGCGAATGATTAATTTTCTGCTGCTGTTGCTAGGCCTGTATCATCTAATGAAACTGAGCCATGATTTTCTGGATGACCGGCTATGGGCCATATTCTGTCCGTTGTTATTGTTTTCGTCACCGCTGCTCGGGTATTACTCCTATAATTTCATCCCCGACATTCCGGCCTTAGGACTCGCCCTCACCGGCCTTTATTACCTCTATCGGTTTGTAAAAGCGAACCGTTCCCCGGATTTACTTATTGGCACACTGGCCTATACCCTGGCGGTTTTGCTCAAAGTAACGGCCATTTTTTCGCTACTGGCCTTACTAACAACATTAACCGTTTTACATTTCCGCGAAATCCGCATCTATCTGGCAACAGTGGTTAAACTATGCCTTTCAGCCGCTCTTATTTTGGGGACATACATTGGTTGGAACCGCTATGCGGCAGCGTATAACCAAGAGCATATCGAAGGATTCTTCCTTCAGTCGGCTTTACCCATTTGGGAGATAAACCGCGAAAAGATGCTTGAGATATTTCAGCCGCTTAGCCGAGATATTCTCCCCAAGTTTTTTTCGCCCCTGCTTTTGGTATTTTTAACCATCGTCTTCCTCCTTATTATGGTGAAAAAGAATAGGGGCAATCGCCATTTGCGCGTTTTCACACTGCTTGTGATGACCGGATTTTTCGCTTTTATCCTGCTGTTCTATCAAGGGTTGAATGTTCATGATTACTTTTTGATCAATATGCTGGTCATCATCCCAGCCATTGCCCTAAGTGGATTATCGTTACTAAAAAAGCAATATCCCCATGTTTATCAATCATCGAAATTCAGGATAATCGCAGTGATCATCCTCATCCTGCTGCTAAACAACAACATGCTATTTACCCGCTCTCACTATAACCCGCATCAACCCATGGTGAAATACAACCTTCCTTTATCCAAATACATGCGGGGATACTGGAATTATTTTTACTGGATGCGCGAGTTGCAGGACTTTCAATATGAAGGAATTTCTGATTATGTCCGGAGTATCGGGATTCGATACAACGACAAAGTCATCTCGCTGGGGGACTATTCGCCCAACCGGACACTTTGCTGGATGCAAGTGCAGGGGTTCACTGATTACTGGTATGATTATTACCCGCTGCCCGAACGAATGGAAAAGCTGATAAAACTGGGGGCAAAATACTTGGTCGTGAACAAGAACGACCAGCCGGACTCCCTGGCCCTTTCGCCCTATACCGGAAATCTGATCGGTAGATATAACAACATCCGGATTTATTTATTGCCGAATTTACCGTGATTACCATCCACTACTGTAACCACCAATAGTAATAAGAACTTTGGAGAATATGGCTAAAATCGCCTCTATTCTTAACTGCCAACAAGGGCACATCAGTAGAAGAAGCATAAAAAAAGCCTTTGACCATCAAGTGATTTCAAAGGCTTTCTGGAACAAACGGTCGCTCAACTTAGCTTTTCGAATATGCAATTCTCCGGGAGGCTTTGCGCATCAATATATTAATCAAGTCTTCATTAGAACTACCAATAGCTCCATTAATTCCTTTGCTGTAATTAATCAGCAACTCCCCTTCTGTTCCATCATGAATAAATAAATTGAGTACTGCCTTATTCGTACTTCCCCAAAAGCCAATCAACGCACCAAGAACAAGAGATGCGCCTTCCGACATGGGTTTATTCGTTTCAAATTTACCGGAAATAACAGCATCAACTTCAAGTATTTGAGCTATTTCATCCGGGGTATAATCCGCCAAATTATCATAGGTTATTCCCTGCTTTTTCAACAAAGCATTTGTTCTGTTAGAATCCTGCACCTTAACCCGTAAATCTCCTCGTTTTTCCCGTTTAAGAAACCAGGAATACATGGCAGACTGCACACTCTCTCCCTCTGAGGTTTCCATTCGGGCCAACTGCTCGGCCGAAATATCTTTCATTTGTTTCGGACGAAGGGTCACGGATGCTTTAAAAGGTAGTATGGCAATTGTCTGATGGTCTTTTGTAATTTCATCAAAAGCAGGATTTTCATACAGATTCGTTTGAGAAAACACCGTCAAAGAAATAAAAACGAACCATAATAAAAGGATTAGATTTTTCATACTTAATGTGTTTATTCGATTAATTTTTCAATAAATATAATTCATATATCACGGTTAAAAATATATAAAAATACATAAAACACAGAACTAAATTTCAATTTACGCTGGTCAGAACAGTATTCGGCAGTACCCGTGGATGGCTTATAATCCTTCCGCCCCAATTCTCCCGCTAACAAAAACGGAATTTCGGCCATTCTCATAAAACACTCCCAACCGCATTAAAGACGGCTTTGTCGGATATTTCCAAATATTATCCGTTATATTTGGTCTTTGAATTCAACAAAGGACACATGGAAAAAATCGCCATCTTCCCGGGATCGTTCGACCCGTTCACCATCGGACATGAAAGTATCGTTCGCCGGGCCATCCCCATGTTCGACAAGATTGTGATCATGATTGGCTACAACTCCAACAAACAATCGTTTTTTAAACTCGAAAAACGGCTGAAATGGGTCAAGCAGGTTTTTGCCGATGAGCCCAAGGTAGAAGTGATGAGCCACGAAGGTCTCACCGTGGATTTTTGCAAAAAGGTTGGCGCCAATTATATCCTACGCGGTTTGCGCACCTCGGCCGATTTTGAATACGAACGTGCCATTGCACAAGTAAACAAAAAGATGCACCCGCAAATCGAAACCGTGTTTTTGCTCACCATGCCCGAACACACCCCGGTAAACTCCACCATCGTGCGCGACATCATCCTGCATGGCGGCGATGCCAGCATGTTTTTGCCCAAAAGCTTGAATATGGATGAATTCACACGGGAAGATGACTAAGCAGCTACTTTTCGTACTGCTCTCCCTGCTTTTTGTTTCCATCGCGAAGGGACAAAACCAAACCGTCGTTATTTCGGGGAAAGCGCCTGAATATGCAGGCAAAACCATAACGTTATATGAACTGACCGAACCCATCAGCGGCGAAAAAACGACCGTGGCCACCTGGCAGTTCCAGTCCGACGGATCGTTTTCCACAAGCCTAAAGCACAACAAAACAAGCTTTTGCCAGGCCGACTTTGATGCCTGGCAGGCCTACTTATTCCTCGAACCCGGGAAAAATTACCATTTGGCGCTCCCTCCTTACCGGGCGGTGAGCGTGGCTGAGCGGCGCAATCCATATTTCAGGCCCGAGGTGGTTCCCTTTGGACTGGTCAACGCCCCGGCAACCGACCTCAACCGGATGGTGCAGGCTTTCGAGCTGGAATTTGCCCGGCAGGAAGATCGCTTCTTTCAGCAGATTTACCGGGACAAATCGGTTGCTGCCGTTGATTCGCTGAAAGCGGCCATTAATCAACAATTTCCACCCAGCGGAAACGCAACGTTCGAAGACTACAAATTTTACCGCCTGGCCAGCGCCGAATACGCGCTTCACCAAGGCCGAAACGAACGTTTTGTCAAAAAAAGCTTTGTCGATCATCGCCCCAACTTACTGGTGCCCACTTGCTATCGTTTGTTCGAGCAACTCTTCTCCAACTATTTCGGGCAGCAGACCAATGCTGTGGATGGCGAACAATTCGGCAGATTGGTAGCCCAAGCAAAGCTAAAAGAAATTGAAGATGCACTTATTCAACAGAAAGAGTGGGACCGCAACCTGGCACAGCTGGTCATCTTGAAATCGATCCATGATGCCTTTTACACCGGACAGTTTTCGCAGCAAAGCCTGTTAACTTTACTGGACAAAATTGCCCAAAGCGACTGGCCTGCCCCCAAAAAGGAAATTGCCGCCAAGTTGAAAAAGAAGCTCACCTACCTTCTGGCGGGTACCGAAGCGCCACACATCCGCGTTACCGCGCTTGACGGCCAACAAACTCAGCTGACCGCCTTTCGCGGAAAATTTGTTTACCTGCATTTCACCAGCGTAACCAATCCTATTTGCCGTCAACACCTGGATTACTTGAAAAAAAGCGCAGCGCCATTTGTCGGGAAACTTTTAGTTGTGAACCTCATCCCGGAGAGTGAACTGGCAAAAAAAGACATGATTGCCCAGCAGGAGTGGACCGGTGAGTTCTTTACCATTTCACCAACGGAGGCTGAAAAGTTCCGGGTAAAAAGCTTTCCGACGGCATATCTGATTTCCCCGGAAGGAGAACTGAAACTGGCCCCGGCACTCAATCCGCTGGATGGCTTTGACCGGCAGTTCTCGGATATCCTCAAAAAACGGCAAGTGGAAGAATGGCGTCGTCAGGCAAAATAGAAACGGAGCAATTCCTTTAAATTGGCATAGGTGCAGGCGTAAACTTCATCCAGCTCGTGACGGCCAAACCAGCGCACTTCCTCAATATCCTCTTCGATTTGGGGAACAAGCTTTCCCTGCCCTGTATGAAGCATCTCGAACCAGGAAGTTTGTTTCCACACCAGGTTGTTTTTCTCACGGATATAGGGTGAACGGTATATGTGAAAAGTTGGCGGCAATTCGCGCAGTACCTGCAAATCGCTCAACCCACATTCCTCTTCCACCTCGCGCAGGGCCGCATCGCGCACCGGCTCATGCTTTTCGATCTTCCCCTTGGGCAAGTCCCAGCGCCCTAACCGACGGATAAACAAATATTGGTCGTGTTCGTTTTTTACCACCCCCCCGGCAGCCGGAATAAGTGTCATTTCATTAATAAGTTGCTGCAACAAGTTTGGGGAAATCCGGCAGCCAATAAAAAGTTCTTCAGCATATTTTCCGCTTTCCAGACTTTCGATTAAGTCCCAAAAATCATCAAAGCATTCAACATCAATACATTGACCAATGTTAACCGTAGATGAATTCTTATTTTCGAACAGAAACCTCAGCTGGTACTCATTGAAAAAAACTTTGTACATTTGCGATGAATTCAGTAAAAAACATTTAACATTATGCAAGACATCCACCTGGAAGTAACGAAAAAGCTCGTACAAATTAACACAATAAAAATCCAACCATCAAACCCTTTTACCTGGGCATCAGGCTGGAAAGCTCCGATTTATTGCGACAACCGGAAATTGTTGTCCTACCCCGAAGCACGTACCTATGTGCGCGACCAATTTGTGAAACTAGTCCGCGAGAAATACCCTCAAGCTGAAGTGATTGCCGGGGTAGCCACCGGCGCCATTGCCATCGGCATGCTGGTAGCCCAGGAATTGGGCCTGCCTTTTATTTACGTTCGCTCGAAACCGAAAGACCATGGACTGGAGAACCTGATTGAAGGCGATCTGAAAGCCGGACAAAAAGTGGTGGTAATCGAAGACCTGGTATCAACCGGGGTGAGCAGCCTGAAAGCAGCCGAGGCCATTACCAATTTTGGCGGCGATGTATTGGGCATGATGGCTATTTTCACCTACAACTTCCCCATTGCCAAAGAAAACTTTGCCCAGTCAGGTATTGAGCTGACTACCCTCAGCCGCTACAAAACACTGATTGAAGTGGCACTGGAATCAGGCGAAATTCTGGAATCGCAGGTGGAATCGCTGAACAGATGGCGGGAAGACCCGGCAAACTGGGGCAAATAAGCAAAACCATCCTTCAAACGATATCGTGACATCCCCGGCCCTGTCGGGGATGTTTCTGTTTTGTAAAGACCAACTAATTGGTCAAACATCCTTTTCCATTTTAATGAAACAACCACAATGAGCACACAGAAATACGTCAGCGACATAAAGCTGATTGAGCAAAATCAGGACATTGTTTACAATTACCTGTCGAACTTTGAAAACCTTTCCACCTATGTAAACGAAGGGTTGTTGTCGAAAATCAATGAGTCGGTGCCGCAAATTAAGGTTACGGATTTTGAGTCGGACGCCGACTCGTGCCGGTTCAACATTTCGGGGATGGGGCAAGCCGAAATACGCATCATCGAACGCGAACCGGCAAAAACCATCAAAATAAACAGCTCGGGCGGATTGCCCATCGGCATCACTTTCTGGATTCAACTGCTTCCGGAGTCGGCATATCAGACGAAAATGCGGCTGACCCTTCATGCAGAAATGAGCATGATGATCAAAATGATGGTGAACAAAAAACTGGAAGAAGGCATCAACCAATTGGCCGACATGTTAACCAAGTTGCCTTATCGTTAACAGACAGATTACTTCCTTAAAAATCCCGGTGACCCGCATGATCCAAAAACTGACCATTCATCAATACTACCAGCAACTGAAACGCCTGCCGGTAATTGATGTGCGTTCGCCCGGGGAACACCGGAAGGGCCACATCCCGGGAGCCGTCAACATTCCTTTATTTTCGGATGCCGAACGGGCACGGGTTGGAACCGTCTATGTGCAGCAATCGAGAGAGAAGGCTATTGAACTGGGCTACCAACTGGTAACACCCAAACTGGATCAGTTCATCGCTCAATCCGAAGAAGTGGCGCCGGCCAGAGAGCTGGTCGTTCATTGCTGGCGTGGCGGCATGCGCAGCGCCTCGTTCGCCCAACATTTAGCCGACAACGGGTTCCGGAAGGTATATGTGCTCGAAGGCGGCTACAAAGCCTACCGCAATTATGTCCTCGATTTCTTTGCCCAGCCGTTTCGGCTTCGCATCATAGGCGGCTATACCGGAAGCGGCAAAACCCATCTCCTGAATGCGTTGAAGACACGCGGGCTTCAGGTGGTTGACCTGGAGGGCCTGGCCTGCCACAAAGGCTCTGCTTTTGGCGGGATCGATCAGCCGGAACAGCCCACCATTGAGCAGTTTGAGAACAACCTGCAGGAAGAATTCCGCCGGTTAGACCTCGGGAGGCCCATCTGGCTGGAGGATGAAAGCCACAATATCGGCGGTGTGAAAATTCCACTCAACCTCTTCAACCAAATGAGAAATCAAACGGTCTATTTTCTGGACATTCCGCAACCGAAGCGCATCGATCACCTGGTAGCAGAATACGGGAACTGCCCGCCACAGCATCTGGCGGCATCCATCGAACGGATTTCGAAACGCCTGGGAGGTTTGGCCGCCACCGAAGCCATGCAGTTTTTGGAAGAAGGAAACTATCGCGAAGTGGCGCAACGTACGCTCCATTATTACGATAAATCGTACCGGAAGGGCATCAGCTTTCGCGATCCGGCAAAGGTGGTTTACCTGCCGCTCGACGACACCAATCCCGCAAAAAATGCAGAATCCTTATTAACTTATTTCAGCCATGAATGACATAAAACTCACCCAATACAGTCACGGCGCAGGCTGTGGATGCAAAATATCGCCCAAGGTATTAAGTACCATCCTGCACAACAACATCGACCCCATCCGCGACAACCGCTTGCTGGTGGGCAACGAAAGCCGCGACGACGCTGCCGTTTACGATATGGGCGATGGCACGGCCATCATCAGCACCACCGACTTTTTCATGCCCATTGTGGACGATCCCTTTACCTTTGGCAAAATTGCGGCCACCAATGCCATCAGCGATGTCTATGCCATGGGCGGAAAACCCCTGCTGGCCATTGCCATTTTGGGATGGCCGGTAAATAAACTGCCGGCCGAAATTGCCCGCCAGGTGATGGATGGCGGCCGCCAAGCCTGCAAAGAAGCCGGAATTATCCTGGCCGGCGGACACAGTATCGACAGCCCCGAACCGATCTTCGGGCTGGCCGTTACCGGGCAGGTAGCGCTTGAAAACCTGAAGCGAAACGACACCGCCACGGCGGGCTGCCAGCTCTACCTCACCAAACCGCTGGGCGTGGGTGTTTTCACCACAGCCCAAAAACAGGGTAAACTGAAAGCGGAACATGCCTGCCTGGCTCCCGAGGCGATGACCCAACTCAACCGGATTGGCGAAGAACTGGCCTCCATTGGCGGGGTAAAAGCGATGACCGATGTGACCGGCTTTGGCCTGCTGGGCCATTTGACGGAGATGTGCGAAGGAAGCAAGCTTTCGGCCCACATCGAGTTCGACAAGATACCCCGGTTCGCGGAGGTGGACGAATACATCGCGCAAGACTGCATCCCGGGCGGAACGCACCGAAACTGGGACAGCTACGGGCAAAATGTTCAGCTGCGCAACGAACAGGACAAGTTGATCCTTTGCGACCCGCAAACCAGCGGTGGACTCCTGATCGCCGTTGAGCCGGATGCCATCACCGAAGTAGAAAACCTGCTCGCCAAACACGGGTTTAAAGCCGAACCGTTCGGGTACCTCACCCAACCACAAGAAAAGCTAATTATACTGAAATAAATACCCTTCAATAATCCGCTAAGCGGTTCTAAACCGCTAAGCGGATAAGCACGGATACGCTCTCGATTGCTTGGAACCGCTTAGCGGATAAGCATCCGATGGCAACCAGCTAACTGTCTAAACAACCCGCCTTACAAATACATATAAAACGTTGAGTTCTTACCTGGAAGTGAATATGGCAGAATAAATCACTAACTTTAAAAGAAAAATGCATTTCGAACCAAATGCTGTTTATCACATTTACAACCGCTCAAACGAAACGGTTTTTCACCATCGCGACAATTATCTGTTTTTCCTGAAAAAAGCAAAAAAACTTGTTGCCCCATATTGTGAGATTCTTGCCTGGGTTTTAATGCCAAACCATTTTCATTTTCTTGTAGTTGCCACAGAAGACGGTTGCACAAATACAACGGAAAAGCACAGACCTGCATTACAAATACTGTCCAAAAACATTGGGGGATTATTGAGCAGCTACGCACAGGCAATTAACAAACAGGAAAACCGCCGTGGCAAACTTTTCTCGCATAATACCAAGGCAAAATGCCTGAACGATGTTGAATTTGAAAAGGCGCTCAGCCGATCCGAACCGTTTAACGCTTCAGTGCCCGACTACCTTACCACCTGTTTTAACTATATTCACCAAAATCCGGTAATGGCCAGACTGGTAACCAAACCGGAAGAATGGGAGTTTTCATCGTTTCGCGATTTCGCCGGTTTAAGAAAAGGCACACTGGCCAATAAGTATCTTGCATTTCAACATATCGGTCTCGACCCAAAAGATTTCTACGTTCAGTCGATGATGCTGATTGATGAAAGTATGCTAAAAAAAGTCTTCTGACACGACCTATCCGCTTAGCGGTTTGGAACCGCTTAGCGGATACGCACCCGATGATTTGGAACCGCTGAGCGGATACGCTCCCGATGGTTAATTTTCCGGTCTAAGTTTGAAAACGTCTGGCAGGCTCTAAAAAAGACATACTGCAAAATAAAAACCTTGTATCTCAAAGTATCTGTCTCGACAAAAACGATTTCTACGCACAGTCGATAATACTTGATGAAAGATTCAGCAATCCGCTTTTCAATAATCCGCTTAGCGGTTTAGAACCGCTTAGCGGATACGCACGGATACGCTCCCGATGATTTGGAACCGCTTAGCGGATACGCACCCGATGGTTAATTTTCCGGTTTAAGTTTGAAAACGTCTGGCAGGCTCTAAAAAAGACATACTGCAAAATAAAAACCTTGCATCTCAAAGTATCTGTATCGACAAAAACGATTTCTACGCACAGTCCATAATGCTTGATGAAAGATTCAGTAATCCGCTTAGCGGTTTAAAACCGCTTAGCGGATAAGCACGCAACAGAATATTTCGCAGGAAGAAGTCCGCTTCATCGGTGATACAAATCCACATGCACTGCATAAAAATCCCTACAAATTGGGATAGAAATTATTGACCTACGTCGTTTACCTTTGCGGTTGGTTAACACATACAGGCTGATTTACGGGGCAGTCACTCCGGCTTGGATTGCCGCGTTTTTTTTCATTTATTCAACCAAGCCGGTTATCAGCTGTTGTAATACAATTGGCCACCATTACAAGCAGAAAAAAAGATGACAGAATCAAAAAAGGCTTTATGAAGATTTTCAATAAAAATGATAAGATGAGTTCGTTGGTTACCAGTAACTACAACTTGCTGCCGGTGATCAACCGGTTTGGTATCCTGCTGGGATTCAAGGAAAAAACGATCGGCGAATTGTGCCGCGAACAAGAGGTGAACGCCGACTTTTTTCTGGCCATCGTCAATACCTACAATGAAGAAAACTACTTCCCCGAAGCGGAACTGCTGTCGTTTTCGCCGCTGCTTTTGATCGATTACCTGAAAAATACGCACAACTATTACATTGGCTATGTGCTTCCCAAAATTGAGCGCTTGCTGAACCAGGTGCTGACCAGTTGCGGAAAGGACTGCGCCAGCCTGAAAATGATCGGTTCGTTTTACCAGAAGTACAAACACGAACTGCTGCTCCACCTCCAACTCGAAGACGAAAAAGTTTTTCCGTACATCATCGATCTGTATAAAAACCGGCAGCTGCGAAACGACCAAACATCGATTCAGGTATTTGAAAACGAGCACACCAATGTGGAAGAGAAGCTGACCGACCTGAAAAACCTGATCATCAAATACCTGGAGCCAGGATACAACCACAACGACATGAACGAGTTTTTATTCGCGCTCGCCCAGTTCGAGAAAGATTTGTACGACCACGCCCGGATTGAAGACAACATTCTGGTGGTGCAGGTAGAAAAACTGGAACAGGAACTAACGCAACAAGGAAGCCGCTAAACAATGGAAGAGAATCTTTTTATCATCCATCCATCCGAAATTGTTCGCCGGGGACTGGCCGTGATCCTTCAGGAATACTTCAGCATGGAAATTACCCAGCTGGTATCGGTTTCCGATCTGGAAGCGTTTTCGGGTATCAACAACAGCCTGATCATCGTCATGCTGGAAGCAGGACAGCAGCTCCCGCCCCAACTCGATGAAAAGCTCCGGCGTACGAACCAACTGTTTCTGGTAGGTGTTTCTCACGACGACGAACCACAGCCTTACGAATATCGGTTGAATATATTTTCGTCAGCCCTGCAAATACAGCAGCTCATTCAGGTCATCCGCAAATCGGCCAGCAAGCAGAAAGCTGTGCTGCCCGACAACGGCGACCTCACCCTGCGCGAGAAGGATGTCATCCGGCTGGTGGCATTGGGCCTGGCCAACAAAGAAATTGCCGACAGGCTCAACATCAGCATCCACACAGTGATTTCGCACCGGAAAAACATCACCGAAAAGCTGAATATCCGATCCATTTCCGGGCTTACGATGTATGCCATCATGAACAAATTAATCGACATCAGCGACATCAATCCCGAAGAGCTCATTTGAAACGACCTGCTGGCTATCCCCACAAATAGGGATCCGGCTACTGCTACCGCGAAAGCTCAGGCACGGGAACAAACAGGTTTTTCTTCAACTCCAGGGCTTTCGGGAAAAGCTGCTTTCCCAGCACCTTTATCCTGGACGATTTGGCAACTGCCACCGTTGTCGTTTGTCCGGTAATCAGCTCAATCGCCTTGGCGACCATCGGGTCGGAAGTGTCGCCAAAAGGAATGCCCGCCAGCACGTCGTCTTCCACTACATAATCCGGTGTGAGACCATCTTTAAAATCGGTATAACCAAAGGTATTGGCATATTTCAATACGATAGGCACCATCGCCCATTCTTCCTGGTCATCGGGAATCACCCAGGCGCCGGTGTATTTCCCGTAAGTAGGCTCACCAATGTGCACCACATCCATGTAAGGTTCCAAACCGGTGATAAGCAATTCGCTGGCCGAAGCCGTTCCCGTGGTCGTCAGAAAGAAAACCCGCTGCAAATTGACATTGCCATTAACATCGTCCAGAAAACGGTACGAAAGATAGTCGGCATACTCTTCGCCAGAATATTCAAGATATGATTGGAGCTCATCGTTATACCTCATGCCCACCAGCACTTCGCCTGCCGAAACCACATTGGCCGGGGCAATCTCCGAAGCCAGATAAGCTGCCGCATCAATCTCTCCACCCGGATTATAGCGCAGGTCAACAATCAGGTCGGTAATGCCCGTAGTATTGAATTCGGTGAAAATCTGATCCAGCGTCTCCAGGAAGCCATCGTTGGTCCCGGCCACAAACTCAACGTATGCCAGATAACCGATTTTATGGCCTTCGGTTTCGATGACCTCGTAATGAACAGAAGGATTGGTAGAAGTGACCCGGGCGGTCAGGCTATACGAAATTCCCGACGGGCTGATGGTACTGCCGCTGAGCGAGCCCAACTGCACCGAATAAGCGTTTCCGGAATACAGGGTGTAGTAATTTTCCGTATTCAGATTGGTATTGTTGATGGAAAGAATGATGTCGCCGCGTTTCAATCCGGCCTCTTCTGCAGCCGAACCGGGATACACATAGTTTACCACAATATAAACACTGGAACCATCTGAAAACAAATAAAAGGCCGGATCAAAACCCATGGTTACCGGTACCCCGGCAAACTCAGCCGCCAACGAAGCATAATCGTCGGTAATCCACGACCATTTATCTTCGGCTTCATAAATCAGTTTATAGAAATACTCTTCCGAATTGGCTTCTTTGGTATCGTCAATGTCCGGCAGTTTATTATTCCATAGGTACAAATCCTCCATGTTCTCGCGGATCCAGGCATTGGTGGCCAAAATCTCTTCCGCAATCGGATCTTCTTCCTCTACAATGGGTTCATCATCGTCTTTACACGAATAGACGAGAACAAGCAAGAGGAACAAATAGCTAAGTAGTTTCTTCATATGATTTTTTATCTTTTTTCATTCAAATTCAGATGATTTATCAGACCTTCCCGCATTGCTGCCGGTAACCATGCAGGTCTTTTGAACACGCTAAATTAATCTTTTTAACACCTGCTTTTTATTTTCAGACGAAAAAACTAACCAGCAAAATCAGCAAAAAACCGACTACCGAGATGAGGGTTTCCATGACCGTCCACGAGCGCAGGGTTTCTTTTTCGTTCATACCCAAATACTTGCCCACCAGCCAAAAGCCGCTGTCGTTTACGTGCGACAGGATGGTGGCCCCTGCAGCGATGGCCAGTACCACCAGCGCCTTATCGATTTGTCCCAGCTCGAAAGCCGTGATCAGCGGCGCCATAATCCCGGCGGCAGTGATCATCGAAACAGTAGCCGATCCCTGAATCACCCGGACCACCGCGGCAATAATATAGGCCAGCACAATCGGCGGCATGGCCGAGTTGGCCAGGCGTTCAGCCAGCATGGCGCCAATGCCGCTGTCGATCAGCACTTGCTTAAACACGCCCCCTGCGCCCGTCACCAAAATGATCAAACCCGCAGGCCCCAGCGCCTTGTTCGAGAGGGCCATCAACTGATCTTTGCTGAAACCACGTTTCACCCCCAGCACATACAAGGCCAGCAAGGTGGAAATGATCAGGGCCGAAAACGGATGCCCCAGCAGGCCGATGGTCTGGTACAGCGCACCATCCGGCATGATACCTTTGCTGAACAGCACTTCGGCCACCGAATTCCCGACAATCAGCACCAGGGGCAAGGCTATGATGAAAACAATGGTCCGAAAAGGCGGCAAAGGCTTTTGTTCTTCACCCGGCTCCCGCTCCGAAAAATAATCGGGGGCATCAATTTTTATTTTATTGCTGATGTATTTCCCGAAAACCGGCCCGGCCACTATGGCGGTGGGAACACTGATGATGACGCCCATCAGGATGACCCAGCCCAATTGTGCCCCCAGGATTTCGGCCACCGCCACCGGCCCGGGCGTGGGCGGAATGAACGAATGAGTGATGGCCAGTCCGGCCAGCAACGGTATGGCATAGTACAACACCGATCGCTTGGCTTGCTTGGTGAGTTCATAAACAATCGGGATGAGGATGAT